>CAVPEE010000053.1:0-101193 GCA_963702825.1 uncultured Alphaproteobacteria bacterium
GACCCGGGAACCGATATGCCGAGACCAGTGATCCAGCTATTATTTACAAATGCGAATCTACATCTCTGATCGTGATCTCGCGCCGGGCCGGTTCGCCAGTCGGTCGAAAAATCGGCGCTGCGCTTGCCCGGGGGAGATTTCGCCGCGGCCGGCCTGAGAAATTGTCGCCGACGCCGTACTGGCGCGCCAAGCTCAACGACGAGGCGCGAACTTCGACGCAATTCGCGCCGCATAGGGGCGAAACGGTCTGCCTGTTTCTCGAAGTGATCCCTAATCACGTCTATGAAAAATCCCGCTTTCTGCGTGGCGCCGCGATCGACTGGTCGAAGATCGAAGGCGGTCCCGATGATGCGGCGCCAAACCGGAGCCAACCCCGCGCGGCGGGCTTGAGCTGCGATGGTTGCCCGCGCAAGCTGCCGAATTTGAACTCCTCGACAGACCGATCGTCTTCGACGAAGCGCAGGAGGCGGTGCGCAGTCACAAAGTTCCCCTCGTGGTCGTCGGATCGGCGGGGTCGGGTAAGACTGCTGTGACGCTCGCCAAGATGCGGGAGGCGACCGGCAGGGTGTTTTACGTGACCACTCTGCCTATCTCGCGCAAACGGCGCGCAAGCTCTACAGCGCACACGGCTACGAGAACCCGGCGCAGGACGTCGAATTCATCGAGTTCTTCCGCGAATTCGTCGATTTGATCGCGGTTCCCGAGGGCGTCGAAGTCAGCTTCGCGGCGTTCCGCGCCTGGCTCGAACGCCGGCGCGGCGGCCTAAGAGGCGAATTGCGCCAGGCGGACGCGCATGCCTTGTTCGAAGAATTCCGCGGCGTCCTCGTTGCGCGGCCGCGCCACTGTCCGGCGCCAACTATCAGGCGCTGGGCGTGCGGCAATCCCTGTTCGCGGCCGGCGAAGTCGGGGTGGCGGCGCACGAGTTGTTCCGAAAGTATGTGGCTTGGCTGAAGGACGCCAAGCTGTTCGATTTGAATATCGTCTCCCACGGCTGGCGCGCGAAGACCGAACCGCTCTACGATTTCGTTGTCGTGGACGAAGTGCAGGACTTCACAAGCGCCCAGCTTGCGCTGATTTTTGACTCGCTCAAGACGAAGGATCGCTTCCTTCTCTGCGGCGACGCGCATCAGATCGTGCATCCGAACTTTTTCTCTTGGGCGTCGGTGCGCGCCCTGTTCCGAGAGGCTCAGCAGGACGAGTTTGTCGAGGCGGCCGCGGCCCGCGACGTCACGGTGTTGCAGGCGAATTTCCGCAACACGCGCGCCGTCACCGCGTTGGCCAACCGCCTGTTGAAGATCAAGCAGGCGCGTTTCGGCTCAGTCGATCGCGAGAGCAGTTTCCTGGTCAAATGCGCATCTCCCGCGGCAGGCCAAGTCCGCTTGCTCAAGGCCGAGGAAAAGGCGTTGAAGGCTCTGGACGCATCGTCACGCGCGTCAGTCCACAGCGCGGTGATCGTTCTACGCGACGAGGACAAGGCCGCCGCCCGCGCGCATTTCAGGACGCCGCTCGTCTTTTCCGTTCATGAGGCGAAAGGCCTCAATATCCGAACGTCATCCTTTTCAACTGGTTTCTTGCGGCAACCGCGCGGTCTACGCCGATTTGTGCCGGGACGTGGTTGCGGCCGACCTCGAGGGAGATGAACTCGATTATCGCCGGGCGAAAGACAAGGCGGACAAGTCGCTTGATTGAAATAATTCTATGTCAACGCGCTCTACGTTGCGATGACTTGCGCGATGGAGGGACTGGCGCTTGTCGAGTCCGACGTCCGGCATCCTCGCTGGAGCTTCTCGGACTCGAGGAAGTCGTCGAAATCGCGACAGGCCCGGTTCAGGCGTCGACCAGGGACGAATGGGCGCAGGAAGCGCGGAAGCTCGAACTGCAAGGCAAACAGGAGCAAGCGCGGTCCATACGGGAAACGTTTCTGGCGAGCCGTCCCACGCCGTGGACCCCGTGGTCTTTGACGGACCAGAAAAACGGGCTCCCAAGGTGTTCGATCCCAGAAACCCTTCTGCGAAGATCAAGCAAAACATGTTCGATTACGCGCTGTGGCATGGACAAGGCGCCTATATCGAGAAGCTCGCCCGCGACGCCAAGTTCGGCCGCGCTTCCGCTCACTCCATGAAGGCGAATTGCTGGGTCGTTCCGAACGGACGCTCTACGGGCTGCTGTTGCTCAACCCCTCCAAGGATGAGGGCTTCGCCGGCGATCCCAAAAACCCGATGGGGCGCGCCACGCGTGCGGTCGCGGCGATGCGAGAGCGGCTGGTTGCGGCCCTATCTCGAGCGCTCGCCGAAGACCATATTGCAAGATTGCGGTCTCTACGGGGTCGACCATAAGACCTATTGCGGCGCGACGCCTCTGGATGCTCGCGGCGCGAGCCGGCAACCTCGTGCTCGTCGAACAACTCCTCGAACGCGGCGCCGACGCCGACTTGGTCGACGATTACGGGCACACCGCCTGGATGGGGGCGCTCAACCGCGCGATCGACGATCACGCCTTCGGCAAGGCGCATCTTGGCGCGCTCTTCGAGCGCCTGGGCCCGGATACGCTCGATGTTCACGCGGACGGGCGGCTCGTGCGGCTGGAGCGCGGTCAGGGCGAGTTTTGGCTGCTGGGGTTAATGCTCGCCGGCTTGAAGACCCATGCCGGCGGGTTGTTTGCGCGGCCGCTGGGACCGCAACGCCACATGCGGGGCTTCTTCTCGAATTTCCTTGCTCCGGACGCTCGAATTGCTTCCGGAGCATCTATGGCCGAAGTCGCGCCGCAAACGGGACTACGTCAGCGGCGTCATGGCGCGAGCGGAAGTCGGATCGGCCTACCGGCCGGCGCGCAAGCTGGAAACGGCGCGAGACCGGCTATTACGCGCCTGCGCCGGACCTGGTAAGTTGCGCCGCAAGACGGCGGATGGCGAAACGTGGACGTCAACTAACGCAATGGACGGCCGGAATCGACGTCAAGCGGCCATTCCCGATCATGCCCGAGGGGATCGCGGTCGTAGTAGTGGCGGCGCTCGGTTGCCCGGGACGCGGTCGCCCTTCATCATGTTCGTCAGAGGCGCTATCATGACCGGAACTGGCGTTTGTTAGGGCGCAAACACGCTATTCGCAAAAACCGGGGAGGATAAATGGCTGACCCGAAGGACAAACTGGAAAAGCAAGAATCCCTTCCGTTCCCGCCGACGCCCTCGGCCAGCATTGCCGGGCGCACGATGCAAGAGTCGGTCTACAAGCAGCGGGTGACGCCGCGCCGGCTTCCGGCCGACGCGCCGAACATTCTGATCGTGCTCATCGACGATGCGGGCCCCGGGCTTCCGGCGACGTTCGGCGGCGAGGTGCAAACCCCGACGATGGACCGCATCGTCAAAGAAGGGATTGCCTACAACAGGTTCCACACAACGGCCATGTGCTCGCCGACCCGCGCGTCGCTGTTGACCGGCCGCAATCATCACCGGGTCGGAAACGGGCAGATCGCGGAGCTGGCGAATGACTGGGACGGCTATTCCGGAAAGATTCCAAGGAGCAGCGCCTTGGCGCCCGAGGTGCTCAAGGATTACGGTTACGCCACCGCCGCCTGGGGCAAGTGGCACAACACGCCGGCCGAGGAGACCACTCCGGCCGGCCCGTTCGAGAACTGGCCCACGAGCCTCGGCTTCGAGTATTTCTACGGCTTCCTGGCCGGCGAGGCGTCGCAATACGAGCCGAACCTGGTGCGCAACACGACCTACGTGCACCAGCCGAAGACGGTGGAGGAGGGCTACCACCTCAGCGAAGACCTGGCGGACGACGCGATCGGATGGCTGCACAGGCACAAGGCCTTCCAGCCGGACAAGCCATTCTTCATGTATTGGGCGAGCGGCGCGATCCACGGTCCCCATCACGTCGCGAAGGAGTGGGCGGACAAGTACAAGGGCAAGTTCGACGACGGCTGGGACGCCTACCGCGAGCGCGTTTTCGAGCGCGCCAAGGAGAAGGGCTGGATTCCCGCCGACGCTGAGCTCACCCCGCGGCACGAGACGATGCCGTCCTGGGACAGCATCCCCGAGAACGAGAGGCCCTTCCAGCGCCGCTTGATGGAAGTGGCGGCCGGCTTCACCGAACACGTCGATGTCCAGGTCGGCCGGGTCGTCGACGAGATCGACAGGCTCGGCTATGGCGACAATACGCTGATCCTTTACATCTGGGGCGACAACGGTTCGTCGGCGGAAGGCCAGGACGGCACGATCAGTGAATTGCTGGCGCAAAACGGCATTCCCAGCACCATCGGTCAGCATATGGCGGCGCTCGAGGAGCTCGGCGGGCTCGACGTGCTCGGCTCGCCCAAGACCGACCCCATGTACCATGCGGGATGGGCCTGGGCCGGCAGCACGCCCTACAAGGGCACGAAGCTCCTGGCCTCGCATTTCGGCGGCACGCGCAACCCGATGGCTGTCCGCTGGCCGGCGAAGATCAAGCCCGATGCGACCCCACGGCCGCAGTTTCACCACGTCAACGACGTCGTCCCGACGATCTACGAGATCATCGGCATCACCCCGCCCCGCACGGTGAACGGCGTCGAGCAGGACCCGATCGACGGCGTCAGTTTCGCCTATTCTTTCGGCGATCCGACGGCGAAGGGCCAGCTCGCTCACCCAATATTTCGAAATCATGGGCAGCCGCGCCATCTATCACGACGGTTGGATGGCCTGCGTCATGGGACCGCGGCTCCCATGGGTTCCGGGGCTGCCGCCCGGCATTCGGGAGTGGACGCCGGACAAGGACGTCTGGGAACTTTACAACCTGGACAAGGATTGGAGCCAAGCCGACGACCTCGCCGCCGGGATGCCGGAAAAACTGGCGCAGATGAAGGACATCTTCCTGATCGAAGCGGCGAAGAACAAGGCGCTGCCGATCGGCGGGGGCCTCTGGATCCCTGTGCTTCATCCGGAGTTGCGCGTTGCTCCGCCTTACACGGAGTGGACCTTCGCCAGCGATATGGTCCGGATGCCGGAATTTTGCGCTCCGGCGCTCGGCAACAAGCCGAACGTCGTCACCATCGACGCCGTCATTCCCGACAACGCCAATGGGGTCTTGTACAAATTGGGCGCGAATTCAGGCGGCCTGACCTGCTTCGTCGAAGACGGCGTGCTCTGCTTACGAATACAATCTCTTCATCATTCAGCGCACCAAGATCCGCGCCAAGGAAAAGCTGCCGACCGGCAAGGTGAAGATCGAGATCGAGACCCGCTATGTCGCGCCTCGTCCCGGCGGTCCGCTGAAGGTCACGATGAAGGCGGCCGGCAAGGTCGTCGCCGAAGGCGAAGTGCCGATCAGCGCCCCGCTGCTGTTTACGGCCAACGACTGCCTCGACATCGGCATGGCGCTCGGATCGCCGGTGTCGCTCGACTATTACGACAAGGCGCCGTTCAAGTTCAACGGCAAGATCGAGCAGGTTCACGTGAAGTACTTGACGCCGACATAGGAAATTGGCTCCGGAGGGAGTTCGTATCATCCGCGATAACTCCGCGCGCGTGACGCAGCCAAATGACTCGTTCGCGTCCAACTCGGGGCTGACGCAAAGCGGGCGTGGCCGGTGGAGCTATTTCGCGCTGTTTGGGATGCAAACGATCGGCGCCGTTGTTCTGTTCTGGACCGGCCTCCTTCTTTACCGACAGGTTCTGGCAGACCCGATCGCACGAGCCTGAACTTTGGCCGATTGTCGGGTCTTTGTCGTCAATCGCCTTGATGCAGATCTCGTATTGGGTCTCTTATCAGCGTTCGTCCGCCGCTGCCGCAGTTCCAAAACGCTCTGCTCGGCCACGTTATTTTGTTTCTGGCGCGCATGGTCTACGTGCTCCCAACTGCTATTTTCGGCTTTGTGTTTGTCGCGCAGAGGCCTGAATTCGAGATCCCCATCTTCCGGTGCCTCGTCCTTCTCTTGGGTCTGTTCTCCCTGTTCTGCTACGTGCGGGAGCTAGAGCGCCTGGGTCGGGGTTTGACTGGCTGAAAAAGCGCCTAGACGCCAGGAGCGTCCGACAGCGGTAGCTTTTTCGCGACACGCACAGTCCAGCGAATGACCGCTTCTTGCGCAGAGGGGACGGCCGGTGGGGAAAACCAAAGACGCCGTAGCAGCGCGCGGTAAAGAGCGCATTGCCGTAGGCCCATTGCAATTGCGTCAGTCGCCGCCGCCGGGAGGCTTGCGCTTAGACCTCGTCGGGTTGCGTCAACCCGCTAGCAGCGCTCGCGCCTCCGCGATCTCCGGCATTTCCGGCGTCGGCGAAAAGCCTTCGAGCACAGGCGCGAGGACCGCGTGAGCTTCGGCGGGGCGGTTCGTCGATTGGTAGAGTTGGGCGAGTGAGAGCGCGGCGCGCAATTCGAAGCTGCGCGTTCCTTGCTGTTTCGCCACGACGATGGCGGTCACCAACGCCTCCTCCGCCGACGCCTGGTCGGCGGGGTCGCGCTTGAGCAGCATTTCGCCGCGGACGCGATGCAGTTCCGCTTCGAACGAGCGATAGCCGCGGCGGTCGTAGTTCGCCAGCGTTTCGTCGAGGACCGCTAGTGCGCGGTCAACGTCGCCGGCGCGGGCCTCGGCTTCGGCGAGGACAATCTTGATTGGCCCGTCGAAGTTCAGGGCGTTTTGTTCGCCCAGGAGCTCGGCGCCGCGACGCATGGCCTCGAGTCCGCGGCTGAGCGCGCCGCTCTGGGCCAACGCCAGGCCCTCGAGGAAGACCCCGACCGCTCGCCACACCGGCTGATCGTGCTCGCGCGCGAGTCTGGCGAGTTCAGCCGCTTTCGACGCGGCGCGCGAGAGGTCGCCGCGTACCAGTTCGAACAAGGCAGCGTGCAATTTCCCCTGTCCGCGCGTGGTGATATGGGCGAGACCGCCGATCCGGGCCTCGGCGCCGCAGACGAGGGAAACCGCGCGTCCGATGTCGCCCAGCGGCCACAACACGAGCGCGAGATTCAGCATCGCCACGGTACCGGCGTCCTGTCCGAAGCGAAAGGCGAGATCGTCGTCCCGCCCGGGTTGGAACAGGGCCAGCGCGCGCTCCAGGTGATCTTGCGCTTCCCGGTACTCTCCGGCGAACCAATGGGTCTGTCCAACTGCGCGGTGAGCAACTCCTACCTCGGGGGAATCGGGATTGGCCTCGACGTCTCTGAGGAAGGTCTCGGCGTGAGCCCTCATCGGCGACAACTCGCCGCGAGAGAAGCTGCCGACCCACAGGCCGTAGTCCGCCGACAGTCGCTCGGGCGCGTCCTTGTCGCCAAACAACTCGCGGGCTCTTGCGAATGCTTCGGTGGTCTCGCGCGCACCAGGCCCACGCGCGGCGAAAAGCGCGTTGCCGTAGGCGACGTGCAGTCTTTGCCCCTGGCTAGAGACGCTCGTCGCCTTGTCCGCCATCGCGATCGCCTTGCCAAGATGGGCGATCGCTTCCTGGAAGGCCCGAGCGGCGGAGCGCTTGGTCGCCCGCCTTGCCCCACCATTCGATGGCGAGATCGTCGAGACCGGCCTCGGTGAAATGATGGGCGATCGCCTCGGGCTCGGCGTTCGCGTCGCGCAACGCCTCGGCGGCGCGGCGGTGAAGCGCCTGGCGCCGGCTTTTCAGCAGGCTGTCGTAGGCCGCGTCCTGGATCAGCGCGTGCTTGAAACGATAGGCGGCGGCCGGAGGGGCGCCGTCGACGAACAGGAGGTCGGCTTCCGCGAGCCGATCCAGCCCGGCTTGCAGCCGCAGTTCGTCGAATCCGGCGGCGGATGACGACACGTCGCTGAGCAGCCGGTAAGAGAAATCACGTCCCAGCACCGCGCCGATCTGCGCGACTTCGCGCGCTTCGCCGAGCCGGTCAAGCCGGGCGGCGAGCGATTGCTGCAGGGTCGGCGGGATCGCCTGGGCGCCGCCCTGCGCGTCGCGCTCGAGCAGGAGTCGCGTCACCTCCTCGACGAATAGCGGGACGCCGCCCGTTCGCTCGCCCACTCCATCGATCGTCTCCTCGGAGAGCGCATGCCGGGTTGCGATCTCGCCGACCATCCGGCGCACCTGGGCGCGGTCGAGCGGCGCGAGTGAAACGACGCCGTGGTGTGAGCGCATCGCCCAGGGCGCTCGGAATTCCGGCCGCGTGGTGGCGACGACCAGCAAAGGGGACTGCGCGCCACGCTCGACGAGCCGGGCCATGAGATCGAGCGAGGTCGGATCGGCCCAGTGCAAGTCCTCGAAGGCGAGAACCACCGGCTGCGTCCGCGCGCCCGCCAGAACCCAGGCCGTCATCGCCGCCAGTTGCCGGCGCCGCATTTCCTCGGGCGGCAACTTCGCCCGGCGCTCCTCCCGCAGCGGAATGTCGACCAGCGGCGCGAGCAGGGGCGCATATTCGGCCGCGTCAATGCCGATCAGCCCAAGAGTGTTCTCGAGGTCGGCGAGACGCCCCTCGTCGGTCGCGTCGGCGCCGCCAAAGCGTAGTCTGCCCCATTCGGCGAGCGGATGCAGGGGCGTGTTCTGCAGGAGCTGCGAGGCGGCCCATTCGACCCAGGTGTGCGGCGTTTCGACAAGCTTTGCGCGGAATTCCTCGATGAGACGCGACTTGCCGATGCCAGGCTCGCCGACGATCTGGACGAACCGGCCTTCGCCTTCGAGCGCGTGCGACCAGCGGCGCATGAGAAGGGAAAGCTCGTCCTCCCGCCCGACCAGCGGCGTCAGAATCCGCGCGCCGCCGCGTCGGCCGCCGCTCGCCCGCACAATACGATAGAGCGTAACCGGCGTCGGCACGCCCTTGAGGTGATGCGCGCCCCTGTCTTCGACGACAAAAAGCCCGGCCGTCTGCCGCTGCACTCGCGCGGTGACGAGCACCGTCCCGGGCTCGGCTGCGCTCTGCACACGCGCGGCGACGTTCGGCGCATCGCCGAACACCTCGCCCGCAGCGTCGACCACGACGGGCCCCATGTCGAGGCCGACTCGGGCCGCAAGCGCTGGGGCGCCGGTCTTCGCGTTGCGGGCGTCGAGGTCAGCGAGCGCGCGCTGGATGCCGAGCGCCGCCCGCACGGCGCGCTCGGCGTCGTTCTCCTGCGCCCGCGGATACCCGAAGACGGCCATCAGCCCATCGCCAAGCATCTTAAGCACGTGGCCGCCAAGCGCAAGTCACCGCCCTTGAGACCTCGTCGAGATAGCTGTTGAGCAGATTGCGCCAGTCCTCAACGTCGAGAGCGGCTGCAAGTTCGGTCGAGCCGACAAGATCGCAGAACATAACTGTGATCGGACGTCGTTCGGCGGAATCCAGCTGCGCGAAGGACTGCGCCGGGGCGGGAGCCGCCGGCGTCCGTTGGGCTTGAGCCGTTAGCGGTTGCTGTGCGCCGAGCTCCGCTATCGCCCTTAGCAGTCGTCTACGGTCGCCGAGAGGGACGCCGAGTTCTTGGAGGTCGCCATCGGTGAGATCGGCGAGCACGTCGAAATCGATCTTGTTTTCTCGAAACTTCTCCTCGTATTGGCCAAGGCGATCGCGTTTAGCCACTGGGCGACGTTCATCGTCGTTTCCGCACACGGTTCGACTCCGATGATGGTCCCCGGGAGACTGCGAGTCCAGGTGGGGACCGTTGGCCGGCCGCTATGGGGTCGATTCGACCCGTTCGCCACCCCGCCGGTGAATGGCCGCTATTTGCGCATTTGAGACGTATGAGCGACGGCTCGAATCGACGTTTAGCGGACGTAGCCGACACCGGCCTTGGACGCCTCAATTGGGGCGGAGAGCGCCCGTCGGCCAAATGACGGTAACGGGTGTGGAAGCGGGCGTACAAAGGCTGCGGGGAAACTCGGACTCCGTCCGAGGCCGGCATTGGGGTTTATTTGGAGTCGATATCGTCCGGCCACACTTGAGCGCCGTGCAGAATACGCAAAATTCAGATCCTGTCGGCGGTCACGACATAGGCGGCGATGAAGGGACTATGGGGAACGAAAAGCTAGCGCGTCCCCGCGACCCGGCCCGGCCGGCCACTTTCGATAAATTCGAGGAGCCGCTGCAAGCGGCGACAATCCGGTCGTCGACCTTGACCGCCGCGCGCGGGCTGTCCAATTCAAGGTGTTCGAAGCTGCGTCGCCAGTCGGCCAGCGCGCGCTCTTGTCTGGACCAGCCTCAGCCTCACCGCTGATGTTCGCTTTGCGAAGTGCGGCGCGCGTGATGTCAAGCTGGGTGGTAGGATCCGGGGCGAAGCGGTCATAGGACAAACGTCGTACAACGGAACTAAAGGTAAGGCGGGCGTGTCACAGTAATTCCCATAATTCGTAATTCCATCTGGTCAAGCGCCTCGTGTAAATTCGACTTCGCCCACGCGCGCGCCAACCGTTGCGCCTTCCAATTCCGACAGACGCTTCTTTGGAAGTTCTGCCTGCATGTTAGCGGCTTGCTTAAGCTCACTTAAGAGATTGATAGCGCGGGTTATATTTCCATTTAAGTCATACCAGCTTCCTTTCATGGTTTGCACTTGGATCATATTTTGTTGTACATCAAATCTGACAAGGCCGAGGAATTCAATTGGTAATTGACCATCGCGATGATCCACTTCCCACTCAATATGATCCGCAAATCGCTGTTGAAGTTTTCGCTTTCCATCAAAATAGTAAAACAAATTATAGGTACTTTCCACATCTCTCCTGAGCGCAACAATACTTACCGTATCCGCTCCATCGGCATAAATTGGGTCGTCTTTCGTCTGAAATCGGAATTCCAATTTTCTAGTGTCTGGAGTGATACTTATAGTACAACCAACCGTGTATCTGGTTGGCGTAAATGGACCATCATTTCTTGGTACAGAAGTATAATTTAAAATCCAAGTGCCGGCCAATTTTTGCCTGATCTCTGAAAATCCATCTTCATTTTCTTTGATAGCTTGTATGTATAAAACAAACCAAATGACAAAAAAGAAGACAAGGTAGATTGTCCCTGCAACGTAGTTTACTATTGGATGTGAGCCCATAATCGTCAGTGTGTCTTTGCTCAAGGTTCCGCCGCCGAGTATTAAAATTAAGACTATCGCAAGTACAGTATCTATTATAAGAGCAGATACTGCTAGCTTTGTTGTCTTTCCCTCTACGATGAAGTCAGGCAGAAGTTTGAATAACTTTTCCATTTAATTGCTCCAAGACGAGCGAGAAACGCTGGCGGTGAATGCAGAGAAAAAAGGGAGTCTGAACTTGATAGCGGCACCCGCAACGTCACTATGCATCACAATCCCATAGATAACCCGACAGTCAAACCAGCACCAAGCCAACCAATCAAACAAACAACCGGCAAAAATAAAGGAAGGTTATGCCCATGTCTTGTAAAGCGTTTCCCGCCGCCCCCGGTCATCGCCGGTAGTAGTAACTCAATAGCGTATGCCGTCCCCAAACTCTCAAAATGGGACTTGATTGTCTCACCTTCCCAATGGGACTGAATTGCGTCAATCGACCGTTGTGCGGCCCAGACGGCGAGCAACTGTAGTAGGCTAATAATTATTCCAAAAAGGGCCAACGCACATAGGAAGTAAATATATTTGGAATGAATATTATGTCGCGGGTAAAGAGTCCAGAAACTAGGTGTGCCTTCCAACTTACTAGCGTATATGTAGCCAAACGTCACAAGTGTAAAATTCTGTATGGCGGTAAACCAAGTGGTTCGCTGATTGATGAGATCATCCTCATGGCAGATGTAATCTCTTAGTAGTGAATATAATTGTTCTGGCGTCACCGAGCACGATCTAATAGGCACCACCGGGCCCGATCTAACATCAGCGACAACGCTCATTGTAACCTCCCATTTGCATTTCTTAATGTCATTGATAGCTGCCACAAATCGACGCCGCAGTCTGTGATCCCGGTCACAGCACCGTCGCTCTCTTCCTCGGCAACTCGGCGTAGCTCCGAAAAATTCGGCGTGCGGCCAGCGTTGTCGATACCCGAACGTTCGGCAAACGACAGGAGATGAGTTCTGATACGTTTTGAAAGGCCGCTTTCGCGGTTTCGTGGCGCTCCAAGAAATTCGGCAGACAGGCGCCTGCTCGTGGCTATGCACAAACTCGGCGTACCGGGCGTGCGCTTAAGACAGCCCATGCTCCCCCGTTTCACGGGCCGATCATGAAGGGTGGCAAAGGGTCGATTTGACCCGTCCGCTCAGCCGTCGGCGAATGGCCGGTCTTTGCGCATTCCGGCCGAAGGCTGAAGTCGACGTCAAGCGGACATTGCGGATTGCGGCGCGGCTTGCGCGCCAAAGCGCGCTGGACGGCCGCGCCAGCATTCTCCCTTCGTCGCTGCCAAAGTCATTGACGACCGACATAAAAACTAGCCGAGCTTGGCAAGCCGTGAGAGAACGGACGCGTTTCTTGTAACGGCCGCGAGCGACGTGAGATTGCGCCCGTCCGCCAACGTTCTGAGCGCGGTGAGCACACGTCCTTCTCCTAATCGATCGATTGCATCGCCAAGCGAGACCGCGAAGTGCAGCATGACGCTCGAATCTCGGTAGCAGTCGGCCATACAGGCCGTGCAGCCATCCCGCACCAGCGGCGTTTCGGCAAATTCCCAAATCGAACAAAGCCGCTTGTCCCAAGCATCGCAGCGCCACAGGTCGAAGTTCCAATCCAGGTAGAAGCTTTTGTAACCGCCGTAACAGACGAATCTCTCTGGCTCTCCGCGCAGGTGCCGCTTCATGTCCGCGACCGAGGCGTGCGGATTATTCACAGGAAAAATCCCGCGCAAATCGTCGACGGGGTCAAAGGCTGCGACGAGTTCGGAACTTGTAAAATTGACCAGTTTGGAGTCTGCAGACCACGCGAGAGATGACGAGCCAAGCGGTGCTCTCTGGGGATAGGAGAAGGCAACGGCTCGCGGCGGCGCAGAACTTGCGACGCGCGCTTCTGACCCCGCTCCCCGGGTCAGAGAAAGGCGGCCCATGAAGCGGCGCGACATCTCCATCGCCACCGGCG
Source organism: uncultured Alphaproteobacteria bacterium (assembly GCA_963702825.1). Lineage (GTDB taxonomy): Bacteria > Pseudomonadota > Alphaproteobacteria > Rhizobiales > Beijerinckiaceae > Roseiarcus. The sequence continues at coordinate 12,916 of CAVPEE010000053.1, forward strand.
CAGCCGTCCTCGCCCTGCAGGCGCGTTTTGACATCGAGATGGCGGGCGGTCATCAACCTGATCCTCGACCGGATCGACGAGCAAATCAGCAAGCTTGAGGCCACGCCATGAGCAGCCTGCACCATTGGCTCGTCGCCCTCGGCCGAGGCCTGAAGCGCGACAAGCACAAGCGGCGGATCGAAGAGGAGGCGCGCCGGGATCGCCTGAAGCTTGAGGCCTACCGCGAGCAAATGAGGGCGGAGGCCCTCGTCGAGATCGAGCGCTTAGGCATGATGGGCGGGCGGCCTCACGAAATGCGCCTCGGAACTTATCGTCGCCCCGAGCGGCCCAAACGGCTGGAGGCTCCCGACGAAAGTCACCACCACCCGATTCCAGACGAGCCGCCCAAACGGCTGGAGGCTCCCGACGAAAGTCACCACCACCCGATTCCAGACGAGCGGCCCTTTCTCCCGGTCCTGCCTATGAGCTTTGACCCGCCAGCGGCCTCGATGCCTGACCCGGCGCCGTCGTTCGATCCCGGCGGCTCCTCGGGCGGCGGCGGGGCGGATGGAAGCTGGTGATGGACACGCCGAAGACAGGCTCGCCGCCCTTGGAGCACCTCGGACAGCCTCAAGCCGTCGTGAGCCGCCTCAGCCCTCCGCCGCCAGCCGCTGGAGGAGAGATGTGAAGAGCCATGAGGAACAGCTGACCTGGGCAAAACAGCGTGCGCTCATCTGCGTAGGCATGGGCGGCTTCTCTGACGCTGTGGCGGGCTTGCGCGCCGACCTCGCCGAGAACCCCCTGACCAAAGGCGTCATGTCCAGCGACCAAGCGCGGCACGGATACAAAGCGGCCATCGACGCGGCGCTCGACCGGGGTTCGCAAGCGCTGACCGAGTGGATCGAGAGCTTCAGGTAAGGCATGGCTCAGCCCTCACCCCTCCCCCGCCAGCCGCAGGATCATCGGGCGTCGACTGCGCGGCGAGGAGGTAGAGCATCCGGCGGGGCAAAGTTCCGCACTGTGCGGAACTTTCACCGCTGAACTTTTCGTGCACGCGCATCGCCTCTTCACGAACCTCGTCAGGCGTCGATGGCGTCGCCTTCGGCCGCCCCTACATACAGGAGCATGCTGTGGCGTACCCCTTCGGCGCGTTTTTGGCGCAACCTGCCGGCCGGTTTCATCCAACCCTGCCAGCCAACTCTCGTCGCCAATCCGCCCGCCGGGCCGGGCTGGCTGCATGAGGTCAAGCATGACGGCTTCCGCATCCTCGCCCGAAAGCAGGGCGAGCGCGTCGAGGTGTGGAGTCGCCGCGGTGCCCTGTTCAACGACAGGTTTCCAAGGATCGCGGAGACGGTGGGCGCCCTGCCCGTCGACAACGCCCTGCTCGACGGCGAGGCGGTGGTGTTCCTGCCGGACGGCCATTCCGATTTCGCCGCCCTCCTCACCAAGGCCGGCGGCGAGCAAGCCTCCTTCGTCGCCTTCGACCTTCTCAGCCTCAACGGCGACGATCTCCGCCAGCACCCGCTCGAGGAGCGGCGAGACGCGCTCTCGCATCTGGTCGCCGGCGTCGACGACATCCGGTTTAGCGAATCGGTCGCTGATGACGGCGCGCTCGTGTTCGCCAAGGCGCGCGAGCTGGGCCTCGAGGGGATCGTGTCGAAGCGCGCCGGCAGCCGCTATCGTAGCGGGGCGAGCCGCAATTGGCTGAAGTGCTTGAACCCGGAGTTTCAACGCCGGTGACCCGGCCCGCGTGGCATACGCTGGCTGAGCTGGCTCATTTCGTTTTCGTCTTCGGAGCCTTCGCTCGGACCTCCTGGCCCAAAACGTTGGTCAAGGAGTGAAACTCTTCCGTGGTTTGCGCCTTGATTTTCTTGGTCGTTCCGTCCGGGTAATATTCGACGCTAACTCCGCTGCCCGGTTTTCGCTGAATCCAGGCGACGAGAACTTTGGTGATCGCCGGGATAAAGGCCAGGGCGATAACGAATTCGCCAGTGTAACCGCCGACCGCATCGGCAAAGTCGAGCGCTACGACGCGGGCTTTAACCTCAAGTCCCTTGTCGCGGAGAAGAGGGCCGAGCACTTGGTGAAGTTCCGCCTGGTGCTCCTTCGTAAACGTCTTCGCGTCATCCGGGCTGGGGTCCAGCCAAATCGCGACTTGGCCCGCCTGCCTCCGGGTTTCGCTCTGCGCCGCCTCATCCGCCTTCAGGCTCGCGACATAGGCTGCTTCTTTCTTCCACTCATCAGGGCTCGGACTCATGAGTATTACTCGCAACTGGCTGAAGTGTCTGAACCCGGAGGTTCCAACGCCGGTGAGGCGTATTGGCCCACGCTCGCTTGGCGAGTTCCCTTTGGACGTCGTCCTGGCCGTAGGCGCCTGGGCCTAAGCTGCGATGGACTTGCCTTGGGAAAGTGGAGAGCTCTTCTGAAGGAAAGAGGAGCATTTCATGGGCAAGCCGCAGCGACGGTTCGCGACGGAATTTGAAGCCGAAGCCGTTCGGTTGGTTGAGGTGAGTGGTCGGACGCAAAGGGAGATCGCCATGGACCTCGGCGTCGGCCTTTCGACGCTGCGGCGCTGGCTCGACAAGCGCCGTGAGCACGAGATCGAGGCGCCGCCGCCCGAACGGCAGGAGGACCTGGCGATTGAGCTGAAGCGGTTGCGGCGCGAGAATGAGATCTTGCGGCAGGAACGCGAGATCCTGAAGAGGGCCGCGACTTTTTTCGCCAAGGAGGGAAGTCGATGAGGTTCCGTTTCATCGATGCGGCGAAGAAGGAATTCCCCGTCCAGCGTCTCTGCAAGGTTCTTGGCGTCAGCCAGAGCGGCTATTTTGCCAGGAAGGATCGACCGGCCTGCCGTCGACAGCATGAGGACATGGTGCTGCTGGCCCATATTCGCTCGGCCTTTGCACTGTCGAACGCAACCTACGGCAGCCCGCGCATGACGCGCGAGCTTCGCGATGACGGGGTCACTATCGGTCGTCATCGGGTGGCCCGGTTGATGCGAGAGAATGCCCTGAAGGCGCGGCAGAGCCGGCGCTTCAAACGAACGACCGACAGTCTGCACGCCTTTCCGGTCGCACCAAACCTCTTAAATCAAGACTTCAACGCAACGGGGCCGAACCAGAAATGGGGTGCCGACATCTCCTATGTCTGGACACGCGAGGGCTGGCTCTGCCGTCGTCATTGACCTCTTTGCTCGGCGCGTCGTCGGCTGGGCCGCCGGCGACCGGCTCCATAAGGAACTGGCGTTGTTGGCCCTACGCCGGGCCGTCGCCGTGCGGTGTCCATCCGTCGGGCTCATTCACCACGCGGACCGTGGCAGCCAATACTGCTCCATCGAGTACCAGGCTGAGCTGAGAAAGAACGGCATCTCGATCTCGATGTCGGGCAAGGGAAACTGCTTCGACAACGCCATGGTCGAGACGTTCTTCAAGACCCTCAAGACCGAACTCGTCTGGCGCACCATCTTCCAGAGCCGGATCGAAGCTGCGATCGCAATCGGCCGTTACATCGACGGCTTCTACAATCCCGTCCGCCGCCATTCGGCGCTCGACTTCATCAGCCCGCTTCAGTTCGAAGGGCGGGCAGCGTAAAATCGAAAACGCTCTCCACAAATGCCGGGCAAGTCCACGGCCGCCCTAGGGACTTTCGCGCGAGAATTGAATCTCAAGCTAGATTTTGCTCAGGAGGGAGAAACCGGCGAGTACGTCCTGACGAACACCTCCACCTGGAAAGAATGGTGGGTGGTCATCTCCGGTTGAGCGGGAGCCTGCGCCATTACTTTCAAACGTCCACTCATCTCCACCTCAGGTCCGCTTAATGGGAGCGTCAGGGGCGGCGCGTTCAGGTGCACCTCAGGTCACCTCAGGGGCACGTCATCGCCGCTCTTGGCGGCCTTAGGGGAACGTGAAGGGTGAGATATACAGGCGAACGAGATAGCCGCCCTCACGGGGAATGATCAGGAGGTTGCGGAATTCGATGATCGAGCCGTCGCCGGTACGCTTGACCACGCGCCCGTTATGCACCGCGATGGTCGGATCGATCAGGCCACCTGCCGGGCCGGTTGCCAGATAACGCTGACGACTCTGCCTCCGTCCGCAGCTATGTGGTCAAGCTAGTCCCGGAGTCTCACTGGCTCATCGCGGACCGTATGGACAGCGTATTGCTTGCGAGTCATATCGACCCTCCTTCGGGCTCGCGTATGTAGTCCGGCGCGGTTTTGAGACGCCCGGCGGCGCTTGCTCAGGCGGCCAAGGGAAAGACGGCTGCGAGCGCCGGGTTAATCGCAGCGCGAACGCGAGCCGCGTGCATCAGGGTGAGCGCCTCAACAGCCGAGCGCGGCGCGCGCTGAAGACCTATGCCGTCGTTGGCCGAAAGCGCTTTGCTTGGTCGCGATCCGGACTTCCGAAACTTCGCGCTTAAGACTTGGGAGGCGCCATCGATCTCTACACAGCCTCGCACGTCCAGGCGCAAGACCTCCTCTGGCGACGCCTTACTCGATTGCGGCCATCGTCTCGCGTGCCAAGCGGGCGAGGGCGGTGGTCTGCCGTTTCAGGGCAAGCGTCTCGGCCGAGCTAGCGCCGTGCTTCAGGGCGTTCCTGTTGCCCTTTCGAGCGCCGCCGCCTGCCCCGTGCATTCGGCAGACGCTAGATCCCCGCACCGCCGGCGATCGGCACGGCTTCCCGCTCCGCTTCGATTTGGCGTGGCATCTCGACGCCTGGTGCATAGGCCAATGCATGGGGTTGTTCCTTCATTTTCTCGGACGCCCCTCCCCCCGGAGTCGGAGTGCTGACACTGCCGATCACGGCCTGCCCACCATCGGCAACGTGGACATGCTGGACCGTCATCTTCTGCTCGCCCTTCGAACGATAGTCCTTGAGGGCCGCGACCTGAGCGGCGAACGTGCGCGCGAGCTTGTTGAAGGCGTTTTGAGCGCTGTCCTGCTGCGGGATAATGTCAACGTGGGCGAGGCGCCGAGCGAAGGTCATCGTCGCGTTGTGGACCGCGGCCATCTGAGCCGCCAGCATCGCCTCGATTTGATCTCTTGGCTCGATCCCCTTGACGACGGCGAGCATGAAATTTGCGTTCTGTTCCGAAGCGCGTTCTCCTTTGCCGGTGCCGGCGTTTACGAGATGCCTCATCAGGCCATCGAAGAAGTCTAGGTCAGTTGTTCCTATAGCTTGCATCAAAGCGAGAGTGCCGACCCATATGTTGGGATGCTCCGCCTCAACTTGGCCCGCATCGCTCGCATTGATCGTGACTTTGAGGCGCGGCCCGCGCCCTTCCTTCGCGGCTTTGTACGCTGCGAGCGCTTTGGTTTCGATCGGCGTTGGCACATATGGCTGAGCTTTGGCCTCCGAAGTGCCGCTGGTCTCGCTCGACGGCCTTAGGTTTGATCCCTTCCCCTTCCGCGGCGTTGAAGTAGAGTTTGCCTTCATGTCCTCACCTGTCGTTTGATCATGCGCCCGTGTGTGAGACGCGCTCGATCCTCGCCGAGGGCCGCCAGTCCAGCCCGCTCTTCGATGCCGTCGGTGTCGAGCGGAACAGGAATAACAGCGTGCCTCGCCGCTTCAGCTTGCCAACTGACGCAGCACTTCCCACGCGGTCGATGCGATTCGCCAATTGCTTTTTTGGAGAGCGAAGCTGTCATTTCACCCTCGACTCGACATAAACGGCGCCTTGTGGCCGGTGTGCAGCGCAGTACCAGCGACCCAGCTGACCGGCCCGAAGGTTGACGCCGTAGCCGAAGGCGCCCCATGCGCCGCACTCCAGACAGAAATGCAGAAACAGGTCGTCCCGCGCCTCCACGCGGCCGCGGCGGGCAATGCACGGCTCGCTGAAGCCCGGCCCGCTGTCCGCCGGGGACACCGGCCTGAACAATGGCGCGAGGAGCAAGGTCGGGGTCGCGTCATTATCCGGCGAGGCGCAAATATCAAAGCCAGCGAGTTCAGCGGCAGGTAGCGCCGCGGTCGACGGCGAAGAGACCGTCTGTCCGACGTACGACTGCGTAATGGTAGTGGGCAACCTGTCCACTTGTCCGACGACGGGGTCGGTCGGACAGATAGACAAGTGTGAGCGAGCTTTTGTTGAACATCGCACCGGCGACGCAACGTTCGCCCAAGACCAAACGGCCATCGTCTCTACCTCCCGCAAATCCGAGCATTTCGATAGGCGGACCCGTCCGAGCGGTGATATTCGAGTCCCGGCGCGGCAGAGCGCAGCCGCTTGCCGAAAGAGATAACGTTGGGCAGAAAGTCGGCTTTTAGGCCCTGTCCTTCCGCCCAAATTCGAAAGTCCGAAAACAGCGCGGCGACGGGGATCGTGTTTTCATCGGCCGTCACTTCAAGTCTCGCTGCCGCCCACGCGCGCACCGGATCGGCGCTCAAGACCCACCGCTGAAGAAGTTCGCGGGACGAAGCGGGGACAGTAAAATCACGATTTCGGACGAGTTGACAGGCGCCTTCCACTGCGAAATCGAGGAACAGATCAGCTTCTTCGCTCAAAATCCTTTCTGGCAAGTCGGGATCTCGTTCGGAGTCCGGCACAACGTGAGTGAATTCGATCGGCAGCAATCGGCGCACTGTGCCGCCATCCACTCCGCCGGAGAACGAGGGGAGCACGTTCGTCGAAAACACATGAAGCGCAACCGGCGCGAAATCCGCGGCGGAGCGATACACGTCGCGCGCCGGCACCGGTTCGCCGGTGATCATTCGCTTGAATACGTCGGACCGCACCGCGCGATCCGGCAGTTCGTCAGCCGCGTTCAGGACCCGCCCGATCAACCGGTAAGCGTATTTTTCGTCTCCGAATTTGCCGGGCGGCACGCTTGCGACAGCGTCGGCATTTGGCAGCGAGCGCAGGAGCCGTAGGAGAGTTGATTTCCCGGTAGCCCCCTCCTCGCTGTAGGTCACAATCGCTTTGGGGCTGCGAACGCGCGTCCCCCAGCCGAGCGCGGTGCACCCGGCAACCTCGCCTAGCAGATTGATTTTGTCCGCAGCGTCGAGATCGCCGGCAAATGAGTCCCGAAGGTAGCGCGCGAGCCGGCTGATTGAGAACACTTCAGGCTCTCGCGAGACAGGCCAGCGACCTCGCACGACGTGCCGTTGTCGCCATTGCCGGGCGTGAGGCTGAAGTGTCGGCGAACCGTCGGCTTCAATCTGAATGAACCCCGAAACGCAATTGATGCCGCACGGCTGTTCGTCGAAGAAGTTATGCTCTTGGCGGTATTTCATGGCCGCATCGAGTATGGATGCGATCCGGTTCTTGTTCAGGCGAACGACCCCGACATTGCCGTTGGCGTCCAGATATTGGGCGCCGTCGGCCCGGTGAACAAAGCGCGCAAGATGACCGTCATCGAGCGCCGCCCAATGTGTGTGATCGAAGCGCCAAACGCGACCTTCGGCGACGATAATCGGGCCATACAGCTCCTCAAGACGCTCAACAATGCGCCGAGCGATCTCGATGTCGGAACCGATTTCCAAGTCGAAGTCAGACAATCCGCGCCGCGCCATCTCATTGGTGAAACGCTCGGCATCCTCAATCGCCATCTGCACCGCGCCGGCTCCTAACTGACGAAGCGCGTCATTGAGGTCGGCCTTTGCTCCAAGGGAGTCCGGCACGGTCACAACGAAAGCGGCGCGCCCGTCCTTGGCATATTGTCGCGCAAGCCGACGAGCGGCGTCGCGCTTATCTGAATCGGCCAGGATTTCTACTCGCGTGTGGTGCGGCGCCGGCTCGATGAATTGTACCGCCCCGAGGCACGCGTGAGCGTCGCAGGGCGCAATCAGGGATCGGGTTAAAGTCGTTTCAAGTCCTTCGCCGATGACTAGTGTCGGAGCCGGCGCCAGACGATTGCCGAGAAAGACGGAACCTTCGCCGACCGGTCCGCGCGAGAGCCTTGGCTTCGCAACCTTCTCGGCCTTGGTCCCCGTCAGAGGGTCGAGTTCGGTGGATTGCAATCCGATGATTTCGCCCGCTCGATTTGTCGCTGTTGCCAGCAAACAGTGACGAGGCAGCGCATCGGGATAGGGACGATAGTGCGGCGCCCACCGGAGCGCCTCAGGCCATGGGCCGCGCAGTCGGCGGTGGACTCCTAAATATTTCGCGCCCGGCGTTCCGGCGATCGGAATAGCGTCGGCGACTTGCTGCCGAACCCAATCGATCGTGGCTCTACGTTCGGCGTCTTCCGCGCCGCCGGCTGCCAAGGGTTGCGGTTCATCGCCCTGGTCCGGAGCCTGGAACATCTGTCCAGCAGCAACCGCAGAGGATTTTTCGAGTGCGTCATCCATGACGACGCCCCCCGATTTCAAGCCCAAGCATGCGTGCCAAGCGCCGCGCGGCTTCGCCTTGCGAGACGCCTTCGAGGTAGGCGACGAGCGACACAACGTCGCCACCCTTGTCTCCGGTGGCGAAATCGCACCAACGCCCGTTGAAGCGGTTGACTTTGAACGATCCGAGCCGGCGATCAGCGCGGCGCGGATTGAGCGCGACAATCTCGGCACCGACGCGCTTGCCTCCCGGCAGGATGCGCGCAAGCACGGCCGGGAAGGCCGCCAACGCCGCCCGGTTGATTGCGCCGAAGTCGATAGGGCCGTTCATTGATAGGCCCTCCCCAGGCTCGCCAACGCGGCCAGGACGCGCGCCAGCGCCTTCGGCATAGAGAAGCGCCTCGCAAGCCAACCGGCCGCCGCGTCCGCATCCCAATTGATCGGCAATGGCATATTCTGCGCGCGTTCGGCATTCGAGCGCGAGGCCGGATTCTTTCTGTTCGGGCTCACGGCTCACCCCTCAACCGCTTCCGAGGTTGAATTCAGAGGCTTGCTCAGCCGAGCAGCGGCCCATGCGTCGAGCGCCGTCGTCTCGTAGACAACGAAACGCCCAATGCGGCGAAAGGCTGGTCCGCCGCCGCGGCAGCGTAAGGTGTCGAGTGTCTTTGCTGAGCCGTGCCCATACTTGACCGCCAGATACGCGGCCGCGTTGGGGGTGCTCAGAAAACGCGTTCCAGGTTCCATGTGGCTGCTTCTCCGTTTGAAAGCAGCCGTTCTCATATGCTCCGGATTGTCGAGATGGCAGGCGCGACGAACTTCCCTAGTTGCGGCGGCCCCGCCTGAGTATCGCTTTCGTTGAACGCCCCGCCGTTCGATACCGCTCGCCTGCGCTCTTCATTAGGTCCGCCAAGACCTCTTCATTGACCGGATTCACGCCGAGGAAGGCTGGCGGAGTCTCGCGTTGCCATCCCTGAACAGTCGTCCTCGCAACTCCGAACTCCTTACAGATCGTTTTCACTGGCGCATGATCCTTGACCGAAATTCGCTCACCACGATGTTCGATGCCAGTCTTCGCGGCCACAAGATAAGCCACGGCAAGGCCGATATCACGCCTCTCCATAGGCCCCGGAACGCGTCGGCCTTCGGCGACAACATCAGCGATCGGTCCAGGGATTTGTCCGACCGCGAGATAACCCGCAAAGCCTTTCAGCGCATTGAGCAATTCGACTGGTACAGGTTTCGCGGTCAGCCCCGCAGCGGACGCTCTAACGTGGCTATCGAGCAATGATTGGACGGAAGCCCACCACGACTTGAGCGCTTCTCGAAATCCTTGGCTGAAAGGTTTGGGGTGGAATGCAAGGGCTTCTCGACGCTCTCGCTCTTGGTCGCAGAGAATGCGCCACTCAGTCTCATCCGCGCCGCCCATTCCCGCCCTTCCTTTTTGCGGCTATTTGCCCGACTTCTTGAACGGAATGACCGCGCCGGCCGGCTGCGCTTCGCCCATCAGTTCCGCAATCCGATCGGACACGGCGTCAGCGGCTTGCAAGAGCACCGCGTCGGCGTGGTGCGCGTATTTCGACGTGACGGACCCCTTTTTGTGGCCGATTAACGCGGCGATGGTCAGTTCCGAGAAGCCAAGATCGGCGGCAATCGACGCGAACGAATGGCGCAACACATGCGGCGTCACGTCAGCCCCCAAGGCGGCGCGCTTGGCGACGCGAAGCCAAACCTTGTGGAAGCCGCGCATCGGCTTGTCGGCCCCGACAGAGGCGGGGAACGCAAGCTCGCCCAAGCGGGGAAGCTCGCGCAGCACGTCGCAAGCCTCGCGCGACAGAGGCCGCAGCGACGCGCCGGTCTTCGTGTCTGCTAGCCGGGCCGTCCGCGTCGCAAGATCGACTTCGGACCATTTGAGGACGAGCATTTCGCCACGCCGCCAGCCGGTAAGCGCGAGGAATTTCGTCGCCGCGACGGCGATCGGCCAAGCCGTCTCGGGCATGGTCCGCAAGGCTTCGCCGAGCGCGGCGTATTCGGCTTCCGACAGGCGACGGTTGCGTTGCTCGTAGGCGTGACGTTCGACGCCATGAACTGGATTGTCGGGCCTCAGTCCTCGGCGAACGGCAAATGAAAAGACCGCGCCAAGAAATCCCATTGCCCGAGTCGCCGTGCCACGCCCGCCCGTCACTCGCGCCAGCCCGTGCTTGCCGGTTTTAATGCGCGCCGCTGTTGCACCCTCGGTCACTCCATCGCGAAACCGCTCAATATCGCCTCGCGTCACCGCGGCGACTTTCAACGCACCCAGCAGCGGCTTGATGTGTCTTTCGATGCGCCCTTTGTCACCGACGATTGTGCTCGCCTTCTTGGTAGTCTGGCGTCGGGTCAAGACGCGACCCGCCTCACAGCTTTCGAGATAGATGTCACAGAGCTCGGCTACGGTCGCGGCCTTGCGCGCCTCTCGCTTCGTTGCCGCCGGGTCGCCGCCCTTCGCGGCTTCCCCGAGAAGCCGCCGGGCCTCAGCGCGCGCCAAATCGGGCGTCCAGGGCGCACCATGCCGCCCAATAGTCGCCCAGCGCTGCCGGCCATCCGCGGTCCGGTACTTAACGACATACGCAACCGCATCGCCTTTCTGGCGGCGAGCGCCGAAGCCTGTGACGGCTCCCTTCCCTTCATCCCAAACGGTTGCGTTCCGCGGGATGGCGCCGATGGTTCTAAGAGTAATCATCTGTTGGAGCGTTTGGTAGCTATCGCGTTCGAGCAACCAAATAGCTACCACCAAAACGCAAGCCGAAGCAATCAAAATCAATGGCAAACAAACTAGAGCGTCGAAAAATCAACAAGATTTCAAACGCGAGCAGAACGCCACAAACCGACTCCGGTCATAGGCACCCCCTTGGTAAGGGAGAGGTCGAGAGTTCAATCCTCTCTTGCAGCACCATCAATTCAATCGAATTATCGCCGGTTTTCTTCCTTAAATCGCGTCTCGCGGCGACGCATAGGGACCAAAAGATCTCCTCGCGCCTTTCCGCAACAGCCGTTGTGAAGCGGCGAGCAATCGCTAAATTGAGCCAATAAAGTCCCGGCTCATAAGTGTTGAAAACACCTGCCTTGAACCTTGCAGGACCTTAGGACCCACCAAAGCGCGACCGGTCAGCCCGCCCGAGCCGCGAATTTAGCGCTCCGATAACCTTTGCGCGCGATGATCCCCCCATGTCGGACGCAACGGCAACGCCCGAAGTTAAGTCACACCCTTCACTCTTCACGCGCCTGCGCGTCGTCGAGGCCGAACTCCACACCCTGAAAGCCCTGTTTGCCCACCTCAAGGAGGACCATGAGGCCCTGCGGGAGGATCGCGACGAGTGGCGTTGGCGGGCGGAATATCTTCTGGCGGAGGCCCAAAGGGGATTTCTTGACCGATGGGGCCAGCGAATCGCGGAAGTGGCGAAACCCTTCGCTCGGCGACTCAACGCGCTCTGTAGAGAGCCATGGCGCAGACGGTCAATATCCGTCGAATTCGGCGCTGTAGGCGCGGGCGCTGACCGCGCCGGCAGAGCTTGCCGCGTTCCCTGGCGCTTTTGATGCCTCAATGGAGGGGATGGCGCTGTCACAACGTCTGTCATCGCGGCGCCAATGCGTGATTCAGCGCCTGGCGCAATTTGATGTATGGAGCTCATCGTAAAGATGAACTCTGTATCCCCGCGCAAGCGTGGATCCAGGCAAGTCTGCCGTCCACCGCTCATCGCGGGATTGAGCGTGCGGATAACGTGCTCCATCGAGACACTGCCACATATTCCGTCGATCAGCGGGGAACGAGCAGCGAGCAGAGCGATAAACAATCAATTGGAGGAAACCGCGATGAAGCGCATGGGCATGGTGATCGGTATCAAGCCGGAGCGGATAGCCGAGTATAAGAAAACGCATGCCGCGGTATGGCCGGAGGTGCTCGCTAAGATTTCCGACTGCAACATGCGCAACTACACGATTTTCCTCAGAGAGCCCGAGAACCTCCTGTTCGGCTATTTCGAGTACCACGGCGAGGATTGGGCGGCGGACGCAGCCAAGATGGCGGCCGACCCGAAGACGCAGGAATGGTGGGCGATTCACAACCCGATGCAGACCCCGCTTGCCTCCCGCAACGAAGGCGATTGGTGGGCCATGGCGGAGGAGGTGTTTCACACCGACTGAGTTCCGACCTCCCGCGAGTTGACGCCGACTTAGGTGGGCGAATGGCAAAGCCAATTTGCGCGACTATCTCGTCGACATCGAGCGCTACACGATGAAGGACAGCGCCGAAGCCGTTCGCTGCCTGACGTTGCTGACCGCAGCTGAAAATGACCCTCTGGCTAAGGGCGCTCAGACGCTGTTCGACGCCCTGAAATGCAAGAAGAAGCTCGTCAGGTTTACCGCTGCGGAGGGGGCAGGCGGTCATTGCGAGATGATGAACCGCTCGGCGGTCAATCGGTCGCGCTCGACTGGCTGGACGAGGTTCTGACTTGAGCCTCCTCCGAACAGAGGCCTGTCCGCTCAACCCATAACGCGCATGGACGCGCGGCTACGCCAATCTTCCCATCAGGCGAGCGGTCGTCGATTTGTCACGCGTTCGCGCTATCAAAACCGGCGCCAAATCACTTGGTTTTGGGGATCCTCATGACTGGAAAACTTTTTGCCGCCGCGATTGCGGCGACGATGGCGGCTGCGTGCGTCCCGGCGCATGCGGGCGTGATCTTCGATCTCAGCCCGACTAACGGCGTAAGCAATCGGCCTTCGGACGACGGCTTGGGCCAAGGCGTATCCGTATCGACGACGACCACGATCTCCGGCTTTTCCTTCTTCGCCAATTTGCCGGACGGCGGCGACGGGAAGTTCATGATCTGGGAGCCGACAAATGACGGGGACCAGACGCTCCTGTTCAGCCAGACCGTCGCCTTGACCGCCTCGGGGGCGCCGAGCTGGATCAGCACGGCCGGCAACATCGATTTCACCCTCGACGCCGGAAGCACCTATTATTTCGGTTTCATCGGAAACAACTTCATAGACGTGGGCTATATCTCTCCCGTAGTGACCTACGCAGACAATGGTCTGAGCGCCGTTGAGACGGGTAACTCAAACTACAATACGTTCGCCGCGCCGACTTATGCGGGCGGCGGAGGCGCCGAGGTCGGCCTGCAGATCAGCGCCCTCGCGACGCCGGAGCCGTCGACGTGGGTCATGATGGGGCTCGGCTTCGCTGGCCTTGGTTTCGCCGGCTGGCGCGCGCAGCGAAAGACAGCGACACTCGCGGCGTAGGCCTCGCCTCAACGAAAGGGCGGCCGGAAAGCCGCCCTTGTTCGCCGGCAAACTCGGAAATCATGAGACAAGCGGCCACTCGAGCAGCATCACCCCCGAGCCCAAGCCGCGACCCTCGCTCTTCACGCGCGCGGCAAAGGCGCGAACTCCGCGGGGCCTTCGACCGCAACCCTACTTCGCATCAGTCGTCCCAAGCTCGACAAGCCGAAGGATGACGGCGCTGTAACTCTCGCCGGGTTGCCGCATCGCCCTCATGCGATCAACCACAGCCGACTCGACCTGGATAAAGCACCGACCACCGTCGCGCTGCATGGGCCATCGCGCTGAACCTTTAGGCAGCGTCGAGGCGATGGCGTCGTAGGTCGCGTCCGAAAGGGCGATACGAATCATCGCTTCTCACCTGAGCCGAGCTAGGCGGTGATTTCATGGCGCGATGGCGGCAGCCTTGCGCAAACGCGATCGCCGAAACCAGCCCGTTGCTTCGCCCAAACGGCGCTCAGGTTTGTCGAGCGGGCTGCCGCCAAGATTTGAGCGAAAACAACATCAGCGACGCCGCGATCAACCCCGAGCCGACAAGGAATGTCGGGTTGATGGCGAAATGCTCATCCGCGATCCACCGCGACAGGATGAGCGACACCAAGGCGGTTAGCGCCGGGACCAAGTTCCAGAACATGGTGACGAAGCCGTTATCGCCGCCGGTGACCGTCAGCGAGATTTGATAGAAGACGCGCCCGACCGCCGAGGCGAGGATCGTGCCGACGATCATCAGAATTATCGCCTGCAGTTGAACGAACTGCAGCTCATTTCGCCAATACAGAATGGCAAGGCAGCCGGGAATCAGAATCACGTTCGCGACGAGGAAATTGGCCGCGATCGCCGCCAATTCGTTGTATTTAGCGAACCATTTGCCGACCAGCGTTCCCCCCAGCGCGGAACATAGCGGGACGGGAATGGCGTACACCCAGCTGCCGTGGACGAAATTGTCGGCCAATTCGCTAAGCGCTGGCTTGTTGGCGTCGCTGAGCTGGCTCCAGGCGACGGCCATGGCGCCGATGAACGCGCCGGCGAAGCAGCCGAAGAAAGTTGCCGACGATATCGGGATCGGCACCCGCGAGATGACGAGCGCCACCATGGCGCCCCAGAACGGCGACAAGTTGAGGATCGCGGAGATGATAATCGGATGGGCATTGCTGAGGCCAAAGTTATACAATAGCAGACCGCTCATCCCGATCGCGAATATGATCGCGAGCGGCCCGTAATTTGAGGGTTCACGGATCAAGGCGAGGAAGTCGCGGCGACTGAGCGGGGGCGCCGTCAGAAACGGGATGGACACGAGGAGAGCGATCTGGGTCAGGCACACAAACTGCAAGGTGTTGAGATGCCTGGCGGCCGGAAAGGAAAAAGGCTCCTGCGTCGCGTACAGGAAGGCCGTGATCACCGAATAGAGGCTTCCAAGCCGGTAGTTGATCGAGGACGCAGTCTGCGACATGCCAGATCCCCTGGATCCTCGCCGCCCGGCGCATCGCCCAACGGCATTCAGGCTCGCTGAGCCGGCTGCCGCCACGATTTCAGCGAAAACAGCACCAGCGAGGCGGCGATCAAGCCTGAGCCGAGAAAAAAAGCGAGATCGATGACGAAGTGCAGGTCGGGCACCCAGTGCGACAGCCCGAGCGATATGAACGCCGTCAGCGCCGGGACCAGGTTGAGGAACATGGTGACAAAGCCGTTGTCGCCGCCGGTGACGGTCAGCGCGATCTGATACATGACCCGGCCAAGCGAAGCGGCGACGATCGTGCCGAAGATCATCAGCAAGATCGGCCCCAGCTGATCGAAATTCAGCTCGTTTCGCCAGTAGAGAAGCGCGAGGCAGCCCGGAATCAGAATGACGTTCGCGGTGAGAAAATTCGCCGCGATCGCCGCGGATTCGTCATAAGCGCCGAACCATTTGCCGACCAGAGTGCCGCCTAAGGCCGAGGCCAATGGCACGGGAATCGCATAGAGCCAGCTGCCGTGAAGGAAACTGTCCGCCAGCGCGCTGATGTTTGACATGCCCGTGTCGCCGAGCTGGCTCCAGGCGACCGCCATCGCGCCGATGAACGCGCCGGCAAAACAGCCAAAAAAGGTCGCCCGCGAAATCGGGATCGGAACGCCGGCGAGCACCAGCGCCACCAATGCAGCCCAGAATGGCGAAAGATTGAGGATTGCGGAGATAATGATCGGATGAGCGTTGCTGAGGCCGAAATTATAGAGCAGGAGGCCGGTCAGTCCGATGGCGAAGATAATTCCCAGATAGCCGTAGTTCACCGGTTTTCGGAGTAAGGCGGCGAAATCTCGTGCGACTTTTGGACCGACTCAGCAACAAGGGAAGGGAGACGAGCAGGGAGACCTGGGTCAGGGCGACAAACTGCAAGGTGTTGAGATGCTTGGCCGCCGGGAACGAAAACGGCTCCTGCGTCGCGTAAAGGAAGGCCGTGATCACCGAATAGAGGCTTCCAAGACGGTAATTGATCGAGGACGCATTTTGAGACATTTCCCGGCCCCCTTAGCCTGCCTGCGGGCAAAACCCGCGGCCCTCGCTTCAGCCCCTGATCGGCGCATGGGCGCCGTTGACAGCGCGTCCAGAACCGATCCTATCGAAGTCGATGACCATCGTCAGGATTCTCTCACTCTCGCTCGCGGCGATCGCCACGCCTATTTTCGGCTTCAGCATGGATATTGAACCACCCGTTCACGGCCCGCTATGTGGGGGGCGCCCCTATGCGAGGGTGAGCGTCCCGAATGGCGCATCGCCCTATGTCGAACTCACCGCCGACGGGGTGACCGGCCCGTTCCTTTTGGACTATGGCGCAACGCGAAGTTCGCTGTCAGCGTCGGCATTCCCGGGCGCGGACGGATCGATCCGGACAGCGGCGATCTCGCTTCCCGGCATCGAGCGCGCGGATTTTCATCTCGCCCGCTATTATCTTTTGCTTCAACCGGCGAAAGGACAGCTCGGGGTCATCGGCGACGATCTCCTGTCCCAGTTCACCGTCCAGCTTACGGACAGCACCGCGTTCCTGAGCGCTGAGACCTGTCAACCCGAGGCGCTGATCGCGCAGGGTTTCACCCCTGTCGCCCAGAACGGCTTTTTCTCCTCCGACCGTTCGAAGGCCGGCGCTCGGCTCCCCAATGTTCCGGTGGTATTTCTGCGTCTCGGGGACGTTCGCGTCTGGGCGCAGATCGACACCGGCTACGAGGATTTCGTCTATTCCCGCTCGATCGACATCAACCAGGCCTTGTTCGACCGGCTTGTCGCAAACGGCGCCAAGCTCGACCGGATCGAAGACATCGACATCTGGACATGCGACGGACGGGAGCACTGGCCTGTCTACCGCGTCAAGGACCGCCCGCTCAGCATTGAAAACGAACAGGGGCGACAAATCGTCGAAACCGACGATTTCCATCTGATCGTGAAGTCCGCCAACACCTGCGGAGGCATCGCGGACATGCCCGAGCCCGCGGCGCAACTGGGCGCCTCATTCCTCAGTCTGTTCGGCGACGTGATTTTCGATCCGAAAAACACGATTGTCTGGCTCGGCGGCTCCCGGACCGGGGACGGCGGCGGCGGTCAGTAAGCCGTTTGCGCCGCGATGGTCGCAAGCCGCGCGCCGACCGCCTCGAGAAGCAGCTCATGCGCCCTCGCGGCGATATCCTCCATCGAGGGCGAGTTCGCCAGCAGCGCACGCGCGCGGCCCACAATCTCCGCTTTGGTCGGAATGTGCGGCAGGTTGAACTCGCTGAACACGTCCATCGCGGCGAACGGCTGCGCCTGGGAAAGGCGGGCGCGGAGGTCAGCCAAGCCGCTGTTTCCGAGCGCAGCGGCGACCGCGGCCGCGATTCGCTCGGGGTAGAAGCTTTCCGCAACCTGCGAGGCGGCGCGACTGATGACTCGACTTCCGAGCCTGTGCTGGTTTTGCATGACCTCAGCCGTCGGGCGCTTCAAATTCCACACGAGCCCGAGGCGCTCGAGCAGCGTCAGGAGATAGAAGGTCGGGTCATATTCCCACCAGTAGAATCCCTGGCGCGCGCTGCTCTGGTAGGCATGATGATTGTTGTGCCAGCCCTCGCCCATGGTGATGATGGCGAGCAGCCAATTGTTGCGGGAATTGTCGCCGGTGATGTAGCGCCGCTTGCCGACGAGATGGGCGAGCGAATTGATGCAGAAGGTCCCGTGATAGACGGCGACCGTGCTCCAGAAGAAGCCGACGATCAGGCCCGGCCAGCCGGCGACGGCCAAGCAGAGGACGGCGAGCACGAAAGCGGGGAGCTGTTCGTAGCGGTGGAGCCACATCAACTCGGGATATTTGGCGAAATCCGCGATCCGATTGACGTTCATCGTCTCCTGGCCGCGGGAGAAAATCCAGCCGACATGGCTGTAGATAAAGCCCATCTGCCGCGGCGAGTGAACGTCGAGTTCCGTATCGGAATGGAGGTGGTGGTCGCGATGGTTGGCGGCCCACCACAAGACGCTCTTCTGCGACGTCGATTGCGCGAGCGCCGCGAGAATGAACTGGAAGACCCGGCTCGTCTCATAAGCGCGGTGGGAAAAGTAGCGATGGTAACCGGCGCCGATGGCGAAGATCCTCAGCCAATAAAGGCCAACGCCAATCGCGACCGCCTCCGCCGTGACGCCGGTCCAGATCGCGGCGAAGCACGTGAGATGCACGATGATGAACGGTATCGTCGAGGGATAGACAATATCGGTCGCCGAATCGCGGTCCACGACCGGCTCCAAGCTTGAACGCGTATCCTGGTTCATGGGAAAGAACGATCCGATGCTGCGCGAACGAACAACGACGTCCCGCTTATAGATTCGAACATTAACATACCAGGGATCGGACCGACAAAATATGCAACCGGCCGCGTCCCCGCAGCGCTAATTGATGACCCGCAGGATGCGATTCGAGGGATCGACGAGCACGCGGTGACCATCGATGAACGCCGACCCCATTCCCCCCGGCCGAGGCGTGATCTGCACATTGTCCGGCACCACCTGGCCAGGCGTGACCGCGCCCGTATAGCCAGCGGGATGGCCGATGGCAGAGGGAGCACCATAGGGCCCCCTTCCCACGGACGGGCCTGGCTGGGTCGGCGTCGTGCTCAAATCTGATCCGACCCTGCCGCCGACCGGTCCATCCTGCTGCGCGAAAGCGGCGGATGGGATCGCCAACACGGCTGCAATGACGGCGATGTGTGAAGCGCGCATCGAAGACCTCCTCGTCGAGTTACGAGCGTGACGATAAGAACACAAACGTTGGCCAACCGTTCCGACTAGGGCCGGGATAATGTTGCGTGGGTTCGATTAATCCCCCGGCTGCGGTCGAATTGAGGCTAAGCAGCCGGCCTCGCCGAAAAGCGGAACACGCCCGTCCGCTTGATCTCGGAATCCTCCAGTTCGCGCGTCACCGGCACGGAATATTCGATCACGCAGTCCAGCCGGTCAAGCGGCAGATAGGAGCGGCGCGGATCGCCGATCAGGACGCTCGCCCCGCGGCGCGCAAGCGACGCGAGCCAATCCATCGCCGCGTTCGCGAGGTCCTTTTCATACGCGATATCGCCGGCCAGCACGACCTCCCAGCCGTCGTCGGCGCCGATCAGGTTTTCGAGGCGCGGCCCGATGACGACAGTGTTCTCGGCGGAATTGGCCTCGATCGCGGCGATGGCGAAGGCGTCGATGTCGGAGGCGGTTGCCTCCGCCGCGCCGGCCTTGGCCGCGGCGATCGCAATCAGCCCAGAGCCGGAAGCGAAATCGAGGACCCGCTTGCCTTTGACCAAATCGGCATGGTCGAGGACGTAGCGCGCGAGCGCCTGCCCGCCCGCCCAGGCGAAGGCCCAGAACGGCGGCGGCAGGCCCATCGCGCCGAGCTCGTCCTCGGTCTTCTTCCAGATCGGCACGGCCTCATCCGCGAGCCACAGCCGGATCTCGGGCGTCAGCGGCGGCGCGATGAGCCGGGTATTGGCGAGGACGAAGTCGCGCTTCCCGTTCGAGGACGCTTCAGTCGGCATCCCATTCAGCTTTCTATAGATGTATTACTCTAGAGTGTTGCGTTCGGATGGAATCGTCATCGCGAGGAAGCCATAGGGCGGTGCGCGCGCCTACGGAGCTCGCCTCAGGAACGTCCGGTGTCGGCCCCAAAGCCACCATTCTATTGCGAGCGCGAATTGGCATTGTTATGGGCGCCAGCAGGTTTTGAAAGCTTCAAGCGACTGCCCCGCCATGGTAATCGCATTGCGGACGGTGAGGTCTGAGATCCCGTTAAACTCACGGCGCCGGTCATTGCACCGTCGTTCCAGCGAACTCATAATCACCGCGTTGGGCGCAGGCACACTTAAAGGGGGAGAGAAGTGACAGGATCATGCCTACCTCCAACTCGTACGTCGAAACGCCTCGCTGACAGGCTCATTGTTGTTTCGCTTTTCCCCTTCGCATTCGGTTTAATATTGTTGCTATTCGGGACCGTCCGCAGTTTCGCGGCAGATCCGTGCCTGGACAACCTTCCCGCTCCAACGCCGCTCCTGCACAGAGTGGTGCAATTGGTGAATTGCTCCAATCAGCGCGTGTTGGGCGCCGCGAATGCCGCCCACGTCGCCGGGTTGGCGCCGATCCCGGTTTTGCCTCGCGAGAAGACCTGGGTCATGGAACCCTTCCCGGTTCCCGCCGGCGCGCCCGCAAATGCGAATGTCCTGACCATTGACATACCGCAGGGGTGGGAGAACACCTCGCCAAAGGGTTCCACCGGCCCGAATTTCTGGGTGCGGACAGGTTGCCGCTATGACGTGGAGATTGGGATCGCTCAATGCGAGACCGGCGGATGCTCCGGGTTCTACGATTGCAGCAAGGCGCTGCTCGGTCCGCCGGTGGGCGCCACGCTTGCTGAGTGGACCTTCTATCAGCCAACGGCGGTCGGCAGCAAAACTTATTACTTGGATCATCCGGATATTAGTGCAGTCAATGGCGTCAACCTGAACTTGGACATTCAGCCGGTCGGAAGCTCGCCTTCGGACCCAATAAACCCAGACGACCCGCAATGGTTGGCCAAGAATTACCCCCTTACGGAGCATGGAGCCGATCTGCGAACGCCCGGCGACGCGCTGGGCCAGTGTCCCGGGGCGTTCCAGCTCAAACGTTCGGACCTGACTGGGATAACGACGCCTCCGACGCCTCCAGGCCAAGCGCTCTACGCTTTTGTCATCTCGGACGCTGACGGCGTGCCCCAGGACCCTACTGGAGACTCCATAGCGGGCTGTTTCTCGAACTGCGGCAGATATGAGTTTCCGAAAACCCCAGCCGCCGACTGTAGCGACACGAACGCCGATTCTAGCTGCTTTTTACACCAGGCGTTCTGCCTCTACTTGCCGGCGGACGCATACGGCAAGGCCTGCCAAGCGGACGCAGATTGCTACTACAAGGGGATCAATTACGGGCTCGCCTGCTGGGACAACGGGAACGGCGAGCCCGTATGCAGCGGCCGGGGGTTCATCAAAAATAAAAGCTGTGATCCAAGTGTCTGCACCTTTCAGTATGGCCACCTGGGAAGCAAGGCCTGGCAGCCCCCGTACGCGCAATGCACCGGCGTCGTCAGCGACAACGATAAGTGCATAGGCGACGATACAGTGCATCAGGTCATGCCTAAGGCGTATACATGGCCGAATGACCCTCAAGTCTACGGGGGTGACGCGCCGCTTTACCGAATTGTGTTCGCGCCGGGAGGCACAAACGTTCCCATCACTCCTTCTGTTGGTCAGGGCAATGGGGACTCCACGGAAAGCGGGATCCCGCTCTGCGGCGCCTTGCCGGCTAACTACGGCTATGAGTCCCAGTATTCAGGTCCAGGCAGCACAATGTGCAACAAACCCTGTGATGTACCTGCAAACTCGCTATGCCCGGGGTTTCAGCCTCCTGCCGCCAGTTTTGCCGTCGCCTATCCGGCCGCAACCACCGCATCTCCTTGGGCTTGTAATTTCAACCCGAAAGGCGGCGGTGGCAACAATGGTGTCATTTGCCGGTGGCAATGAAGGATTTTGGCGACTTTCGCTCGGCGCTTTGAATCACACCCGCCAGCGCAAAGCCGAAACCAGCGCGAACAGGCGCCGGGCCGTTCCCTGGTCGATGTCGATCGTGCCGGTCAGCCGCTGGGCCATGAGCTCGGCGCCTTCATTGTGCAGCTTCGTGCGTTCGCGGTCGATCGCCTCGATCTGGCGCGGGCTCGAGGTCCGGATCGCCGAATAATAGGTCTCGCAGACCAGAAAATAGTCCTTGAGCAACGGCCGGAACGGGGTCATCGACACCACGATCGTGGCCGCGGTTTCGTCCTTCGCGGTTCTCACCTCGAAGGTGAGTTTCAATTCCTCCTGCGAGATTTTCAGCACGTAAGGGCCATCGTCGCGACCCGGAACGCCGAAGGAATTTTCCTCGATCAGGTCGAAGATCGCGACCGTCCGCTCGTGATCGACATCGGCTGACCCGCGCGGAATCGTCGCTTCGTCCAGGACGACCTCAGCGAGGCGATTGCGGCTCTTGGCCGGTTTGGGGCTCATGGGCTGTTCGCGCGAAGCCGCAACGCGACCGAGCGTGCGTGCGCATCGAGCCCCTCCGCTTGCCCAAGCGCAATCGCCGCCGGGCCGAGCGCTTCGAGCGAACGGGCGTCGCATTTGAGCAGCGACGTCCGCTTCATGAAGTCGAGCACGCCCAGGCCCGACGAGAAGCGCGCGGAGCGCGCGGTCGGCAGGACGTGGTTCGATCCGCCGACATAGTCGCCGATCGCTTCGGGCGTATGGGGTCCAAGGAAGATCGCGCCGGCGTTGGCGATTTTGTCGCTGAGCGCCTCGGCGTCATCCGCCATGATCTCGAGATGCTCCGGCGCCAGCCGATCGACGAGGGGAATGGCGGCCTCGAGCGACGGGCAGAGAATGATTGCGCCGTTGTCGCGCCAGCTTGCGCCGGCGATCTTGGCCCGCGGCAGGCTCTCGAGCTGACGCTCCACTTCCGCTTCCACCGCACGCGCAAGGCCGGCATCATCGGTGATGAGGATCGATTGCGCCGCCTCATCGTGCTCGGCCTGCGCCAGGAGATCGGCGGCGACAAAGCGCGGATCGGCGCTGCGGTCGGCGAGGACCACCACTTCGCTGGGCCCGGCGATCATGTCGATGCCGACGACGCCGAACACCCGCCGCTTGGCCGCCGCGACATAGGCGTTGCCGGGGCCAACGATCTTGTCGACCGGGGCGATTGTCTCCGTGCCGTAGGCGAGCGCGGCGATCGCCTGCGCGCCGCCGACCCGATAGATCTCGTCCACGCCAGCGATCCGCGCCGCGGCGAGGACGAGCGGATTGATGTGGCCGTCGGGCGTCGGCATGACCATCGCCAGGCGGCGGCAGCCCGCGACCTTGGCCGGCACGGCGTTCATGATGACGGAGGACGGATAGGTCGCCGCGCCGCCCGGAACATAGAGGCCGACCGCATCGATTGGGCGCCACCGCCAGCCGAGCTCGACACCGAGCGGGTCGGTGAAGCGAACATCGGCCGGTTTTTGGCGCAGGTGAAAATCCATCACCCGGGCATGCGCAAGCTTGAGCGCTTCGAGCGCTTTTTTCTCGCAGGCGCCGATGGCCGCCTCGATGTCGGCGGCGTCGATCCTCAGTCCGATCCGGCCGATTTCGATGCGCTCGAAGCGCAGCGACAATTCGGCCAGCGCCACATCGCCGCGGTGACGCACGTCGTCGATGATGTCGGCGACGGTCAGATCGACGTCGGCGGA
The DNA here is from genome assembly GCA_963702825.1 of uncultured Alphaproteobacteria bacterium. Classification (GTDB taxonomy): domain Bacteria; phylum Pseudomonadota; class Alphaproteobacteria; order Rhizobiales; family Beijerinckiaceae; genus Roseiarcus. The sequence continues at coordinate 36,236 of CAVPEE010000053.1, forward strand.
CGTCTCGCGCTTGGCGGCGACGAGCGACGCAAAGCGCTCATCGAAATCCGCCGACTGCATATCGAGCGCCACGGCCATGGCTAAGCGGAACTCTCCAACCCGGTCACAGCACTCGCCCTCATCCGGCGCTGACCCTCATCCGGCGAGCTTCGCTCGCCACCTTCTCCCCGAGGGAGAAGGGATTGTGGGCGCCGCCGCTCCCCCTCTCCCCCTAGCCCGTCGAGAGACGGGCGTTCTTCCGAACGCCCTATGGGGAGAGGGTCGGGGTGAGGGTTCCTCATACGCGAACTCACCTCACCGCGCCACGCGCTAGGCGGCCGACGAATTGGTCAAAGCGTGGCCGGGACAGGTCTGGGCGGGAACGCGGTGGCCCATGTCGCGGAGCTCGACCTCGACGCACTCGACGTCGAGACGCACCAGCGCGCCGTCGGCGAAGGCGAGGATGATAATGCCGGCCGGCGGATCCGTCTTCTCGAACGTCACCGCCAGCAGATTGAGCGTCGCATCCGAGCTGGTCTCCGTGAGGCCGAGATGCGAAACCTTCAACACGCGGTCGAACCTGAGCACGCTGGAGACGCGCTCCTCGGGCCCGGTCTTGGCGCCCACCCAGTCGTAGCGCATGCCGGCGACCAGGAAGCGGCGCTGCCGCGGCAGCCAGGTCATATCGACGCGTTTGACGCACGTGTCCTGAATATGCGCGGAAATGACGCCCAGGCCCTCCCGGTCGAGCGCGATCAGCTTGAGCGCCTGCGCGAGACTCGCCATGGACTAGCTCGCGAGCCGCGTGATGTCGGCGCCGCAGGCGCCAAGCTTCTCTTCCAGCCGCTCGAAGCCCCGGTCGAGGTGATAGACGCGATTGACGATCGTCTCCCCTTCCGCAGCAAGGCCGGCGATAACGAGAGAAACCGAGGCGCGCAGATCGGTCGCCATCACCGGCGCGCCGCGCAGGCGCTTGACGCCGCTGACCACGGCCGTGTCGCCCTCGAGCTTGATATGCGCGCCGAAGCGGGCGAGCTCCTGCACGTGCATGAAGCGGTTCTCGAAGATGGTCTCCTTGATGCGCGAGACGCCTTTCGCGCGCGTCATCAACGCCATGAACTGCGCTTGCAGATCGGTCGGGAACCCCGGGAACGGCGCCGTCGAGATATCGACCGCGCTGATGCCAGCGCCATTGCGCCTCACGCGCACGCCTCGATTGTCGCTGCTCACCGTCGCGCCGGCTTGGGTGAGCGCGTCGAGCGCCTCCTCCAACAGATCCTCGCTCACGCCCTCGAGCATAACGTCGCCGCCGGTCATCGCCACGGCGGTCGCGTAGGTTCCCGCTTCGATGCGGTCGGGCAGGACACGGTGATGCGCGCCATTGAGGCGGGCGACGCCGTCAATCTCGACTGTCGGCGTGCCGGCGCCCCGAATGCGCGCGCCCATCTTGTTGAGGCAGGCGGCGAGATCCGCGACTTCCGGTTCGCACGCCGCGTTGCGGATCAGCGTGCCCCCATGCGCAGTCGACGCCGCCATGATCGCGATGTGCGTTCCGCCAACGGTGACCTTGGGAAACTCGATTTCCGACCCAATGAAGCCCTTCGGCGCTTTGGCGACCGCGTAGCCCGCGTCGATCTCGATCTGCGCCCCGAGCTTCTCCAGCGCCATCAGCAACAAATCGACCGGCCGGGTGCCGATCGCGCAGCCGCCCGGCAGCGAGACGCGCGCCGCGCCCATGCGGGCCAGCAGCGGCGCGATCACCCAGAAGCTCGCGCGCATCTTCGCCACCATTTCATAAGGAGCGGTCGTGTCGACGATGGTGCGGGCGCGCAGATGCGCGGTCTGGCCCGTGCCGGCCTCCTCGCCGACGCGCTTGCCGTCGACCGAATAGTCGACGCCCTGATTGCCAAGGATGTAGGCGAGTTGAGCGACGTCAGCGAGACGCGGCAAATTTTCCAGGGTCAGCGTCTGATCGGTGAGAAGTGACGCGATCATCAACGGCAGCGCGGCATTCTTCGCCCCGGAAATCGGGATCGCGCCGTTCAGCGTCGCGCCGCCGCGAATTTGTATGCGATCCATCCCCGATCCTTCTCGCTCAAACTCACCCCGAAGGGGAGGTCGCCGCCCGCGACCCTCGCCTCAGTCCCGAGGCGCGCCAGACTGCGCCGTCGGCTCCCCCGCCGGCTGACCCTCGACCTGCCGCGCCCGGCTTTGCGCCTTGCGCCGCTTCAAATTTTCCCTGAGCGACGCCGCGAGGCGGACCCGCCGGAGGTCCTCGCGCTTTGCTCGGGCTTCATCCGGACTCATGCCGGGTCCTTTGTCGTTTGACGCCGCAATTCGCCGCGCTTGGCCCTTGTCTTGATAGGGCCAAGGTCAACGGCGAGGCAAGCGTCGATGTCCCGATTGTCCGTTCGTCGTTCGGCCTTCTCGATCAGACTGTCAGCGGCGGCGCGAGCCTCGTGGGTGATTTCCGCGCCGGCCAGCATGCGGGCGATTTCCTCTCGCCGCTCGTTGGCGCCGAGCCGCGAAACGCCGGTCGCGACCCGCTCGCCCGCGCCAATATCGCTTTTGGCGATTCTGTAGTGGTTGTGCGCCCGCGCGGCGACCTGCGGCGCATGCGTCACCGCCAGCACCTGGGCGCCCGCCGAGAGCCGCGCCAGGCGCTGACCCATCGCATCGGCGACGGCGCCGCCAACGCCGGTGTCGATCTCGTCGAAGACCAAAGTCGGCGCGGTGCCGCGCTCCGCCAATCGCACCTTGATCGCGAGCAGGAACCGGGCGAGCTCGCCGCCCGAGGCCACCTTCATGAGGGGGCCCGGGCGCGAGCCCGGATTGGTGCGCACGAAGAATTCCGCCCGGTCGTACCCGCTCGGCGAAACGAGCGCGTCGTCGCGCTTCAAGTCGACGCTGAACTCGGCTCGTTCGAGCTTGAGCGGCGCCAGTTCCGCGCCGACCGCCGTCATGAGTTCGCGCGCGCTCGTCTCGCGCGCGGCGCTGAGCGCCCTTGCCGCCGCGTGGTAAGCCTCAGCGGCGCTCTTCACGCTGGCCTCAAGGCGACCGACCTCGCTGCGGCTTTCGGCTAGAGCCGCAAGATCGTCGGCGAATTTCTGCGCCAGCGCCGGCAGGTTTTCGATCGGAACGTTATGCTTGCGGCCCATCGCCCGGAGGGCGAACAGGCGCTCCTCGCAACGCTCGAGCTCGTGAGGGTCGGAGGCGCTCGCCTCGAGCGCCTCCTCGACCTCGCGCGTGGCGCGCTCGATCGCGTCGATCGCTTCATCCAGCGCCTTCACGCTCGGCTCGAGCAGCGCCGGCGCCTGCGGCAAGCGGCGCTGCAGTCGGCGCGAGAGGGAAAGCAAGAGCGGCAGAATCGCGGTTTCGCCGGTCAGGTGATCGCGCGCGTCGCGGATGTCGGCTGCGACCTTCTCGCCCTGCATCATCCCTTGCCGGCGCTGAGCGAGCGTCTCTTCCTCGTTTGGCTGGACGTCGAGTTTGCTGAGCTCCTCGTGCGCATGAGCGGCGAATTCCGCTTCCGCTTCCGCCGCCTTGACCCTGGCGCGCTCGGCCTCGAGCGTCCGCTCGACCTCGCGCAAGGCGCCGTAGGCGCGCTCCGTGGCGGCCGCCAGCGGTTCGAGCCCGCCATAGGCGTCGACCAGCGCGCGATGGGTTGACGGGTCGGTCAGGGCGCGCTCGTCATGCTGGCCGTGGATCTCGACCAGCGCCGAAGCCAGTCCCCGCAAAGCCTGGGCGCTCACGCTTCGATCGTTGACATAGGCGCGGGTGCGTCCATCGGCGAGCTGCACCCGCCTCAGGATCAGCTCGTCGCCGATCTCAATGTCCTGCCCTTCAAGGAGCGCATGGGCGGCGTGTCCTGGCGCCAGTTCGAACGTCGCCGTCACCTGGCCTTGCGGCTGGCCGTGGCGCACCAGGCCCCCGTCGCCGCGCGCGCCAAGCGCCAGCGACAGCGCATCCAGAAGAATGGATTTTCCCGCCCCGGTCTCGCCGGTGAGGATGGTCAGCCCAGGCGAGAACTCAAGATCCAGCTGATCGATCAACACCACATCGCGAATGGAGAGGCGCGAAAGCATCAATCAGCCTGATGAGGACGGGACAACCGTGTGCCAGATCGACGAAATCCACGAGCCGCCAAAATCGTGGGGCGAGAGTCCCTTGCCTTTCAGGAGGTCATAAGCGTCGTGGTACCATTGGCTGTCCGGGAAATTGTGCCCGAGCACAGCGGCCGCGGTCTGAGCTTCCTCGGTAATTCCAAGACCCAGGTAAGCCTCGACCAGGCGATACAGCGCTTCGGCCGCATGGCGCGTCGTCTGGTAGTATTGCAGCACGTTCCGGAATCGGTTGATGGCGGCGGTGTAGTTGCGGCGGGTGAGGTAGAACCGTCCGATCGACATTTCCTTGCCGGCCAGTTGGTCCTGGGTGACCTGGATCTTGTATTTCGCGTCGTCAGCATAGTCCGACTTCGGGTATTTCTGCACAACGGACTGGAATGTTTCCAGAGCTTTCGCAGTCTTCTCCTGGTCGCGCGAGATATCCGGTATCTGCATATAATAGGCATTCGCCTGCAGGTACAAAATGTAGTCTGCTTCTGGCGAGTTGGGGTAGTCCTTAAGGTAGCGTTCGGCCGACGTTTCGGCGGTGGTGTAGTCGCCGGCCTGATATTGCGCATAGGTCGACATCAAGAGGCCTTTGCGCGCCCAGTCCGAGGTCGGATATTGCTTGCCAAGATCGGTGAATTTCTTCGCCGCCTCGGCCGGCGAACCATTGGCCAGTTTCTCCAGACCCTGATCGTAGGTCTTGCTTGCCGGAACATCCGGCGTGACCTCCATTTTATATTTCTCACCGCCGAAGGGATTGAACTGATCAAACATCGAGCAGCCCGAGCCGGAAAGCGCGATGGCGATGAACGCCGCGCCGGCGAGCGAGCGGCGCGCCAGTCGCTTCCAACCGTTCGACAAAAGGGCGCCAGATTCGACGTCAGCCATGCTTCACAGTCTCGGGTTGCGGGCGGGGGAGCGCCGGTTCCCCCGTTCGGGGACGAAGCGGCTCATTAGCGCACTCGCGGCGCGCGCGCCAGATTTTCGGCCAAACGAAGATGGCCGTTGTGGCGTATTGAGGCGAGAATATCGGCAAAAGCGCGGCCGCCGGCGGGCCGCGGCCGGTCAGTCGGCGGCGGCGAACGCCGCGGCTCCAGCGGGCATATGCGCGCCGCCGACCCGAGCGCGGATTGCGGCTGGCGCCGATTGCGCTTCGAGGAGCTCATAAGCCGAGCGATGCGCGAACAGCGCATCGAGCGCCATCGCGTTGAGCTTATGTCCCGGGCGATAGGTCCGGTAGAGGCCGATGATTGGGGCGCCAGAGAGCGACAGATCGCCGACCGCGTCGAGCGCCTTGTGGCGCACGAACTCGTCGGCGTAGCGGAGTCCTTCCGGGTTGAGGATGGCGTCGCCATCGATGGCGACCGAATTCTCGAGCGAGGAGCCCAGCGCGTAGCCGGCCCGCCACAAAGCCTGAACGTCGCTGACGAATCCGAAAGTCCGGGCGCGGGCGATGTCGCGGCGGAAAGTCGCCGGATCAAGATCGAACACCCGGCGTTGGCGGCCAATCGCCGGCGATTTGAAGTCGATCTCGACGTCGAGGCGGAAACCGCTTTCGGCGGGTAGGAATTCAGCGAAGCCGCCCTCGTGATCCACGCGCACCGGCTTGACGATCTTGAGATAGCGACGGGAACGCCCCTGCTGGACGACGCCGACCGAATCGATCGCCCGGACAAAGTCGACGGCGGAGCCGTCCATGATCGGCGTCTCCGGCCCATCGATCTCGACCAGGACGTTGTCAATCCGAAGCCCCGAAAGCGCCGCCAAAAGATGTTCGACGGTCGAGATGCTGGCGCCGGCGGCGTCGCCGATCGTGGTGCAAAGCGAGGTCTGCGTCACGTTGGCGCTCTTGGCCTCGAGCAGCCGCTCGCGTCCGCCGGGCAATCCCGTGCGGAGGAAAGTGACCCCAGAGTCGACATGAGCCGGATGAAGGACAAGTTGGGCGGGCGCCGCGGAGTGTACGCCAACGCCCTGGATGACCACCCGATCGCGTAGCGTTGTCTGAGACCCAAACCGCATCAACCGCACCCGGACTTTCGCCCGGCCCTGATTCGCGCCGTCGACTGCGGTGTGAGGCGATTAAGCTTCCCACCGCGTTGCTACTTAAAGCTGCCGATCGTCGTCCGCCCGCTGCCGCCAAAAAGCCTGACGTCAGCTCCTGAAAAGCCAGACTAGGGGCGGGGCGCCCCCGGGACAAATCACCTTTAGTGAACAAAAGTTACAACGCCTTAGCAAACATTGTCTGAGATTTTTCAACACTTTAGAAAGTTTACCGAGCGTTAACTGTATACGAAGATGACGCCGTCACACCAACCCCGGCCGTAAAGCCGGGGCGCCTCGATTACAGAATCAGTTCTGCTGCCGGCGCAAAAAAGCCGGGATGTCGAGATGATCGTCCTCGGATACCGGAGGACGAGCAATGGCTCGGCCATTCGGTTCATACGCGCTGGGAGCGCGCGCCGGCTGCGGGCGCGGCTGAGCGCGGGCAGGCTCGGCCGGAGCCAAAGCCTGGGGCCGCTGAAGCTGCGTCACCGGCGCCGGAGGGGCCACGGCGGCAGGCGCGGGAGCGGCCTCGCCATCGTGACGGGTGATGCCGAATGCGGCCAGCTTCTCCAGCAGCGACCGGCGGCGCGTTTCCGGCGCGGGGATGCCGTTTTGCGCGTCGCGCAACGCACGCAGCTGGTTCTGCGCCAGCTGCGGCAGGTCCTCGATCTGCGGCATGCGGGGCGACCGAAGGACCGGCTGCTCCGGGGCGGGCGGAATGAATTCCTCGTGCTCCGGTTCCTCCGCTTCGAGGCGGGCCTCGATCGGATCGGGGAAGGCGGCGACAGGCGCGAGGGAGTCCTCCTGGCCTACGAACGCGGCAGGCGCGTCAGCCTGGGTTAGAGCCGTGCGAGCCGAGCGGGGCGTGAAGGCCCGCGGGCGCGTGAAGGCTTCCGCCCTCGGCTGGGCGTTGACCGGCTCGATCTGGCCGATCGACTCCTGATCGATGCCGGTGGCCACGACGGAAACGCGCACCACGCCATCGAGAGCCGAATCGAAGGTGGCGCCGAGGATGATGTTGGCCTCCTCGTCGACCTCCTGGCGAATGCGGCTCGCCGCCTCGTCGACTTCGTACAGCGTGAGGTCGTTGCCGCCGGTGATCGAGATCAAAAGGCCGCGCGCGCCCCGCATCGAGGTCTCGTCGAGCAGCGGATTGGCGATCGCCGCTTCGGCGGCCTGCACCGCCCGCTTGTCGCCCGCCGCTTCCCCGGTGCCCATCATCGCCTTGCCCATTTCGCTCATGATCGAGCGGACGTCGGCGAAATCGAGGTTAATAAGTCCTTCCTTCACCATCAGGTCCGTGATGCAGGCGACGCCGGAATAGAGAACCTGGTCGGCCATGGCGAAGGCGTCGGCGAAGGTCGTCTTTTCGTTGGCGACGCGGAACAGGTTCTGGTTGGGAATGATGATCAGCGTGTCGACCGCCTTCTGCAGATCAGAGATCCCGGTCTCGGCAATCTTCATCCGCCGGCCGCCCTCGAAATGGAACGGCTTGGTGACGACGCCGACGGTGAGAATGCCCATTTCGCGCGCGGCCCTGGCAATGACCGGCGCAGCGCCGGTGCCAGTGCCTCCGCCCATGCCGGCGGTGACGAACACCATGTGGGCGCCGGCGAGGTGATCGCGGATCTCCTCGGAGGCTTCCTCCGCGGCCGCCTTTCCGACTTCGGGCTTGGATCCGGCGCCGAGGCCTTCGGTCACCTGAAGGCCCATCTGGATGATGCGCTCGGCGCGCGAGGAGGTCAGCGCCTGCGCGTCGGTGTTGGCGACGATGAAATCGACGCCCGACAGGCCGGACACGATCATGTTGTTGACCGCGTTGCCGCCGGCGCCGCCGACGCCGCAGACCATGATTCGGGGCTTCAATTCCCGGAGTTCGGGCGCCTTCAGATTGATCGACATGCTAGCCTCATTGGTTGGACGCCCGCCGGCGCCGATTGGAATGCGTGTTTTCCCTTCACCCACGCGCTTGCCTTCGGCGAGCGCCTATTACGCGCCTTAAAAACTGTCCTTGAGCCACCGTCCGACCCGCGCCGCATAGCCAGCTTCGCCTTGATGGTGATGATGAGCGTGCGAGCGCGTGCTTCCGAAATATTCGAGACCGGCCATCTGCGGATAAACCATGAGGCCGACCGCGGCGGCGAAGGACGGGCTCTTGCCGGATTCCGGCAAGCCCTTCGATCCCGAGCGGCCGCCCGACCCGGGCCTGATTGGAAATCGTCGCGCGTGTCAGCTCCGGCAGGCCGGTCAGCTGGCAGGCGCCTCCGGTCATCACCAGTCGGCGGCCCGCCTGGGCGGCGTAGCCTGACGCCTTGAGCCGGTCGCGCACGAGTTCGAGGATCTCCTCCACCCGCGGACGGATGATTCGCACGAGCTCGGACTTCGGCAGGTGGCTTGGATGATCCTGGTCGTCGCCAAGCCGTTGCACGGTGATGGTTTCGCGATCGTCGGAGGGCGAAGCGATGCAAGCGCCGTACAAAGTCTTGAGGCGTTCGGCGTCGCTGACCGCAACATTGAGACCGCGCGCGACGTCCCGTCGTCACGTGCGAGCCGCCGAGAGCCACCGCGTCGACATGGATGAGCCGGCCGCCGGAGAAGACCCCGACCGCTGTCGTGCCGCCGCCAAAATCGACCACCGCGGCGCCCAGCTCCGCCTCGTCGTCGACGAGCGTCGAGAGGCCCGCCGCGTAGGGCGTCGCCACCATCGCCTCGACCCGCAAATGGCAGCGTTCGATGACCAGCATCAGATTGCGGGCGGCCGCCGAATCACAGGTGGCGAGATGAAGATCGAGGCCGAGTTCGTGGCCGACCATGCCCTTCGGATCGCGCACGTCCTTGGTCGAGTCGAGCCGGAAGGCGGTCGGAAGCGCGTGCAGGATTGTCCGCCCGGGCTCGGCGTTCACCGCGGCCGCAGCTTCGAGCACGTGGTGGATGTCGTGTTCGGCGACGGTCTTGCCGCGCAACTTCGCATCCGCGCCGTGGCGGCGCGAAGCAAGCCGCCCGCCGGACATGTTGATGATGACGCCGCCGACCTCGACGCCGGCCATGCGCTCGGCCGCGTCGACGGCCAGGCGTACGGCATGCTCCGCCGCATGAAGATCGACCACCGCGCCGCCCTTGACCCCGTTCGAGCGCTGATGGCCGATGCCGAGCACCTTGCAGCGGTGGGTGCGACCGCGCAAAGCCTCGGACGGCTCCATCGGCGTCAGGCGCGCGATCAGGCACACGATCTTGGAAGCGCCGATGTCGAGCACCGAGAGAATGGCGCTCTTGCGCGCCGGGATCTGACGCATGCGCGGAGCGAGCGATTTCAGGCTCATGGCTGGGCGCCCTTCTTGGCCGCGTGGGCTTCCGCCCAGGCGTTGGCCGCATCGTCGGTCAACCGCACGAACACCTTGCCCGGAACGCGGAAGTCGAGCGCCATCGCATCCTTTTCCAGAATCCGGGATTGATGTTGAAGCGTGAGAAGCTCGGCGATCGCGGCTTGCGGATTGTCTTCGGGCAGCTTGATGTCGAGGCCGGACTTCAGCCGCAGATTCCAGCGCCGCTGGCCGACGAGGACGCCCGCCTCGACGCGCGGCTTCAATTCGTCCATCGCGTCCAGGAGCCCGACAAATTCGCGCACGCGCCCGTTCGCGCCTTCGCCGACCACGAATGGGAGATCGGCGTAGCGGCTGTCCATGACCTCGTCGATCGGCGCCCCGTCGGCGGCGATTGCGCTCACGTCTCCGTCCTTTTGCCAGACGGCGTAGGGCGTGCGCTCGACGATCTCGATGACGACCTGGTTGGGATAAAGCTTGCGCACGCTCGCCTGCTTGACGAGCGGATCGGCCTCGAGCTTCGCCTTCGCCTGGGCCACGTCGAACAACGGCAAAGACCGGCTCGCATCGATGCCCGCGATCGCCAGGATCCTGGATTCGCTCATGTGCGTGGCGCCGGAGACCGTGACCACAGCGACGCCAAGGCCGACCGAGCGCGCGAGCCAATCGCCGGCATGGCTCGCTTGCTCCATGATTCCGTCGAGCTGGCCGCCTCGCTCGGCGCCCAGTAGCGCCGCGCCGAGGAGAACGAAGAGCGTCAGCGCGATGTCGAGCCTGTGGGGCGCTGGCCGGTCCAGCCGCACTCGCCCACGCAGCGAGGTCCTCGCCGCCCGTTCCGCGCGCAGCAGCACCTTGGGCGGGGACGCATCGGGCGCAGCGCCGGCCAGCGACGGCCGCGCCTGTCTCCATCCGAGCATTTCGCTCAACCTTCGCACGACCCGTCCTCCACCATCCGGGAGCCCGGCCTATTCAACGAAAAGGCCGGCATGGGCTGTCCGCTCCGGCAGGGGCGAGGTAACCGCCAGGCCCGGCCGGATGTTGACTGAGAGATCGACGACTTCGCCTTCATCGCCCGCCGTCCTGCGGATAAAAGTCGTCGGAGTTCCTGCCGCGACAACTCGGGGCGAGTAGGCCCCGGGGCGAAGTTGTGGGCGTTATAGTAAATATTCGGTTTAAGAATCCTCGACGGGATGGCGTACGAGTTGTTCCTTGAGTTTTTTGCGTCATTTTCCGCGAACGTTTGGGAAGCTCGACCGCGATAGTTTGGAGCGAACGGCCGCCTCGCGAACCCAGACGGCCGTGATTCGGACCCCGGAGCGCCGCCCGCTCGGTCCGCCGGTCTGTGTCCATGACCGCGAGTGGCTTCATCGCCGCCGATTCCCCAAAATTGCGCACCGACGCAAAGTTAAAGCACGATTAAGTCCAAGGGCTTAACGATGCGTTAACCTCAGCGAATCGGGAGGCGGAAAAGCGCGCGGCGCGGGGCCCGATTGTCCACAGGGATTAAGTTTTTCCCGCTAGCGTCCGCCTGCGCCAGCGTATGGCGAACCATCGCGCGACCGACGGGAAATCGATGTCCGAACAACGCGACTTTGCGCTGAGGCCCGGCGCCCAACGGGGCGATAGCGCCTTCCTCCTCAATTCAGGCCGCCATCAGCTGGCCTTCGATCCCTTCCCGGGGCGAACCATCGTGCTCGCCTTCCTCGGATCGGCCGTAGACCCCGCGGCGGAGGCTGCGCTTTCGGCGCTCTCGGCCAAAAGGCGCCTGGTCGACGACGGCAAGGCCGCGTTCTTCGCCGTCGTCGCCGAATCTGGCGTGAGGACAGAGATCGCGCTTGAGGCTCGATTTCCGTCGATCGTGTTCCTGCGGGAGGGCGGCGAGATGGCGCGCGCTTTCGGCGCCGACCGGTCCTGGGTCATCCTCGACCCGATGCTGCGCGTCATCGATGTCGCCCCTCTGGATCAGGCCGATCGGGTGCTCGGCGATTTGAGCCGATCGCCGCAGCCGAGCCCAGCTTCCGTCCCCTGCCCGCCGGCGCCGATTCTCACTCTGGCGCATGTTTTCGAGCCTGAACTCTGCGCCCATCTCGTCGCCTGCTTCGAGCAGAGCGGCGGCAAGGACAGCGGCTTCATGCAGGATCAAGGCGGGCGGTCAGTCGAGAATTTCGACAACAGCTGGAAACGTCGACGCGATTTCCATCTGACCGACGCTAAGCTCATCGCCAATCTTCGGGCGCGCATCGGGCGAAGGATCTGCCCGGAGATCAGGAAGGCGTTCCAGATGCGCCCGACCCGGATCGAGCGCGACCTCGTCGCACGCTATGATGCGGAGACCGGCGGCCATTTCGGTCCCCATCGCGACGACACCGGGATCGCAATCGCGCATCGCCGGTTCGCCGTCTCGATCAATCTCAACGCAGATTTCGAGGGCGGCGAGATTTCGTTTCCCGAGTACAGTCCACAAAGCTTCAAGGCCGCGCCCGGAACCGCAATCGTGTTCTCCGCTTCGATTCTCCATGAAGTGTCGCGCGTGACGCGCGGGCGCCGCTATGTGTTCCTCACCTTCCTGTTCGACGAGGAGGCGGAGCGGGTGAGGCAGGCGAATTTGCGAGCCGTGCAGGAGGCGCAACGTCAGCCGCAACTGACCGGCGCATAGGTGGCGCCAGTCGCGGCGCGCAGACTCAGCCGAACGACTTCAGGCTCGCCTTGGGCCGCGGGCCGCCCGTCGCCCAATCGAGCAGTTCGACCGTGTGGACGACCGGCACCTTCGTTCCGCTCGCGATCTGAGTGAGGCAGCCGATGTTGCCGGCGGCGATAAGATCGGGCGAGGTCGCGCCGATGTTCGCGACCTTACGATCACGGAGCCTGCGGGCGATCTCGGGCTGCAGCAGGTTGTAGGTTCCTGCCGAGCCGCAGCACAGGTGCCCCTCCGGCGGGTCAAGCACGACGAACCCCGCTTCCTTCAATAGACGCTTCGGCTGCTCGCGGATTTGCTGCCCGTGCTGGAGCGAGCAGGCGCTGTGGTAGGCGACGCGCTGCCCGGTCGGATTGACGTGGGCTTGCAGCCCGATCTCGCTCATGAGCTCCGTGATGTCTCGCGTCAGCGAGGAGACGATCCGGGCAAGCTCCGCGAGTTCGGGATCGTTGCGGAACATGAAGCCATAGTCCTTGACCGTCGTGCCGCATCCCGACGCGTTGATGACGATCGCATCGAGTCCGCCATTGGCGATCTCTCGCGTCCAGGCCAGAATATTGGCGCGCGCATACTCGTGTGCGTCCTGTCCGAGGTGGTGAGTGAGCGCGCCGCAACATCCCGCGCCTGCGGCGACGACGACCTCGCAGCCATGACGGGTCAAGAGCCTGATCGTCGCCTCGTTGATCTGCGGCGCGAGGACCTGTTGGGCGCAGCCGTTGAGGAGCGCAACGCGACGGGTCCGCTGCCCCTCGCTCTTGAACACCTGCGGCTTGTCGGCGACCGAAGCGCTCGGCAGCCTCGAGGGAACGAGCGCGAGCGCGGCTTTCAGCTGCGCGGGCAGAAGCCCGGCGAATGGCGCGCCAATACGCGCCAGCCACATCGATGCGCGAAACAAGTTCGGGTTCGGCAGGACAATCCCGAAGGCGCGCCGCAACAGCCTGTCGAACCACGGGCGCTTGTACGTCTTCTCGATATGGCGTCGACCGTGATCGACGAGGTGCATGTAATTGACGCCCGACGGGCAGGTCGTCATGCACGACAAGCAGGAGAGGCAACGGTCGATATGCTTGACCACCTCGGGCGTGGCCGGGCGGTCGTTCTCCAGCATGTCCTTGATCAGGTAGATGCGCCCCCTCGGGCTGTCGAGCTCGTCGCCGAGCAGAACGTAGGTCGGGCAGGTCGCGGTGCAGAACCCGCAATGCACGCAGGCGCGCAAGATCTTTTCGGATGCGTTGGTGTCCGGGTCGGCCAGTTGCGCGTCGGTGAAATTCGTCTGCATCAGGGACCTTCCTGCATGCGTCCCGGATTGAGGACGCCGCGAGGGTCAAATCCGCTTTTCACGCGCGCGGTCAGCTGAGCGAGGCCCGCGCTCAAGGGCTCGAATACCGGCACCGACGCGCGAACGGCTTCCGGCGCCACGACCAGGGTGGCGTGTCCACCCGCCGTTTTAACCACCGGACGAACGATGCCGGCGCCGGCGTCTGGCCCCGCTTCTTCGGAATCAAGGCTCAACCAAATCAGGCCTCCGCCCCAATCGAAGTAAAATTCCGCCGATTGAAGCGCGGACAAAATCGAATGGGCGACGGACGGCGCCTGGCTTGGCGTCGGACAGAGCCGCCAAACGATGCGCGAACCTTGTGCGAGAAATGGCTGAACGGCGCCGACCTCGGACCAGAAGGCCTCAGTCTCTGCCTCGTTGAGACGCGCGCCTCGCCCGACCAACGATTCGAGGGCTGTGGTCCGGTAGACGACTGACGGCCGCGGGCCTTCCAAGCGCATAGCCGTCGCGGCGCCGAGGCCCGCCGCCACAACGCTCACCTTCGAACGGCGCGCTGCGGAGGCTGGCAAATGCGCGGCGCCGGAAACCTCGAAGGGCGAGTTCAGCGCATTCGCCAACGTTCGGATCGCGACATCATCGGCGAGACCATGCAGGACGATGGTGCACGCAGTCTCCGGTTTCGGCATGACTTTGACGGTAAGCTCGGTCAGCGCCGACAACGTGCCATAGGCGCCCGCCTGCAGTTTGCACATGTCGTAGCCAGTGACGTTCTTGACGACCTTGCCGCCGGCCTTCCAGATTTCGCCGAAGCCGTTCACGGCGGAAAAGCCGAGGATGTAGTCTCGCGCCGATCCTGCGCGTACGCGCCGCGATCCGGCAAGATTGCAAGCGATCACGCCGCCAAGCGTTGGCTCGCCCTCAGCGCCGAGAAGGGCGCGCCAGTCGGGCGGCTCGAAGGCCAGCATCTGGCGCTTCTTCGCAAGCTCGGCATTGATCGAGGCGAGCGGCTCGCCAGGCTGCGCGGTCAAGACAAGTTCGGCGGCCTCGTATTCGACGATACCTGCGAGCCGCGAAACGTCGAGGACGTGATCGGTTTTCATCGGCCGGCCGAGCGCGCGCTTCGTACCGCCTGCGACGATTTCGAGCGTATCGCCCTCGGCGACGACCCAGGAAATCATCTCCGCGATTTGCTTGGCGTCCGACGGTTCAAGCACCGACACTGTCGCTCGCCTCAGAAGCGCGGCAGGTCGGGAAACGCGACCTTGCCCGCATGCACATGCATGCGGCCGAGTTCAGCGCAACGGCAGAGCTGCGGAAACACCTTGCCCGGATTGAGCAGGCTGTCCGAATCGAAGGCGCATTTCAGCCGCTGCTGCTGATTGAGGTCGATCTCGTTGAACATCGTGTCCATGAGATCGCGCTTCTCGACGCCGACCCCATGCTCGCCCGTCAGAACGCCGCCGACGTGAACACAGAGCCTGAGGATCTCCGAGCCAAACGCCTCCGCCCGGTCGAGTTCACCAGGCTTGTTGGCGTCGTAAAGGATCAGCGGATGAAGGTTGCCGTCGCCGGCGTGGAAGACGTTGGCCACGCGCAACCCGAAGCGCGCCTCCATCTGTTTCATCTGCTGAAGAACGCGGCCGATCTCTCTGCGCGGGATCGTTCCGTCCATGCAGTAATAGTCCGGCGAGATGCGGCCGACCGCCGGGAAAGCCGCCTTTCGACCCGCCCAGAACAACAGGCGCTCCGCCTCGGATTGGCTCGTTCGACAGCTCGTCGCTCCGTGACGCTCGGCGATCGTCTCGACTTCCGCCGTCAGATGATCGACTTCGGCCTCGCAGCCGTCGAGTTCGACGATCAGCAAGGCTTCGCAATCGAGCGGATAGCCGGCGTGGACGAAGGCTTCGGCCGCAGCGACCGCTGGTCGGTCCATGATTTCCATGCCGCCGGGAATGATCCCTCCGCCGATCACATCGGCGACGCAATCGCCGGCGCCCTCGACCGTGGAGAAACCGATCAGAAGCGCGCGCGCTCCCGGAGGCTTCGGCAGGATCCGGACAGTGACTTCAGTGACGACGCCCAGCATGCCTTCGGAACCGACCATGACGCCGAGAAGGTCGTAGCCCGCGGCATCGAAATGCTTGCCGCCGAGGCGCACGATCTCGCCGTCGATCGTCACCATTTCGATGCCGATGACGTTGTTGGTCGTGAGCCCGTATTTGAGGCAGTGAACGCCGCCCGAATTCTCGGCGACATTGCCGCCGATCGTGCAGGCGATCTGGCTCGAAGGGTCGGGCGCATAGTAGAGGCCCAGACCCTGCACGGCGTGGGTGATGCCGAGATTGGTCACGCCGGGCTGAGCGACGACGCAGCGGTTGGCCACATCGATGTCGAGGATCTTGTTGAACTTGCCCATGCCGAGAAGAACGCCGTCGGCAAGCGGCAGAGCGCCGCCCGAGAGCGACGTTCCGGCGCCGCGCGGGACGACCTTGACTTTGTTGGCGGCGCAATAACGCAGGACATCGACAACCTGCGCCGTCGTTTCCGGAAGCACGGCGACCATGGGCGGCTGCCGATAGGCCGTAAGCCCGTCGCTTTCGAAGGCGCGCAATTCGTTCTGCTTGTCGATGACGCCCTCGCCCGGGACGAGGCGCCGTAGCGCTTGGACGATCTCGGCGCGGCGGCCAAGGACGGCGCGATCGGGTTCAGGCATGGCGATCATGGCGCGCCTCCAACGGCAAAAACCATCATAAGAACAGATACTGTCGCGCGGCGGCTAAGCAAGTGCTCATTCGGAGTTGACGAGCACGGCGCGGAAGTCGTTGACATTGGTCAGCGTCGGCCCGGTGATGACCTGATCGCCGAGCGCGCGGAAGAAATTGTGCGCGTCATTGTCGGCGAGCAAGGCTCTGGCCTTGAGCCCGAATTGACTTGCACGCGCGAGGCTGTCGGGGGTCACGATCGCGCCTGCGACCTCGTCGGCCCCATCCGTGCCATCGGTGTCGCCGGCGATGGCGAAGATCCGAGGCCGGCCGTCGAGTTCGACCGCCAGCGACAGCAGGAATTCGACGTTCCGCCCTCCCCTGCCCCCTCCCGCGACCGTGACGGTCGTTTCTCCGCCGGAGATGAGGACGCAGGGAGCGGGAGCCGGCTGACCATGGACTGCGACCTGGCGCGCGATTCCGGCCATCACTTTCCCGACTTCCTTCGCCTCGCCCTCGAGCGCGTCGCCGAGGATGAGCGGGCGATAGCCGGCCCGGCCCGCCACCTCAGCCGCAGCCATGAGCGACGCTTGCGGAGCGGCGATGATGCGCGTTTCGCTGCGGGCAAAGGCCGGATCGCCGGGCTTGGGGGTTTCCGACTTGCCATCGTCAAGAAGCGCCTGCACCGAGGGAGGCGGGACAATCGAGTAGCGCCGCAATACGGCTTTGGCGTCGGCGAGCGTCGTCGTATCGGGCGTGGTCGGGCCGGAGGCGATCACCGACGGGTCGTCGCCCGGCACGTCGGAAATGATCAAAGACACGATCCTGGCCGGCGCCGCCGCGCGCGCCAGCCGGCCGCCCTTGATCGCGGACAGATGCTTGCGGACGCAGTTGATCTCGTTGATGTTCGCGCCGCTCCTGAGCAGCGCTTTGTTCAAGGCCTGCTTGTCGTCGAGCGTGATCCCCGGCGCCGGCAGGGAAAGCAAAGCCGAGCCCCCGCCCGATATCAGGCAGAGCGCGAGGTCGTCCGGGCCGAGGCCTTTGACGAGATCGAGGATCCTGCGGGCAGCGTTCTGCCCTGCGGCGTCGGGAATGGGATGGGCGGCCTCGACGACTTCGATCCGCTTCAAAGGACCGACGCCGTGGCCGTAGCGCGTGACGACCAGGCCTGAGAGAGGCTTGTCATCCGGCCAATGCGCCTCGACCGCGCGGGCCATCGAGGCCGCGGCCTTGCCGGCGCCAACAACAACCGTACGCCCCGCGGGCGGCGGAGGAAGGTTCGCGGGCACAGCCTTATCGGGGGAGGCCGCAGCGATCGCGGCCTCGAACATCTCCCGCAGCAACTGGCGCTCACTCATCGGCCTGGCGCCTCAGGCCGACGCCTTCCCCTGGCCGATTTCGTGGTGGGCGAGCCCCTCGAGCACGCGCGCCATGCCCGAATGATCCCACGCCGCGCCGCCGGCGGCAGAGGCGGCGTTGAACAGCTCCTGACACGTGGCCGTATTCGGCAGGCTGACGCCGAGCGAGCGCGCGCCCTGCAGGGCGAGGTTCAAATCCTTCTGATGAAGCGCAATGCGGAAGCCCGGCTCGAAATTGCGCTTGATCATGCGTTCGCCATGGACCTCGAGGATGCGGGATGCGGCGAAGCCGCCCATCAGCGCCTGGCGCACGCGAGCCGGATCGGCGCCGGCTTTGGAAGCGAAGACGAGCGCCTCGCCGACGGCCTCGATGGTCAGGGCGACGATGATCTGGTTCGCGACCTTCGTCGTCTGTCCGTCGCCATTCCCACCGACGAGGGTGATGTTCTTGCCCATGAGCGCGAAGATCGGCTTTACCTTCTCGAACGCGCTCTCGGGCCCGCCAACCATGATCGTGAGGCTCGCCGCCTTCGCGCCGACCTCGCCGCCGGAAACCGGCGCGTCGAGATATTCGCAACCGAGTTCGTTCACCTTCTTGGCGAAGTCCTTGGTGGCGATCGGCGAAATCGAGCTCATGTCGACGACGATCTTGCCCGTTGAAAGCCCTTCCGCGACGCCTCCGGCGCCAAAGAGCACCGTCTCGACGTCGGGCGTGTCGGGAACCATGGTGATGATCACCTCGGCCTTCTCGCCGACCTCCTTGCCGTTGGCGCAGGCGACGGCGCCCTTGTCGATCAGCTCCTTCGGCGGCGCGCGACGGGTGTGAACGAAAAGCTCATGACCGCCTTCCACGAGGTGGCCGGCCATCGGGCGCCCCATGATGCCGAGTCCGATGAAACCGATCTTTGCCATGTCTTACGTCTCCAGCGTGGGGGAATCATGGGCTCAGCTATGACGTCTATCACGCGCAGGTCATGGAGGGCGATGTCGTCAACAGGCTTCAAGTGGCCATGTCCATAAGAGTGTGATTAGACTGACCGCCGCGCAGCGAGCCGGCGTGTCGACGATCGGCCCGAACTTCCCAATCGAAACGCCGACAGGAGATGAGATGGAGGCCGCCCAGTCCGACGCCCTGGTATTCTTCGGCGCTTCCGGCGATCTCGCTTTCAAGCAGATCTTCCCCGCGCTTCTGGGCCTCGTCAACGAGGAAGGCGTCAACGTGCCTATCGTCGGCGTCGCCAAGGCAGGCTGGACGGTCGAACAGCTCAAGGGACGAGCCAAGGACAGCATCAAACAGCACGGCGGCGCCGACGCGGCAAAGCTTGATAAGCTTTTGAGACTTCTGCGGTATGTCGACGGGGACTACAACGATCCACAGACTTTCGCACAACTGAAGCAGGCGCTCGGCGGCGCCAAGCGGCCGCTGCACTATCTGGCGATCCCTCCCAGCCTGTTTGGCGTCGTCGTTTCCGCGCTCGCCAAGAGCGGTCTCAACGTCGACGCGCGCCTCGTCGTCGAGAAGCCCTTTGGCCGCGATCGCGAATCGGCGCAAGCGCTGAACCACACTCTGCTCGAGCATTTCCCGGAAGAGGCGATCTTTCGCATCGACCATTATCTGGGCAAGGAGCCGGTCCAGAACATTCTCTATACGCGGTTCGCCAATGCGATGTTCGAGCCGCTCTGGAACCGCCATTATGTTCGCTGCATCCAGATCACCATGGCGGAAGCTTTCGACGTTCAGGACCGGGGGAGCTTCTACGACGCCGTCGGCGCCCTTCGCGATGTGGTCCAGAACCACATGCTGCAGGTCCTTGCGAACGTGATGATGGACGCCCCGACCGGCGAAGAGCACGAGGCGCAACGAGACCAGAAGGCGGCGCTGTTGAAGGCTGTTCGTCCGCTGGACGCCGCGAGCTTGGTGCGGGGGCAATATAAAGGCTATCGCGCGGTTAAAGGCGTGCGTCCGGATTCAACGACCGAAACCTATGTCGCGGTGAAGCTGTTCGTGGACAGCTGGCGATGGGCCGGCGTGCCCATCTATATCCGGGCTGGCAAATGCCTTGCCTTTGACCGCCGCCGAGGTCACGATCGAGTTCAAGTCGCCGCCCCGTTCGACATTTGGCGAGCCGATCGACCCATCAGCCGATTACCTGCGCGCACGGCTGAGCCCTGACGTTGGCGTTGCTTTGGGTTTGCGGATGAAGCATCCCGGAGAACGCATGACCGGCGACAATGTCGAGCTCTCTCTGATGCAACGCGCTGGGTCGGACATGCCGCCGTATCAGCGCCTGCTCGGCGACGCCATGCGCGGCAACAATGAGCTCTTCGGGCGCGAGGACGTCGTCGACGCGCAATGGCGCATCGTGGAGCCGATCCTCAAAGACCCCCCGGCGGTGCAGGAATATGAGCCCGGAACCTGGGGACCGGAGGCCGCGAACGCGCTCATCGGCGCCGATGGCCCGTGGCGGAATCCCGCCGCGCCCGCCAAGGCCTAAACGCTCTTCACGCGCCGTTCGATCCTCGCGCGCGGCGAGCCGCGAGACGACCTATACCGCTCGCTGCAATGGGCCAGGCTGCTTCCCGTTCAAGCCCAGCTCAACCTCTCGCGCGCGATTGCCCCGGCGCATGATTTCGGCGAGTTCCGGGCGCTTCTCGAGTTGCCGTGTGTAGATGCCTGCGGTCGCGGCGGAGAGCCGGCCGCGGCGATCGAGCAGCTCGTCGGCGAAGGTGATCATGCGCGAATTCGGCCACGCCTGCGGCCTCGTCGTCAACAGTCGCTCGGCGAGTTCATCCTCTGCTTCGTGCGGATGAGCCTGCGCCAGGATCATCAGCGTGGCCGCGGTCGAGCGGGAGATTCCCGCATGGCAGTGGATGAGCAGGCCGCCTGCTTCGGCCGCGTCGCGGCCAAAAGTCAGAATGGCCGCGACGTCCCCTCTCTGCGGCAACAGAATGTCCGGGTCCGGCTCGATCGCATCATGAAAGCGAAGGGTCGCGCGAAAGTGCGGGTCGTACGCCTGGAACGCGACGGGGTCTGGCCACTCCGGGTCCAGGATCGACAGGATATGGGTGACGCCCCGGCCCTGGTGGCCGATGAGCTCGTCAAGTCCGCAAATCGCGAAGGCAGGGAAGGATGAGGGCTTCATGGGCAAGGCCCTTAGCATGAAAGTATGACCGGCGCTCAACGGTGGCAGGCGAGCGTCAATTCAAATAGAATTGCCGTCGGAGGTCGCTGTCCCGACGGAGAAGCGGCGTGAGCGATGGAGCCCTGGGGACACGTGTCGATGAGGATCCCTCGGCGGTCAACGCTGAGGGTTCGCATTTCGACGTTCTTATCATCGGCGCCGGCCTCTCGGGAATCGGAGCAGCCTGCCATCTGGTGCGAAAGCGGCCGGGAACCACGTTCGCCATCCTCGAAGCGCGTAACGCGATCGGCGGCACCTGGGATCTTTTTCGCTATCCGGGCATTCGCTCGGACTCGGATATGTCGACTTTCGGCTATGCGTTCCGTCCATGGAACGATTCGACGGCGATCGCTGACGGCCCCTCGATCCTGCGCTATCTCGCTGAAACGGCGAAAACCTACGGCGTCGATCGCCATATCCGTTTCGGCCTCAAGGTCGTGCGGGCGTCGTGGCGGTCCGAGGACGCTCGCTGGGCGCTCGAAATTGACGGTCCAGACGGCGAGAAGCTCGAATTCTCCTGCAACTTTCTCTTCCTGTGCACGGGCTATTACGAATATGCGGAAGGCTACACGCCGGCCTGGCCGGGCATGGAGCGATTCGCCGGCCGCATTGTGCATCCGCAGAAATGGCCCGACGACTTGCGTTACGACGGCAAGCGGGTCGTCGTCATCGGCAGCGGCGCGACGGCGGTGACGATCGTTCCGGCGATGGCGGCGGAAGCCGCGCATATCGTCATGCTGCAACGGTCGCCGACTTATGTCGTCGCTCGCCCGACTGAGGAGGCGATCGCCGAACAGCTCAAACAATGGCTGCCGACGCGGGCCGCGCACGCGCTCACGCGCTGGAAGAACATCCTCTTGCAGATGTACCTTTATCGGCTTTCGCGGCGCAAACCGGCCGCGATGCGGGCGCAACTCCTCAAGCTTGCGCAGGGGGAGCTTGGCCCAGAGTTCAACGCCACTGAGTGTTTCAACCCCCGATACGATCCTTGGGACCAGCGGATGTGCATCGTCCCGGACGGGGACCTGTTCGCCGCCATGCGCGCAGGCAAGGCCTCGATCGTCAATGGCGAGATCGAGACCTTCACCGAGACGGGCCTGCGCCTCACTTCGGGCCAGGAGATCGAAGCCGACCTCATCGTCACGGCGACCGGACTTAAGGTACGGCTCATGGGCGGCGTCGCCATCGAGGTCGACGGCGCGCCAGTCGATATCGCGAGCACGACCGCCTACAAGGGAATGATGTTCAGCGACATCCCGAACCTAGCGTCCATTTTCGGCTATACGAACGCCTCCTGGACGCTGAAGTCGGATCTGATCGCCGAGTATGTCTGCCGGCTGCTCAGCCACATGGATCGCCGAGGATACGCGATCTGCACCCCGCGCCGAGGCGACGCAGCGATTGCGGACGAACCGACGCTGCCGCTCACCTCGGGCTATATCGAGAGGGCCAAGCATCTTTTGTTCAAGCAAGGGACGAAGAAGCCGTGGCGCGTGAACCAGAACTACGCTCTCGACGTGATGGCCTTTCGGTTTGGCGCGATCGAGGACGGCGCGCTCGAGTTCAAGCGGCGCGAGCCGATCAGCCGTGCTGCGTAGTAAGCGTTGCGTGGTCTGTCTCGAAGAGCCATGATCTTCAAACATCGAGCCTAAGCGCAGGGCCAAGGCAGTCTCCAGGGAGGAAGGATGAAACGAGCAATTCCGCTTGGCGTCGCGACCATCCTTCTCGCCCAACCCGCGGTGGCGAAAGACACGCGCTTCTGGAACCTGACGGCGTCAACGGTGAAGTCGCTCGAGCTCGCGCCCGCCGGCACATCCGCTTTCGGCCCGAACCAAACCCCGAACGATCCCGACGGCGAGGTCGACCATGACGAGCGGCTGAAAGTAACCGGGGTGAAGGCTGGCGCCTATGACGCGCGGCTCAAGCTTGCTGACGGGCGCCAATGCATGGCTAAGGGCGTCCAGATCGAGGCGGGCAAAGTGTTCGCCATCGAGGAAAAGGAGCTCGTCGGCTGCTCGCACTAGAGTTTTTCCGCTCCCGCTAAGCAAGCAATATCAGAGCGCTAGCGTGGAGTTTTCCTCCCGACACGATTAAATCCGAACCGCCGCCCGAGGGCCGCGCAACAAAGTTTCGCCGCCGCCGCGAAATTAGTCTCGCAATCGCGAGCCGAAGCGGGCAATCGTCCGGCCGCAATCACCAAAGGCGCGTCCGGTGCGATTTTCCTTCGTCAATGTGGCGTTGCAGGCGCTCAAGCACAATTCCGGCTGGCCGGAGCAATGGCGCAACCCCGAGCCGAAGGCGGCCTATGACGCGGTCATCATCGGCGCCGGCGGACATGGGCTCGCGACCGCCTATTACCTCGCCAAGGAGCACGGCGTCACCAATGTCGCGGTCTTGGAGAAGGGCTGGCTCGGCGGCGGCAATACCGGGCGCAACACCACGATCATCCGCTCGAACTACCTCTGGGAGGAATCGGCTGCGCTCTATGAGCACGCGCTGAAGCTGTGGGAGGGCCTGTCCCAGGAGCTCAACTACAACGTGATGTATTCGCCGCGCGGCGTGCTCATGCTGGCGCACAATACGCATGACGTTCAGGTCGGTAAGCGCCACGTGCACGCCAATCGCCTGGCCGGCGTCGATAACGAATGGCTGACGCCGGAGGAGGCCAAGGCCTTCTGCCCGATCCTCAACATCGCGCGCGACGTCCGCTATCCGGTCGTCGGCGCGGCGCTGCAGCGGCGCGGCGGAACAGCGCGGCACGACGCGGTCGCCTGGGGCTATGCGCGCGCAGCGTCGGCGCGCGGAATCGATATCATCCAGAATTGCGAGGCGACGGCGATCCGCCGCGACGCTTCCGGCGCCGTCTCAGGGGTCGAGACGACGCGCGGCGCGATCGCGACCAAAAAGATCGGCGTCGTGGCCGCCGGCCATACGTCCGTGGTCATGGCGATGGCCGGCGTCCGCATGCCGCTCGAGAGCTATCCGCTGCAAGCTTTGGTCTCCGAGCCGGTCAAGCCGATGATGCCTTGCGTCGTGATGTCGAACACGATCCACGCCTATATGTCGCAATCGGACAAGGGCGAACTCGTCATCGGCGCCGGCACCGACGCCTACATGTCCTATTCGCAGACCGGCGGCCTGCACATCGCCAACCATACGTTGGAGGCGATCTGCGAACTCTTCCCCGCCGTGCGCCGCATGCGGATGCTGCGCAACTGGGGCGGCATCGTCGACGTGACGCCGGACCGCTCGCCGATCATCGCCAAGACGCCGGTTCCGGGATTGTTCGTCAATTGCGGCTGGGGCACCGGCGGCTTCAAGGCGACGCCGGGCTCGGGCCATGTGTTCGCGCATACGATCGCCCGGGGCGAGCCGCATCCGCTCGCCGCGCCCTTCACCCTCGACCGCTTTCGCTCCGGCCGGCTCATCGACGAAGCCGCCGCGGCGGCGGTCGCGCATTGAGCGGCAAGATGATCTTGACACCGTCGCCTGGCGCGCACAGCCCTCGAGGCGGCTCCTCCGGCCCTCTCCCCGGAGGGAGAGAGGGGCGTGTCGGCGCCGCATGCGTCCCCTCTCCCCCGGGGAGAAGGTGGCCGGCGGTAACGGGCCGGGATGAGGGCTGCCGCGGGTCGGCCGAAATTCGCGCGAGGGTCGTCCTCATGCTGCTGATCGAGTGCCCCTATTGCGGCATGGCGCGCCCGGAGATCGAGTTCGCTTACGGCGGCGAAGCGCATATCGCGCGCGCCGCCGATCCGAGCGCCGTCACCGATGAAGACTGGGCGAACTTCCTTTATTTCCGCTCCAATCCGAAGGGCGTGCTCGCTGAGCGCTGGCGGCATGCGTCCGGATGCGGGCGTTTCTTCAATTGCCTGCGCGACACTTTGAGCGACAAGATCCTGGCGGTCTACAAAGCGGGCGAGCCGCGGCCGGACGTTGGCGCCGAACGCGCTGAGCGACGCGAATGAGCCAGCCGTTTCGCCTTGCGAGCGGCGGCTCAATTGACCGTTCGCGCCCTCTCGTCTTCACTTTCGACGGCCTCGATTATCAAGGCTATGCCGGCGACACGCTCGCCTCGGCCCTCATCGCCAATGGCGTGCATCTCATCGGGCGCTCATTCAAGTATCACCGGCCGCGCGGCATTTTGTCTGCCGGTGCCGAGGAGCCGAACGCGCTTGTCACCGTCGCGCGCGGGGCTGGCCGCGTGACCCCGAACCTGCGCGCAACCCAGATCGAGCTTACCAACGGCCTCAACGCTATCGAGCCAAAATCGCTGGCCGTCGCTCACATTCGACCTCGGCGCCGTCAACGACCTGTTCTCGCCTCTGTTCGGCGCCGGCTTCTACTACAAGACCTTCATGGGCCCGAACCTGCTCGGCAAGAACTGGGCCTGGGCTCGCGTCTATGAGCCCATGATCCGTCGCGCCGCAGGCCTTGGCATGCCCCCGCGCGAGCCCGATCCAGATCGCTACACCCGCACCTTCGATCATTGCGACGTGCTGATCGTGGGCGCTGGCCCGGCGGGTCTCGCGGCGGCGCTGGCCGCAAGCCAAAGCGGCGCGCGCGTGGTCGTCTGCGACGAAAATCCCGCGCTGGGCGGCTCGCTCCTCGCCGAGGCTGACGCGGAGATCGATGGCAAGAGTGCGCTGAAGTGGCTCGAGGACACAGTCGCCGCGTTGCGCTCGGCGCCCAACGTGCGGCTCATGACGCGCACGCAGGCGTTCGGCTACTACGCGCAGAATTTCGTCGGGCTCAACGAGCGCATCGCCGAAGCCGACCTCATCGCCGATCCCGACTTGCCGCGCGAGCGCTTATGGCAGATGCGCGCGCGTGAGGTGGTGCTGGCGACGGGCGCGATCGAGCGTCCGCTCGTCTTTCCGAACAATGACCGCCCGGCCGTGATGCTTGCCGATTCCGCGCGGCGCTACTGCCGGCAATATGGCGCCAAGGTCGGCGAGCGCGTCGTCGTCGCGACCGCGCACGACGGCGCTTACCGCGCGGCGCTCGACCTGAAGAAGGCGGGCGTGAGCGTGGAGCTGATCGCCGATCTCCGTCGCGAGGCCAAGGGACCGCTGCCCGAGGCGGCGCGCGCCGCGGACGTCGAGGTCGCGGCCGGGGCTGAGATTCTCGGCGTCGACGGGCGCATTCAGGTCAACGCGGTTCGGATCAAGCATCTGGGCGGAGAGCGAAAGGTCGCCTGTGATGCGCTGCTCATGTCGGGCGGATGGACGCCTTCGGTGCATCTCTTCTCGCAATCGCGCGGCAAGCTCGTCTTCGACGAGGCGCTGCAGCTCTTCAGGCCGGGCGCATCGGCACAACGCGAGCGGTCTGCCGGCGCGTGCAACGCGACCTTCGATCTGGCGGGCGCGCTCGCCGAGGGCGATGCGGCCGGACGCGCGGCGACGACGGCAGCCGGGTTCACGGCACCGGAAGCGCGAACCTACGTTGTCAGCGACGCTCTTCCAACGTTTGGCGCCGCGCATGTCAGCCCGCCGGCCGTTCACACCGACCGTCGCGTGAAGGCGTTCGTCGATTTCCAGAACGACGTTTGCGCCAAGGATGTGAGCCTGGCGGTCCAGGAGGGCATGCGCTCTATCGAGCACATCAAGCGCTATACCACCACCGGCATGGCGACCGACCAGGGCAAGCTCTCGAACATGAATGCGCTCGGCATCGCCTCGGCCCAGCTCAAGAAGCCGATCCCAGAGGTAGGCTTAACAACATTCCGCCCACCTTATACGCCGGTGACCTTCGGTGCCTTCGCAGGACCGGCGCGCGGCGACCTGTTCGATCCCATCCGGCGCACGCCCATTCACGACTGGGCGGCCGAGAACGGCGCCGCGTTCGAGGATGTGAGCCTATGGAAGCGGGCCTGGTATTTTCCGATGAGCAACGAAACGATGCACGATGCGGTTGCGCGCGAGTGCCGCACGACTCGCGCAAGCGTCGGGCTGTTCGACGCCACCACGCTCGGCAAGATCGAGGTCGTGGGCCCCGATGCGGCGACGTTTCTCGAACGCATGTACGCCAACGCTTTCCAGAAGCTCGAGGTCGGACGCTGCCGCTACGGCCTCATGCTGAGCGAAGCCGGTTTCCTCATGGACGACGGCGTGATCGCGCGCCTGAAACCCGACCGCTTCCACGTGACGACAACGACCGGCGGCGCGCCGCGCGTGCTCGCCCATATGGAGGATTATCTCCAAACCGAGTTCCCCGATCTCAGGGTCTGGCTCACTTCGACCACCGAGCAATGGGCGACGATCGCCGTGCAGGGGCCGCGCGCGCGGGAGACAATCGCCCCGCTTATCGAGGGCGTGGATCTCTCGACTGAGTCCTTGCCGCATATGAGCTTGCGCGAGGCGCGCGTCTGCGGCGTTCCGGCTCGGCTCATGCGGGTGAGCTTCACCGGCGAGCTCGGCTACGAGATCAACGTGCCCTCGCATTTCGGTCGCGCCGTGTGGGAGGCGGCGTGGCGCGAAGTTCAAAAGCACGGTGGCTGCGCTTACGGCACCGAGGCCATGCATGTGATGCGCGCCGAGAAGGGCTATGTCATCGTCGGTCAGGAGACAGACGGCACGGTCACGCTCGCGGATCTTGGCCTCGATTGGGCAATCGGGAAGACGAAGAAGGATTTCGTCGGTAAAAGATCGCTCACGCGCCCCGACATGCTGGCAGCCAATCGCAAGCAGCTCGTCGGGCTCCTGACGGACAACCCGGCGATCGCGCTTGAAGAGGGCGCGCAGGTGACCGAAAGCGCCAGTCCGCCAATTGGCTCCTCGGCGCTGGGCCACGTCACGTCGTCCTACGTGAGCCCTGCTCTGGGCCGCCCGATCGCGCTCGCTCTTGTCGCCGCGGGGCGATCACGAATGGGCGCGAAGCTCCACGTCCCGATGCCCGGGCGCGCCGTTAGCGTGACGGTCGTGGGCCCGGTTTTTTACGACAAAGAAGGAGCGCGGCTCAATGGCTGACGCCGCGCTCAAAGTCCGCTCGCCGCTGGAAGGTTTCGTCTTTCCTAGGAGCCCGCGATTCACGTTATGGGAGGCGCCGCCGGCAGCGCAATTCATCCTGCGCGGGGGCGAGTCGGTGCGCGTCGCCTGCGGGATGGCGTTCGGCGTCGAGCCGCCTTCTCGGCTCGGTCCGGCGGGCGGGAGCGAAGGACGCGCGGCTTTGTGGCTCGGCCCGGACGAATGGCTGTTGATTGCGGACGGCGCCGACGCCACGGATATCGGCGGGGTGCTCGAGTCGGTTCTCGACGGAACCGCTCACAGCCTCGTCGACGTCTCGCATCGCCAAATCGGCCTCATCGCCAGCGGTCCAGCCGCAGCGCGCGTCCTCAACGCCGGCTGCCCGCTCGATCTCGATCCTCACGCGTTTCCGGTCGGCTTCGCGACGCGCACTCTCTTCGACAAAGTGGAGGTCGTGCTCTGGCGCCGCGCCGAGACGACCTTCCATGTCGAAGTCTGGCGCTCGTTCGCGCCCTATCTCGCGGGCTCGCTCGCCGAGGCCGCGCGCGGCGCGCCGGAGTGGTAAACCTCCGGAGAAAAGATCCCATGAGCCTTGAGGCTGCTGCCGACGCCGACGCGGAACAAGCGGGTTTATTCGAGCCGCGGCGGATCGCCTTCATCGAGAGCATCGCGAATTTTCGCCCGCGCATGCATCGCTATTGTGCGCGCATGACTGGGTCGGCTTTGGACGGTGAGGACGTGATGCAGGAGGCGATCTTCGAAGCCTACCTCAAGCTCGGCTCTTTCGATACGACTCGTCCGCTCGGCCCGTGGCTCCTAAGGATCGCGCACAATCGCTGTATCGATTTCCTGCGCCGGCGACACGCGCAGCGGCGAGCCGAGGCGGAGGCCGAAGCCCTTACATGGGTTTGTCCGCCGGAGGCCGTGGGCAAGGGGGTCGACCGTGCGATTGAACGGTTGGTCATCGCGCTTCCACCGAAAGAAAGGGCGTGCGTCCTACTGAAGGACGTTTTCGACTATTCGCTCGAGGAGATCGCCGGTCTCGTCGAATCGACAACCGGCGGCGTCAAGGCCGCCCTCAACCGTGGCCGCGGCAAACTGGCGATGCTGACCGACGTTCAGCCGCCTGAGCGGAAGTCGAGCAAGGAGGAATTGGCGCTGCTCCGGCTCTATGTCGACCAATTCAACCGGCGCGACTGGCAAGGCGTGCGCGAGCTTGCGAGCGCCGACGCGCGCTTGAGGGTCGCCGATTGCTTCGCTGGACGGTTGGCCGACTCGCCCTATTTTGTCGAATACGAGCGTCCCATTATCGCCTGGCGCATGGCGCTCGGAGAGGTCGACGGAGAAACGGTCGTTGTCATTCTGCGCGACGACCCTCAGGGCGCACTTCCGTTTTCCGCGATTCGCATCGGTCTTGCCGATGGTAAGGTCACCAGCATTACGGACTACATCAAGTGCTCGTGGATCTTCGAGACAGCTTCCGTCTCCCTCCGGCAACCTTAGGCGATCCATGCGCAAGTCAGCCGGAGGAGTCCAGGCGAAAAAGTTTGATGCCAGCGTATCTCGGCGCGCACCTCGCTCGTAATGGGGGTCTCAACGACAGTGAGGCTCCATCCGATGTCCATGAAGACTTATTCCGGAAGCTGCCATTGCGGCGCGGTTCGCTTTCAAGCCGAACTTGATTTCGCCGAGGGAACGGTCAAGTGCAACTGCACGAGTTGCACGAAAGCGCGCTCCTGGCTCATTTTGACGCCAGCCAGTCGCTTTCGCGTCGTCCAAGGCGAAGATTCCCAGGCGGAATATCAATGGACGCCGCCGGGCCACCCGAATCCGACCGTCCAATTCCACTTCTGCAAGAGGTGCGGGATTCGGACGCCGGGGCGAGGCGAGCTTGAGGCGATGGGCGGCGCCTTTTACGCCGTCCAGGTGTCGTTGCTGGACGACCTCGCCGCCGACGATCTTGCCGCTGCGCCGATCCGTTATATCGACGGTCGCCACGACCGCTTCGATCGACAACCGGACGACGTCCGCTTCCTCTAAGAGGGGCTCGGCAGGACCGCGGTCCGGTCGGAACGGCGGCAGGCCGGCACGGTAAGGCAGATCCTTTCATACCTTGGTGGCAGGGACAACCGAGCCGGTAGCGCCCTCGCGAAATTGCCGGACGGTGATCTTGGCCACTTCGGCGGCTGGAATGCCTCCCGCCGGATCACGTCCCATGCTTTGTAACGTCTCTGAGACCCAGCCCGGTGAAACAACGTTGACCCGCACGGAGATCGATGGCTCCGCGGCTATCGCGCGCACAAAAGCGTCGACGGCGGAATTGACGGTGGTGATGATTGCGCTGCCCGGAGCGGGATATTGCGACGCCAGACCCGTCGTCAGCGTAATCGCGCCGCCGGAGCGAACTGACTTCAGTCCGTAGCGGACGACGTTGACCTGGCCCAACAATTTGTTGGCGAGGGAGAATGTCCAGTCCTCGTCGGTCAGCTCAGCCCACGGCTTGAAGCGCGCCGCGCCGCCGGTGCAGATGATTCCATCGACCGTCCCGATCCGAGCAAACAGCGCCGCGATCGATTTCGGATCCGAGATGTCGACACGTTCGTCCGAACTGCGCGACGCACGGATGCACTCGCTTTCGCCCAGCGTCTTGACGACGTCTTTGCCGATCAGCCCGGCGGCTCCGATCACCAATATCTTGCCCAAAGCTTTCTCCTCAATTGGGTTCACCGCAAGAATGGAGGCGCCTGGATTGGACCGCAAGCCTCAGCCGCGCGCGGCCTTGTCGCGCGCGTTCAAGGCCTGGATCGCATCGCGCGCCGCTTTCCATTCGCTGTCGCCCCAGCGGCGCAATTCGTAGAAATTGCCGCCGGTCGCCATGGCCTCGGCGCCGTCCATCACGATCGTCTCGCCGCTGAGCCACGCGCAGCCATCCGACATCAGGAACGTAGCCAGATTCTGCAATTCCTCCATCCGGCCGACCCGACCCATCGGATTGCGCGCGGCGGATGCGCCGGGTTCGGCGCCGGGCATGAGGCGCTTGCTCATCCCCTCGGTCGGAATTTCGCCTGGCGCGATGGCGTTGAGGCGAATGCCATAGCGGCCCCATTCTTGCGCGAGCGACATGGTCATGGCCTGGATCGCCGCCTTGCTCATCGCCGAGGGCACGACGAAGGGGCCGCCGTTGCGCACCCATGTCACCGCGATCGAGACCACGCTGCCCTTCTGCTTGGCGGCGATCCAGCGCTTTCCCACGGCCTGGGTGACATAGAACGTGCCATGCATGACGATATTGGCGATGGCGTCGAACCCGCGCGATGACAGGTCCTCGGTGCGCGAGATGAAATTGCCGGCGGCGTTGTTGACGAGGCCGGTGAGCGCGCCGTCGCGGAAAATCTCCTCGATCATCGCGTCGACCGCGGCGGCGTCGCGGATGTCGACGCCGTAGCTCGAGACGCGCCCGCCATGCGCCCTCATGAGCTCCTCGGCGGTTGCGTCGCAGACGGCCTTGCGCCGGCCGCAGATGGCGATCTCGGCCCCGAGCCCAAGGAAACGCTCGGCCATCGCCCGGCCGAGCCCGGTGCCGCCGCCAGTGACGAGGATCTTTTTGCCGGCAAACAGACCGTCAACGAACATGGGCGCTCTCCCTGGCTCGATGCTCGGCATTGGCGGCCGGATCGATGGCTCGAATGCGACGCCTACGCGCTTCCAAGCGGCTAGGGAAGAGCGGGTCCGGCCTTCCGTTCACTCTCAGTCGGCGAACCGTCCCGGCCTTCCCTCCATCCCCGCGCGCACCGCCTCGATCTGGTTTGGCGACCCGATCAGCGCCGCCTGCTCTTTCAATTCGGCGAGAAGGATCGTTGCTGCGTCGGCGTCCTTCGCTGTGTTGAGGAGGCGCTTGATTGCGCGCACCGCCTCCGGGTTGCGGGCGGCGATCTCCTTGGCGGTCGAGCGCGCGGCGGCGAGCGGATCGGCCTGGAGACTGGTGGCGAAACCGTAAGCCAACGCTTCGGCGCCAGAGAAAATGCGTCCGGTCATCGCCAGCTCGCGGATCACGTCAGAGCGGGCGAGCTCGCGCATGAGGGCAATTCCGCCCATGTCGGGGACGATGCCCCATTTGATTTCCATGATCGCGAGGCGCGCGTCCGGCGCGACATAGCGGATGTCGGCGCCAAGGGCGATCTGAAAGCCGCCGCCCAGTGCGACCCCATGGATCGCCGCAATGACCGGAACGGGAAGAGTGCGCCAGACATAAGCCGCCTGCTGGAAAGCGTTGGCGATCCCATGCGTACGTTTCGTGAGATCGCCCAGGGCCGGCGCGCCCTTCGCCACAAGTGAAGCGAATGTCTCCTTGTCGAGGCCGGCGCAAAAGCCTTTGCCGGCGCCGGCGAGCACGATTGCGCGCAAGCCCGCAGTTTGGCTTAAGCTTTCACCTGCGGCGATGATCGCCTCGAACATCGCGGGATCGAGCGCATTGAGCTTGTCAGGCCGATTGAGCGTGACCTCGGCGACGCCGTCGGCGATTTCGATTGTGACGCGGTCGCCAGACGTGGTCGAGGCTCTTACCTGCATTGCTGGCTCCTGTATCCGCCTAACGCCGACGCCGTCCTTGGAAGCTAAAGCTCGACTCTAGCTAAAAACAATCGCGCCTGGTCGCACTCATTTCGGTGGCGGGAAGGCTAACACCTCGCCGGTGTAAGTCTCCACGACCTCGCTGAACGGCTCGCCGTCGGGCGTCGAGAGCACGGCGCGGTGCTCGAGGACGTGGTCGGGAATCGTAAGCGCACCGGCTTCCTGCGGAGCGGGCGTGGCGCCGCATCTCCCAACCCTTCGGCAACGGCCGCCACAATAAGTCCGCGGACAGCGTATGGCGGCGGAAATGGAGCGCGGCCACGGCCTTGCCGAACGGCGTGTCGGTGGTCTCGAGCACATGGTTCATCTCGGGCGTGAGCCGCGCCGGGACGTACCAATTGTCAGCCTCGGAAAGCACATGATCGCCGCACTTGAGCCGAACGCGGCGATAGCCGAGCGGTTCGTCCGGCTTGACGTCCAGCGCCTCACGCACCTCGGCGCTTGCCGGTTTGTCCGCGTCGCTCACCCGCTCGGCGACGATGCGCGCGGGATCGGCCAGCCGGTGATCGGCGCACCAGCGTTCGATCGTGAGCGTCGCGCTGTCATGGGCAAGGAGATCGGCGTTGAGACGTCTCGAGGAGCGCCAGCGCTTCAAGCCGGCCGACCAGGCTGTCCGGCCAGGGCGCCGGCTCGGCGGCGGACGCGATGGCTGTCGTGAGCAGCAAGATGAGCGCCGCCCAGACCTCGCAGCGTCGTTTCCGTCATATCTGTTCGACCTCGGCCGTGAGTTCGAACCACGCCGCTTCCGTTGCGGTTAAAGCGCGCTCGAGCTCGGCGCGCTTCGCCGCCAATTCCGCGATCTTGGCCGCATCGCCGTTGCGCGCGCTCGCTTGGGCCAGCGCTTCGTCGACCCGGCGCAGGAGATCCTGGAATCGGGTCATCTTGTCTTCGAGCGCGGCGATCTCGCGCTTGATCGGCTGAGGCTCGCGCTTGGGCTTGGCCGCCGCGGCGGCCTGGGTTTCGCGCTTCTCTCTTTGTTGCGGCCGTTCGGCGCCGCCCAGCACGAATCGGCTGTAGTCGGCGAGATCGCCCTCGAACGGCTTGACCGTTCCGTTCGCCGCCAGCCACAGCCGGTCGACGGTGGCCTCGAGCAGACGCCTGTCGTGCGAGACCAGGATGCAGGCGCCTTCATAATCGTTGATCGCCTCGATCAATTCGCCGCGACTGTCGATGTCGAGATGGTTGGTCGGCTCGTCGAGGATGAGAAGCTGCGGTCCGTCGAACGCGGCAAGGCCCATCATGAGGCGCGCCTTTTCGCCGCCGGACAGGGAGTCGACCTTGGTGTCGGCGCGCGCGCCGGAGAAACCGATCATCGCCGCGCGGCCTCGGATTTTGGATACTGCCTCTCCGCGCATGCGCTCGGCGACATGGTCGTAGACGCTGCCGCCGGGTTCAAGCTCGTCGATCTGATGCTGGGCGAAATAGCCGACCTGAAGACGGTTCGCGCGCGTCATCTTGCCCGCCATCGGCTCGAGGCGGCCGGCGATGAGCTTGGCGAAGGTCGACTTGCCGTTGCCGTTCTGGCCGAGGAGGCCGATGCGGTCGTCGTCAGCAAGCGAGAGGTCGATGCGAGCGATAACCGCGCGCCCATCGTAACCCGCGCTGACCTTGTCCATGGTCACGATCGGCGGGCTCAGGCGTTTGACGACCGGGGGCCATTTGAACGGCTGCACAGTGTCGTCGACGATCGCTGCGATCGGCGCCATCTTGGCCAGCATCTTGAGTCGCGACTGGGCCTGAACCGCCTTCGACGCCTTGGCGCGAAAGCGGTCGACGAAAGCCTGCAAATGGGCGCGCTTCTCCTCCTGCTTCTTGGCCGCCTTGCCGGCAAGGATTTGCTGCTCGTGGCGCTGGCGCTCGAAGCTCGAGTAGCCGCCGCTCCACAAAGTCAGCTTTCCGCGGTCGAGGTGGAGGATCTGTTGCGCAACATCATCGAGCAGATCGCGGTCATGGCTGATGACGAGAATCGTCGCCGGGCAGCTCTTGAGATAGTCGGTGAGCCACAGCACGCCTTCGAGGTCGAGATAGTTCGTCGGCTCGTCGAGCAGCAGGAGGTCAGGCTCGGAGAACAGCACCGCGGCCAGCGCCACGCGCATCCGCCAGCCACCGGAAAATTCTCCGAGCGACCGCGCTTGCGCGGCCTCATCGAAGCCGAGCCCTTTGAGGATCCGCGCCGCCCGCGCCGGGGCGTTATGCGCTTCAATGTCGACGAGACGCGTGTGGATCTCGGCGATGCGCTCCGGATCGCTCGCGGTTTCCGCCTCAGTCATCAGCGCCTCGCGCTCGACGTCGGCGGAGAGCACGAAGTCGACAAGGCTTTCGGCGCCGGCCGGAGCCTCCTGGTCGACGCTGCCGACGCGCGCGCCCTTGGGGACCATGATCGCGCCGGTCTCGGGCGCGAGCTCGCCACGAAGAATGCGGAAGAGCGTGGTCTTACCGGCGCCGTTGCGCCCGACGAGCCCGACATGCGCGCCCGAGGGCAGCGCAGCGGTCGCGTTGTCGATCAAGAGACGCTCGCCGAGGCGATAGGTGAGGGCGCTGATGTGCAGCATGGGCGCGCTTTTCGCGCGGCGCGCTCACTCTGGCAAGGTCAAGTGGCCGCCGACGCTTCATTGCGGGCGAATGCCCGGCCGAATTCATTTAAAGTCCATCCCAGCGCCTACGACCAGCGTGAGCTAGTCGGCGGCGCGTCCGTGGGAGCTTCCTCGCCGTGGAGAGCTTTCCGCGCCTTCCAATTGTCCAGGCGTGGACAGTTTCGGGAATCGAAAGCTGTTATGCAGCGCGCGAAGACGGCGAGGACGGGCGCCGCACGGCCGGCCCATGGCGGAACGCTGGAGAGGGGTGATCTCGACAGGCTCGACTCGCGCAGGCAACAGCGTCCGTCGCCCTCGTCGGCGTCCGCGGCCGTCACGCGGCGGAGAAAAGATCCGCGCGGTTGGCGCTTGAGTTTGCGTGGCGGCAGGGAAAATACTGGACCGAATGGATTACTGGGATTTGGGAGCGCGCTGTGTTCATTGGAGAAAAAAGATTAATTCAGCTTATCGCGGTCGCTGGGCTCTCATTTGCTCTTGCGGCGGGACCGCCGTCGGCGTCACGCGCCGAGGACACCGCGCCTGCCCCTGCGACTGCGGACGCAAAGGCCGCCGCCAAGGACGCTGAGCCGACCACCACCAAGGACCCTCAGATCGCGCTCGATGATCTCGAGCTTCTGTTGGCGCCGATGACCAAGGAGGAGACGGAGACCGAAGCCAAGGGCTGGTATTCGCTCCTGAGGGCGAAGGAGCGCGAGATCACTGTGGCTGAACTCGATGTTCGCCGAAAGAACCGCGAAATCGCCCAACTGGAGAAACAGAAGACGGCCGCGGCCGATCTGGCGAAAGCCACTGAAGAGGTCAAAGCCGCCACTTCCGACAAGGACAAGGAGACTGCCGCCCAGCACCTCGCGGAAGCGCAGAAAAACCTGGCCCAGACGGTCAAGACCGCAAGCAAGGAAACCGCAAAGGAGGAGAAGAAGGCCGAGGCGACCACCGCCGCTATGGCCAAACAAGCCGACGCGGCCCCTCCGCCAGCCGCCACTGTTGATGCCGCCACGCCTGCGTCGGGCGCGAAGGTCGTGCCGGCGGCGGCGAGCGACAAGGACGTCCTGCAGAAAGCGGCCGAATCCGCGGCGAAGAAATCCGAGGGCACTGGCGACACCGCAAAGGTTGAGAAGGTGGTGGCAGCGACTGAGAAAGAAGCCGCCGCCGCGGACCAAATCAAAACACTGGCTGAATCAACCCCGGCGGCAGCCGGAGCGGCGGCCGCAGCCGCGCCAGGAGCAGCGACCGCCGCGGTCGCCGATACGTCGAAAAAGGCCGAAAAGCTGGCTGAAAAGGCCGACGAAGCGACCGCCGCCAAGACTGACGTCAAGGTTCAACTCGTCGACTATAGTACGCAATTGACGGGCGAGCGCACCGCGCTGACTGACCGTCTGAAACTCGTCCTCGACAAACTTGAGGCCAAAGGCGGCGACGGCAAGCCCTATCGCCTCTACATCGCCTCGATCGGCGGCATCAAGATCGACGTCTCGGATCGGACCGCGACTCTGGCGAGAATTTCAGGCTGGCTATCCTCTGACGAGGGTGGGCTCAGGCTGGCGCGTGATGTGGGGACATTTCTTGCCTACATCATCGGGTCGATCATCGTCGCCAGGATCGTCCGCATGATCCTGCGCCGGGTCATGAGCGGGGACCACGTGACCTCGCATCTGTTGCGCGACTTCATCATCTCGTCCTCCGGGCGCGTTATTGTCGCGATCGGTTTCCTACTCGCATTGTCGGCGCTCGAGGTGAACCTGGCGCCGCTGCTCGCGGTGATCGGCGCGGCAGGCTTCGTCGTCGCCTTCGCGTTGCAGGGCACGCTCAGCAATTTCGCTAGCGGCCTCCTCATCATGGTGTTCAAGCCGTTCGACGTCGGCGATGACGTGGATGTCGGCGGCGGCATCAAGGGCAGGGTCACACATGTGACCATCTTCAGCACCTACATCCGCACCGATGATGGGATCACAAAGATCGTGCCCAACGACAACATCTGGAAGAGCGTCATCGTCAACGAGACGACCGGGGTCGTGAAGTCTCCGCCCGCGGGCGACGCGAAGCCGCCCGAGTCAACGCCGAAGCGGCGTAAGCGACGCTAAGCACCAAGGCTTGTTCGTCGGCCCGGGCTGGGGCGGACCGACGGACGACCGGACGCGACTGAGAATAGATCAGGTCGCGGACGAATGGGGCGGAACGCGCGCTCCTGATTCGGCTCAGGCCTTCCTCGGAGCGTCGAGGAGCTCCGGATTCCGGAACAGCAAGCCCGCGGCGCCCGCGCCGATGAGCGGGGCGATGATGAACAGCCAGAGCTGCGCGACTGCGCCCGGATTTGAGCCGATGCCGACCAGCGCCGGACCGATCGAGCGAGCCGGATTGACCGAGGTGCCGGTGATGTTGATGCCGACCAGATGGATCACCACCAGCGTCAGCCCGATAGCGAGACCGGCGAAACCAGTCGGCGCGATCGGGTGGGTCACGCCGAGAATGCACACCAGGAACAGGAACGTCGCCACCACTTCGAACACGAGGGCGGAAACGACATTGTATTCCCCGTTGTAGCCGGCGCCCCAGCCGTTCTGACCTAGCGAGCCGGTCCAGCCCTGAGCCTTGCCGGACAGGATGAGGTAGAGCACGACCGCGGCGACGATCGCGCCCAAAACCTGGGCGATCCAGTAGCTGATCATCTCGGCGACGCTCATCCGGCCGGCGACATAGACGCCGAAGCTCACCGCCGGATTGACGTGGCAGCCGGAGATCGGCCCGATGCCGTAGGCCATGGCGACAATGGCGAAGCCGAACGCGCTCGCTATGCCGAGAAGATTAACGGCCGTCGGGCCCGACCCCATGCCGCCAACGACCGCCGCCCCGCAACCGAAGAATACGAGCGCGAACGTCCCGATAAACTCTGCCACCTGCTTATTCACTGTGCACCCCCTGTGTATCTTGCCAAAAAATCAGTCGCTGCTTAGTACGTTCGCGCCGGCTTGGAAAGGCCAGCGCCACATTTCGGCCCTCTTGTCCATGGGGAATTCCTTCGCTTGCCCGCAAATAGCGGGATTGAAAATTTGGAGCTGTTCTCCGGCGCACAATTCGTGAAAAAGGGGCGCCGCGGAAAAGCGCCATCGACTTGGGTCGGTTGAAGGCTCGAACAGCGACCGGGGTTCCGCTAGCGCCGAGTAACCCCATACTCCCTTTTTTGCTCGAGCCGCTTCGCCCAGCCAGGGCCCGTTGCTTTCGCAGGGCCCACCGATATATATGCGACGCCTTTTTCATGACCCCTCGATGAACGGCGCGACTTTCGCGCCGCTGGAGCCACTATCCCCGTGCTGATCACAGCCGCCTACGCGCAAGCCACAGGCGCCGGCCCCTTTGGCGGGGCGAGCGACACGCTGGTCCAGCTGGTGCCGATCGTGGCCATGATCGCGATCGTCTATTTCGTTCTCTGGCGCCCCCAGCAGCGGCGCGCGAAAGAGCAGCGCGAAATGGTGCAGGCGGCGCGGCGCGGCGACGTTGTGGTCACCACCGGGGGTCTCATCGGCAAGGTCACCAAGTCGGTCGACGACAATGAAGTCGAGTTCGAGATCGCTCCCAACGTGCGGGCGCGCCTGGCCCGTTCCGGCATTGCCGAAGTTCGCGCCAAGGGCGAGCCCGTCAAGGACGCGACGCCTCCCGCCAAATCATTGCCGGCGAAGAAAGATGCGCCCAACCCCTGAGGCCGCACCCGGCTTTGGCGCCAGTTGAGCTTCTTCCTAGATTGAAAGTCTGATGCTTCGTTTCGCGAACTGGAGATTGGCCTCGGTCCTGGCGCTCGTAGCGGCCGCGGTTCTGGTGATCCTGCCGAGCTTTATGCCAACTCAGGCGGTCGAGGCGCTCGCGGCTCGATTCCCGAGCTTTATTCCAATGCGCCAGATCGTGCTGGGCCTCGATCTGCAGGGCGGCGCCTATCTGTTGATGGAGGTCGACACCCCATCGGTGATCAAGAGCCAGGTCGAGACGCTGCGCGACGACGTACGGCAGAAACTGCGCGAGGGCAAGATCGGGATATCCGGCGGCATCGGGGTCGAGCCGCGAGCGGTCGTGGTCCGCATCGCCGATCCGGCCGAACGCGCCAAGGCCCTCGAGCTTCTTGGGTCGCTGAGCCAGCCGATTGGAGGCGCGCTCGCGGGAGGAAACGGGCGCACGCTCGATGTGACGCAAACCCCCGATGGCGTGCGGCTGGCGCTGACCGACGCGGCAATCGCCGACAAGGTGCGTCACGCGGTCGGGCAGTCGATCGAGGTGCTGAACCGCCGCATCAACGCGATGGGCACCAAGGAAACCGTCATCCAGCAACAGGGCCCGAACCGCGTGCTGATCGAGGCGCCGGGCAGCCAGGATACGACGGTGCTCAAGAACATGATCGGCCAGACGGCCAAGCTCGAGTTCCGCCTGGTCGCCGATCCCGGCGATCCGCCGAATGAGTCCGAGACGCTGCCGATGCAGAAAGGCGGCGGGACGATCCAGGTGCAGAAGCGGGTCATGGTGGACGGCGAGGACCTGGTCGACGCGCAGCAGAGCTTCGACCAGCAGAGCGGCGAGCCGGACGTCAGCTTCCGCTTCAATCTGCGCGGTGGGCAGAGGTTCGGCCAGGTCACCTCGGCAAACGTCGGCCGTCCGTTCGCCATCGTGCTCGACGGCAAGGTCATTTCGGCGCCGGTCATCCGTTCGCCGATCACCGGCGGCACTGGCCAGATCACCGGCAATTTCAGCCTTGAAGAGGCCTCGAGCCTGGCGATCCTGTTGCGCGCCGGCGCGCTGCCGGCCAAGCTCACGGTGATCGAGGAGCGCACGGTCGGACCGGGACTAGGCCAGGACTCGATCGACGCCGGCAAACGCGCGGCCTATGTCGGGGCGGCGCTGGTCGTCATCTACATGATCGCGACCTACGGCATCTTCGGCGTGTTCGCCGATCTCGCGCTCGCGGTGCACATTCTCTTCATCTTCGCCTCGATGGTCCTGCTCGGCGCGACGCTGACCCTGCCCGGCATCGCCGGCATCGTCTTCACCATCGGCATGGCGGTCGATTCCAACGTCCTCATCTACGAACGCATCCGCGAGGAGGCGCACCTCGGCCGCTCGGTCATTTCCGCGCTCGACGCGGGCTTCCGGCGCGCCTTCGCCACCATCATCGATTCGAACGTCACGATGTTCGTGGCGGCGCTCATCCTCTATCTGTTCGGCTCGGGCGCGGTGCGCGGCTTCGCCGTCTCGCTGGGCTTGGGCATTCTGACCTCGGTCATCACCGCGGTCACCATGACGCGGATGATGATCGCGCTCTGGTATCACCGCGCGCGGCCGAAGACGCTGCCGATATGAGCAAGGTGACGCGCACAACGGAACTTTCGGTATGAAACTTCTTCGGCTCGCGCCTGAGAACACCAAATTCGGCTTCATGCGGTTCCGCCGCGTGAGCTATCCCCTGTCGGCGCTGCTGTCGATCATCTCGGTCCTCATGTTCCTGTTCGTGGGCATGAATTTCGGCATCGACTTTGCGGGCGGCACTCAGGTCGACATGCGCGCCAAGAGCGGCGAGGCCAATGTCGCCGACATTCGCACCAAGGGCGAGGGACTTGGCGTTGGCCCTGTCGAAGTTCAGCGGGTCGGCGCGGAATCCGACGTGCTGCTGCGTCTCGGCGTGCAGCCAGGCGGCGACGCCGGCCAGCAGACCGCGATCGCCAAGATCAAGGACGCCTTTGGCGCCGATTACGAGTTCCGCAGCGTCGATTCGGTCGGCCCGACCGTTTCCGCCGAGCTCGTTCAGCGGGGAACGCTCGGCGTCGTGGTCGCGATCCTCGCGGTCCTGACCTATCTGTGGTTCCGCTTCGAGTGGCAATTCGCGGTCGGCGCGATCATCGGCACGATGCACGACCTCCTGCTGACCGTCGGCTTTTTCTGCGTCACCCAGATCGAGTTCAACCAGACCTCGATCGCCGCGATTCTCACCATCGTCGGCTACTCGCTCAACGAGACGGTGGTTGTGCTCGACCGCATTCGTGAAGTGATGCGCAAATACAAGCGCCTGTCGACATCCGAAATCATCGACATGTCGATCAACGCCGTGCTGCCGCGCACCATCATGACGGCGACGACGGTCTTTCTCGCGCTGCTGGCGCTTTTCTTCCTTGGCGGCCACGTCATCCGCTCGTTCTCGGCGGCGATGATCTGGGGCATTTTCGTCGCCACCTATTCGTCGATCTTCATCTGCTCGCCAATGCTCATCTACATGGGCGTGCGCGCCGACACCTTCGACAAGATGCGGGAAAAGGAAAACGCCGGCGCGGACGTGAAAGACGTGAAGGCGAAGGCGAAGGCGTGACCGAGGGCGCGCCGAGGCCCGCATTCGCGCCCGGCAGCCATTCGATCGCCGCTTACGGGCAAGGCGCCTTCGCTTTCGCCGGCATGTCGCATGCGGGCGCCATCCTGGCGACGCCGAGAGGCGTGCAGCCGATCGACGCGACGAGCGTCAATGATCTCGACCCGGCCGCGCTCGCGCCGCTATTGACCGAATCCGCCGAAAGCCCTGGCTCGATCGAGTTTGTTATCCTCGGCACGGGCGAGCATTTGGCGCCGATCCCGAAAACGTTGCGCGCCGCCCTCGGTCAGGCCGGCCTGCGGTTTGAAGCCATGGCGACCGGCCCGGCGATTCGGGTCTACAATGTCATGCACTCGGAAGGCCGGCGCGTCGCGGCGGCGCTGATCGCCGCGCCATGACCGCGCGCCCGCCGCCGGGCGCCGACCCGCTTGCGGACGCCACCGCACATTGCGCTGGGCTCGCCCGCGCGCACGCTCGCGATCAATGGCTGGGCGCGCTTTATGCCGGCGCCAACGCACGCGGCGCGCTCTTTGCCCTGGCGAGTTTCGACTACGAAATCCGTCATGCGCTCAAGCGCGCGCGCGATCCCAATCTCATGGCGATCCGGCTTGCCTGGTGGCGCGAAGTCATCTCCGGCGAACGGCAAGCCGAAGCGGCCGGCAACCCAGTCGCGCTTGCCCTTCGCGCGGCGATCGACGCCTATGCCCTGCCCCGAGCCTGGCTCGAGGCGATGCTCGACGCGCGCCTGCAAGAGATCGCGCCACAGGATGATTTCAACCTCGTGGCGTTTCGCGCCTTCGCCGATGAGAGCGAGGGCGCGCGCCTGCGGTTGGCGTCACGCATCGCGGCAGGGGGACGGGATCTCGACCCGGCGGACGCGCAAGCGCCCGCCGGCGTGGCGCTGGCGCTGACGCGCCTGCTCAAGGAACTGCCGTTCAAGGCCGGATCGGCGCCGACGCTCATCCCCACTGACGTCGCCGGCCGCCACGGCGTGAGCGGTGCGGATTTCGACGCGCGGCGCGCGAGTCCCGGCGTTCTTGCCGCCTGCGCCGAACTGCGGGGCTTGGCGCGGGACGAGCTGGTTGAGGCGGAACGGCGGCTGACGAGTTCAGGCGCTGCGATCCTGCCGGCCTTCATTCCGCTCGCGCCGTTGCGGCTCGACCTCGACCGGCTCGACCGCAATGCGGACCGCCCGTTCGAGGCCGTGAGCGAAGTGTCGCCGCTACGTCGGCAATGGGCGATCTGGCGCTGGGCGCGAAGGCGGTAAGGGCTTGGTTTTTCGCGTGGCGCAACCAGCTGACGGGCAGCCGGCTTTGTCCATCTGGCGCTGATCGACCCATCGCGATCAGGCACGCCCGACGCGTTAGCGTCGCCTTACAAATATTGCGCCCCAGCTTCGGCCGCGAAGCGGCTCGGGTCGCCCTCCCAAACGATCCGGCCATGCTCGAGCACGTA
Source organism: uncultured Alphaproteobacteria bacterium (assembly GCA_963702825.1). Taxonomy (GTDB): domain Bacteria; phylum Pseudomonadota; class Alphaproteobacteria; order Rhizobiales; family Beijerinckiaceae; genus Roseiarcus. The sequence continues at coordinate 78,877 of CAVPEE010000053.1, forward strand.
GACGCGGTCCGCGTGAGGCAGGGCGAAGGTGACGTTCTGCTCGCCGAGCAGCACGGTGATCTCGGTCGTCTGCCTCAGCCGCTCGAGCGCCTTTGAAATCTGCTCCATGATGACGGGGGCGAGGCCCAGCGTCGGCTCGTCGAGGATCAAGAGGTCGGGTTTCATCATCAGCGCGCGCGCGATGGTCAGCATCTGCTGCTCGCCGCCGGACAGCGTCGCTGCGGTCTGGCGCTGCCGCTCTTTCAGGATCGGGAACAGGTTGAACAGCCACTCCCGGCGCTCGCCGCGCTCCTTGTCGCCGAGCCCATGCCCGCCCATGTCCAGATTCTCGCTGACCGTCATCAAGCCGAACAGTTCGCGACCCTCCGGCGACTGCACGATCCCTTCGCGAGCGATCGTCGCCGCGGTTCGACCGCGCAAAGGTTTGCCCTGTCGGCGAATGTCGCCCGCATAGGGGACGAGGCCCGAGACGGCGTTGAACAGCGTCGTCTTGCCGGCGCCGTTCAGTCCGACGATCGCGACGAACTCGCCGTGATGAACGTGCAGCGAGACGGCCTCCAACGCCTGCGCCTTGTCATAGACGACGCTGAGATTGTCGATTGCGAGAAACGGCGTTTGGGCGTCGTCGAAAGCGGATTCCGGGCGCGCCGCTGTCTCGATCGCTCCGCCGAGATAGACCTTGCGCACGGTCTCGTTCGCCATCACTTCCGCAACGGTGCCCTCGGCGATCTTCTCCCCGACATTCATGGCGTAGACGCGGTCGACGAGCGCCGACATGCTTTTCACGTTGTGATCGACGATGAGCACCGCCCGGCCGTCGTCGCGCATTTCGGTGATCAGCTTGGCGAAGGACGCAGTCTCGCGCGCGGTCAGGCCCGCGAACGGCTCGTCGATCAGCACCACCTGCGGATCGCGGGCGATCGCCTTGGCGATCTCGATCTTGCGCAGGTCCGCGAAGGGCAGCGTCGCGGGGCGCCGATTGAGCACTCCCGCCAGCCCGACCCGTTCGGCGATCGCGCGCGCCCGCGCGTCCGCGGCGGCGCGGGGAAGAAGATCCAGCAGTCGGTCGGGCAAAAGTCCGAGGAGGATATTCTCGAGCACCGTCTGCCGATGCAGCGGACGCGAATGCTGGAACACCATGCCGACGCCAAGCTGAGCGATCCGGTGCGGCGGCCAGCCCGCGACCTCACGGGCATCGACCCGAACCGATCCCGCATCGGGCCGCTCGACGCCGAGGATCGACTTCATCACCGTCGACTTGCCCGATCCATTCGGCCCGATGAGCCCGAGAATTTCTCCGGCATGAACCGAGAAGCTGACGTCCCTGACTGCCGTCAGACCGCCGAACCGCTTCTGGAGGCCGCTGACCTCAAGCTTGGCCGGCCCGCGCTCATGTCGCCTCCCGCGCGCCCTTGACCATGCCGAGCAACCCGGCCGGAAAGAAGAGAACGACGATCAGCGCGACCGCCGAGACGATGAAGGTGGCGAGATCGCCGAGCGGCCTCAGCGTCTCGCCAAGCGCCACCAGAAACACCGCCCCCAGCACCGCGCCAAGAATGGTGCGTCGTCCCCCGAGCACGGCGCCGATGATCACCTGCACCCCGACGGTGACGTCGATGAACGTGCCCACCGACGCCGTGCCGAGATAGAACGCCATCAGCGCGCCAGCGAGCCCGGAGAAAAACGCGCTGACCAGGAAGGCCGCGAGCTTGTGCTTGGTGACGTTGAAGCCGAGCGCGCCGGCCTGCACGGGATCCTGGCCGCTCGCTTGCAAGATGAGCCCGACCGGCGAGCGCGTGAGGCCGTAGAGGATCGCGCCGCTAACGCGCCATGAAGCCGAGCGCGATCCAGTAATTGACCTTGTCGTCGATCGAAATGACGTCAGGGATCGTGAGGCCGATTTCTCCGCCGGTCAGGCTGGCCGCGACGACCACGAAGTTCTGCAGCATCAGCACGGCGACAAGCGTGGTGAGGCCGAAATAGGGACCGCGCACGCGAGCGCCGGCAACGCCAGCACCAGCCCGCCGATCATCGACGCAAGCACGCCCGCTGCAATGCAGAGCGCGATCGGCGGCTGATAGAGGTTGTCGAGGATGCCGGCGGTATAGGCGCCAAGTCCGATCAGGAACGAAGGGCCGAAGTTCACTTCGTTGGCGAAGCCGAACAACAGGTCCCAGGCCATCGAGAACACGCCGAAATAATAGGCGATGGTGAGCAGCCCCAGCACGTAGCCCGAGACGTAGAGCGGCAGCGTCGCGGCGAGGAGGACAACGATCAGGCTGATCAGGACCGGCGGGGAGACGAGCGCGCGGCGCAGCATGTCTAACGCCGGCCCAACAAGCCGCGCGGGCGCACATACATCACCGCAACGAGGAGCAGGAGCGCCGGGATCGCGCGATAGGCGGGCGAAATAAGATAGGCGGTCAGCGTCTCGAGATAGCCGACGACGTAAGCGGCGATCAGCGAGCCGGAGACGCTGCCAAGTCCGCCCAGGACGACGATCGAGAACGCGCTCGCGGTCAACGGTCCCGGCGCTATAGGAGGAGACGCCGAGGAACATGCCGAGCAGCACGCCGGCGACGCCGGCGAGCGCGCCATAGATCGCCCACACCCCGACATAGACGGTCGAAAGTTCAATTCCGAGCAGGGTGACGCCGCGCGGATTCATCGAGGCGGCGAGCACCGCTTTGCCGGCGAGCGTGCGGTTGACGAACAACCACAGCACCCCGATCGTCGCCCAGCAGACGAGTGCGGTGAAAATTTCGTTCGCGGGCGTGCGGACGCCTAGGATTGTGACCACGCCGTCGACGATCGGCAGCACGGTCTTGGCGTTGTTGGTGAAGAGATAGGCGATCGCCTCCTGGATCATGATGCCCCAGAGGAGCGTCGCGGTGAGGATGAAGATTTCCTTCTCTTCCTCACGCACCGCGCGCGACAATTGCAGCCGCCTAACGATGAGATAGTAGGTGGCGAGCGCCAGCAGGAGCGCGACGACGATGCCGAAGATAGCGCCGAGATAGGCGCCCGCCCCGAAATTTCCCGAGGCGGCCCAGGCGGCGACCGCGGCCGCGACCATGATCGCGCCGTGCGACAGGTTGAGCACCCCGGTGACGCCGAAAATCAGGGTGAAGCCAGTCGCGCCCAAGGCGTAGAGCGAGGAGATCGCGAAGCCGTCGATCAGGATCTGCCAGAACAGCATCAAGCGGTCTCGCCGCCTCCAGCGCTAAGGTTGGACGGCGGCGGGTTCGCGGCGATCAATTGCCGCCTGAGGCGATCTTGACGAAGGACGGGAATCCGAGCTTGCCGTTGGCGAGCGTCGCCGGCCACATGTTGATCTGCTTGCCGTCCTGCCATTGCAGCATGAGGCCCGTGATGAGGCCCTCGCCGGTCTTCAGCCCATGCACGTGCGGATCGCCTTTCGGCAGGAACTGAACGCGGCCGATCGTGCCGACGTAGTCGGTCTTCTCCATGGCGTCGACGAGCTTGTCGCTGTCGAGGCTTCCCGCGCGCTTGATCGCGTCGGCGATGATGTAGACGTCGTCGTAGGCGGTGTAGCCGGCGTAGGAAGGCATATTGCCGTACTTCTTGTTGAACGCGTCGACGAACGGCAGCGTCTTGGGCGTGACCGCGACGCCCGGACCCGATACGCCCTGGTAGATCACGCCTTCGGTCGCGCCGTTGGTGTCCTTCCAGAAGGTGGAGTTGGTCGCCTGCGAGGCGATGCCGAACATCGGGATCGGCACTTGCTGGCTCTTCCATTGCACGGTCGGCTGCGTGCCGACATGCGACACGCCGGTGATGATCACGTCGGGTTTTGAGGCCTCGATCTTGTTGAAGATCGGGGTGAAATCGGTGGTGTCGGGCGAGAAGCGGATGTGGTCCAGGACTTTGAGCCCGATCTTCGGCAGGCAGGCTTCGTAGCCGGCGTCGAGCGGGCCCGTCCAGGCCGCGTCCTCGCTCATGATCACGGCCGTCTTCATCTTGAGGCCGTCAACCAGCATGTCCTTGGCGGCGTCGCACACGAGGCCCGATAGCGCGCCCGACGTCAGGTAACCGTGGAAGGTGTATTTGTTGTGCTCGTAATCCTTGGCGATGTTCTGCGTGATGACGTCGGACGCCGCGCCCGGAGTAATGAAGACGGTCTTCAGCCGGCTCGCCCACGGTTCGAGCGCGAGCACGACCTCGCTGATGTAACTGCCAATCACCGCGTTGACGTGATCCTCGTTGACCGCGCGCTGAAACGCGCGCACCGACTCGGCCGATGAGGAATGGTTGTCGTAGGAGACGATCTCGATCTTTCGCCCGTCGACGCCGCCCTTGGCGTTGATCTCGTCGGCGGCGATCTGCGCCGCTTGCGGGATCGAGGAGCCGGCGACCGCCTGCGCCTCCGCGATCACGCCGATCTTAATTGGCGCGGGGTCGTCGGCCCAGGCCGGTTGGGCGGCGGCAAGCATGAGAGCGGCTGAGGCGGCTCCGAGCGCGCCACGCAGCACGGCTGAGCGCGCCGCCGTGTTTTGGTATGGCGCCATCTTGTCCTCCCTCAACCGTAATCGGCTTCGACGGCTCAAGCTTTAAGTCTTGGCCTCGACGCCGTCTGTAGGATCAAGGCTGCCGTGTCCGCTATCCTGATGCAAGCGGATTTCTTGGCCCGCCGATCGGGACGCAAAACGGGCTCTATTGAAAGAGCTTCATCGCATTGACCAGGGTTCCGTAAATGCCCCACAGCAATGGGATGCCGACGAAGCCCCAGGCCAGCGCCAGCTGGAGGGGCGTGGTGGCGCTGCCGCCCCTGTTGTCAAAGCTCATATCCGCCTCCCTCAAGCCACCCCAACAAGATCGTCGACCGTCTCGAGGTCCATATGATGGCGATCGTCAACCGCCTTGATCAGGAAATTGGCGATGAAGCCAACCACCAGAAGCCCGGCCATAATGTACATCGTGACATTATAGGCCTGCGCTTTCGGCACGCCAGTTTCGACCTGATACTGCCGGATATAGTTGACGAGCACCGGGCCAAAGATGCCCGCGGCCGACCATGCGGTGAGGAGCAGCCCATGGATCGCACCGACATATCGTGTGCCGAACATATCCTTGAGATAGGCCGGCACGGTGGCGAACCCGCCGCCATACATGCTGATGATGAGGAGGAAGCAAAGGACGAACAGCGGCAGATTGCCGGCAGAACCGAAATATGGCACCAGCGAATAGAGGACGATTCCGAGGACGAAGAACACGAAGTAGGTGTTCTTTCGGCCGATATAGTCTGAGGTCGAAGCCCAGAAGAAACGGCCGCCCATATTGAAAATGCTCAGCAACCCGACGAAGCCGCCGGCGGCGGCGGCGCTGACCCGGCCGGGAAACATTTCCTGGCTCATCGCCGAAGCCTGACCGAGCACGCCGATGCCTGCGGTCACGTTCAGGCACAGCACGGCCCAGATCAGCCAGAACTGGGGCGTCTTGAGTGCCTGATAGACATAGACATCCCGGGTGGTGACGAGCTTCTTGGGTTGGGCTGGAGGCACGTATCCCTCGGGCTTCCAGCCCGGCGCCGGCACGCGCACGATCGCCGACCCGACCAGCATGAAGAAAGCATAGACGAGCCCCAGGACCACAAAAGTCTCCGCCACCCCGACATGCGTCGGCGTCGAGAAGACGCTCATGAGCCAGACCGAAAGGGGGGAGGCGATCATCGCGCCGCCGCCGAAGCCCATGATCGCCATGCCTGTCGCCATCCCCGGCCGGTCGGGGAACCATTTAATCAGCGTCGACACCGGCGAGATGTAGCCCAGCCCGAGGCCGGTCCCGCCGAGCACGCCATACCCAAGATAGATAAGCCAAAGTTGATGGATCGAAACGCCAAAGGCGCTGATAAGGAAGCCGCCGCTGAAGCACAACGCCGCGGCGAACATCGCGCGGCGCGGGCCGCCCTCCTCGACCCAGCGGCCGAACACCGCCGCCGACACCCCGAGGAAGACAATCGCGATCGAGAAGATCCAGCCCAGATCGGTCAGTTTCCAGTCGTCCGGGGCCGATTTCGTGATGCCGATCAGCTTGGTCAAAGGCAGATTGAAGACGCTGAACGCGTAAGCCTGGCCGATGCATAGATGAATGCAGAGAGCCGCCGGCGGAACCATCCAACGACTGAATCCGGGTTTGGCGATCGTGTGGCTTCGGTCAAGAATCGATAAGAGTGCCATTTGACGTCCTGCCCTCGTTTTTTAGGTGAGGATTGCCCATTCACGATAGTTTAGCAATGGCCACAGGATTTTTCCTTATAGGTATTTTTCCCTATTGACGCCATTCTTGTTGCGAGCGCCGCCATCGGATGGGTATCGCCGATCGGGCGGCCTTCACATTCCTGTCATGGGCGGTCGCGATAGAAGAGGCTCGCACGCCCAAGGAGCCCCCATGTCCGCCGCATTCGACGCTCGACTCGGCCCGCAAGCCGAAGCGCCGGTGAAGCCGCATCTCAATCAGCCGGTCGACCCTCGATTCGCGCTCGGGATCCTTGCTGTCCTCGCGCTTGGCCTGTTCTACATGGCCTATTCGATCCGGTCTGACATTACGGACGCTGGCGGCGGCCCGACGACAATTCTGCCGTTCATTCTTCTCGGCGTCGCGTTGCTGATCGCGCTCGGCTTCGAATTCGTCAACGGCTTCCACGACACCGCGAACGCTGTCGCCACCGTCATCTACACCCACGCCTTGCCGGCGCAGGTCGCGGTCGTATGGTCCGGGTGCTGGAACCTGCTCGGCGTCTTGGCGTCGACCGGAGCCGTGGCCTTCGGCGTCGTCTCGCTTCTGCCGGTTGAGCTCATACTTCAGGTTGGCTCCGCGGCGGGCTACGCAATGGTGTTCGCGCTGCTCATTTCCGCGATCATCTGGAACTTGGGCACTTGGTGGATGGGCATTCCTGCTTCGAGTTCGCACACCCTGATCGGGTCGATCGTCGGCGTCGGCGTCGCCAACGCGATCATACGCGGCCAGAACGGCACGGCCGGCGTGGATTGGGACCAGGTCACCAAGGTCGGCGAGGCGCTGCTGTTCTCACCGCTGTTCGGCTTTGCCCTCTCGGCGCTGCTGCTGCTGGCGATGAAGGCCGTCATCCGCGTGCCGGAGCTTTACACCGCCCCGACCACCAATAAGCCGCCATCGCCTTGGATCCGTGGGTTGCTGATCCTTACCTGCACGCTGGTTTCGTTCTTTCACGGCTCCAACGACGGCCAGAAGGGCATGGGCCTCATCATGCTGATCCTGATCGGCGTCGCGCCGACAGCCTATGCGCTCAATCGCGCTCCGCCCGAAGGCCACGCCGCTCAGTTCATATCCGCGGCGCACACCGCTTCGAAGATCGTCGAAGCCCATGGCGCCGGATACGCCATCACCGGCGATCCTCGCCCTGCGGTGACGGACTACATTCATGCCCACGTGATTTCGGAGGGCACCTATCCGTCGCTCGCGGTATTGACCAAGCAGATCAGCGACTCGGTCGAGCAATATGGCTCCGTCGCCAAAACGCCGCTCGACAAGGTGCAGAATCTTCGCAACGATATGTATCTGGCTTCGGAAGCTTTCCGCGTTCTGACGAAGGACAAGGAAAGTGAGCTCTCGGCTGCGGAAAAGGGGCAAATCGCTGACTTCAAGAAGCAGCTCGATTCGGCGACCAAGTTCATCCCCTTGTGGGTCAAGATCTGCGTGGCGATTGCGCTTGGTCTCGGCACGATGGTCGGCTGGAAGCGTATCGTCGTCACCGTCGGCGAGAAGATCGGCAAGACCCACCTGACCTACGGCCAGGGCGCGGCGGCGGAAATCGTCGCTGCGGCGACAATCGGCGCGGCCGACGGCTTTGGCCTGCCGGTGTCGACGACGCACGTTCTGTCCTCTGGCGTCGCCGGGACGATGGTCGCCAACGGCTCGGGAATGCAATGGTCGACCGTCCGCAGCATCGCTCTGGCTTGGGTGCTGACGCTGCCGGCGGCGATGATCATGTCCGGTCTGCTGTACGTGATCTTCCGCCAGATCTTCTGACGGCTTCAGCCACAGCGCTCACGGTTTCAATTCTCAACGCCGCCGATTCGGCGGCGTTGACGTATGTGACGTCCCCTGCTCTCAACGCTCGATCGTCTTCCGCCGCGCAATTATTGACAAGACGGAAGTGGGGACGACGAACTCCGGCCGCTGTGGTAGGATAAACGATCCGATCACCGCGACGAGCGACAAGAGGCGCAGATGGCCACGATTGACGACGTTCTTTCCGCCATCGACTCTGGCCAAAAGACCGCGCTCGACCGGCTGTTCGCTTTTCTGTCGATCCCGTCGATCTCCGCTCTTCCCGCGCATTTCCCGGATTGCGAGCGGGCCGCGGATTGGCTGGTCACAGAGCTCAGCGATCTCGGATTCGAGGCATCGAAGCGTCCAACCGCCGGACGTCCGATGGTCGTCGGCCGTATTGCGGCGGCTCGCCGCGAAGCGCCGAGCGTCCTGTTCTACGGCCACTATGACGTGCAGCCGGTCGATCCGCTGAATCTTTGGCGAACCCCGCCGTTCGAGCCGAAGCTCGAGGCTGGACCGCATGGCGAAGAGATCGTGGCGCGCGGGGCCAGCGACGACAAAGGCCAGCTCATGACCTTTCTCGAAGCCTGCCGCGCCTTCAAGCAATTCGGCGCCCCTCCCTGCCATATCACCGCGCTGTTCGAGGGCGAGGAGGAGACCGGATCGCCTTCGTTGCCGGCGTTTCTCGCCGAGAACGCCAAAGAGCTGAAAGCCGATGTCGCGCTCGTTTGCGATACGGGCATGTGGGACCGCGCCACGCCCGCGATTACCGTCGCGCTGCGAGGGATCGTTGGCGAAGAGGTCATCCTCACCGGCGCCAATCGGGATCTGCACTCCGGCCTTTACGGCGGCTTGGCCGTCAATCCGATTCATGTGCTGTCGAAGATCCTTGGCGAATTGCACGACGACACCGGCGCCGTCGCCATCCCCGGCTTCTACGACGGGGTCGAAGAGCTTCCGCAGGAAATTGCCGACCAGTGGCACGAACTCAACTTCGACTCTGTGGCGTTTCTGCGCGACGTCGGGCTGACGACGCCGGCGGGCGAGCGCGACCGCTCGCCGCTCGAGAGTCTCTGGTCGCGGCCGACTTGCGAGGTCAACGGGATTGTGGGCGGCTACACCGGCGAGGGCACGAAGACCGTCTTGCCGGCCAAGGCCAGCGCCAAGATCACGTGCCGGCTTGTCAGTAAGCAAAACCCCGAGCGGATCGCCGAAGCCTTCCGCGCCTTCGTAACGTCGCGCCTGCCGCCGGACGTGAAGGCCGAATTCATCAGCCACCAGGGCAGCCCCGCCATTTCGTTGCCGATCAAGAACCAGGCGTTGCGGATCGCCCGTCGCGCCTTGGAGGTCGAATGGGAAAAGCCGGCGGCGCTGGTCGGCAGCGGCGGGTCGATTCCGATCGTCGGCTCTTTCAAGCGCGAACTCAATCTGGACAGCCTGCTGGTTGGCTTTGCGCTCGACGACGACCGCATCCACTCGCCCAACGAGAAATACGACCGGACGTCGTTCCATAAGGGGGCGCGCTCCTGGGCGCGCATCTTGGCGGCCATCGGCGCGTGACCCGGGCGTCGCCTCGGCGTGAAGAGGGGATGGCGGTTGCAGAAGCCGCGAAGAGGCGGTAGCCGACACTCATGGGCATAGACCGCCGCGTTCGCCATCGCGACACATTCTTAAGCGCGCTGAAGACGTCGCCCCAGCTCATGGGCATTCTCAACGTGACGCCGGATTCGTTCTCCGACGGCGGGCGCCATTCCAACCTTGCCGCAGCCGTCGCGCGCGCCAGGGCCATGGTCGCCGAGGGCGCGGCGATCGTCGATGTCGGCGGCGAATCGACAAGGCCTGGGCACGTTCCGGTTCCCGAGGACGAGGAGCTCCGGCGCGTCGTTCCCGCGCTCGAGGCGCTGGCCGAACTCGATGCGCCGATCTCGATCGACACCAGCAAGGCCGCGGTCGCGCGCGAGGCGGCGCGGCTTGGCGCCTGCGTCATCAACGACGTTTGGGGCCTGCAGCGCGATCCGGGCATGGCGGACGCCGTGGCGGAGACCCGCTCGGCGGTCGTCGCCATGCACAACCGGGATGCGGCCGATCCGGCGATCGACATCCTCGACGATGTCGAGCGCTTCTTTGAGCGCTCGCTCAACCTCGCGGCCGGCGCCGGCGTGCCCTTTGGCCGGATTCTGCTCGATCCGGGCGTCGGCTTTGGCAAGACGCGGCAGCAGAACCATGCCTGCATCTGGAACCTCGACCGCTTCCGGCGACTTGGGGCGCCGATCCTGGTCGGGCTGTCCCGCAAGTCGTTCATCGGCGGGATCATTGACGCCGAGGTCGATCGGCGTCTCCCCGGCACGCTCGCCGCCGACACGATCGCGCTCATGCGCGGGGCTTCGGTGTTGCGCGTGCATGACGTGGTCGAAAACCGCGCGGCGCTCGCCGTCTTCATGGCGCTCAAGGCCGCGGCCGCGCCTCCCCTCGCAGCGGAATCGAAGGTCGACGGACAAGCGCGCGTCGTCCTCGCGCTCGGGAGCAATGTCGGCGACAAGGCCGCGAGCCTGCGCCGGGCGCTGCGCGCGATCGCCGCCGAACAGGGCATCGAACTGACGGCGGTCTCCCGCCTCTACCGCACCGCGCCCTGGGGCAAGACCGACCAGGACTGGTTCGTCAACGCCTGCGCTCTGGCGCGGACGAAGCTTGCGCCGGAGGCGCTGCTCGAACGCGTCAAAAGGCTGGAGGTCGAACTCGGGCGCGAGCCGACGGAGCGCTGGGGCCCGCGGGTGATCGACATCGACCTCATCGCCTACGACGGCATTACACTTAAGGCCGAACGGCTGACCCTGCCCCACCCCGAACTGTTCAACCGCGCCTTCGTTCTGGTCCCGCTGGCCGAACTTGCGCCCGATCTTGTGATCGCGGGCGTTCGGGTCGGTGACGCGGCCGCGCGTCTCGGGGCCGAGGCCGAGCAGGTCTGGCCACTGGACTGACCAGGCACGGGTTCAATTCGCGCTAGCTCCGGCGTCCCGAACCAGTAGACTGGCGCCGAACGCTACGCCCGGCTTTCCCCTAGCCGATGGATCATGAAGCCGATGTCCGCCTGGTCGCAAACCTTCACCTTCCTCGATGGCGAATGGCTCGAAGGCAATCATCCGATCGTCGGGGCCCGCACGCACGCCTTCTGGCTTGGCACGAGTGTGTTCGACGGGGCGCGCGCCTTCGAAGGGGTGACGCCCGATCTCGACCAGCATTGCGCGCGGCTCAATCGCTCGGCCAAAGCCATGTGTCTCAAGCCGACGATGACCGTCGACGCGATGGTCGAGCTCACGCGCGAGGGGTTGAAGAAATTCGAGCCCGGCGCTGAACTCTATATCCGCCCGATGTACTGGGCCGAGCACAACTCGCCGACTTCCGCGGTCTCGCCCGACGCTGAGTTGACCCGCTTTTGCCTCTGCCTCTACGAGGCGCCTCTGCCTCCGCCGACCGGCGTATCGATCACCCGCTCGCCCTACGCCAAGCCGCTCGCCGTCACCATGCCGATCGACGCCAAGGCAGGCTGCCTCTATCCCAACAATGCGCGGGCGCTGGTCGAGGCTCGCGCGCGCGGTTTCGACAATTGCCTCATGTGCGATATGCTGGGGAATGTCGCGGAGCTGGCGACCGCAAACGTGTTCCTGGCCAAGGACGGGCAGGTTATGACGCCCATGGCGAACGGGACCTTCCTCAATGGCGTCACCCGGCAGCGGGTGTTGGCCCTTTTGCGAGAGGACGGCGTGGACGCGCGGGAGGCGACCCTCGGTTTCGCCGATTTCGATCAAGCGGACGAGATCTTCGTCGTCGGCAATTACGGCAAGGTGACGCCGGTCACGCGCATTGACGGGCGCGATCTGCAGCCGGGTCCGTTCTTCCGCCGGGCGCGGAAACTCTATTGGGAATATGCCCACGCGGGCTAGAAAGCTGCGTGAAAAACGCGGGCATGGGGAGCAATGGCCACTCGTTTGACGATCCGGCTTGATTTCGAGCTCGGCCGCCGCTTAGGCGCGGGCAAGATCGCGCTTCTGGAATCGATCGAGAAGACCGGATCGATCTCGGCCGCCGGCCGGGCGCACCAGATGTCGTACCGCCGCGCCTGGCTCCTGGTCGACGAACTGAACCAGCTCTTCACCGAGCCCGTCGTTTCGGCGCATCATGGCGGGGCAAAAGGCGGCGGCGCTTCACTGACCGACCAGGGGCGGAGGGTCGTCGCGCTTTATCGCGACGCGGAATCCAAGATGCGGGCCGCGGCGCAGGGCGAAATCGACGAGCTCGAACGCAACCTCGGCGTGGTTAAGCCGGAACACAATGAGCCGCCCAACCCCTGAGCCGACGCCTCCCTTCCCTTTGACAGCGCGGGCGCTTTGACCGAAAGAAGCGCCCGATGACGCCCACGTGTCAAAATTTGCGGCCTTTCCACGGCCTTGACGCTCGACGCCGCGCTCGACGCCGGCGCGGATATGGTCGGGTTCGTGTTTTTCTCCAAAAGCCCGCGCCACATCGACTGGGCGACCGCGCGCGCTCTCGGGCGCCAAGCCCGGGGACGAGCGACAATCGTCGCGCTGAGCGTCGACGCCGACGACGACACGCTGAAGCGCATCGTCGACGCTCTGTCGCCCGACCTCATGCAATTGCACGGCAGCGAAACTCCGACGCGGGTGAAAGAGATTAGCGAGCTTTTCGGCCGCCCGACAATGAAGGCGATCGGGGTCGCGACGCGCGGTGACCTCGCCGCGGCGGAAGGCCTACGAGGGCGTCGCCGATCATCTTCTGATCGACGCCAAGCCGCCGAAGGGCGCGGCGCTGCCCGGGGGCAATGGCCGACCATTCGACTGGAGCCTGACGCGGGAGTTTCGTCCCTCCGTTCCGTGGCTTTTGTCCGGGGGCCTGGACCCCGACACGGTCGAGGCGGCGATCACTCTGAGCGGCGCCCGCGGCGTCGACGTCTCCTCTGGCGTGGAGAGCGCGCCCGGCGTCAAGGACCCCGGCCAAAATCAGGGCGTTTGTCGCGGCGGCCCGGCGCGCGTTCGCGCGCGACACCGTCGGAGTGGGTTGACATGAGCAAGCTCGAAAAGCCCAATTCCTATCGCGAGGGCCCGAACGAGCGCGGACGCTTCGGCATTTACGGCGGACGCTTTGTCCCCGAGACGCTAATGCCGCTCATTCTCTCGCTCGAGAAGGCCTATGAGGAGGCGAAGGCCGATCCCGCTTTCAAGGCCGAGCTCAATCACCTGCTCAAGCACTATGTCGGGCGCCCGAGCCCGCTCTATTTCGCCGAACGGCTGACCGAACACCTTGGCGGCGCCAAGATCTACTTCAAGCGCGAGGAGCTCAACCACACCGGCGCCCATAAGATCAACAATGTGATCGGGCAGATCCTGCTCGCGCGGCGCATGGGCAAGAAGCGCATCATCGCCGAAACCGGAGCTGGCCAGCATGGCGTCGCGACGGCGACCGCCTGCGCGCGCTTCGGCCTCGAGTGCATCGTCTATATGGGCGCGCTCGATGTCGAGCGACAGAAGCCGAACGTCTTTCGCATGAAGATGCTGGGCGCCGAAGTGAGGCCCGTGGAGCAAGGCGCGAAGACCCTCAAGGACGCGATGAACGAGGCTTTGCGCGATTGGGTGACCAATGTGCGAACGACCTATTATTGCATCGGCACCGTCGCCGGGCCGCATCCCTATCCGGCCATGGTGCGCGACTTCCAGTGCGTGATCGGCGAGGAGACGCGGGCGCAGATGCTCGAGCTCGAAGGCCGCTTGCCGGACAGCCTGGTCGCCTGCATCGGCGGCGGCTCGAACGCCATCGGCCTGTTTCTACCCGTTTCTCGACGAGCCGCAGATCGAGATCTTCGGGGTCGAAGCGGCTGGCCATGGGCTCCATGTTCCCAACGGACACGCAGCCTCGATCAATGGCGGACGGCCCGGCGTGCTGCACGGCAATCGCACCTATCTTCTGCAGACCGATGACGGTCAGATCGTCGAAGGCCATTCGATCTCCGCCGGGCTCGACTATCCCGGCGTCGGGCCCGAGCATTCGTGGCTCAACGACGTTGGCCGTGTGACCTATCTCGCGGCGACCGACAAGGAAGCGCTTGACGCGTTTCAGCTCTGCTCGAAGCTCGAAGGCATCATTCCGGCGCTGGAGCCCGCGCATGCCTTGGCCAAGATCATCGAGCTTGCGCCCAAACGCCCGAAGGATCACCTGATGGTGCTGAACCTATCGGGCCGCGGCGACAAGGACATCTACTCTGTCGCCGATCATCTGGGCGGGATGTGAAGTCTCTTACTGCGCCGGGTGAAGCCCGTAACGCAGCATGATTTCCTTCGTCTTTGCCGGGTCCGGCGCGACTTGCGAAAGCAAGCCGGCAATATCGCGAAAATAGCCGGGCCCAAGGACGCCGGGCGTCAGGATGCACAGGCAACTCGCCGCCTCCTGAGCATCGTTACGAAAGCCGTGAACGATCCCGCGCTTCGTGAAGATGGACTGACCCGGCTCGAGCACGACGTCCTCGCCGTCCATCGTTCAGCTTCCCGCGCGCTCTAGGACCATTCCAAGGCGCATAGACTACGTGATTCGCGCGGGCGCGGCCGTCACCGCGTCTCTGAGCCCTCGCATGGCGGTGCGCGCCGGCCCGTGGAGAGCGTCGCCGACGGACTGGCGCCCCAATTCCGGCGCGCCAAAGGTAAGTGCAGAGTTTGTGGGCGGTCTGACGAGGTGTGATGCACGTCACAGCGCAGGGCGTCGATATAGGTAGAAATACCTACGCGATGGTGACGGAAATTGGTCTGTCCAGTTTTTGTGGTTCGTACATTAAGCCGCAAATCTCTTTCAAACGGACTCGGCGGCCGGGATTCAACATCGATTAAGCGAAGCGCCCAAGAGCTTGCCCCGCGGGGGGGCTACCTGCAAATCGAGGGAACGACAATGAGCGGTCTTGTCATTCGTCACGGCAGCCCAAACTGGTGGCTGAGCCCGGACATCTGGGTCGCAAACCATCCAAGCACAAGCAGCTCGCCCCACGTCGCCAATCCGATCGCAGGGCAGAAGTACGACGTCTGGGTGCGCGTCACGAACCCCACGAAGCAGACCATCGGCTCCCAGTCGCTGTGGTGGAACATGCAAGGGGTTTGGGCGATCCCGACCGCCGGGCCGATCCCCCTTCCCACATCCGCCGCAAACAACATCGAGCTTCCGACAATTTTTGGCATCCCCGGCGGCCAATCGGTCGACTTCAAATCCCTGTCGCCCTGGACGCCGGTCTTCGAAAACGGCGGTCACGAGTGCCTCGTCGCATGGACCAACGCCAGCAACATCGCGTACCCGTTCCAGCCCAATCTCGACGGGAACGCGGGCCCAGGCGACAACTGGAGCATCGCTCAGCATAATCTTGGGGTGTTGCCGGTTGGATCGAGCAAGCGGCATCTGATCAAGTACGCCTTCCAGGTCTGCAATGGCGCCGACGAAGAACGCTCCTTCGTCGTTGCGGCTCGACAGGCGCCGCTCGAAGAGATCGAAGCCTTTCTCCCCAGCGTGCCTGGGGGGCGCGCCGTCCTCGACAAGCCCGGCAAGGTCGAGCGTCTTGGGATCGTCGCCTCCGCCGACCCGAGCGCAGCGGAACTCGAGCGAGCGCGGGCCGAATTGACGGTGAAAATCGCGCCGCACAGCTGCCGCCGATTCACCTTGGGCGGCGTCCTCGCTGAGGGCAATGCGCTGATCAATGTCACCCAGAGCCGAGATCAGCGGGTTGTCGGCGGGCTTAGCGTCCTGGCGATGGCGGAGGAAAAATGAGCGGCCTTTGCGCTTCCTACCGCGGCGGCGTTTGAGTCTTTCCTGACGCGTTGGCTGCGCCACTCGCGCCGCGCTCGGCCTTCGCCTGCCTCACCGCCGCGAGCTGCCCCTTGAGAATGTCCAGCGCGTCCCGTTCGTCAGAGTTCAGATCCCCAAGCTTCACGTGCTTCAGAACCACTTCCAGTGCGTCGCCGATACGACCAATCTGTCGCCCGTAGCTTCCGACCTTGTCGAGGATCTTTCGCTCCAGGTCGGATTCCGCCGTGTCGCCGAGATCGATGTTGATAAGTCCGAATTGAGCGCCCTGCTGATAGAAGGTCATGGGATTGATTGCTTGCCATAGCTGATCCGGCGCGAGGGAAATCTGGAAGGGTGTGGACATGGGTCATCTCCTGGCCAAGTTGACGGACCGAGATTTCCGCCATCCTGCCCGATCCGTCCACACCTCCATTACGGCGCGCTGATTTCGCCAAGCGCTGTTTGCATCGGCTGCCGCGAGACGACGACGAATCCTCGGTAGGTTCAGCGACATCACATCGGCGGCGAAGCGTTCCGTTTGGGCAGACGCCGGCTGAGCAGGAATCCCAAGACGCAGCCGCCGAAGATGACCGCGAAGGCCAGCGCGCCAAAGACAACAATTCTCATCGGCTCGGCGCATTCTTCCTGCCGGCTGTCGCGGTCGCGACGCTCAAACGGCGCGTCCGCTGCGGAACGCTTCCACCGTC
Organism: uncultured Alphaproteobacteria bacterium; assembly: GCA_963702825.1. GTDB lineage: Bacteria > Pseudomonadota > Alphaproteobacteria > Rhizobiales > Beijerinckiaceae > Roseiarcus. The sequence goes on from CAVPEE010000053.1 coordinate 95,466, forward strand.
TGCATCACGCCGCGCAATTCCGCGAGTCCCTTAAGGCGCCCGATGAACGAATAGCCGGGATTGACGCGCTTCTTTCCGTCGTCGCCGAGCAAGTGTCCATGGTCGGGGCGCATCGGAATTTCCGCGTCGGCCCGGCCCTCGGCGCGGCGACGATCTTCTTCCCCCATCAGCGCCGCAACCAGGCGCACCATGTCGGTTTCGCCCGCGAGGTGGTCGGCTTCGAAGAACGAGCCGTCGGGCTCCCGCTTGACGTTGCGCAAATGGGCGAAATGCACGCGCGGACCGAACTCCTTGGCCATCGCGACGACATCGTTCTGAGGGTTCGAGCCGAGCGAGCCGGCGCAGAGCGTCATCCCATTGGCGTGAGACGGAACGGCCGCAAACAGCTGGCGAAAATCATCGGCGGTCGACATGACGCGTGGCAGGCCAAAGAGCGGGAAGGCCGGGTCGTCAGGATGGATGGCGAGGCGCACGCCCTCCTCCTCGGCGACAGCGGCGATCTCGCGCACGAACTCGATCAGATTGGCGCGCAGGCCTTCGAGGGTCACGTCCTTATAAGTCGCCAGCACACGCCTGAAGCTATCCCGGTCATAGGTGAAATCGCGCGCCGGCAGCCAGTCGATGAGCGTCCGCTCAAGCTCGTCCTTTTCGCTCGAAGTCATCGCCTCGCAGCGCTCGCGCGCCGCGGCGACGCGGTCCGGAGAATAGTCGCCCTCGGCGTTTTCGCGCCTGAGGATGAAAAGGTCATAAGCGGCGAAATCGACCGCGTCGAAGCGCAGCGCCGTTCCGCCATTCGGCAGCGGCCAGTTGAGATTCGTGCGGGTCCAGTCGGTGATGGCCATGAAATTGTAGCAGAAGGCCTTCACGCCGACCCGCGCCGCGTTGCGGATCGATTGCTTGTAATTGTCAATTCTGGCGCGGAAATCGCCGCTGCGCGTCTTGATCGTCTCGCCGACGCCGATGCTCTCGCTGACCGACCAGACGAGGCCGCCGGCTTCGATCTCGGCCCGGCGCTTGGCGACTTCGTCTTCGCTCCAGACCTGGCCCTGGTTCATGTGATGGAGCGCGCTGACGACGCCGACCGCCCCGGCCTGACGCACATTGTCGAGGCTGACCGGATCGTCCGGCCCGAACCAGCGCCACGTCTGCAGCATGCCTCCCCCTGTCATTCCCGACGGTCGCGGAGCGAACGATCGGGAATTTAGCCCGCGTTCCGAACGCGTCGCAATGTTGGATTCCCGCTCAGGCCTTTGGGCCTGCCGGGAATGACAATCAGATCTTCCGCCCCATCGCCAAGAATTTCTCCGCCCGCGCGTTGCGGAGTTCGTCCGGACCCAGATTGTGGAGTGATTTCAGCGCGTCGCTGAGCGCGCGACCGGCGGAGGCGATGGTTGCCGCCGGATCGCGGTGCGCGCCGCCGAGCGGCTCCGGAATGACGCCGTCAATGATGCCGAACTTGATCAGGTCCTGCGCGGTGATCTTCATGCCCGTCGCCGCCTCCTGCGCGCGCGACGAATCGCGCCAGAGGATCGAGGCGGCCGCTTCGGGCGAGGCTACGGTATAGATGGCGTGTTCGAGCATGAGCACGGTGTTGCAGGCGGCGATCGCGAGCGCGCCGCCCGAGCCGCCCTCCCCGATCACCAGTCCAATGTTCGGCACGCCGATTGAGAGACACGTGTCGATCGAGCGCGCGATGGCTTCGGCCTGACCCCGCTCTTCGGCCTCGATGCCCGGGAAAGCGCCCGCGGTGTCGATGAGGGAAATGACCGGCAGACCGAAACGGTCGGCAAGCTGCATCAGGCGCGTCGCCTTGCGATAGCCTTCCGGCCGCGCCATGCCGAAATTGTGCCGCACCCGGCTCGCCGTGTCGTCGCCCTTCTCCTGGCCGATGACACAGACCGACTCGCCCTCGAATCTTCCGAGGCCGCCGACGATGGCTTCGTCCTCGCCGAAATAGCGGTCGCCGGCGAGGGGCGTGAACTCGGTGATGAGCCCCTTGACGTAGTCGCCGAAACGCGGACGCCCTTGAGCGCGCGCGACCATCGTCTTCTGCCAGGGCGTGAGATTGGCGTAGAGATCGGCCAGCGCCTTATCGGCTCGGGCCTCGAGCTTGCTGATTTCCTCGGCAAGCGCGGGCGAATCACCCTTCTCCGCCACGCCGCGCATTTCATCAAGCCGGGCCTCGACATCGGCGACCGGCGTTTCAAAGCTGAGATAGGTGCGCATCAAATCCTTGCGGCGAACCGCACGGGGGGAGGCGCGGCGCGCGGAAACTGGCGACGGGAGGGGCCGAAGTCAAGCCGACGCGCCGAGCCGTCCACCCTTGCTTCCGAGCGCGTGTTGCGGCATGAACGGCCCTTAGTAGGAGTGTAGCTCAATTGGTAGAGCACCGGTCTCCAAAACCGGGGGTTGGGGGTTCGAGTCCCTCCTCTCCTGCCAATCTGCGGCTTATCGCCGAGCGGGCGTAGTTCAATGGTAGAACGGAAGCTTCCCAAGCTTCATACGAGGGTTCGATTCCCTTCGCCCGCTCCAAGATAATCCATTGTAATCTATTGATAATTTTAGCCCAGAATGGTCGCGGCGTGATGTGCCGATGGCCGGAGGCGCTGGCAGAGCGGTCAGCTCTTCGTGACGGCGACGCAGTCGATCTCGATGTCGAAGGGCCCCGTCCACTGCGGCACGCAGAAGAAGATCCGCGCCGGCGGGTTTTTCGGGAAATAACGCTTGTAGATTTCGTTGAAGGCTTTGAAGCGCTCGGCCGAGATGCAGAGCACGTTGCACTTGAGCACATGGTCGAGGTCGGAGCCGGCCGCCTCGAGCGCCGTCTTCATCTGCTCGAGGATTAGCTCGGCCTGCCGCTCGAACGGCGCATGGGCCGCGATCTCGCCGGTCTCAGGATCGAACGGCGGCATGCCTGACACGAACACCATCTGCCCCGCACGCGTGCAGGCCGACACCGGCGCGCCCCACTTCTCGAAATTGCTGTCGAACGGTTCGACACGGATGATCTCTCGTTCCATGGCTCTCTTTCCGTCGCCGCGGGCCTCAGGGCCGGTCCGGAGCCGCGTAGCTCGAGACATCGTCGAGCGGCTCATAGCCGATCAGCTTGCGACCAGCCGACAAGTCCCAAGGCGAAGGCCGATTTGCGGACATCGCGTTGACGACGATGGCCTGAGATGGCCATGCAGAGGCGTCAGCGCGCAAGGCGGCGAGAACGCACCGGATGAGATCGCCGTTCGAGAGCCACATGGCTCTGAACCAGCGCAGATCGTGCTCACGCTCCGGATCTGTTTCGATCAGGCTGGACTTCGGGGTGCCGGCGGCGCTTATCGTTTGCGGACTATTTTCGCCGGGCTGGCACCAACCGATGCGGAGCAAAACCGCAGAGAAGGCTCCAGTCTCCGCTTTGACGGCCAGGACGCGCTCGCCCATCAGTTTCGCCGCTGCATAGGCCGTGGAATCGATCAGCCCTTCTGAAGTTTTGACTCGCGTTCCAACGAGCGGAGGCAGGTCGGTCGAAAGGCCCCCATCCGAGAGCGCGACCGGCGTATCCTTGTAACCGCCCATCACATGATTGGACGAGGCGAACACGAACCGCGACACGCCTGTTTTTGCACAGGCGTCGACCAGTTTCGCGGTCATGTCAAAGGAAGCGCTCGCATCTTCCCATGAGGCGTCCGGATAGGGATTCTGCGCGGCCAGATGAATGACCGCGTCCATGCCCGCAAGCGCGTCCAGGAGTCCCGGCCCTCGAAGATCAGCCTGAATTGGGAACAAGCGCCCGTCATGGGGGGAGAGGCCGGCCACGTCCCGGTCGATCGCATGAATCGCGGCGATGTCGGGCGCCGCCAGAAAGGCTGCGATCAGCTTGCGCCCTAGATTGCCATTCGCGCCGGTGATCGCGACGCGGAGTGCAGAATTACCCGCCATCATTTCCCCTTGCCTTGCACTAGTCAGTTCACATGCGACCGCCGCTCGCGCTCGATCCCGGCCAACATGCGCCGGACCCCGTTGCTTGAGGCGCCGCAACCATTGATACGGTCGCTCAGCCCTCCCCGTCGCCAACCTGAACAAGTTCGAGCGCGTCGATCGCCGCCATTCGCTCGGCCTCAGTCCGCTTTAAGGCGCGCTCCAACTCCTCGGTGCTGGAACGGCTTGAGCCCATGAGCACCATCCCGCCGATGGCAAGGGCGAAGGCGACAATGACGCGGGTTGGCGAATAGTCGACAAGGCCAAGAACAAAGCCGACGATCAGCGCCGGTCCGATCACGGCTGACGCGAGGCCGACGAGCCTGAGCCTTCGGCTGCGCGCGATCGCCTCGCGCAGTTCCTCGATGCGAATCTCGAGCCGTTCGATCTCGTCCATGCGCCCGCATCCCGCTCCGGAACGGCGTCGTTTCTTAAGTCCCGCAATTCGCGCTGATGAGATTGCCGGGACTGGATCTTGTCGCGAGGCCCGCGGCGGCGAGGCTCGCTGACGCCATGAGAGCCAGGACGGCTGCGAGGATGCGTAGCGAACGCCGGCAGGTCACGCGCATTTCTCGCCTAGCTCGCGGGCGTCTCTTTCTTCTGGGTCTCGCTCAAAATCTCGAGCATCCGGTCGATCCCGTCCGGCGAAAGTCGAATGAGGCCCGTATAGGGCTGGCTCAGTTCGAGGATGAGAAAAATCGCGATTCCGATGGAGACCGCGCCGGCGAGATGCGCCAGCACGCTCACCGTATTCGTCGCCGCCACGAGGCCGTTGCCGAGAAAGAGCGCCGAGGCCCAGCAGATGACCACGGTCAGAACATGGGGTGGGAACGGATTGGCGAGCTGGCGCGCCATCAGCATCTGCGTATCGGCGAGTTTCCTGACCTGATCCCTTGCGGTCGCCAGAAGCCCGCGCTGGGCTTCCGTCTCAGGTTTCAGGCGATCGAAAAAGCTGTTCTGGCTTAAAAAGATCGTCCGCATCTCCTCGAACGTGAACGGCTGCGGCCCGCGCTGAGAATCGCCGAAGAAGCGCGCTCGCGAACGTTGAAGGGCTCCACGCAAGCCAGCGCGGCCCCCGGCCGCTTCAGGGCCGTAAAGTTCAAGCGCGAGGTCGACCTCCGCCACCATGGGCCCGAGCGAATAGGCTTCGTCCCGCTGAGTGGTGAACACTGAGAAGGCCGTGAAGACGAGGAGGCCGAGGACGAGCGCGAGCAGGAGCGTGACGAGCCCGACCATCGCGCCGACCGAGCCCTTGGATGCGGTGAGCACATCGGCCGGCACCACCCATTGCAGAAGCATGCCGACGACACTCGCGCCGAACGTGATCGCCGCCACGAAGATTGCCCGATAGAGAGGATGCATGGGATTCGTCGTCTCGCTCCTAAAGCCCGTCGCCGCCGCCCCCAACGGCGCTTGTCTTCCGCGCAGCGTGGATCAAGAGATGAGGACGGCCGCAGGCTCCTCATAGGGCATGAGCGCGATCGCCGTAAACCTCAGAGCAACGTCGCTGGATAGGATCGAAACGCCCTTGAATCCGCAGCGCGGTCGGCTCGGGAAAGCGGGAGTCCGTCCCTCCGTCGTAGTCAAGGTTGGCGTCGAATGGCGCTGACCGATTGAGACGAATTTTTGGAACTGTCGTGCGAAGCAGCGCGCGCCCCACTCTTTTAGACACCATGCGTCGACCGCATTCCTGCGTACTACACAGCCGCGAAGTATGTAACGTGTGACGCCCGTCACAGCCATTATCTTGCGATCATGT
>CAVPEE010000054.1:0-34008 GCA_963702825.1 uncultured Alphaproteobacteria bacterium
GACCGAATGAGCAAAGGCGGGTTCGTGTGCAACTGGAAAGGCGAGTTGAAGGCCGGGACGATTTTTTTATTTCAATCGGCCGTAACCCATTGAAAAGTCCCGATTCGAAAAAATAAACGCTAGTAAATGAAAGCAAATTTACTAACGTTTAGGCGCGTTTAAGAGCGTTTATTGTCGTTTACTTGAAGGGGATCGCTCTCTTAGGTTGTGCTTGGGGTCCCGAAGGAGTGTCCTCCAGCCAATTAAACACATAAAACGCGATATTAACGCGTCGCCTCGGCGACGTCGACGACCCGGATCTGAGCCCGCTCCCGCCCGCCGAAGCGGTTCACCGAAAGGGTCCCGGCGAGATGCACCGGCGCGCCCTTGAGGCGGATGAGCGCCTCGCCGAGCTTCTTGTCGGAGGCGCGGAAGGCGATCCCCTCGACCGCCCGCCCGTCGCCCGCGACCGCGCGCAGGCGCAAATGGCGCCCGCCCGCGCCGACCGGCGTCACCTCCGCCAGGCGATGGCGCGGCAAGGCGAACACAGGCTCGGGCGCGCCCGAGCCATAGGGGCCGGCCGCCTCGAGGCGATGGACGAGTTCCGGCGTCGCGGCCGTCGCCGTCAGCGCCGCGTCGACCTTGAGGCCCGCTTCGGCGCGGGCCTTCGTCACCGCTTGGCCGAGCCGCTCTTCGAGAAAGGCGCGCCAGTCGCCGAGCCGCTCGGTCGCGAGCGTCACGCCCGCCGCCATCGCATGGCCGCCGCCCTTGATCGCGACACCCGCTTCGACCGCCGCTCGCACCGCCCGGCCGAGATCGACGCCCACGATCGAGCGGCCAGAGCCGGTCGCATGGCCCCCGGCGAGCGTCAGCGCGAAGGCCGGGCGCTCGAACCTCTCCTTGAGCCGCGCCGCAAGCAAGCCGACGACCCCGGGCGGCCACCTCGCCCCCGCCACGACAACCGCCGCGCCCCGCTCCTCGAGGCCGAGCGACAGCAGCGCTTCCGCCTCGGCCTCCGCCAGCGCTTCGATCTCGATCTGCTGGCGAATGCGGTTCAGCCGGTCGAGCTCGATTGCGATCGCGCGCGCCTCGATGTCGTCAGTCGCGGTCAAGAGCCGCACGCCGAGCGCCGCATCGCCGATGCGCCCGCCCGCGTTAATGCGCGGGCCGATGACAAAGCCCAGATGGTAAGGCCTCGGCGGTCCGTCAGCGCCGGCGATGTCGAACAGCGCCGCGAGGCCGGGACGGCGGCGCTCCCGCATGATCGCAAGGCCCTTGACGACAAAGGCGCGGTTGAGCCCGACGAGCGGAACGACGTCGGCAACCGTCGCGAGCGCGACGAGGTCGAGGGAGGCGAGCAGATCCGGGCCTTTGCCGCCGTTCCAGAAGGCCGCTTCGCGCAGCGCCCGATTGAGCGCGACGAGGGCCATGAAGACGACGCCCGCGGCGCAGAGATAGCCAAGGCCCGAAAGGTCGTCCTCACGGTTGGGATCAACGAGCGCCGCCGTCCTCGGCAGCACCTCCGGGGCCTGATGGTGATCGAACACGATCACGTCGAGGCCAAGCTGGGCCGCGACCTCGAAGGGCTCACGACTGACGGCGCCGCAATCGACAGTCACCACGAGCGTCGCGCCTTGCGATGCGAAGCTCTCAATCGCCTCGGCGTTGGGGCCGTAGCCCTCAGTCACGCGGTCGGGGATGTGGACGATCGTCTCGAGCCCGCAGGCGTTCAGATATTCGCTCAAAAGCGCTGCGCTGCACGCGCCGTCGACGTCGTAGTCGCCGAAGATGGCGACCTTCTCATGGGCCATGATCGCACGCCTGAGGCGCTCCGTCGCCGCGGCCATATCGCGCAAGCGATAGGGGTCGGGCATGAGATCGCGAAAGCTTGGCGCCAAATGGCGGTCAACCGCGTCCGGCAGGACGCCGCGCCCTGCGAGCACACGGGCAATCAGCTCGTCATGGCCACCGATTTGGGCAATAGCGAGGGCGTGCAGCTCCCCTGCCGCGTCGAGCCGAGGTCGCCACGGCTGGCCGAGCGCCGAGGCTTCAACGTCGAGGAAGTAATCGGAGGGCGTCAAAACTCCGCCTTGGGATCCAGCAACGCGGCAGCGTGCGAATCACTTGCCGCAGAGCGAATCATGCCAGAACGCGTGTTGATTCAGAAGGATTTCGCGCCGGTCGAGCGTCCGTCGTCCCCAGCCGTTTCTTGTGCATCGACTGGACGCTATGGTTCTGGACAGACGCCGGCGGAGGATGGCAGTTGGGTCGGCGCGATCGAGCGAACGATGCGAGCCGCGGCGGGCGACGGCGAAGCCGCCGTCACGTTCGTATGGAGGGCAAGAGTGTCGCATTTTCTGTCGAGCCTTCCGTTGTGGCTTTTGATCGCGCTAATTGTGGTTGTTCCTACCGCTTTGGCGATGACCGCGCAGGTTCTGATCCGCCGCTGGGTTGGCGTCGAGACGTTGGTCAAAAACAACGAAATCGCCGGTTTCAAATTCGCGACTGTGGGCGTCATCTATGCTGTGCTTCTTGCCTTCTCGGTCATCGTCGTGTGGGAAAAGTTCAACGACGCGCAGACATCTGTCGCCGAGGAAGCGGGCGCCACCGCTGCGCTCTTTCGTTATGCCGACGGCAAAGAACCCGAGGCGGTCGCCTTGCGAGCGGCGCTTGTCAACTACCTCAAGGCGGCGATCGACCAGGAATGGCTTGCGATGGGCCTCGAATCCGAAGCTCACGGGGTCACGCAGGCTCTCAACCGACTCTACTCGGCGGCGATGGCGCTCAATCAGTCCGGGACAAGAGACACGGCGGACATGTCGGAGGTCTTCCGGCAGATCGACAACGTGACGGCGGCCAGGCGCATCAGGCTTCATCTCGCAACCGGGCTTGTGCCCGACGTCATCTGGATCGCGCTTTTCGCAGGCGCGCTGCTGACGATCGGTTTCACGCTCTTCTTCGGAAGCGAGAACCTGCTTGCGCAGGTTTCCATGACGGGCGTGCTTTCGCTTTTGGTGACCCTGGGCCTCGTCGTCATCATCTCGCTCGACCACCCGTTCACCGGCCCGGTCTACATCCACGCCGACGCGCTCTCCAGGGTGCTCGAGGAATTTGGCAAACCGCCAGGCTAGAGCAGCGTAAGGCGACCGTCCGTTCAGAACGCGAGGCGTCCACCAACGACCGCAAGCGTGCCAGCCAAGATCGGGCGTAAGACGTGGTCAGGAACACGAGAAGCGAAGTGGCTGGAAATCATAATCCCTGGAATCGAGCCCACGAGCAGTGAAAGAAGCATATGGAAGTCGACGGATCCGAGCCACCAATGCCCGGCGCCGGCGATCAGCGTCAGCGGCACCGCATGCGCGATATCGGAGCCGACAATGCGCACGATTGGAGACTTCGGGTAGAGCGTCAGCAGAACTGTGGCGCCGATGGCGCCGGCGCCAACGGACGAGATCGTCACCAGGACGCCGAGGACCGCGCCAAGCACGATGGTGAGAACGCCAATGGTCTGCTCGCTCGCGCCGTCCATGAGACGCCCAAGGCGCGCGAGCAGCGCCTTGCGAAAGACCAGTGTGACGGCGGTCAAGAGCAGCGCGATTCCGAGTGTCGTGCTGATGATTCCGCCGCTCGCCTGCGAGCCGGACCCGAGATGCGCAAGCAGCAGCAGCGACAATAGCGCCGCGGGCACGCTCCCATAAGCAAGACGCCGCGTGATGCGCCAATCGACCGAGCCGTGATAGGCGTGGACAGCACAGCCTGTGATCTTGGTCAGACCCGCATAGAGAAGGTCGGTCCCAACGGCGGTCGCCGGATGAACCCCAAAGACCAACACGAGCAGCGGCGTCATGAGGGAGCCGCCGCCTACCCCGGTGATGCCGACCAGAAGCCCGACGGCCAACCCGGAGATCGCGAAAACAGGATCGATGCCGTACAACATTGTCGAAGCCTGTTGAGTCGCCCAAAAATTTAATGTCGATTGAATTACTAGACTTTTCGATCGGCGTCAACGGCTACGGGGACACCCCTCCCTTTGCGCTCTTTGACCGCGAGATAGGCCCCGCACGCGACCACCAGCGCTGCTCCGACCAGGGTGGCTGGGGCCGGCCACTGCCCGAACACCACGACGCCAGAGATGATCATCCAAATGAGCTGAGTGTAGGTGAAGGGCGTTAACGTCGGCGCGGGCGCGTAGCGATGGGCGACGATCAGCATTCCGTGGCTGGTGGCGCCGAAAACACCCATCACGGCCATGACCACCCAAACTCCCACTGATCCAGGCTGCTTCCAAACCCACGGCAATATCGGAGTCAGAAACACGAGGCCGGCGACTTGCGTCCACGCGAGCGTCGTCTGGGGGGAATCCGCGCCAGCAAGCTTGCGTGTGGCCAGCACGTATCCCGAATTGCATACAACGCCCGCAACAGCGAGAAGAACGATCGGTTGAAGCGCCCCTGCTCCCGGGCGCGTCGCGATCACCACGCCGAGAAATCCGAGCGCGATCGCGATCATCCGTTCCGCGCTTACTTTTTCACCCAGCACGGGTCCGGCTAGAAGAGCGACGAAGACCGGCGTGAGAAACGAGATTGTCGCCGTCTCCGACAGTTGGAGCTCGCGGACAGCAAACACGTTCGCGGTCGTTGAACAAAATAGCAGGACGGAGCGCAAGAGCTGTAGTCGGGGACGCTTCGAACGGAGCATGGCTGGCCGCCACAGGGATCGCGACGCTATGAGCGCGATCACCGCCGCTCCGACGTAACGCGCCCAGACGATCTGAGCGATCGGTAAAGAGGCGCTCAACCATTTGGCGCAGGTGTCCTGCCCAGTGAAGCAGACCATCGTGACGCACATGAGCGCGATCGCGAGAATCGGCATGCGGCGGCCCTCGTCTTCGGCCGAAGCCGTTCTTGCAACCGTCGAAGACGCCACCTCAAACCACTTCGCGCTCGATGCGGATAACCTGAGGCCGCTCGCGCACGAGCCCATCTTCGACCGTTCGTGCAAGCGCCTCCCGGATGGACGACTCAGTCGTGCCGTAGGTCATCAGCACGACCGGCGCGACCCCCGCTGAGGCCGCTTCTTTCGTGGCCCGCTTTTGCATGATCGCTTCGAGCGAGATGAGCTGCTCGCCCATCCGCGCCGCGATGGCCCCCATGGCGCCGGGACGATCGACGACGGCGAGGCGAACGTAATACCCGCCCTCATGCCGCTGCATCGGCACGCGGTCCGCCTCGACAAGCGATGCGGCAGGCCTGCCAAAGGGCGGCACACGGATCCCGCGGGCGATGTCAACGATATCAGCTGCGACCGCCGACGCGGTCGCATTACCGCCTGCCCCCGGTCCGACCAACGTCAGCTCCCCAATCGCATCGCCATCGATCGAAACCGCGTTGAGCACGCCCATGGTCTGGGCAAGCGGCGCGCTCTTGGCGACCATCGTCGGATGCACCCGTTGCTCGACGCCGTGGGCAGTTCGTTCGGCGACGCCTAAAAGCTTGATGCGAAATCCAAGTTCGTCCGCGGCGCTCAAATCGGCGAGCGTGATGGACTCGATCCCTTCGACCGACACAGCCCCCGCGTCGATCTTGGCGCCGAAAGCGAGCGAGGCGAGGATCGCGAGCTTGTGTGCGGTGTCAAAGCCGCCAACGTCGAATGTCGGATCGGCCTCCGCATAGCCAAGCTTCTGAGCCTCACTGAGACAGACCTCGAACGGAAGATGCTCGGTCTCCATGCGCGAGAGTATATAGTTGCAGGTGCCGTTGAGGATGCCGGAAACCCGCTCTATCGCGTTGCCAGCCAAGCTCTCCCGGAGAGTCTTGATCACGGGTATGCCGCCACCAACTGCGGCCTCGAAGAACAACTGAGCGCCCGATCGCTCGGCAAGAGTCGCGAGCTCGAAACCGTGCACCGCGAGCATCGCCTTGTTGGCGGTGACGACAGAGGTCCCGCGCGAAAGCGCGGCCTTGACGGCGTCGAAAGCGATTCCCTCAGCGCCGCCAATCAATTCGACGAAAATGTCGATGTCTGCGGAGGCGGCAAGCTCGGAGGCGCTGGCGAAGTAGAGCAGCGCCGCCAAGATCGACCCCGCGGTCGTCCTTACGTCGTGCGCTGAAGGCGGTGACCGCTAAGCCGCACCCCACCCGCTTGGCTAAGGCGGCGTTGTGCCGTTGAAGAAGCCGAACGAGACTCGTCCCGACCACCCCGAGACCGGCAACCCCCAGGCGAAGCGGGTTTGACATCTTCTCCTCGCTCCGCCCCGCGGAGAACTTGATTTCGAGCGAAGTGTCCCGAGTCGCGGCTGGAAATCAAGGGCGAACGGGCGACTCAGCCGTATCGTTCAGCAGCCGACTTCTTCTTCTTCTTCCGCTCCTTGCGCGCGGCGTAGCGCGCGTCGCGCTCGAGCTTGCGCTCGTATTCAAGCCGCTCCTCCTCCTCTCGTTGCCGTTGCGCTTCGGCCTCGCGCGCGAGCGCTTCGAGCCTCAGCTGCTCCTGGCGAGCTGCCTCCTCGGCGGCCCGACGGACGGCTTCAGCGGCTTCTTGTTCCGCCTTGCGCTTGGCTCGCTCGGCGTCGCGAACTTTGCGCGCTTCGAGGATCTCCTTCCGCTTAGCCTCGCGCTCAACGATGGCGGGATCTGCGGGATCGTATTTCGAGTTGGCGAGAAATTTTTCCGCCATTTCCTTGCGCGCCTTGGCGGCGTTGGCTTGGCGATCAGCAAACTTATTGCCGTTCAGAAAGGACATTGGTTCCTAGTCGACTGGTTTGTTTGGGATGCGCGCTCATGACACAGCGTGAAAAGAACGGCAATTGTTTTTGCAGCAGGGCGGCGATGCGCCAGCAGCAAAGCCTAATGATGTCCTGCGACACTTTGGTTGCGCCCCGTCACATCTTAGCGTCCCTCACTCCACGACTTGGGCGTCTTCACAAACCCGTGATTGGCTCAGTTTCATTCTCGGCGGCGGAGCGCAAGCCGACGCTTGCCTGCAACAGCGCTTCGGCTGCGGCGCAAACCAGCCAGAAATAAACGCTCTTAAACGCTCCTAAACGCGCTTAAACGTTAGTAAAAGTGCTTTCATTTGCTAACGTTTATTTTTTCGAATCGGGACTTTTCAATGGGTTACAGCCGATTCAAATAAAAAACTCCGGTCTCTTATTTTTGCCCGCTGGGTCTCTCAGCGGCCTCATCCTTTCCTCTGATAGACCGCGCAGCGAGACGAGATTCCAATTCTGTCAAGGTAAAAGTTATAGCATTGATTTCTGTTTTTGCCAACAATTTGTCGCCGAGAAAGTTGCTCCTGCTTTCCTGGCTGCCACGAAGCCAATCGGCGACCGAATGGCCTCGCGAAGCAATCCGCCGACGCCCACGTGGCGTTGCGCCTTCGACATGTTTGAGACAAAAGGCGGGCTTAGCTCCTCGCCGAACGGTCCCGGACACACGCCTCACATCTCTCATGGCTTTGATCCACAGCGCGCCCGTCGCCGCACAAACAGCAAGCTTTGACGATCGCCGGGTGGTTCGTTTCTGGCTCGTCACGGTCGCGAGCCTCGTCTTTCTCATGGTGCTGGTCGGCGGCGCGACTCGACTTACAGAATCCGGCCTCTCCATCACGCAATGGAAACCGGTCACCGGAGTGCTTCCCCCGCTGAACGCGGCGGAGTGGCAGGCCGAGTTCGACCGCTACAAGCAAATCCCGCAATTCGCCCAGCTCAATCCCGACATGACGCTGGATGGGTTCAAGGCCATCTTCTGGTGGGAATGGGCGCATCGCCTGCTGGCGCGCATCGTGGGCGCGGCATTCATTCTGCCCGCCTTGTGGTTCTGGTGGCGAGGCCAGCTCAAAGGCGCGCTCGGACGGCAGGTCGCCGTCGCGACAGGCCTGCTTGCGCTTGAGCCGATCGTCGGCTGGTGGATGGTGACCTCGGGCCTGAGCGAGCGAACCGAAGTGGCGCAAGAGCGATTGGCGCTGCATCTCCTGATCGCCGCCGCAACGTTCGGCGCCCTCATCTACGCCGCGGTGGGCTTAAGCGAACGACCGCGGTCGAAGACTTCGCCGCACGGCTTTGCGATTTCCGCCTGGATCTTCGCGGCGTTGGTTTTCTGTCAGCTCGGCCTCGGCGCTCTCGTCGCGGGCTTACGCGCCGGCCTCATCTACAACACCTGGCCCCTGATGGGATCGAGCCTTATCCCAGGCGAGGCGTTCCGTCCGAATGCGCTGCAAGCGATATTCGGCGATGCGGCGACAGCGCAATTCGATCACAGGATGATGGCATATGCTGTCGTCATCTTCGCGACTGTTCAGGCGATCGCTGCGCTGCGCGCCACGCCCGGCTTGCCGCTCGCGAGCCGCGCCGTCGTCCTCGCGGGCGTTGCTCTCCTCCAGGTCGCGCTCGGCATTGCAACGCTGCTCGCCGTCGTTCCGATCGAGCTCGCCTTGCCCCATCAGGCGCTGGCGCTCGTCCTCTTCGGCCTTGCGGTCGTCCATCTGCGCGCGACCGAGTTGGAGCACGCGGGGTAGCTAGGCGTCCCGCGCTCGGTCAAGCAGCTGAGCGCGCCGGACCTGCTCGCCACAACGCGCGAATGGCGACGATGACGAAGGCCGCGCCGCCCAGAATGGTGAAAATCGAAGCGATCCCATGCACCGCCATGCCGGCAGCGGCGACCGTGTCGAGCGATCCGGCGCCGGACGGAGTTTTGCGCAAGGCGCCGTAGCCGCCGGCGACGAACATCGCGATCGAGGCGACGAACTGGCCGCCGCCGTAGAGGCCTATGAGGACGCGCGTCGCGCGCGGCGGCGCAGGCGGCTTGCCCAGTTCCTTGAGGCCGTAAGTGAGCAGCATGCCCGCGCTCGAGACGCTGACCGCGGTGATGACCGCGTGATAATGCGCAGGCGTGCGGGTGTCGGAGCCGTCGATCATGAAGCCCATCACGCCGCCGAGCGCGAAGAGCGCCAGCGACACCGCAAGGGCGAAGAACGCCGGATCGCGCCATGGCCATGGGCCGGGCGAGCGAAGCGCGCGGGCGACAAGCGAAATCGCGAAGATCAGCGTCGGCGCTGCGATCCCAAACTGCAGAAACCGAAACGCTTCACGCTGAAGGTCGGAGAAGGGAGAGAAAGCCGCGTAGAACGCCGGCGCCGCGACTGCGATCAGCGCGATGAGACCGACGGACGCGAGAAAGATGCGGTTATCGACCGCCTCTTCGCCCAGGCTCATGCGCGCAAGGATCGACCAGTTCGTCACCATAAGCGCAGCGTAGACGAATTGCAGCACGTGACCGCCGCCCCAGAACAATTCCTCCCGCGAGGCCAGCTGACCAGCATGCGCGAGCAGCGCCGTGGCGACGCCAAAACAAATCAACGCCAGAACGTAGACGAAGCCGCCAAGCGCCATAGCGACCGCAAACGGCGGCGCGGAAGCGACCCGTCCTGGCAGATTGATCAGAAGGCGGACGACCGGCGCCAGCGCGCCCAACGCCAGCACAATCAGCCCGATGTCGTAGGCCGGATAGCGAATGATCGGAATGTAATTTGTGAGCTCAGGCTGCGAGGCCTCGAGGAAAGCCGGGGCGAACAGGAAGGGAAAAGCCAGGAGGACGGCGCCCTGCCCGATCCGCCCGAGCGGCGCCGCGCGCACGTCGTCGCCGGCCAGTTTCATCGTTGCGACGCTGACCAGGAAGGCGAAAACGCCTTGCAGCCAGATCACCAGCGAGAACACGACGTGGATCACCAGCCCCTTGTAGAAGAAGTCGATCGGCCAGAACGGCGTCTTCTCCATGCCGGGGATACGCGACAGCGCCAGAAGAAGCGCGAACACGCCAGCGACGGCGAGCGCGCCGACAGCGAGCCACGCCCAGCCGATGAGCTCGCGTTGAACCGCGCTCCTCGCGCCGGCGGCGGATCGCGCGCGATTGAGGGAAGTGACTGTTTGCGCCGTTTGAGTCATGGAACGGTCAACTGGCGTTCATCGGATAGAGATGGACCGCCATCACGTAGACGACGAGGCCAGAGACCGCGACAAAGAGCCACGCCGGGAACGTGAAACGCGCCAGCCGCTTGTGCGTAGCGAACCGCTGTCTGAGCGCGTTGTAGAAGGTCACCGGCACGAGCACCGCGACCACGAAGGCCATAAACACATGGATCGCGAGCAGCGTGAAATAGATCGGCCGGATCGCGCCATATCCGCCAAATTTCGCCAGGCCCGCGAACGCGTGATACACGAGATAGACCGCGAGAAATGCAACGCCGAGGCCGATGGCGACGAACATCGTGCGCCGGTGCCCCTCGCGATCGCGCGCGCGGATGAGGCTGTAGGCGCGCAACAGAACAACGATGGTCGCCGCGTTGATCACGGCGAGGACATGCGGCAGCTCGCGAATGACGTTCATGCCGGCGTCAACCGTGGCTCATCATCTTGATCATGAAGCTGACGTACATCGCGACAGCGACAGCGACGAGGACGATCAGCACGATCCAGTTGCGTCGCTTAACATTTGGGTCAGGGTTTGGCATCTTGACTTCGTTGGGCCGCTCGAAGTTCGGCTTCGCACTCCGGCGACAGCCGCATTTGAGCCGCCAGGTTTAAACGCGTCCCCGCAGCATGACCTCGGCGAGCATCGCTGCGAACAGGACGAACAAGTAGAGAATTGAGAAGCCGAACAGACCCATCGCCGCCTTGCGCCGCGCCGATTCCTCGCCGTCCCGCAGGCGGTACAGCGCGAACGCGCGCCAAAGAAATCCCGCATTCGCCGCAGTCGCGATGGCGCCGTAGAGAAGCCCGACGCCCGGGATCAGCATCGGCCCGAGCGACGCTGGAACGAGCAGAATTGAATAGGCGACGATCTGCCGACAGGTCTTAACCGGGCCGACGACATTGGGCAGCATCGGCACCCCGACCCGCTCGTAGTCGCCGCTGCGGCACAAAGCGAGCGCCCAGAAATGCGGCGGCGTCCACAAGAAGGTGATGAGGAACATCGCGATCGGGCCTGCCGAAACGCTGTTCATTGCGGCGGCCCACCCTATGACGGGCGGCAGCGCTCCCGCCGCGCCGCCAATGACGATGTTCATCGGCGTCGAGCGCTTCAGAACCATGGTGTAAAGCGGAACGTAAATCGCGATCGTCAGCGCCAATAACGCAGCAGCCAACACATTGACTTTGATTGCAAGCGCGGCCACCGACACGATCGAGAGCAGAATTCCGATCGCCAGCGCCTCGAGCGGAGGCACCACGCCGCGCGGAATCGGGCGCATCGCCGTTCGCGCCATATTGGCGTCAATGTCGGCGTCCCACCACATATTGAGCGCGCCGCAGGCCCCTGCCCCTCCGGCCATCGCCGAAAGCGTCGCGAGCAGCTTCATCCAATC
Source organism: uncultured Alphaproteobacteria bacterium (assembly GCA_963702825.1). Taxonomy (GTDB): domain Bacteria; phylum Pseudomonadota; class Alphaproteobacteria; order Rhizobiales; family Beijerinckiaceae; genus Roseiarcus. Next base: position 11,335 of record CAVPEE010000054.1, read on the forward strand.
CATCGGCGCCGGGGCGAGCGCGAAGCCGACTGCGCCGGTGAATACGACGAGCGACATGACCCGCGGCTTGAGCAGGACCAGATGATCGACAACCCCGCCCCATGTCCGCGCAGGCGCCGGGTTACGGACGCGGCCCTCACGCGCAAGTGTTGTCGATCGAACTGTCACTCAGCTTCGCCTAAAGTAACGCGCCATGTTCGGGGGGCGCCTTCGAACGCCGTCGCGGCAAAGCGCGGCCGGGTGACCTCTACCATAATTGCGATGGCCGTCGACCGCAAAAGTGAAGCCGCACTAGCTCGCCGCATTCGCCTCGCTAAGCGCGGCCGCGCCGGATTCGAATTGCAGCCGCGCCAGGCGCGCGTAGACGCCGTTACGGGCGACGAGCGAGGCGTGATCGCCCTCCTCGACCATGCGACCGGCCTCCATTACCAGAATTCGGTCGGCCTTCAGAACCGTCGCAAGCCGATGCGCGATCACCAGCGTCGTGCGGCCGGTCATCACATCGTCGAGCGCGCTTTGCACCAGCGCCTCATTTTCCGCATCCAGCGCCGACGTCGCCTCGTCGAGCAGCAGGATTGGCGAGTCCTTCAGGATAGCCCGCGCGATTGCTAGCCGTTGCCTCTGCCCTCCAGACAGCGTCACACCGCGCTCGCCGAGTTTTGTCGCATAGCCTAGGCCCAAGCTCACGCACAAACCCGTCTGCCGCTGCACGACGCGCCGCTTCTTCGATTGCCAATTCGCTCGCCTCGGCGCGCCCATAGGCAATGTTTTCTGCGACCGTCGCGCCGAAAATCGCAGCCTCCTGCTGGACGGGCGCGATGCGCTCGCGCAGATCCTTTGGATCGACCGCCTTGACGTCGACGCCATCGACAAGGATCTGGCCCTCGTCGGCGTCGTAAAAGCGCATGATGAGCTGAAATATGGTCGACTTGCCGGCCCCGGAGGGGCCGACGATGGCGACCCGCTCGCCCGGCGCGATCGAAAAACTGAGGTCTTCCAGGACACGAACGTCGGGCGCGCTCGAATACGAGAAAGTGACATGCCTGAATTCGATCGCGCCGCGCGGAGGCGAAGGCATGCGCGTGGGCTTCGTCGGCGCGACGATGCGCGGCTTGACGGCCAGAAGCTCGGCGATCCGGCCGGCCGAACCGGCCGCGGCGGAGACTTCGTTCCACACCTGCGACAATTCGCCAAGCGAGGTTGCGCCAAGAACGGCAAAGAGCACGAACTGCGACAGAAGTCCGCCGCTCATCCGGCCCGCGAGAACGTCGCGCGCGCCGAGCCACAGGACGAACACGACGCTGCAGAAAGCGAGCGAAACCGCAATCGCAATGAGGAGGGAACGGGTCGCGGCAGCCTCGCGCGCCGCGCGATAGGCGCTTTCGATCTCTTCAGCGAAACGCGCCTGACTGGCGCCCTCGGCGCCGAACGCCTGCATGGTGCGCGCCGCGCCGAGGCTCTCCGCGGCGAAGGCGCTCGCTTCGGCGAGCGTGTCTTGCGCGCGCCGAGACCGGCGGCGCACCACGCGGCCGGAGGCGATAAGAGGAGCGGCGATCACCGGGATGGCGACCAGCACCAATGCCGACAATTTGGGGCTGGTGTAGACCATCAGTGCGATGGCGCCGACGAACATGAAGAGGTTGCGCAAGGCGATCGAGGCCGAGGCGCCGAAAGCCGCCTTGATCTGCGTCGTGTCGGCGGTGAGACGCGACACCAATTCGCCAGTTCGCGCGCTGTCGTAGAACGAGGCGTCGAGACGCGATAAATGCGCGAACACGTCGCGTCTCAAATCCGCGACAACCCGCTCGCCTAGCGTGGTCACCAGATAGTACCGGGTGGCGGCCGCCAGCGCGATGACGACCACCAGGGCGCCCATGGCGAGAAAATAGACGTTGACCGCGCCGCCGCTCTCTTTCGAGAAGCCGAAATCGATCATCGAGCGCAGCGCGAACGGCACGGCCAATGTCGCAGCGGAGGAGATTGTCAGCGCCGCGAGCGCGGCGGTCGCGCGACCGAGATAGCGCCGGCCATAGCGGACAAGCGGAAGCAGCGCTGCCATGGACGCCGCGCGATTTGTCGGCTCAGTCGTCATCCGCTCATTCATAGAGGCATCGCTAAAGTCCGACGAACCGGAGGGGAAAGGCCACTCCGTGGCCCTCTAGCGCGCTTCCTACTGGTGAATATGGGCGAGTTGAAGGGGAGGCGCCGTGTCAGCCGATCCGAAATGCGTCACTGGCGGGACGACGGCGCCCGACAATGTCCCGTCGAAATCAGGGGGGTCCACTTGACAAGGGACACCTCGTGCTCGAGCCGGCAAGTTTCCGCCGGCTGCAAACCCGCGTCTCGAAGAACATCCTCAGCCGACTGGCCGAACCAACCCTGGCAGAACACTGGCATACCGCCGGGCAGATGCACCTGCTCCGCGCGCGCGAGATAGAAGACGTCATAACCGATCTTCAGAAACAGGCTGAAAACCTCGGTTCCTCCCGCAATCGCCAGTGTTCCGGATCCACACCCGACCGCGTCGCAAGCCTCTTCCAATGTCGCGCCGGAGGGGTTCCAGAGCCAGGTGTTCGGATTGTCAGGATCGGGCATAAGGTCGGGCGCCCGCCGAGTGAGGATCAGGCGTCGTCGGGCGTGCAATTCGGGGTGGCCCTCGTGCGATAGGCGGCCATGGCAGACCACCTGCACCCGATCGAGCGCATCGGAAAGAAAACGTTGGTCGGCCTCGAATTTGAGGGAGTCGGGCATGTATCCGGTCGCATCCGCGATCATCCCGTCGGCGGACGCAATCGCATAGCCCTCAATCCGCAGATTTCCCCTCATTCTCAACCGCCCCGCTCTCTCGAAACGCGCCTAACGGTTGCGAGCCGAGCGCAAGCTTCACCGTCCCAATCATGCCTGTTGGGGTATATGCAGCCGTCGAATATAGGAAGGGCTTTATTCAAGAATCAAGAGGATCGCGCCGCGGGGCGGGAAGAGCAATTGCGATCATCATCGTTCCACTGACAATCGAAACTGTGCCATAGGCGCAGAAACAACCAAGGACCGGGACGAGACCACGGTCGACAACGAAGGCTTCGGAACAATGAACGGCCGCAGGCTTCTTCCTGGCAAGCCTATCCCTGCAACGGATATCCCGGACTATTCGATACGGCGCGACACCCTTGAGGAGGTCTTCGCCGAGCCGTTCCGCTTGCGTCTCAAGCGCATTGCTGAGCTCGTGAAGCAATCCGGCGAACGCTTGGAGGGCAACATCTTCTACGCCGACCTTGACGATCGTTATGTCGACGAACCTCCCGAGGACGGCCTCGCTCCGGCTCGGCGCAACGCTTGGCGCGCGGTGCGATTTAAAGAGCGGCTGCTCGAAGTCGGCGTCAACGCCGGCCACAGCGCGCTGCTGGCGCTGTCATCGAACCCGCGACTCGAATATTATGGCGTCGACATTATGTCTCACGCCTATACGGCCGAATGCGTCGATTTCCTCAAAGGGGAGTTTCCAGGGCGCGTGCACTTGTTTACCGGCGATTCACGCGAAGTTCTCCCTTGGCTGGTCAGCCGCCGCGCCGAGCTTGCGTTCGACATTTTTCACGTCGACGGCGGCCACACCGACGAAGTGTGCCGCTCCGACATGGGTAATTGCATTCGTATCGCCAGCGGCCAGCGCGGCCGGCATGTTCTGCTCGATGACGTCCATGCGAGCTGGATCTTCGACGTCTATTGCGAATTCGTATCTCGTGGGGATTTGAAGACCGAGACGTTCTTCGACGACTGGGAGGAAGCCGGCCGCAACGTGCTGGCGAGGATCGAGTGACTCTCGGCGGACGACTGCGAATTCGCGTCCTTCTGGCATGGACGGCTCAACCCATTCGCTTACGCGTGCCTTAGCTCATTTCCTCAAGCGGGCGTGAGCCTGCGCGTCTTCACCTATGATCCGCATCTCGAGCTGCCTCGCGGGAGTGCGCCACGCGGATGCGCGGACGATCTGCGCCGATGAATCGCTGACCAGTAGATTCATTGCCAACGGAAAGCCGTCGCTCGCCACGTTTGCGGATATGTTTCGCTACCGGATGATGCGGCAGACGGGCTGCTGCTGGATCGATACCGACATGCTTTGCCTAAGCAGGCCGGCTTTCAATAACGATGGCTTCGTGTTTTGCCGTCAGGCCGACGCGGTCGGGACAAGCCTCGTTAACAACGCGGTGCTGAGGCTTCCGCCGACCAGCCCGGCTCTTACCGAACTCATCGCGGAGGCTGACGCGGCAATCGATGTCGACCAGAGATGGGGCGCGATTGGCCCATTTCTGCTGACGCCTGTCCTCGCCAAGTACGACCTCACCCAGCATGCGGTCGACTCGCAGGTCTGCTATCCGATCGAACCCGAGCAATTCTGGAAGCTGTTCCTGCCTAGCTACCGCGAATGGGTCGCGAACAAGGCGCGCGAGGCGAGCTTCGTGCACCTCTGGAGCGAGGCGATCGCGTGGAGCGGCTACGATTTCTGGATTTGCCCGCCCCCTGGGTCTTACTTGCATGAAGCGTTCGTACGCGTCGGCGCGCTTGACCGCTTTCGCAGGGTCGCGACCGAGGACGAAGTTCTTCGTTTGATGGCGAAGCCGATCGCTGACTCAAAGCGCCCCGCTCGCACCGGCGCGATTGCACCCGATTGACGAACCGACGCCCTCTACCCGACCGGAGCAGGTTCTCGGGCCGCCTGCGGCGCAAGCCCTTTCGATCCCTTCCGTCGTTTCTGACGGTGGCGCCTCGGCGCGACAAGAAACGTCGGCTTCCGCGGCTCCTTGAGGAACGCGCCCGCCTGTTCCTCGATCAAGCGGTCGGCGATCGTCACCCGCGTGCGCAGATGCCTGAGTTCGAGCATCGACTGAATGAGAAAGGTCTCGACGATCCGGCCGCTGACCTGCGTATCCTCGAAAACACCCCACGCATAAGCGCCGTCGCGTTTTCGCTCGAGGCCGATTTCATGGATCAACCGAGAAAGGGTTTAATATCCTTCGGGTCGATCCGATATTCGACCGTGACCAGGATCGGCCCCTGATCGTCCTCAACCGGATGCACGAACACCGGCGTCCGCCAGTGCATCGATGGCGTGAGGTCGAGCGCGGCAGCGGTTTGCAATCTCCACCGCGCGGTTACGATCATCCCGATTGCCGCACACGCCGCGGCAAGAAAAAGGGCGGTAGGCACTCCCTGGACGCTTGCGACCTTGCCCCAAACCGCGCTGCCAAGTGTCATCGCGCCGAAAAACGCTGTGAGAAAAATCGCGAGGCCCCGCCCGCGCACCCACTCCGGCAACGCCACCTGCGCTGAGACGAACAACGTTGTCATCATTGTGATCCACGACGCGCCTGCAATCAGGCTCGCGAGCGCTGCGATGATCGGCTCTTGGGCAGCGCCATAGAGCCCGAGCGCCAGAATTGTGCCAAAGGTCCCAAGCGTGGCTAGCCGATCTGGACCGAGGCGCGCCTTGAGGCTGTTGAGCGCGAATGATCCAAGAATTGAACCTACGCCGATCATGCCGAGAAGGATGCCATAGACTTCCGGCCCGTTGTGCATCTGCGTGCGCGCGACCAGAGGCAGAAGCGCCCAATAAGCGCTCGCGAACGGGAAAAAGCCGACGGCGCGGATGAGGGTCGCGTCGATGTCACGATTGTTTCTGGCGTAGCGCAACCCAGTGCGGAGGGCGCTGAAGAGGCGCTCCGCGGGAAGTGTCTCTTTCGTCCGGCGTGGAGCGCGCCACCACAGCAACGCGACAAGGACGGCGATATTACCGGCGCAGAAACACCAGAACGGCAATCCGATGCTGAAGGCCGCGATCCCCAACCCGGCAATGGCCGGGCCAAGCGCACGGCTGACATTGTAGCTGGCGTTGTTGATGGCGATGGCGCTGTCGAGATCCTTCTTCGGCACCAGCATCGGCGTGATGACAAGCCATGCCGGCGCTGCCAGCGCGCCGCTGCCTCCCAAAAGAAATGTCGTCGCCAGCAGCACAGCCGGCGTCGCCCAATGCATTGTAACTACGGCTGCGAAAACGATTGATATCGCGGTCACGGCGATCTGAGCGCCGATCAGCATGCGGCGCGCATCGATAATGTCGGTCATCGCGCCGGCGGGCAGCGTCAAGAGAAACATCGGTAGCGTGGTGGCGACTTGGACCGCCGACACCATCATTGGATCTGGATTAAGGCTGGTCATGAGCCAGTTCGACGAGGTGTCGAACATCGCGAATCCCACGTTCGACGCTGAGCTCGCAATCAGCATGACCGTGAACGCCAAATTGCCGAAGACGCCCCAGTCACGAGCTGCTGGCGCGTCCGACTTGGCGGTGGACTCGCTGGACAACAAGATCCCCATTGGAAGAGCGAGAAATTGGGTGGCCACTACCTGCCCAATATCCAGATCAAATGGCGAACAACGCGCAGAGTTTCAAGGCGCCGCAGTGCGAAAAGCGACCGCAGCGGACGGGTGCGGCTGCTCAAAAAGTGGGCTGCAACGAATTCGCACGAATCCGGTCTGTGCCGGCCGCCACCTCAATCGCATCTGCGCAAAGCAGTTTCATGCGCTCGCCTGTCCGGCTATTGGTCTCGGCGAACCGCGCCGCCACGAACTCGACAAATTTCGCGAGCGTGTGGCAGTTCTCGGAGCAGAATTCCGCCAACCTTTTCGAGAGTGAACAACCTTCTCCGGCCTGCTATGGCGTGCGCAAATGACGCATTCGGCTCCAGCGACGAGAGCTCGCACGCTCGTTTCACACTAGGCGCGCGGGTCCGGAGAGGAGCGACTTGAAAATGAACTTACGCTTCATTCAGGAGCCGCCCTCCAACCGGTCAACGATGCTTGGCGCGTTCGCCCATCCGGCGTTCGCAATCGTCTGGACGGCGAGCACTTGCGCGCTGATCGGCATCGCTATGTACGACACGGCGTCCGGCTGGTTGATGACGACGTTCGACCTCAACCCGTTCGACGTGTCGCTACTGCACACCGCAACCACACTGCCGATCTTTCTGTTCACGCTTCCCGCTGGCGCCATAGCGGACATCGTCGATCCGCGTCGGATGATCATCGCCGTCTCCTACGCGATCGCCGCGTTGATGGCGATCTTCGCCGCCGTGGTGGCGCTCGATTTCGTGTCTCCAGTGCTGTTGCTCTTGACGACATTCGTTCTCAGCGCGGCTTGGTCTCTTAATACGCCCGCATGGCTGTCGATCACGCCGCAACTCGTGCCGAAGCCCGTGATGCCGGGAGCAATGGCCGCGCACAGCGTTGGCTACAACCTGAGCCGCACGCTCGGTCCTGCGCTCGGCGGATTCATCATCGTGCGCTACGGAGCGGCGGCTCCGCTTTGGATTTTTGTCGTCGCCAATCTCCTGGTGATCGCGGCGCTGACTTGGTGGCGCGCGCCCGGGCGGCAGAGAGCGTCCCTGCCCGCCGAGAGATTGAGCAGCGCCCTGCGCACAGGCCTCCGGCATACCGCCAACAATCGCCTCATGTGGGCCACGCTGGCGCGGACCATTGCGATCTATCCGTTTACCGCCGCCTATTGGGGACTCTTGCCGTTGATCGCTCGGCGAACCGGACAAGGGGCGGAGCACTACGGTCTTCTGCTCAGCGCGATCAGCGTTGGAGCGATTGTCGGATCGCTTGGACATGAGAAACTGCGCCGCAAGTTCGGGGCCGATCGGCTGGTTGCGGCCGGGACGATCCTGACCGTCGTCGCGCTGACGCTGTTCGCCATCGCTCAAGACCTCCCGATTTCGCTTTGCGCCTGCCTGCTTGCCGGGGTGGCGTGGGTCAACAACCTGACCTGCCTTTACACCTCCGCACAGAATGTCTTGCCAGATTGGGTGCGCGGCCGCGGCCTCGCCGTGTTTCTGACCGTCATCTATGGGACAATGACTTTGTGCAGCGCGGCGTGGGGCGAGATCGCCGCGAGATACGGACTTTCGGCCGCACTGCTCATCGCCGCCGGAGGCGCGGTTGCTGCCATTCCCCTCACCTGGGGATGGAAGCTGCAGCCAGGGCAGCTTGACCTTTCGCCCTCCCAGCATTGGAACCTGCCGGAAACCCGGGAGGAAATCGATAACGATCGTGGCCCCGTCCTAGTCAAGATCGAGTACCGGATCGACCCCAAAGACAGCGCCGCGTTCGTCCGAGCTTTGGACGAGCTCGGATTCGAGCGGCGGCGCGACGGCGCGTTCGCGTGGGGGATCTTTGAGGACGCGGGGGACGTCGGCCGCTATGAAGAAGCCTATCTGATCGAATCGTGGCTCGAGCTCAAGCATTTGCGCGAGCGGGTCACCAACGCCGATCGGGTGCTCGAGGACGAAATCCGGGAGATGCTAATCGCTCCCCCCCGCATCGAATTTCTCATTGCGGCTGAACGCGGCGATCAGGCTCGGAATCGACGCGTGGAGCCAGCCGGAGCGTAGCTTGCGCATTCTTGTCGTCTTCGCGCACCCGCTGGAAACGAGTTTCGTTTCCGGGCTGCACGCGCGAGTTGTCGAGATCCTGCGCGCCGGCGGGCATATCGTCGACGATCTCGACCTCTATGCGGAGAAGTTCGACCCGATCATGTCGCGGGAGGGCCTTCTTCGCTACGTCGACACCAACGCCAACACACGCGACGTCGATGCCTATGTGGAGCGCCTGCGGGCGGCTCAAGCGCTCGTGCTTGTGTTTCCTGTCTGGTTCGACGGCCTGCCTGCGATCATGCAGGGCTATTTCCAGCGGGTGTTTTTGCCGGGCGTCGCCATTCGCATCGATGAGGCGGGGCTCTTCCATCCGAATCTTCATCACATCAAGCGCATGGCCGCCGTGTGCGCCTACGGCGAAGGCCGCAAAGACGTGGCTGCAAAAGGCGATCCGCCGCTGCGGTTCGTACGCGACAACATTGGCGCGCTGATCGACCCGAAAGGACGCTTCGAGTATCTGGCTCTCTACGACATGAACTTCACCGCACCGGCTCGGCGGGCGGCTTTTATGAAGCGCGTCACCCGCGCCTTCGAGAGCTGGTGAGGAGGCGAAGAAGACTTCGGATCAGAAGCTGTATTTGGCCCCAGCGAACGGCCCGTACATCCATGACTGATAACGGAAGTCGTGGAGAGGTCCGCTTTCGTCGCGAAAGTAAGTGTAAAGGACGCGATACCCGAGCGTCGTTGAAAACGAGGGCGTCCAATTGTAGCCGACCGAGCCCAGCACCTGACCGGTCGCGCTGTTGTCGAGACCGCCCATATCCGTCAGGAAGTTGATAAAATACTTATCGTTGATGGCGTAGTGGGCGGCGAGGCCGGCAACCGGATCGACCCAATTCTTGGTCAGGCCGAAATTGGGTTCGAAGCCAACGACCGGAAACGACAAGTCCAAACCAGTGTGTATATAGAAATAGCGAGCGCCGAGGGTGCCGTAGAGCTGGAGATTCGGCGGTCCAACGGGGATCCTTATCCCTCCGAAAGCGGTGAAGATGCCTTCCGTCAACGTCAGGTTGGCGTGGTCGCCGAACAGCGCGCTCGTCGGGTTTTCGAAATTGGTCCCCGCTCCGATGCGCGACAGAATGACGTCGAGGCCCGCAATGAACGTGTCGTTGCGGGCTACGAAGGAGGTCATCAACCCTCCCTGGAAGTGTTCGAGGAGCTTGAGGAAATTGATGTAGAACGGTGAGGTGGGAAATGGTCCCACCCCGGCTTGGCCCGCGAGGTCCGTACCCCAGCCATAGCCCGTGATCTCGTAGTGCCAAGTGGACGGCAGAACCGGGGCGACGATCTCCTCCGGGGCCGGTTTCTTCGTTGGCAGGTCCGCAGCCACAGCCGGCGCGCCGTAAAGTCCCGCAAGGACAACAAGCGCTGCCGCATATGACCGCATTTTTGTCGCCCCGATCCCCCGCGATCGGCCGCTAGGTCAACGCCTAGCTTGGCTTGCGGCGCGCAAGCGTCGACTCAATCGCCCCTTATCTCTTGCATAGAAGGGAACAGGAGCGCCGGCAATAGCAGGACAAGGCTGAACTTAAGCCCGCGACGGTCGCTTAAGGCCGAGCGGGCCTCCGCCAGCAAGACCCTAAATCGGGTCTCCGGCCGCTTCGGTTTCGCCTTTGCCGACTTGAGTGAGCATCGACAAAACGAAATCCGGAGCAAGGAAGCGCGCGCAGGTTTCACCGCCAGAAACCAGCGCCACCATAGAGTGGCCGTTCGCGCTCGCAATCACCGCGCTATCGCCCGGAGGAAGCGCTCGCGAGATCGGAGGAATGGCGATGTAGAGCGCACGGACAAATTGGAACTGCTCATGCGTGAGCTTGGTCAGGTGCGCTACCGAACCGATTTTGGATACGGCCACACACTGAGGCGCATCAGAGGTCAACCACTGCGAGAAAACGCCCGCCTCCTGGGTGTAGTCTGGCGTGGAATTCACCACTTGCGCAGTTTGTACCGGAGACGTTTGAGCGTTGATGCCAAATCCGACTGAGACCGGCAAATCCTGCGGCTGTCAAAGCCAAGAACGCGTTGTTCATGAGGTCCTCCTAGGCGCCGAAATCGCTACGACGAAGAAGGAGAACGATCCGACTGGCGACGCCCTTGTCTGACCGGTCGGCCTTCCGGACGTTGCGGGGCCAACTCTGCGACTTAAACGTCCGCGCACTCTATTGGTTCCGCTTTCTGCGCAGCGCCCGCGAAGGCATCTCAGCGCTCGGGCGCGACCTCGGTTGCACATGCCCAAAACGCCAGCGCCGCCCTCGAGGGCGGCGCTGAAAACAACGCTTACGATCAGATTACAGGCCGCAGAGCGCCGTCAGTCGGCCGTTAAAGTCCTGGCTAACCCCACACCCGCCAGCGTCGGACGCACCGTTCAAAACTGCGACAGGCGCGGCGGTGAACGGAGCGGTAAATACACCCAGAGGTCCACCCGATCCCGGGGTGTACCCGTATGTGTTGGCGCGAACTTCGTTTGTGTACGGGGTCGGGGTATGAAGATCCCCCGGATTGCCGGCCACCTGCGCGAATGCCGACGTGGCAAGCAAAGCAGACGTGGCGCCAGCCAATAAAAGACCCGTTATTGCATTTCTCATTTCATGCCTCCTAAGCATGTCGGCCTACAACGATCAACTCGATGTAGGTTCCAGCACCCGGTCGAAAGGGATTCAGACGCCCATCAAATAGCGCCTGACCAATGGCTGTAAATGCTGGTGACAAATACTTGGTAGCTCTTTGCGGCGAAAGCCAGGAGATACCCTACCGCCGACCTTCACATATTAGTGAAGGACACACGAAGACGTGATGACGTCTGATTTAGCTACATCCATACGTATTTATATAGCTTCATATCATAAACTATACTTTATCCAAGCTTGCCGTAAATCTCCGCGTTGACGCGGATGAACGAGGACGGCGCCGCGCTGATCGGCGCTTGGCGCCGGACCGCTCGGGGACGTTTGCCCGTCTGGTCTCGACGGCGAGCCTGTCCTTCCCCGGACATGGAGAGCGTCGCCAAGCACCGTGACGGGCGTGGGCATCCTGACGCAAACCGGCGCCCCGGGCGTTTCCGACATCCACTGATTGGATATCCAAATCAGTGCTAGACGGAGTAAGACGTTGCGATCTTGAGCGCCGTTCGCGGCAAAGTCGCGGATTTGGAGTCGTCATGCTTCCTTGCGTCTATCTCGTCCGCCACGGCGAAACCGAATGGAGCCTAAGCGGCCAGCATACGGGACGCACGGACATCCCCCTCACGGAAGAGGGCGAACGCAAAGCTCGGGGGCTCCACGAGCGCCTCAAGGGACTCAAGTTTGACAGGGTTTTCACCAGTCCCCTTCAGCGGGCCGCCCGCACTTGCGCGCTCGCTGGGTTCGGCGACGTCGCCAAGCTTGATTCCGACCTGCTCGAATGGAATTACGGCGACTACGAGGGGCGCAAGAGCAGCGAAATCCTGAGCCAGCGGCCCGGCTGGCTCCTGTTCCGCGACGGGTGCCCGAACGGCGAGCAGCCGGCCGATGTCGGCGCGCGCGCTGATCACATGATCGCCCGTCTGCGAGCGGCGGATGATCAGGCCATCGTCTTTTCCAGCGGGCATATCCTCAGGGTGCTGGCGGCGCGCTGGCTCGGCCTTGCTCCGTCCGAAGGGCGTCTCTTCGTGCTCGGCACGGCGAGCGTGAGCATTCTCGGCTACGAGCATGACAAAAACGAACCGGTGCTCTCATTGTGGAACTCGGCCTGAAGACGATCCGCTGACGGATGAAGCGCCGCATTTCGAATATCGGTTTCGGACGACAATAGATTGCAGAAAACCAGAAACGAGAGTAAGCTTGGCCTATGAACAGTCTTGCTCTTCGATATCAGGACCGCCGGCCCGTTCCGGCGCTTTCAAGGCCACCATGGGCTCAGAAATAAAAATTCGCGATTTTCTCCGTGTAACCCATTGAAAAGGCTCGATTCGGACGAGAGAATCCAAGGAAATCCAAATGAATCCAAGGCTCGTGAGCGGCGGTTTTGGAGCGAAAAGGGCCCCGCGCCAAGGAAATCCAAGCGGGCGAAGCGAACCGCCGTCGACGCCGCCTCAGAGACGGAACCAAGCCGACTATACCTAATTGTTTTGTAATTCTTAATGAGGCGGAATGGCCGACGTCTGCGCGGTCACATCAGGTAGCATCGATTGGCTCCAGCCGCCGCCGAGCGCGACGATGAGATCGACCGCGTCGAGCTGGAGCTGAGCCTGGGTCGACAACAACAACTCCTCGGCCGCCAGCTGCTGCGTTTCGGCGGTGACCACAGCGGTGAAGGCTTGGGTACCGGCTTTGTATTCGTTCAGCGTGATCTGCGTCGCCTCCCGGGAGATCCGCACGTCTTCCGCCTGCACTTTGACCTCGCGCGACAGGATGCGAATCCCCGCGAGCGCGTCCTCGACCTGCTGGATCGCCGTCAGCACCGTCTCGCGATAGGTGGCGACGTCCGCCTGATAGATCTGGCGCGCCGCCTCGACCTGCGCGGTGGTGAGGCCGCCGTTGAACAGCGGCTGAGCGAGCGAGGCGCCGAACGACCATACGGGATTGCTCGGGCCGAACGCGGCGTTGAACGGATTGCCGGAGTAACCGATGAGGCCGGAGAGCGATACGACTGGAAAATATCCGGCGAACTCGACGCCGATCTGAGCGTTGGCTTGGCGCATGGTCTCCTCCGCCGCCGCGACGTCGGGCCTGCGCTCCAGCAGCGACGACGGCAGGCCGACCGGAACCGAGGGAACGTGGGTCGCCAAGCTTCCGTGCGGGATCGATAGGCCCGCGGGCGGGCGGCCCATCAGGACTGCGACCGCATGTTCGCTTTGCGCGCGCGACACGCCGGCGGCGATCAGCGCCGCCTGAGCGTTGAGGAGCAGAGCCTGCGCGGTGATGACGTCGGACTTGGCGGCGGTCCCGGCGTTATACTGGTTTTGCGTGATCGTCACACCACGCTTGTAATCTTCGATGGTCCGGGCGAGCAGGTCCTCGAGCGAATCCGCCTCGCGCAAGGTCATGTAGGCGAGCCCCAGCGCCGATTGCGCGGCGAGCGTGGCGTTGGCGAGAAGGGCGGCGTTCGTCTCCGCGCCTGCCTGCTGCACCTCGATCTCGCGCCGGATCTGACCCCAGACGTCGAGCGTCCACGTCCCCGAGGCTTCCGCGGTCAAATTCGTCTGCGAGGGCGAGGAGCGCGTCGCCGAGCCGGTGCCGTTGACAGTGGGAAAGAGGCCGGCGCGCGCCTCATTGATGAGCGCCAGCCCCTCGCGATAGTTGGCCTCGTCCGCCTTGACCGTCTGGTTGGACACCACGACGACCCGCATGAGCTGGTCGAGTTCGGGATCGTGAAAGACGGACCACCACGCGCCTTTGGGCTCGTTTGCGCGCGGCGTCGCGATCTTCCAGCCCTTGATCTCCTTGAACTGCGGCGACACGATCGCCGCCGGCCGCTCGAAGTTGGGACCGACCGGCGCACATCCGGAGAGCGCAAGCGCGGCGACAAGCGGCGCCGCCCGCGCAAGCGTGAAAAGCTCGAGCGCGCGTCCGTTCGACGCCAGGAGCGCCCAACCGACGGACGCTGACACGACGTCGACTCGCGGAGGCTCGCCTATCCTTATTTTTGCGCCCGCTACGCGGGCCAAGTCGTGAACGCACAAAGCGATAGTGGAGCTCCCCCTCCCGGCCGGCTTGCCTTGCCCAACCTCTTGTCGGCCGCTCTTTAGGCGCCATCCGGCTTGCGCGCGCAAGTCCCGGCCCGGAGCAATCACGAACACGTGTCGCCGCTTCACTTGGAGACGTTAGCCGGAATAAGGCGGTTGCAAGCTTGAGCGCCGACGGGGAATGGCTCAGCTGTGCTGATGCGACCGATGGGCGCCCCACCAGGCAAGCAATCCAAGCGCGATCAGCACGACGCCAATGAGAAATATGAACAATCCGGCGTCGGCGAACCAAGCGACGAACGGCACCGCAAGCGCAAGGAAAGCGCCCGCGACGCAAAGCTTCCAGGTTCGCAAGTCGAGTCCCGAGATAAAAACTCCGAGCGCGAGCAACGTTAGGAGAATGCTCCCCAACGCGTCGTGCGTGACCAGGCCGTCAGAATTGCTCACGTGGATGAGATACATGGCGACGAGCACCGCCGCCCATTGACCAAACTGAAGCGCCATCATTTCGAGCCGACCGCGACCCCGCGGCAAATGCGCCCAGCCTACGCAGACGCAGAGAAGGCCGGCAATCGGGGTCATAGTGACCCAATAGGTCGCCACTGAAACGCCCAGCATGTTGGTCCACGAAACCCCGACTATGCCGATGATAACGATAGCAAAATAAGGGAGTTCAGCGAGCAGACTGATCCATTTTCCCGTCCCCCGGCGATGGGGCTCGGCGAAGCCGCCGGAAGACGTCGAACTTGCATCCGCCATTGCTAGCGTCCAGTCGCGCTTGGGGCGCAGAAGCGCGCCTGAGCCCCGTTCCTATCATGCGCGCCGATACCGACGCCAATCGGCAAAGCGTCAGTCGATTTCCACCGAGCTTCCGTCAGGACCTGACCCGCCAAAGCTTCCCGCAACGCATTTTCTTTCGCTTGGTCAAAGGACGTGAAAACGCCCCCAGCGAACCACCCGCGGGCGCCCTCTGACGCCCGTAATCTCGCCTGCTGCCGTTAGGTCCGCGCGCCGACGATCGCGCGCCAAAAACCGCTGTAGGCCAACTCAAAGCCGACGATCTCATAATTGAGATCGATCGCGTCCATCACCTCATAGGCGGAATTGTTGCAGATCGAAAAAATGATCAGCCCGTCCTTCGATACGTGGCCACGCGCCTGGCGCAGGTAGGACTCCGTAATGCGCCCCTGCGGATCACACAGGCTATAGCGCTCGATGTCGTTTTCCGGGTTTTTGTCGACAAGCGGCGTGTTGAAAACGATGAGGTCGAAATCTTTCTCGTCGATTTTCTCGAACAGGTCGGACTGAAAAGCCGTCAGATTGACGTTGTTAAGCTTGGCGTTCGCGATCGTCGCCTCAACGGCGATCGGCGAGATGTCCGTCGCCACCGTTCTCGACGTCCAATTGGCCGCCATATAAAGCGAGATGATGCCGCAGCCGCACCCGATCTCCAGCGTCTTGGCGATCAGGTTTGGGTTCATCGCCTTGATATTGCGAATGAAAAATTCGGAGCTCGAATCCGGCAGCGGGTGGTAGACGCCGGCCGGAACGTCGACCACCAGGCCATCGGCGAAGATTCGCTCGGGGACGGCCTGGCGGCGAACCAGAGCCTCATGCGCCGCGGCAATGTCGAACATCGCAGTACTGACCAGATTGGAAATTCCAAGCTTCCGAAGCACCGAGGCGCGCCGCGGCGCAATGCGTCGCTCGACCTTGAGATAGCCGATATTCATGTGACCTCGCCTTGTACTTAGCGGCGCGAATTGGGGTCCGTGCGGACGCGGACGCAAAAGAGCCCTCGCCGACTTACCTCATACGACAAATTATTTGGTTTGTTTCAGGTTTCTCGCCCGCGCTCGCTGTCATGCCAATCGCGCAACAACCAATGCGACAGCGCAGTCAGCAGCAGATGAATTGTGATCCCCGCCACCGAAATCAAGAGCAGCGCAGCAAACATCCGCGGAATATTCAGGCGAAAGCCCGACTCGACAATGCGATAAGCAAGCCCAGACCCCTGGCCGGCAGACCCTGCGGCGATCTCAGCGACGATCGCGCCGATGAGCGCCAGCCCGCCGCTGATCCGGAGGCCGGCGAGAAAATACGGGAGCGCCGAGGGCAACCTAAGCAACATGAACT
The DNA here is from genome assembly GCA_963702825.1 of uncultured Alphaproteobacteria bacterium. Lineage (GTDB taxonomy): Bacteria > Pseudomonadota > Alphaproteobacteria > Rhizobiales > Beijerinckiaceae > Roseiarcus. Next base: position 27,619 of record CAVPEE010000054.1, read on the forward strand.
GCTGCATGCGCGAGGCGCGATACATCTGGAACAGGTCGACCAAGTTGTGGTCCGCCGAAGACAGTCCGAGCGTGGTGTTGGCCAGCAGGGGAAAGAACGCCACCAGAAACGCACAGACGAGGACCGCGACGCCGGGCGAAAGGTAGATCAGCAACAGTGGCGCGATGGCGACGATCGGCGTCACCTGCATCGCGACGGCGAACGGATAGAACGCACGCTCGACAAGTCGCGACTGTGCGAAAAGAATAGCGAGCCCGACACTGCCGATGATCGCGATCCCGAGAGCTTTGAGCGTAATCGACAGCGTCACCCATAGCGACGCGGACAACGTCGGCCAATCGGTGATGAGGGTGGAGATGATGAGGCTTGGCGCGGGCAAGAGATAGGTTGGGACCGCAAAGTACCGGACCAGCCCCTCCCAGGCGATTAACCCAAACCCCAGGGTGATGGCAGGCACCGCATAGCCGACAAAGTCGTCCTTAGTCACGCCACCGCGCCCTTAAGCATCGTCGGCGGCCGATCGCCCATCGCGATATGGAGCGCTTCGGAAGTCTGGACGCAGGTGTCAGCGTAGGCTTTGCACAGCCGAAACCCTTCCTGACGCGACTGAGTCGGGTATTCGACGTTGATTTCAGCAACCGCCCGTCCGGGGCGCGCCGCCATTACAACGATGCGGTCCGAAAGATAAACGCTCTCGAACACGGAATGGGTCACGAAAACGACCGTCGCCCCAAGCGAGGTCCGGAGTGCAGCCAAATCGTCATTGAGCTTGAGGCGCGTAATTTCATCCAGAGCGGCGAACGGCTCGTCCATCAAAAGGACCGTCGGCCGCGTCACCAGGGCGCGGGCGATCGACACTCGCATCTTCATGCCGCCGGACAGCTGGCGCGGATACGCCTTGGCGAAACCAGCCAGCCCGACTTGCTCGAGCGCCTCTTCGACCCGCGGCCGGGCCTTTTCTTTCGATACCCCGGCAAGGCGCAGCGGCAGCCACACGTTGGTGAACACGTCGGACCACGGCGTCAGCGTCGGCTCCTGAAACACGAAGCCGAGCTCCGGGCATTTCGCAAGCCAAACGATCTCGCCACGCGTCGGCCCCGTGAGGCCTGCCAGCAACCGCAAAACCGTCGACTTGCCGCAGCCTGACGGCCCAAGCAAGGAAAGGAACTCACCCGCCCGGATGTCGAGGTCGAGACCTTCGAGCGCCGTGACTTGATTGGCGAAAACCTTATGCACGCCCCGCAAGGTCACAAGCGGCGGCGCGGTTACGGGGATCGCCGCTTCTTTCGCCAGAGTTGCCATCTTGTTCATGATGCGAACCCGCCATTCCGTCGCGTCCGTTCAGTCCGCGACATCCTCCCCATGCAGTGCAAATCGCATGCCGTCCCAGCCTGCTGCAAGAACTCGCGCCTTGCTTTTGCCATTCGCCTGCGTCCATCAGAGGTCACGCCTGCGCTGCCTCAATGCGCCTGAATCACGGACATCATAAACCTCGCTTTTCAGGTCGAACAACAGGTAATGCGAGAACAAGTTAAGTACAAGTGCCTTTAATTTGCTGCATTGCGGCGCCTTCGACCGGCGGATGTCCGCCGTTGTTGACGCCAGATGGCGCAGCATGCCATTCGCTTCAAACTACGGGGCGCCGCACCAGAAGCTCCTAGAATCTCATCGAAACTGAACGCAGGCGCGGCCGTTTCGTTCCTTTGCTCCAGGTGCCGTCAATGGCCAAGGACTACGTCGCCGCCAATCTTGAAGCGCCGATTCTCGATCATCTCTTTCCGAACATGATCGAGGCGGACAAGAGCGCCTCGACTTGGCCCTATTTTCGCAAGCAAATCGACCATCCGTTTCGTGTCGACAGACGCAATCCGACGGTCGGCTTCATCAATCGCGATGAAGCTTCGATCCTCTACGGCAACGCGCGCGCGTTCAGGGGGCGGAGTGGAATCGAGATCGGCGCGTGGCGCGGCTGGTCGACCGTCCATCTCGTCGCCTCCGGCCTTGCGCCGCTCCATGTCGTCGAACCTCTGCTCGCGGATGCCGACTGGCGGCGCGAATTCGAGCAAGCGATCCGCGGGGCCGGCGGGGGCTCGACGACGATTCTCGTTCCCGAACCGAGCCCCGCGGCTGTCGTCCGTTTGGGCGAAGCGGGCGCCCGATGGTCGTTCGCGTTCATCGACGGCGACCACGACGGGGAGGCTCCGTCTAAGGATGCGCTCGCTTGCGCGCCCTACCTCGAAACAACCGCAATGGTGCTCTTTCATGACTTGGTGTCGCCGCATGTGGCGGCGGGCTTGCGCGCATTGGCGGCGAAAGGCTGGAACGTGATGGCCTACCAGACGGCGCAGATGATGGGCGTCGCGTGGCGGGGGGCGATCACGCCGGTGGCTCATAAGCCTGACCCGACGCAACATTGGGAAGTGCCCGCGCATTTAGACGGGATACCCGTGTCGGGCGTCGCGACGACCTAAGGGAGCCGCACGCCTTCGAAGAAAAGGAGAGAACCATGTCTCGAATTGCACTGGGCGTGACCCTCGTCGCGGCCTTGGCGTCCCTCGCTTCCCTGCCCTCGCTCGCCGTGGCTGACGATGCCCAGGTCGCTCGCGGGCGCTTTCTCGTGACGATCGCCGGCTGCTCGGACTGCCACACGCCCGGCGCCCTGCTCGGCTCGCCCGACATGAAGCGCTATCTCGGCGGATCCGACGTCGGTTTCGCAATTCCAGGCGCCGGCGTCTTTGTGGGGCAGAATCTGACGCCCGACAAGGAGACCGGCCTCGGCTCATGGACGGACGAGCAGATCATAGCGGCGATTCGCGCCGGCAAAACGCCCGAAGGAAGAGCGCTTAGTCCCGTGATGCCTTATCCGGCGCTGTCACACCTCTCCGATGCCGACGCGCAGGCGATCGTCGCATTCCTCAAGAGCCTCCCGCCCGTCAGCAACAAGGTCAAAAATTTCGGCCCTGACGACAAAGTCACGATCAACGTCTCCGCCGTCTTGCCGCCCGACGTCTACAATGCGTTGCCAGCGCCGAAGAAATAGTTCCGAACGAAACTGATCGTCACTTCGGGCGCAAGTCGAGGCCCACGCTCTTGTTGACGAATTGGAGCGTATAGGCCTTCTTGTAGTCGATGCCTGGCTGGACCACGCCGGCCTTCACCATCTCATTATAGAAACCGCTCCAGCGCTCGTCCGTCATCGCGCCGATTCCGAGCTTGAGCGTGTCGCCTGAATCGACGATGCCATATGCCTTCATTTTGCCGATCGAGAAGGCGATCTCGTCGTCCGTGATTTCCGGATTCTCCCGTTTGATCGCTTCGTTGGCCTTGGCGTTGTCGCCATACAGATAGTGGTACCAGCCAATGGTGGAGGCGTCGACGAAGCGCTGCACGATATCAGGATGCTTCTCCACAAGATCGCGGCGGGTCTCGACCAGGGTCGAATAGGTGGAGTAGCCATAATCGGCGAGCAGGAAGACGTTGGGCTTGAAACCACCCTGCTTCTCGACCTCGAGCGGCTCCGAGGTCAAATACCCCTGCTGGATCGAACGCGGCTCGGCGATGAAGGGGGCCGAATTGAAGTTGTAGGGCTTGATGTTCTCGTCCTTGAAACCGTAAGCGAGCCGCATCCAGGCCCAGAATGTGTTGACCGCGCCGGAGCTGACAAAAGCCGGATTCGCCGCTGGAAGGTTCTCCCATTTGTCGAGGCCGACGCCCGGATGCGACATGAAGATTTGCGGGTTTTTCTGGAAGTGGGCGGCCACGGCGATGGTCGGAATGTTGTTCTGCACCGCCAGGAAATCGCCGATCATGTCGCCGCCCATGAAGAATTCGATCTTGCCGGCGATCAAGAGCATGCCGCCGTTCGACATCGGGCCGCCCTGGAGGATTGTGACGTCCAGCCCGTATTTGGCGTAAGTCCCGTCGACGAGCGCCTGGTAGTAGCCGCCGGCCTCCGGGTCGGCGACCCAGTTGGTGCCGAACGTGACCTTGTCAGCTGCAGACGCCGGTCCGGCGAACGTGATCGCCCCCGCCAACGCCGCCATCATCGCAACGCGCATATGAATCCCTCCCGCAGTCCAATTCTATCGGCGGTTCGGCAGCTTCGCCGCCCATCCGCCGTGGGGCTCAGCTTTACGTTCGAGCCACGCGCACTGGCACGGTACGTTCTCGGCCCCTGGTGGGTGCACCATAAGGGCCGAAATTCCAAGCGTCGAATACATTTTTCAGCGCGCCTTGCGAAGGGATCCACCAATGCAAGACGCACGCCAAAAGGCTTTACCTTTCGCCTCGCCTCGCCTATGCGCCCCGTCTCTTGCTTCCCTTCGCTGAACACGGAGCCGCCCCGCGCATGCGCTTATGGATCAAGGACCCGCTCGCCATCCTCGCGGCCGACGCCGAACGCGGCATTGTGGTCGAAGGCAGCCGAGATCGTCGAATGCGTCGCGCGCGGCCAATCGCCGGCGATTCCTCCCGACACGACGTTCAACGCCTCGCGCCATGTCGTGCTGCCGGGGCTTATCAACGCGCATCATCACTTCTACCAGACGCTGACGCGCGCCCATCCCGCAGGCTTCGGCAAGGAGCTCATTCCCTGGCTCGTTTCGATGGAGCGCGTCTGGGACCGCATGACGCCCGAGGCCTTGCGCATCGCGATCCGGATGGCGCTGGTCGAACTGATGCTGTCCGGCTGCACGACCGCGGCCGACCATCACAATCTCTTTCCCCCGAACCTCACGAACGCGATCGACATCGAGGTCGAAGAGGCGACGAAGCTCGGGCTGCGCATGACGGTCACGCGCGGATCCATGGGCATTTCCGAGAAGGACGGGGGTCTGCAGCCGGACTCGATCGTCCAGGATTCGGAGACGATCCTCGAGGACAGCGAGCGGGTGCTCAGCCTTTATCACGACGCCAAACCCGGCGCGATGATCCGCGTCGCGCTTGCGCCCTGCTCGCCGCTCGCGGTGCCGAAGCGGGTGATGCTGGGATCGGCCGAACTCGCCGAGCGCTACGATTGCCGGCTGCACACCCATCTCTGCCAGTCGCTCGACGAGGACGTCTATAGCGTCGAGACCTTCGGCGTGCGCTCGGTCGATCTCCTGGAGCAGGCCGGATGGCTCACGCCCCCGCGCCTGGGTCGCGCATGGCATCCATTTCAACGCGAGCGAGATCGAGCGCTTGGGGCGCGCGGGCGTCAGCGTCTGCCATTGCGCCGCCTCCGACATGGCGTTCGGCATGGGCGTCTGTCCGACCAAGGAGCTCGAGGCGGCGGGCGTCGCCATCGGGCTTGGCGTCGACGGCTCGGCCTCCAACGATTCGTCGAACATGATGGAGGCCGTGCGCCACTCGCTCATGCTCCAGCGCCTGAGCTACGGGCCCTCGGCGGTGACCCCTTACGATGCGCTCCGCTGGGCGACGCAAGGCTCGGCGCATTGCCTCGGGCGCGACGACATTGGCGCGATCGCGCCGGGCATGCAGGCCGATATCGCGCTCTTCACGCTCGACGAGCCGCGCTTCTCGGGCGCCCAGGACGCGATCGCCGCGCTCGCCCTCTGCGGCGCGCACCGGGCGGACCGGGTGATGGTCGCCGGCCAGTGGCGGGTCATCGACGGCCAGCCCGAGGGCGTCGATCTGCCCGCCCTCATCGCCAAGCACAAGGCGGCGGCCCGCGCCTTCGCGTAGAGCCGAGACAGGGCGGACGGGCGCGGACACAACCCGCGACGCGAACTCCGCCCCGCGTAAACGCCAATAAACGCGCCTAAACGTAAGTAAACGTTAGTAAAAGTGCTTTCATTTACTAACGTTTATTTTTTCGAATCTAGACTTTTCAATGGGTTACAGGCGATTCAAATAAAAAATTCCTTCCTTCATTTTGGTTCGCGTCGAGGTTGTGCTGAGGGCGGGTATGTGCGCGATCCACCTGTGGGCTCCCCATCACTTCTCCGTTTGCATCCCGGCGGAGAATCACCTAGATCCGGTTAGCAGAAATTATTGTACCACGTGTTCTGGATTTTGAAAAGAATTTCCCGTCAAAATTGCATCTCACTGCGATGCCGAGACACCAGGGTGGCAGGCCACCATCCACGGTCTGTCGATTTCAGGCGCTCGGTCCTTGAGGTAGGGTCGCTGTGCGATGACGCCGGAAGCCTTGCCCGACTCGATCACCCCCGAGAGCCTCACCCGCGCGCTTCGCCGCTCCGGCGTCCTCGGAAAAGGCGCGGTCAGCGCGGTGGAAGGGGAGAACGCGCGATCGACGATCCTCTCGCGCATCGTTCGATTGCGCCTTGCTTACGAAGGCGAAGCCGCCGGCGCGCCGCCGTCGCTCATCTTCAAGACGGGATTGCCGGAACGCCTCACCGGCGGCTGGAACGGCGGGCGGCAGGAGGTCGC
>CAVPEE010000055.1:0-12282 GCA_963702825.1 uncultured Alphaproteobacteria bacterium
CGTGGCGCCTTTGTGAAGCAGCGACCATCGACTTGGCCTCCGCGTCGCGGCCGGCTGCGCAGACCTTCGAGGCGGCGTCCGTCTCGCGCTTAATCTGATCGTAGACCGACTGGACGACATGGCCCATGGACAGATCGTTGTCCTGGATCGCGCGATAGCGGGCGATTTTAGCCGAACAGTCCGTGCCTTCAGGCAGCTGGAATCCTGGCGGCGTCACCGCAACCGAGCCGGGCGCCGGCGGGGCCGAGGGCTGCGGGGCCGGCGCGTTGCAAGCGGCGAGCGCGAAACAGGCCACAACCAGCGAGGCGAGCATCTTCATTGGCTTCCAGGCTCCTGGCGGGCGATTCGAGGCGTCCATCTGAAACGCAACGAAAACATTGGCCCGTCAAGAGCCCTCGAGCCGATCACTCGTTCGGGATCAGAACGGATCGCCAGCTCCGCCAGCGACCCGCCCGATCAGACTGATCTTATCGTCCCGCTATCGCTGCGGGATGATGGACGGCCCAGATCTCGGAAATCGAGGACAACACGACAATGACGCCAAGCACGACGCATGACCACATCGCCGCATGGATCGCTGCGAATCCCAAGACCCAAGGCGCGACGACGACCAGCGCGCCGACGATCAGCGCTACCCATTCCTCCCACTCGGCGAACTGCGCCAACGCAGCGACGCCCATGAGAAAAATGACCACGCCGCCGACCCATGCCGCTCTCGCCGCCATGAGGTCCCCGGAGAATCCGAGGGCCCAGGGCGACACAAACAGCAGTATGCCGCAGATCAGGTTGATCCAGTCCTGGACATTTTTTTCGCCCCCGCGCAACGAAGCCTTGTTTGCCATTTCAAACCTCCTTCATTACACGCGACGTTGAACAACGCCTGTAATTCCTTTACTTAACTCTCGTTTTTGGGGATTTGATGGCCATCTGCGCAAACGGCGGCCGAGGCGGATGGCTGGGTGAAGGTGGCCGATGACCGACAGAATTACAATTTTCGGCTACGGCCCGGTTGGACGCGCGACCACGGCGCGGCTCCTGGCCGAAGGCCGCGAGGTCATCGTCGCGCAGCGGAACGCGCCGAGCGATCTGCCAAAGGGAGCGACATTCGCGCCCACCGACGCACTCGACCGAGACGCGGTCGCCAAGGCCGTACGCGGCTCGGGGCAGTTCGTGGTCACGATCGGATTTCCCTATTCCGGCGTTCTCTGGCGCGACGTCTGGCCGAGCGCCATCAGCAATTTCGTCGCCGCCTGCAAGGCGACCGGCGCGCGGATGGTGTTCATGGATAGTCTTTACATGTACGGCCCCCAGACCACGCCGCTCACCGAGACGATGGCGCTTTCCTATTATGGTCTGAAGCCTGCGGCGCGCTCAGCCGCGACCCGGGTCTGGATGGCCGCGGCGGCCGCCGGCGAAGCGCGGGTGGCGGCGCTGCGCGCGCCCGATTTCTATGGGCCTGGCGTCGGTCTTTCTTTTCTCGGCGACACCTCGATCGGGAAGCTCGCCCAGGGCAAGCCCGCCGTGTTCGTCGGCTCGCCAGACGTGCTGCACGACTATGCCTATGTGCCGGACATCGCGCGCGCGACGACGACGCTTCTGGATGCGCCCGACTCAGCCTTTGGTCAGGCTTGGCATATGCCGTGCGCGCCAACTCGAACGACGCGCGATATCCTGCAAATCGCGGCCGACACGCTCGGCGTGAAGCTGCGCATCAGCGCCATGCCGGCCTGGATGCTGGGCCCAAGCGCGATGTTCTCGCCCTTCCTGCGAGAACTGAAGGAGATGCGCTTCCAGTGGGACCGACCGTACCAGGTCGACGCGAGCCGTTTCAAAGCCGCGTTCTGGTCGGACGTGACGCCATTCGAAACCGGCGTCCCGGAGACCGCGCTCGCCTTTCGCGCCGAATCCAAGCAGAGGCGCTGAGCGCCCGCTTCCCCCGGGACCTACAATTGACTCTCAGCTCGGGTCAAAACGCAGAACAGCCCGCGCTGGACGGCGCGGGCTGCTTATTTGATGCTCAATCGAAGACGCGCGAAGCGGCCCTTTAGGGTTCTTCGGGAGCAGGCTCCTTGTCGTCAGCGTCGGAGTTGGCGGGCTCCACGCGCTTGCGCGATCGCCGCGCGCCCGCCGCGACGATCAGGTCGCGCTCGAGCCGTGGTTGGGCGGGGCCCTCCGGATAGACGAAGCTGAGCTTTTTCGCGCCTGTTTCGTCGGCCGTGACCACAACCTTGACCACGCCTCCGCCTTTGAGCCGGCCGAACAGCACCTCGTCAGCGAGCGGCGTCTTGATCTGGGTCTGGATCACGCGCGCCATCGGCCGCGCGCCCATCGCTTCATCGTAGCCGTTCTTGACCAGCCATTCGCGGGCTTCGTCCGTGAGTTCGATCGTCACATTGCGATCGCTCAGCTGAGCCTCGAGCTGGAGGATGAACTTGTCGACGACGCGGGCGATGACCGTTTCCGGCAGACGCGCGAAGGGCACGATGGCGTCGAGCCGATTGCGGAACTCGGGCGCAAACAACCTGTCGATCGCCTCGGTATCGTCGCCCTCCCGCTTCGACTTGTGGAAGCCGAAGGCGGCGCCGGCGAGATCCCGCGCACCCGCATTGGTGGTCATGATCAGGATCACGTTGCGGAAGTCGATCTGCTTGCCCGAGTGATCGGTCAGTTTGCCATGGTCCATGATCTGCAACAGGATGTTGAACAGGTCAGGATGGGCCTTCTCGATCTCGTCCAGCAACAGAACCGAGTGCGGGTGCTGGTCGATGGCGTCCGTCAGCAGGCCGCCCTGGTCGAAGCCAACATAGCCTGGCGGCGCGCCGATCAGGCGCGAAACCGTATGGCGCTCCATATATTCCGACATATCGAAGCGCGTCAGCTCCAATCCGAGGCTGACGGCGAGCTGACGGGCCGCTTCCGTCTTGCCCACGCCAGTCGGGCCGGAGAACAGGTAGCAGCCGATCGGCTTCTCCGGATCGCGCAGGCCAGCGCGGGCGAGCTTGATGGCCGAGGCCAGCGCGGCTACCGCCTCATTCTGGCCATAGACAGCACGCTTCAAGGTCTCTTCGAGGTGCTGGAGCACCTCGGTGTCGTCCTTCGACACCGACTTCGCCGGGATTCGCGCCATCGAGGCGACGGTCGCCTCGATCTCCTTGACCCCGATCGTCTTCTTGCGCTTCGGCTCCGGCAGCAGCATCTGCGAGGCGCCGGTCTCGTCGATGACGTCGATCGCCTTGTCGGGCAGCTTGCGGTCGTGGATGTAGCGCGACGAGAGCTCCACCGCCGCTCTTACCGCCTCTGCGGTATAACGCAGCTTGTGGAACTCCTCGAAATAGGGCTTGAGGCCCTTGAGGATCTCGATCGCGTCGGCGACGCTCGGCTCCTTGACGTCGATCTTCTGGAACCGGCGGACCAACGCCCGATCCTTCTCAAAATACTGGCGATATTCCTTGTAAGTCGTTGAACCGATGCAGCGAAGCGTCCCTTGCGCCAAGGCGGGCTTGAGCAGGTTCGACGCATCCATCGCCCCGCCCGAAGTGGCGCCGGCGCCGATGACCGTATGGATTTCGTCGATGAACAGGATGGCGTCTTTGTGCTGCTCGATTTCCTTCATCACCTGCTTCAGGCGCTCTTCGAAATCGCCGCGATAGCGCGTGCCGGCGAGCAGCGCGCCCATGTCGAGCGCGAAGACGGTCGAATCGGCCAAGACCTCAGGCACATCCGCATTGATGATCTTGCGCGCAAGGCCCTCGGCGATCGCCGTTTTCCCGACGCCCGGGTCACCAACCAAGAGCGGATTGTTCTTCTGCCGGCGGCACAGCACCTGAATGGTGCGCTGCACTTCGGCCTCGCGGCCAATGAGCGGATCGATGCGCCCCTCTCGCGCCTTCCGATTGAGGTTGACGCAATAAGCTTCCAAGGCGCCTTCCTTTTTCTTTGAATCCGGACTGTCCTTCGAATCCTTGGAATCGCGCGACTCGTGCTCGTCGTCGGTCCCGCGCGGCAAGCGCGACGTATCGGAGGCGCCGGGACGCTTGGCGATCCCATGGCTGATGTAGTTCACCGCGTCGTAGCGGGTCATATCCTGCTCTTGCAGGAAATATGCCGCATGCGTCTCGCGCTCGGCGAAAATGGCGACAAGAACGTTCGCGCCGGTCACTTCCTCGCGACCGGACGACTGAACGTGGAACGCCGCGCGCTGGACGACGCGCTGGAAGCCATTGGTGGCCTTGGCCTCCTCCTGGCTGTCGACGACCAGGTTTTCAAGTTCGGTGTCGAGGTACTGAACGACGGTCTTGCGCAGCGCGTCGAGGTCGACGCCGCACGCCCGCAGGACGGCCGCCGAATCGACGTCGTCGATCAGCGCCAGCAGCAGATGTTCGAGGGTCGCGTATTCATGACGGCGCTCGTTGGCGAGCGACAGGGCTCGACGAAGGGTCTTTTCGAGCGCGCGGGAGAAAATTGGCATCGGGCGCCTTTCACTTCTTTTCCATTATGCACTGCAAGGGGTGTTGGTTCTTGCGTGCGTGATCCATCACTTGCGACACCTTGGTCTCTGCGATCTCGTAACTAAAGACGCCGCATTCGCCTACACCGTTGTTATGCACTTGAAGCATGATCTGCATCGCTTCCTGAGCGTCCTTGTTGAAGAAGGCTTGCAAAATGGAGACCACAAACTCCATGGGGGTGTAGTCGTCGTTGAGCAAAAGAACGCGATACATATTCGGGCGCTTCGTCTGCGTCCGCGTGCGTGTGATCACCGCCGCGCCCGCCCCCGGCGTTTCTCCCCCTCGCTTCGGTTCGCGCGACGCAATCGGTCGCATCGCCACGTGCGGAGGGGCGACGCCGAAGCCCGGATAGAGCCACCGCGCCAGCCGAGCCATTCCCGCCCGGAGTCGAACCACTAACGGAATTGAGGCGGCAGCCACCGAAAGACCCCGATTGATGCCGGTTTGGCTAGAACTCACATTCACGCATACGCAATAACAGTACCAACATCATCTAGGCGCCGAGCGCCGTCGGCGCCAGATGTCGGCGCCAAATGGCAGCATTGCCAATTTGCTCGTCACGCGCAAGAGCCTCATCGCACCCAACCTCGAATCTCCCTCTCCTGTTCCGTTTCTATACGGACGTGAGGATGGGTTGGATGAGAGCGCAAATAAAAAAGCCGGCGCCGGAAGGGCGCCGGCGTTGGCCGGAATAAGAAACCGGCGCTGGAAGGGCGCCGGCATGCCTCGAATAAAAAGCCGGCGCTGGAAAGGGCGCCGGATGGGCTCAAGGGACTTTTCCCGCCGCGCTTGGCGGCGAGAGGATCGCTCGATGATTACTTCTGGATGTTCGCGTAGGCCGTTGTGACCGGCTTCAAAGCGTCTGAAGCGACCCGGGTGTAGAGCTCGGAGACCTTCGTCGCCTGGGCGACAAAGCCCTCATAGGCCTGCTTCGCGAATTCGGTTTGAATCTGGATCGCGGATTCGACGCTGCGCGCGCCGAGAAGCTTCTCGTACATCGCCGACCCGGCGGCGAAGGACTTCTTGGAATAGTCGCTCGACTCGACGGCGATCTCCTGCAGACCCTTCGACAGAGTGGTCGATGCAGCGGTGAAAGCCTCGAGCTGGTCTTTAGAAAATTTCTGGAAGTCTTCAAGCGTAGCTGTCATTTGTGGCGCTCCTTCATTGAGTCCGTTTCGCATCCGAAAAGAGGCGAACGGGCGATGAACGCAATATGTGCACTGCACAATGGAAGTCAAGCAACTTTGTTGCATTGCAGCAAAATTGGCGCGCAGCTTCGAAAGCATCCATTTCAGAAGATTAAAAACAGTAAATTATTTCAATCCATAACTCCCGTTTACTCAACTCTAACTTCATAAGGCTCGACCGTCGCCGCCGCGCGCCGATAGCGATTCCAAAGACTTGCTGAAAATATCCTCGGCTCTTCCGAATCCCGTTAACCGCTGCGTAACCGCTGCGGCATATCGTTGGCGACCGTGTGCGTAACGCAACTGTGATCGTCGACTAGGCCTCACAATTGCGCGAAGTCGGTGGGGCGTTTCATGGCGTTGCGTATCGGTTGCTCTCGAATGGGCCAGCTCGCTCGCATAGCGACCGCGGCCTTGATCTCGGCTTCGGCCCTCTGCCTGGTTAGCGCGCAGGCGCAGGCGCATCATTATTCGCGGCATCGGCATTACGCCCACGCGACGCATCAAGCGCATTATTCGCACTATGCGCGCGCTACGCACTATGGGCGCTTCGCTCATTACGCCCGTCGCGCATCCCCGCGTTACGCCTCCGTAGCGGCAGGCGCGGTTTCCGGTTCGCCCGCTTTTTCAGCGATTGTCGTCGACGCCAACAGCGGCCGGACGCTCTATTCCGCTGACGAGAACGGACTTCGTCATCCCGCTTCGATCACCAAGGTGATGACGCTCTACCTCTTGTTCGAACAGCTCGACAGCGGCGCAATGACGCTGCGGACGCAAATTCCAATCTCCGAGCACGCCGCCTCGCAAGAGCCCTCCAAACTTGGCCTTGCTCCCGGCAACTCGATCAGCGTCGACGATGCGATCAAGGCCGTCGTGACCCGTTCGGCCAACGACATCGCGGTCGCGATCGCGGAGGCCGTCGGGCAGTCAGAAAGCAATTTCGCCGACCTGATGACGCGCAAGGCGCACGCGCTCGGCATGACGAACACGCTCTACCGCAATGCGTCGGGACTTCCCAACGACGAACAGGTGACCACGGCGCGCGATCTGACGATCCTCGGGCGCTCGCTCGAGGAGCGCTTCCCGCGCTACTTCCGCTATTTCTCGACCGCCCAGTTCGATTTCGACGGCGAGATCATCGGCAACCACAATCATCTCCTCGGCCGCATCGACGGCGTCGACGGAATCAAGACCGGCTACACGAGAGCGTCCGGCTTCAATCTCCTGACCTCGGTCCATCGTGACGGACGGTCGCTGCTCGCCGTCGTCATGGGCGGGCGCTCCGCCGGAGGGCGCGACCGGATCATGGCGAACCTGATCGGCGACCACATTGCTGAAGCTTCGACGACGCATACCGCGACCGCAGTCGCGGATGCTTCGTCCGTCGAGACGGCCCAGCCGCGCGACGAGGCGGTCGTGACGCCTCCGGCGCGGGCGCGTCAGGCTTTTGTCGCCGAAGCCAAGTTTGAACGCGTCTCCGCCGCGACGCGTGCGGCGAATGCGGCCGGGGAAGGCGACGATGGGGCTGGAGACGAGGAGATTGCGGCGCCGCAGCCGATGGTAAGGGCGCCCGAGCTCGGCTCCGCGCGCGGCGCAGCCGACAGCCGCCGATCTCGGCATGCTCAAAAGCCCCGCCAAGTCGTCAACGAAAACTCAGGCTCGCCTTGCCGCGGCAGGCGCGCTGGTCATGCCGCCGCTGGGACGGCCCGAGAATTCGGCCGACGACGAGCAGCGTCCCGGGCGCGCTTCTCAGCAAGACGAGGACAGCGATGGTCTTGGCCCGCGCGGGTGGATGATCCAGATCGGCGCCCCCGACAACCTCGCCAAGGCCAACGCCCTTTTGAGCCGGGCGCGTGAGCGCAACCGTTCGACGCTGGCCTCCGCCAAGCCGCTCACCGAAAAGGTGCGCAAAGGCGACGCCACCCTCTATCGCGCGCGTTTCGCCGGCCTCGATTCGGCTTCAGCGGAAGCCGCATGCCGGTCGCTCAAGCGCACCGGATTTTCCTGCTTCACCGCCCACGACTGACGCCCATGCTTGCGGAGCGCCTAGCCTTGACGCTGCATCAGAACATCCTTGGCCTGATTGACCCGCGCGGCAAGCGTGGTCGAGCCGCCATGATCTGGATGAAACTTCTTCATCAAAGTCCGGTGAGCGCGGATTATGTCCGCCGCGGCCGCGCCTTCGGCGAGGCCCAGGACTTCGAACGCCTCCCGGCGCGACATCGCCCCACTCCCGCCCCGCCCCTGACGCTGACCCTGGTCTGCCTCACGCCAGCCGGCGAACCGGCGGTCGAGATATGCCTCTAACAGGCTGACGCCATCCGGATCGTCCCGCGCGAGCTCCTGACGGAGAGAAATGAGCTCCGGCCGGGACAGGGTTTCGACCGCGCGGCCCCCATAGGCGCCAGACAGGATCGTCCCGGTCATCGCGCCGCTGGCGTGGTCGAGCCGCATTTCCAGCATCGCCGAGCGGGCGATCGAGGACCGTCCCGGGCGTGAGCCCGCGCCCCCGCCAACATTGCTAAAGCCCGGCGACGCCCCGCCGGGCGTCTTCCAGCCGGCGAAGTTCGCCACCATGCTGGCGACCGCGGCCGCAAGCCCGACCCGGCCGCGCAGGACCAAGAGCAGCGCGCCGATCATCCCCAAAACGCCGCCGCCATGGCGCACGATGCGCGCAGCTGTCGCTGCGTCCATGCGGCCAAATTGCTTGATTGCTTGCACGAGAAGAAACAGCAGGATCAAGCCTATAACGAGATTCATTCTTATAAGGCTTTCGATTGGGCGCGCCGTCTCGCCGGAGTTTAACGCCCGAACTTAGTTGCAGCCGAAGGCGAAACTACGCCAAGTTCACTTTCCGCGCATCTGTGACAACAGGAGCCGCGCAGCGGAATCTCCCTCCGCCTCCCGAAGCAATGCCGCGTGGCCGCCTGCGGCATAGGCCGCCGCGGCGCGCAGGAGCGCGGCGAGCCGCGCAGAGGCGCCGGCGTCGAACGTGCTGTAGGCTCCCCCGGTCAGGCGGGCGACTTCGCCGAACGTGCGCTTAGCCGCGGGGTCCTGCCCCTCCTGGAACATGAACGCCTTCACCCCAAGCAGCGCGAGCTCTCCCGCCAAGGAAGCGAGCGTGTCCGGGTTTTCCTCCATGGCGTCGCCGATAAAGATCAGCGCTCCGACCTTGGCGCGCTTGGCTTCATCGCGCGCATGGGCGAGCACCCTACGGATCTGCGTCGATCCGCCGCGTACGTCGATGCGGCTCATGAGTTGCGCCAGGCCCTGCCCGCCGGAGACGAAGTTCGACGCCCGGCATTCGTTCAGCCCGCGAAAATAGACGAGTTGCACGTCGAGGCCGCCAAGCGAGCCTGCGGCCTCGAACATCTTCGCCTGCAGCGATTGGGCGAGATCCCAGGTCGGCTGCCGACTCATGGTCGCGTCCAGGGCAAAGATCAGCCGTCCGCGGCCGGACCCACCCGGCGCGGGAACCTTTTTGGCCGCATCGACGAAGGCTGCGATGCCCTCGCCGCCGGTGCGGTTCGTCAGCGCGCTGTTCTTGTCCTTGTCCATCGTCCGATAGATTGGGCGTCGCCCGCGGCGCGGCAAGCCATCTCTTGAAAATGACGCACCGCGCCGCTCGCTGCGAATCCCGGACCCCGGCGGAGCACTACCCGCCGACACCCGCGGGCGCGCAATTCAAACGCCGACCCTAGTCTAGGTTGCCTTCGATGGCGCGCCGAACGCCAGATGGTAGCCGTTGTCGTCACGGACGCCGAACTCACGCATTCCATAGTCGAAATCGCCGACCGCATAGATGACCTCGGCGCGGTCTTTGACCTTCTCCCATAGCGCATCCACCTCTTCGGCCGTCTCCAGATCGATATAGAGCTGGCCGGTGAAATTCGGGCCTTTCCATTCCAAGTGCTTATTCGGCGCAGCCAGCATGATTCGCACGGCGTCACGATAAAGGTTGGAATAGCCAGGCGCCTGCATGCCGCAGGTAAATCCGAGCACTTCGACATAAAACCGGACCGATCGATCCATGTCGTCAGTCGTGAGGATCGGGGCAAGTCTTTTGAGCGCCATGAGGAAACTTTACTCGCGACGGTAGGCCATATGGGGAACGCCCGATACTGCGCTCCGCTAAAGCAGCCCGAGCGACGCCAGCTCGCGGCGCATCCCCTCCGGCATCGCGGCGAATCCGGGCTGGGCCTCGTCGATATCCGGCGGCGCGTCCTTCGCCTGATAATAGCGCCAGCCCTGGAAGGCGCGCATCGGCCGCGGCGCGACCGCGACCACGGTCTCACCGAGCCAGATCTTGCAGCGGCCGATCCCGTCCGCATCGACGAACGGCTCGAGGCCGAGGATCGGCTGCCTGGCGGAGATCATGCCCTTGACGACCCAGTAGAGCGAGCCGCCGTCCAGGACCTGTTCAGTTCGTTTCGGCGCCATCCGGGTGACATGGGCATGGCGGAGCGGCGCGCGGCGGCGCTTGGCCTCCGCCATCCGCTCGGCCATCCATTCGCGAAGATCAGCGAGCGACTCCGCGCCTACAGCGAGCTTGATGAGATGAAGAGGCATGGGGGCGATTATAGCGGAGGCGGCGGCGCCGAGGGAACGCGCGAATGAACTTGCCCCCAGGAAACCTTCAACGGCGGCAGATGACAGTCCGCGTGTCGGACATCCAATCGCCTCATCGCGGGATCCGGAACCGAACCTGACCGCTGACCGCCTGTGACTGATGCTGTCGCTGCGTTACGAGCCTGCGGCCGTGACCCGATGGCGCAAAACCTTGGACGATGACCGGCGGGCGCCGCTTCCTTGTCGAAAGATCAGTTTCAGCCATGGCGCCGAATGGAAAGCGCTCATCAGCAAATACATCGGCGCCATTCCGGTCAGCGGCGATGCATCTTGCGCGGCCGAGCAAAGTATGTCGGGCACGGCGCCACCATGGATTCCTGTAAGCAGCGCCATGATTGCGAAGCTTGGCGCGGCCGCCAGCGATATCCAGTCGGCCGCGCCAAGGACGGGGCGCCCTTGTTTGTCTCCGTTCTGGTTCATATGAAGTCCATCCCGGAAGCCTATTCAATAACGATCAAGTCGGCGCACTCGTTTCGCGGGCGAGCTGCCCTTCTCCACCTCGCTCGTGAACGCCGCGAGCAGGGCTCGGGTCATGATAGCGGCCGTTCGCCTCGACCGAGCCGCCCTTGCCGTACATGTTGCGGGGCCGCACCCAGTCGGCAAGGCTACGATAAGGGCCCCCCTCCTGGCGTCCTTTCGGCACCACATCGAGGATTCGATAGACGCCAAGGAACTCTTCACCGCCGCGCCCAAAGCTTGCATAGGTAAGGTAGATATTCCCGTCGTCGTCCTTGAAGAACACGCTTTGGCCGGAAAGATCCTCGACGCCCGCCGCCCATTCGGGGGCCGGACCGAAATTGTAGATCGCTCGGCCAGAGGCGACCTGGTCCGACGTGAAAGACACGTCTAAGTCGTAATTGAAATCGGAGTGGTACGAAGAAACCCAAGGGAACTTCCAGTCCATGCGCTTGCGAACCGCTTCGATCTCCTCGATGGGCGCGCGCGCCACGACCGCATAGGTCACGTCGTGATTGTTGAGATGCGCGAGAATGCCTTCGATGTGGTCGACCTGCAAAGAGCAGCCAACGCATTGCGTCTGCGCGCCGGGGCCCATCATGAAGTGCTTGAGAAAGAGCTGGCTACGGCCATCGAAGAGCTCTGACAGGGTCACCTCGCCTTCGGGCCCGTCAAAAATATAGGACTTCTCGATTTTGATCCAGGGCAAGGCCCTCTGCTCGTCCGCCAGTCGGTCACGCAGCCGTGTCAATTCCTTCTCCTTGGCGAGCAGCGCTCGCCGCGCCTCGATCCACTCCGACTTGGTCACGATTTGATGTGCGTTCACTGACTATTCCTCCATTGCCTGTCACATAATTGCCGACGCTCAACGCTTCCCTTTCGTTTTGCGCCGCTCACATCACAGACGACTCGAAGCAGCCAAAGGATTCGCAGAGGCAGAGATTTTTCGCGACTCGCGAATCCTCCGAGGGGTTCCGATCGTCTATAGAATGACCAGCAAAGGACGGGACACGGATGGCGGTATCGGCGCGACCCGACGGGCTAGATCAGCTGCGCGCGGGGGCAGACGGACGCGCCCAATTCGACCGGCTTCTCGGCGAATTGCGACCGAGGCTCCACCGCTTTTGCGCTCGGATGACTGGTTCGGTAATCGATGGGGAGGATATCGTCCAGGAGGCGATGCTCAAGGCGCTGGAGTCGCTCTCCGGGGCCGAAGCGATCGACAACGTCGAAGCCTGGGTGTTCCGCATCGCACACAATGCGGCGCTCGACTTTCTGCGCCGCCGAGCCCGCCAGCGGTCCCTTCAGTCCGACGAAAAGACGGATATGATCGTGGATCCAGCGACGCCCATTGAGGATCGGCAGGCGGCGACAGCCAGCCTAAGGACCTTCATGCATCTCCCTGTGGCGCAACGCGGCGCGGTCATACTGAAAGATGTTCTGGGATATTCGCTCGAAGAGATCAGTCACGTCATTCACGCTACGGTTCCAGCCACCAAGGC
>CAVPEE010000056.1:0-24835 GCA_963702825.1 uncultured Alphaproteobacteria bacterium
CGGGGCGAGCGCAATGATGGGGATGGAGCCGATCGCAATCACGAAAGGCTGAACCACCCGCGAGACGAACAGCGAATACCATAGCGACAGGCCCACAAGGGTCCCGATCAAATTGCCGATCAGGAAGCCCAGCACCGTCTCGAGCCCCGTCACGCTGATGTCGCGCAGGAGGCTTCCGTCCAGGATCATCTTCCAGAGGAAGCTCCAGATCGCCGACGGCGAGCCGAACATGAAGGCCGATTGCTTGCTCTTGCCGGCCTCGAATTCCCAGAAGGCCAGGAAGGCGATCAGGATCAAAGCCTGGACCATGAGCACCAGGGCGTGTCGACGGAAGCGGCCGAGCTCGGATCGCGCTCGGCAAGGGCGCGGTCACGGCGGCGATGGTGGCTCGCGATCGGTTACGGCCGCCATTCCGGGGCCCCGGTCAAGCACGGCCGACATCGAGGTCGGACCAGATTTGTCGGACATAGTCGCCAAAGCCTGCGCTTTCTCGCGCCGCGATCATGTCGGCGGGAGCCCCATCGAGCTCGGATGTCGTAGGCGGCCTTAAGTCTGGTGGGACGATGGGTCAGCACCAGAACCCGGTCGGCCATCGACACCGCTTCCTCGATGTCGTGGGTTATCAAGAGGACAGACTTTCCGCTGTCGCGAACGAGATTCACGGTGTCGCTCTCGATCAAAAGCTTGGTCTGGAAATCGAGTGCTGCAAAGGGTTCGTCGAGAAGCAGGACGTCAGGGTCGTTGACCAAGGTGCGGGCAAGGGCCACGCGCTGGCGCATGCCGCCCGAAAGGGTCGAAGGATAATTGTCGGCGAAGCCATTGAGGCCCAATTGGTCGAGCAAGGCGCGCGCTCGATCGTTGGCCTCGGCTTTGGGCACGCGACGGATTTCCATGCCCAGCTTGACATTGGCGATCGCGGTTCGCCAGGGCAGCAACAGGTCCTTCTGAAGCATATAGCCGACATTCGCGGACCGAATTCCGCGCGCGCCGAGCGGTGTCCCATGCCAGCGAACTTGTCCGGCATCGGGCGGAATGAGTCCACAAACCACGTTCAGGAGCGTGGTCTTTCCGCATCCGGACGGTCCCACAATGGCGACGATCTCGCCCTTGCCGAGCACAAAGCTGAGATCGCCCACGACGGGCGTTATTTTGTCGGCGGTGAAAAAGCTTTTGGCGATGTGCTCGACCGCAAGGGGCGGCGGCGCCCCTTGCGGCTGAGAACCGGTGTTCGAGACCGCGCCTGCGTCGCGAGCGATCGGCGTTTGCATCAACCCGCTAACTTGACCGCCTTGTCGGCGAAGGAATTGTCAATCACCTGGTCGAACGAGATGGTCCCTTTGATGTTGCCGAGATATTTCTGCATCTCCATGAGCGCCTTCCAGGCGTCGGGCTGGGTCACCACGGTCTGAGCCGGAATCTTGTATTGGATCTCGGCGTCGATGGCCGCATCCACGACCTCGCCCGGCAGATCAGGGAACTCCAACCTGGCCACCTGCTTCGCATAGGCCGGATCCCCATAGGTCTTGCGTCCGGCTTCCTCGAAAGACGTGACGAGGGCCTGCACCATGTCGGGGTCTTTCGCGATGGTCGTCGGCAGGACCATGATGCCCGTATTGCAGAACGGCCCCACATAGTTCGAGAAGTCGAAGACGACCTTGGCGCCCTGAGCGACAGCCTGCGACACGCCCGGCTGGTAGGCGATGGCGATATCGGCCTGGCCCGCCAGCATGGCGGCGATCTCGGTCCCGGGACTGACGGCCACGATGGTGGCGTCGTCGCCAAGCTTCATGCCGTTGCTCTCGATCAGCCGCTTGGTGAC
The DNA here is from genome assembly GCA_963702825.1 of uncultured Alphaproteobacteria bacterium. Taxonomy (GTDB): domain Bacteria; phylum Pseudomonadota; class Alphaproteobacteria; order Rhizobiales; family Beijerinckiaceae; genus Roseiarcus. The sequence goes on from CAVPEE010000056.1 coordinate 1,820, forward strand.
GCTGAAATTGGTGTTGGGCTCGGGCGAGGTCGCGATCTTCATGCCCTTGAACTTCTTGGGATCGGTGAAGGGCTCGACGGTCTTCGAGACGGCGAAATAATGGGCGCGCTGCACCACCGTGCCGACCACCATGCCCGGACCGCCATTTTCGCGTGAGATCACCGCCATGGTGGCGTCGCCGATGGCGAAATCCGCGGAGCCGCCGAGCACCGCCGCGAAGGTCTGGGTGTCGCCGCCAGCCGCGCTGACCTGCATGTCCAGGCCATTTTTCTTGAATATGTCGGAATGCATGCCGACATAAAGATTGATGTAGCCGAGGTTGTGAACCGCTTCGCTGAACCGCACGGTTTTGAGATCGGCGGCGAGCGCCGGCCTTCCCACAAACGACATCGCCGCTCCGCCGAGCGCCGCGCCGACAGTCCCCTTCAGGAACGTGCGGCGGCTCGAATTTTTCAACGCATCGCGGATCATCGTCGAACTCCGTGTCGGACAAACAGGCCCTCGGATGGGGCCTGTCGACCCAGATTTTCCGTGTGATCGGGGGATCATTCAAGCGCGTTTGTTAGGCTGCCTTTGCCTAAATCGTCCGCAGAAAGAAGCGACTATGAAGGCAGCCTGACTTGCACTCTTGCCCCCACCCGCAGAAGGCGTGGTACAACGGCGGCGGCGACCCGAACATCGCGGCCAATTACACCTGCGCCGTCGAAAACAAATAGCCACGGGATCGGCTCGCCGGGAGGAAACAGCAATGACGTTCAGAAATGGCTCGCGACGGTCTCAGCCGCGCTCTCATCTCGCTTGCGCCGCTCGCGGCGCGGGCGGCGGACAAGGTCGTCATCGGCGACATCGACGATCTGTCCGGCGTCTATGCGGATGTGAACGGCCCGAGGGCGGTCGAGGGGATCAAGATGGCGATCGCCGACTTCGGCGGCAGCGCGCTCGGCCAGCCGATCGAATTCCTGACCGCCGACCACCAGAACAAGCCCGATATCGGCGCAAGCAAGTTTCGGGAATGGGCCGACACAAAGGGCCTGACGATGCTGCTTGGCGGCTCCAACACCGGCGTGAGCCTTGCTATGGCGCCGGTCGCCAAAGAGAGGAAGATCCCGTTTTTCGCGATCGGCGCCGCAGGCGCATCGCTCACCGGCAAGGACTGCAACGCCTATATGATCCATTACGGTTACGACACGACGGCGCTTGCCAACGGCACGGCCAAGACGATCCTCGACCAGGGCGGCAAATCCTGGTTTTTCATCACGGCCGACTACGCGTTCGGCACGCAGCTCCAGGGGGCGGCGACCAAGGTTGTCGAAGCCGGCGGCGGCAAGGTCGTCGGCGCGGTGAGAGTGCCGCTCTCGACGTCGGACTTCTCGTCCTATCTGTTGCAGGCGCAGGGTTCCGGGGCGCAGGTTTTCGGTCTCGCCAACGCAGGCGCCGATTTCAGCAATTCCCTCAAGGCCGCGCATGAGTTCGGCCTCACCAACACCATGAAGCCCGCGGCGCTGCTCGCCTTCATCACCGACATTCACGCGCTCGGCCTCGAGACGGCGCAGGGCCTCTACCTGACCGCGGGCTGGTACTGGGACTTGAACGACAAGAGCCGCGCCTTCGGCAAGCGCTTCCTCGACAAGACCGGCGCCATGCCGACCTTCAATCAGGCCGCCTATTATTCAGCGACGATGACCTACCTCAACGCGGTGAAGGCCGCTGGCTCGACGGACGCCGACAAGGTGATGGACGAGCTGCGCAAGACGAAAGTCGACGACATGTTCACGAGCGACGGAATCATTCGTCCCGACGGATTGCTGCAACATTCGATGTTCGTGATGCAGGTCAAGACGCCCTGCGGAATCGAAAGGCCCATGGGACTATTACAAGCTCGTGAGAACCATGTCGGGCGAAGAGGCCTTCGGGTCGCTCGCCGACTCGACCTGTCCGCTGGTCAAAAAGTAGCTGACTGTTCCGCAACTCACTAAGCGACGGTATTTTGCACAGGACTGCCGCGCCGGGCGCCCTGGGCGAGGGCGACGATCGCGCGGGCGTTTCGCTTGTTGCAAAAGCTCAGGGCGTCGCGACGATTTCAAGACGGGTCTGACCGGGATAGGGTCCCGGCGCGACGAGCACAGGCTCGATGTCGATCACGGCAAAGCCGTCAGCTTGACGCGCATGCGCCAATACAGTTGGCGGCGAAGGTCCCCACCAGGGTTTACCAGATCCTGAGGTTCTGCGCGCCTCCAATAGCGCGTCGGCTCGCGCCGCATAGTCCTCATTCGCCTCCACTGTGATCTCGTGGCGGATCTGCTCCATCACTGTGACCGTATAGGACCGCAATTCGTCGCAGACGGCGGGGGAGCAAATAACAGAGATCGCAGCGGAAAGCGCAGCTTTGACAAGCATGCTAGCTCCTCTTGCGGCAATAATTTTTACTAGAAACGCCTGTCACAAAACGAGCAGGCTGACTGTGATCCGCGTCACACACCCGGACGATATATACGACCCGATATAATGTGATAAATGAGTGACATATAGCTCGCTTAAGACTTGAACCGGTTGTTTCCATTTCGGCTGGTCCGCAACGCCGGCATGTCCGGTGTCGACAGAAGTGCGTTGCGGAGCCGCGTTGGGGCGACGAGGAAAAAGGTTCACGGGCGGGGGCCGCGATGAAGAGACTCGGGATTGCCATAGCCGCGGCGGGGCTCGCCAGCTTCGCCCATGCGGCTGATTTGCCGACGACGAAGGCGCCCGACAAGGCCAAGCCGAATTGCTGGGCGAGCGTCTGGGACTGGCTCAACACGTCCGCGGCCGACTGTCCGATCAGCGCTTACGGCGTCACTCTGTATGGAACCCTCGACGTCAACGCCGCTTATCTGCACGAGGGCGTCGACAGGAGTCCGGCCGCCGACAAGATCAATTACGGCATCCAGAGGAACGCCTACGAGAGCAAATGGCTCGCCGGCTACAACGGCCTCAGCACGTCGGTGATCGGCCTCAAGATGAAGGAAGACCTTGCCCGCGTCGGTCTGCCGGGATGGTCGCTGATCGGCGTCCTCGAAGCGGGCGTCAATCCGTATTCGGGCATGTTCTACAACGGCCCGCGCTCGCTCGCGGACAATAACGCGCGGCCAGCGGGCACATTTCCGTTTCAGAACGCGAACTTCGACGGCAGCCGCGCCGGCCAGTGGGACAACTCGCAAGGCTATCTGGGAATCAGCAATCCGGTCTACGGCACTCTGACCTTCGGCCGCACCAATTCGCTCGCGGTCGATGTCACGTCGGCTTACGACCCCGTCGCGTCAACCGCCTTTTCGACCCTCGGCTTTTCGGCCTCGTTCGCCGGCTTCGGAACCAGTCCGACGGCCCGCCCGAATACGGCCTTCACCTATCGCCTGACCTACCAGAACTTCCGCGCCGCGGTTCAGGCCCAGGTCGGCAGCTATGGCATCGGCAACGCCAGTAACGGCATGTACCAGGGGCAGCTCGGCTTCGACTTCGGATCGCTGTCGCTCGACGGCGTTTTGAGCTGGGCGGTCGACGCGGTGTCGCTATCGACGTTCGGCGGCTCGAACATGACCTGCCTCTCGCCCGGCAATTGCTTCATCAATGTCAACAACCAGCTCTTCGACCCCAACACGGTGTTGAAGGCGACGCTCTCGAACAATCTCGGCGGCGAGTTGGTCGCCAAATACAAGTGGGACCCGGTCACATTCTACGGCGGCTGGATCTACGCCCGTCAGATGAACCCGTCAGACGATTTCCTGACCGGATTCCCGACCATCTCACAGGGCATCTTCATCCCGCCCGGCTTCTGTCAACAAGAGCGGCGTCTACACCAACAGCGCAGTGACCGTTAACAACTTCGATATCCAGAAGGTGCTGAACACGTTCTGGTTCGGCGCCCGGTGGAAGATACGCAGCGATCTCGAGGCCATGGGCGGCTTCTATTATCAGAACCAGAACAACTTCAACGCCGCCGCCTGCACGGGCTCCGGCGCCTTCATCAGCAGCAGCAAGTGCGGGGGAAGCCAGACCGGGCTATCGTTCCTGCTCGATTGGAAGCCGGTCAAGCGTGTCGACATCTACGCCGGCGTGTTGGTCAGCAACGTCTACGGCGGCTTGGCCAACGGCTTCTTCTCGACCTCCACAGTCTTGATACCAGGAACGGCCACGGCCGTTAGCGTCAACACGGCCCGGACGCAGAACTACGACCCGACGGTCGGCATCCGTATTCGCTTCTAGCTCACGGAAACGGCGCGCGACAAGGGCGCGCCCGCTGGACATCAATCCGGCGCGCCGCCGACGCAGCCCTTGTTGCAATTGTCGGTGTCGTCGCTCAGTCCGTCTTCGTCGCCCTTGTTGTCCGGATAGGGCGCGATATGCGGTAGCGCCAGCCCAAACGGCGCCGCCTGAGGCGCTGGAGGCGCCGCCACCACGGGCGCTGGGGCCATGGCTGGGCCGTGCGTCACATAGTGGTGGTGAACCGTGTGGTGCGGCGCGTAGTGATGAGTGTGGTGATGCACGGTTGGCTGCTCGGTCTGCGCATGAGGCGGCGAGCGAACCTGAGAGCGCCATGGCGAGCGCAAGCGCGATAGTCGTCGATGTCTTCACTTCACCCTCCCGTGCGAGAGCGCACGTAGCCTTAAGTCTACGCTCCTACATGGTCATTTCCGACGAGAATATAACGGTCGCGCAAATTGCGCCGGTTAAGATATTTTTTATGAGGGGCACGAGTGGAACACCCGGCGCTCCTAGACTTCCATTGAGTCGCTCCCGTCGCGAGGCGGCCGGCCTGACAGGCGAAGCAGGAGCTTGGGAGTAAGCCCGCTTCGCCGACCGCCGGCTCGTCCTGAAGGCAGGGGAGGGATCACCTTCAGGACGAAGCTTACGCCGCCTCGCGACTCCCCAGCCAACCCGGGCCGACCATCCACCGGCCATGTGACCGTCCGGTTTCCGAATTTGCTGACGAGCGAAATGCGCGCTATGTACCACGACATATAGCGCGCGGTGACACTCCTCCGGAAGAATGGGCTAGCCGAACCGCCCTATCAAGATCACCGAAAAGGGGAGATCACTCGTGAAACTGACCGCGCTTGCCGCCGCATTGGTAGGGTTTCTGACTTCGCTCGCGGCGCCGGTCGATCGCGGACGTGACCCATGTCGCCGTCGCCGCCAATTTCACCGAGCCGGCGAAAGAGATCGCTGCTCTGTTCAAGCAGAAGACCGGCCACGAGGCGGTGCTGATCTTCGGCGCCTCGGGCGCTTTCTATACGCAGATCACCCATAGCGCGCCGTTCGAGGTTTTCCTGTCGGCGGACGCCGAGCGCCCGAAGATGGCGGTCGACAACGGATACGCGGTGCCTGACACCCTGTTCACCTATGCGATCGGCAAGCTCGTGCTGTGGAGCCGAGTCATCGATGTGACGAACGGCGAAGCGGCGTTGAAGGCCGGCAACTTTCCAGAAACTCTCGATCGCCAATCCGGTCGCCGCGCCCTATGGGACCGCCGCCGTCGAGACGATGAAAGCGCTCGGCGTTTACGACGCGCTGAAGCCGAAGATCGTCCAGGGCAACAGCATCGCGCAGGCGTTCCAGTTCGTCGACACGAGAAATGCGGAACTGGGCTTCGTCGCATTGTCGCAGCTTCACGGGGTGACAGAGGGGACGCGGTGGGCGGTTCCGATGAAACTTCATGCGCCGATCTTTCAGGACGCCGTGCTCCTGAAGACCGGGGCGAACAGCGAGGCTTCGAAAGCCTTCCTCGCCTTTCTCAAGAGCCCGGAAGCGCGCGCGATCATCGCCAAGTTCGGCTATGTGCTGGAGCTGAGTTAGGCTAGGCGGCGAGCCAGCGCGACATGCTGGGCATGCCCGACGATATCTGGGTTCCGATCAAACTCACGATCGAACTCGCAACCATCTCGACACTCTCGCTGCTTGTCGTCGCGACGCCGCTTGCCTGGTGGCTTGCGCGGTCGAAGGCATGGTTCAAGGAAGCCGCCGCGGCAATCGTCTCGCTGCCGATGGTGCTGCCCCCGACCGTGCTCGGCTTCTACCTCCTGATCGCGCTCGGTCCCGACGGACCGGGCGGCTTGATCGCCTCTCTATGGGGCGCGCGCACGCTCGCCTTCACCTTCACCGGCCTCGTCATCGGCTCGATCCTCTCGTCGATGCCGTTTGTCGTGCAGCCGATCCGCAACGCCTTCGCCGCCGTCGGCGACCGGCCGCTCGAAGTCGCATCGACCTTGCGCGCTTCGCCGACCCGCGCGTTCTGGACCGTCGCGCTGCCGCTCGCGAGCCCGGGTCTGCTCACCGGCGCGGTGCTCGGCTTCGCCCATACGGTCGGCGAGTTCGGCGTGATCCTCATGATTGGCGGCAACATCCCCGGCCGGACGCGGGTCATGTCGACCGCGATCTTCGACTTCGTCGAGACGATGCGATGGCGCGAGGCCAACCTTCTCGCGGGCGGCATGGTGGCGTTCGCCTTCGTGGTCATCCTGGCGATGATCCTGCTCGAGAAGCGCTTCACGCGAGCGGGCGCGTGACCGCGAGTCACGCGATCCGGGCCGAATTTCGCGGCACGATCGGCAAGTTTGCGCTCGACGCCGGCTTCACCGCGCCGGCCAAGGGCGTGACCGCGCTATTCGGCCCATCCGGTTGCGGCAAGACCACGGTCCTGCGCTGCATCGCAGGTCTCTTGCGCATAAACGGCGTTTGCGAGATCGACGGCGAAGTCTGGCAGGATGAAAACGGCGCGTTCCTGCCGACCCACAAGCGGCCGCTCGGATATGTCTTCCAGGAAGCGAGCCTGTTCCAGCACCTCTCCGTTCGCCGCAATCTTCTGTTCGGCGCGCCGCGCCATGACAGCAGCGGAAGCAAGGGCGCGATCGTCTTCGACGAAGTGGTCGAGCTGCTCGGCATCACGCGGCTGCTCGACCGCAGCCCGCGCAATCTCTCGGGCGGCGAGCGCCAGCGGGTGGCGATCGGGCGCGCGCTGCTGTCGCAGCCGAAGCTTCTGTTGATGGACGAACCGCTCTCGGCGCTCGACCGCGCGACCAAGAACGAGATTCTGCCGTTCCTCGAGCGGCTGCGCGATCACCTCAATCTGCCGGTCGTCTACATCACGCACGACATCGCCGAGGTCGAGCGCCTCGCCGATCAGATGGTGCTGATGGAGAAGGGGCACGTGATCGGCGCGGGGCCGCTCGAAGAGTTGCAGAGCGATCCGTCTCTGCCGCTTGCGGCGGCGCGCGACGCGGCGGTGAGCTTCAACGGAATCGTGCAGGCGAGCGACGAAGCCTATGGCCTCGTCACGCTCAAGATCCGGGGCGGCATGCTGACCGCGCCTGCGCCCCCTGCCCCAGTCGGCGAGCGGCGGCGCATTCGCGTCATCGCCAGCGACGTGAGCCTCACGCGCGAGCCGCCCGCTCCCAGCTCGATCCTCAACGTCCTGCCGGCGCGCGTCGTGTCGACGAAGCCGGTCGAACTCGAGCGAGATCATTGTCGTCGTGGCGCTGGGGCAAGACGGAGCCGGCGCGCGCCTGCTGTCGCGCGTGACCCGAAAGGCGTCGGAGGCGCTTGGCCTCGCGGAAGGGATGAGCGTCTACGCGCAGGTCAAGGCGGTCGCGCTTGCGCCGGGGCGCGGCGAATTGGGGTGATACGCTCGCCGCGCTTCACACCTTCCGTCGCCTGGACTTGGCGAAGGTGTCGAAGGCGACCGCGAGCACGATGATGACGCCGATGACGATCTGCTGGATGTAAGAGGACACGTTCATCAGCACGAGGCCGTTCAGAAGCACGCCGATCAGGATTGACCCGATGACTGTGCCGAAGATCGTGCCGGCGCCGCCGAACAGGCTGGTGCCGCCGATCACCACCGAGGCGATGACGGTCAGTTCGTAACCCGTGCCGGCGACGGCTTCCGCGGAATTGAGCCGCGCCGCGAGCACGAACGAGCCGAGGCCGGCGAAGAAGCCCATGATCACGTAGACGCTCATGATGATGCGATTGACGTTGAGCCCCGAAAGGCGCGCCGCCTCCGGATTGCCGCCGACGGCATAGACCTGACGGCCATAGCGCGTGTAGCGCAGGACGATGTGAGCGATGAGGGCCGCCAGCAGAAAGATGATGACGGGCACGGGAACCGGTCCGATCTTTCCCTGCCCCCACCAGGTGAACGACGACTGAAAGCCCGATACCGGGCCGCCGGCGGCGAAAAGCAGGGCCGCGCCGCGGAACGCCGACATGCCGCCAAGCGTCACCACGAAGGGCGGCACCTTGAGCCGGGTGATGGCGAGGCCCTGGAGGTAGCCGCCGGCGAGCCCGACAGCGGCCGCCGCCAGCGCGGCCAGGCCCCAGCCGTAGCCGACACCGCCCTCGCTGACGGTGAAACGGTTGTCCAAGCCGCCCTTGGCGACGACGGCCGCCACCAGTCCGGCGAAGGCGAGCAGCGAGCCGACCGAGAGATCGATGCCGGCGGTCAGAATCACGAAGGTCATGCCGACCGCGAGCAAGCCGGTGATCGACACCTGCCGCATCACGTTGAAGAGGTTGATCGAGGAGAGGAACCGCGGTTCGATGATGGCGAACAGCACCATCAGCACGATGAGGAACAAGCGTCGGCGCGAAGCGCGCGACGAAGCCGAAGACGTCGACGCCTCTATCCTCGGCCGCTTCCAGCCTCGCCTCGCTCATGCCATGTCCCCGTTCAAGCCGCCGCGGAAGAGGCGGCGCTATTCTCGTGCGCTGTCATCATCGCCATAAGGATTTCCTGCGTCGCCTTGGTGCGCGCGATTTCGCCGGTGACGCGGCCCTCGCGCATCGTCACGATGCGATCCGACACCGCGAGAATTTCCGGAAGCTCCGACGAAATGACGATGACCGCGATGCCTTGCTTCGCCATGTCGATGAGGAGGTTGTGAACCTCGACCTTGGAGCCGATGTCGATGCCTCGCGTCGGTTCGTCGACGATGAGAATCCTGGGCCTCAGCGCCAGCCAGCGCGCCAGCACGATCTTCTGTTGATTGCCGCCGGAGAGTTGACCCGCCGCCTGGTCCGGGCTCGCCATTCGAATCGACAGGAGCTTACGGAACTCGTTGATCAGCGCGTCCTCTCGTTTCTCATCGATGAACCAGCCGCGGCTAACGTCTTCCTGCACCGCAATCGTCATATTGGTGCGGATGGCGAGGCCGAGGAACAGAGCCTGCTTCTTGCGGTCCTCCGGTACGAGGCCGATGCCGTGGGACATCGCGTCGCGCGGGCTTAAGAAGCGAACTTCTTTCCCATCGACACGGATCGTTCCATGGTCGAAAGGATCGGCTCCGAAAATCGCGCGCACGGTCTCGGTGCGGCCGGCGCCGACGAGGCCCGCAAGGCCCAGAATCTCGCCCTGATGGACTTTCAGCGAAACGTCGACCAGCTCGATGGCGTTCGGATCGCGCGCGTTGCGCCGACGGGTCAGGCCCTCGACCTCGAGAGCGACCTTCCCATGCTCGGGGATTGGGCGTTCGCCATAGAGGGCGCCGACGTCGCGCCCGACCATCATGCGGATGATCGCCTCGACATTGGTTTCCGCGACTTGGCCAGAGGCGACATAACGGCCGTCGCGCAACACGGTGTAGCGATCGCAGAGGCGAAAAACCTCGTCCAGCCGATGCGTGACAAAGATGATCGACAGGCCTTCAGCCTTCAGCGCCCGCACGATGCGGACGAGATTGGCGACCTCGGCTTCGCTGAGCGCCGCGGTTGGTTCGTCCATGACGATGAGACGGGACTGCATGGAGAGCGCGCGGGCGATCTCGACGAGTTGTTGCTCCGCCACCGAAAGATCGCGCACCGTGGTCATCGGACTGCGCTTGAGCCCGATGCGATTGGCTATGGCCTTCGTCTCTTCAGCCAAGCGGCGCCAGCTCACGAAGAGTTTCGAGCCGGGCTCGCGGCCAATGAACACGTTCTCGGCGATCGTCATGTCCGGAGCGAGCGTGAACTCCTGGTAGATCGTGACGATTCCAGCCCGTTGGGCGTCGTGCGGCGTCGCAAAGGCGACAGGCTCGCCAAACAATTCAATTTCGCCAGCATCGGCGCTGTGGGCGCCGGACAGGATCTTGAGCAGCGTCGACTTGCCGGCCCCGTTCTCGCCCAAGAGGGCGTGGATCTCCGACGGACCCACTTCGAGATGAACGTTCTCAAGCGCGCGCACGCCGGGGAAGCGCTTGCTCACGCCGGTCATCTTGAGGATTGGGCCGCCGTTTGACTTTTCCGGGGCGGACGAAAGCGCCGCGGGCGCATTGGCCATTTGGGAGCGCTCGCTCATTCGGGAGGGCTTGAGGAATGCACGCCGCGACCGGCGCGCATCCCAACGCTTCGTGGTGACTACTTCACCTCGCCGAGACGCTCGGCGTCCTTCAAATTATCTTTGGTAATCGCGACTGGCGTAATCAGGTTGAGTTGCTGCGCGGGCTTCTTCCCGTTCTTGACGAAGTCGGCCAGGATCTGGACGCCGAGCGAGCTTTGCTTGGCGGGAAACTGCTCAACCGTCGCCGTTAACTCGCCGTCTCGCACTTTGGCGAGCGCCTCAGGCAGCGCGTCGAAGCCGATGATGACAATGTCTTTTAGGTTGCGGCCCTTGACCGCTTCGATCGCTCCAAGCGCCATATCGTCATTGGCGGAGACGATGACCTTCGGTGGGGCGCTCAAGCCGGCGAGCAAGGATTCTGTGACCTTAAGGCCGTCGTCGCGATGAAAATTGGCCGTCTGCTCGGCCACGATCTTGTATTTGTCGCCCGCCTTGTCGAGGACGTTGTGCAGGCCCTTGTTGCGGTCGATCGCCGGGCTCGCGCCTGGCGTGCCCTGCAAGTTGATGATCGTCGCCCCTTCCGGGAACATCTTGACGATCAGGTTGCCCTGCGCCTCGCCGCCCTTGGTGTTGTCGGCGCCGACATGAGCAAGAACGCCCGCAACCGAGGGTACGCGCCGGTCGATTGTGACGACGGGAACATTCGCGTCGACCGCTTCCTGAAGCGCCGGCGCCATTGCGTCAACCGAATGGGGGCTGATCACGATGCCCTTCACGCCCTTAGCGAGCGCAGCTTCGAGGTCGGCGGTTTGCTTGGGCGCCTGATCCTGGCCGTCGCTTTCGGTGTAGCTCAGACCGTCCTTCTCCGACTCGGCTTTGAGCGCCTTCATCATATGAACGAAAAACGGAAAGTTCATTCCTGGAATGGAAAGCAGGATAAGCGGCTTGTCGTCGGCGAAGGCGGGCGCGGAGAGCGCCATCGCGAGCAGGCTCGCGGTTACGACGCGGCGGGTAAAACGCATGGATGGAATCCTCCCTGGAGCCGGCCTGACATGTTAGCTGGCGGCGCGGCACCATGTCCGAAATCGGACGCGGCGACAAGGGAGGATCGGTCCGTTTTTCGCATGGTCGAAGCAGGCGATGCCTTTACATCATCTCAATCGCCATTGCGGTTGCTTCGCCGCCGCCGATGCAGAGCGACGCCACGCCGCGCTTTGCACCGCGCGCCCGAAGCGCGGCGATCAGCGTCACCAGGATGCGCGCGCCCGAGGCGCCGATCGGATGGCCGAGCGCGCAGGCGCCGCCGTTGACGTTGACCTTCTCGTGCGGGCAAGCCCGAGGTCGCGCATCGCCGCCATGGCGACGACGGCGAAGGCCTCGTTGATCTCGAACAGATCGACGCTATCCCTGCTCCATCCGGTCTTCTCGAACAGCTTCTTCAGCGCGCCGATTGGAGCGGTGGGGAAATCTTTCGGCGCGGCGGCGTGGGTCGCGTGCGCGACGACGCGTGCGAGAGGCGTCGCTCCGCGCTTCTCTGCCTCGCTTTCGCGCATCAGGATGAGCGCCGCCGCGCCGTCGGAGATCGAGCTCGAATTGGCCGCCGTCACCGTGCCGCCGTCGCGAAAGGCGGGCTTGAGCGTCGGGATCTTTTCGGGCCGCGCCTTCGGCGGCTGCTCGTCGGTCGCGACAAGCGTCTCGGACTTTCCGGCCTTCACGCTGACCGGCGCGATCTCCCAGCCGAAGTCGCCGTTCGCGATCGCACGGTTGGCGCGCTCAAGCGAACTGACGGCATAGGCGTCCTGCGCAGCCCGTGTGAACTGATAGGCTTCCGCGCAATCCTCCGCGAACGTCCCCATGAGCCGGCCCTTGTCGTAGGCGTCCTCGAGGCCATCGAGAAACATATGATCGAGCGTGCGGCCGTGGCCCATGCGATAGCCCGAGCGCGCGCGGTCGAGCAGATAGGGCGCGTTGCTCATGCTCTCCATGCCGCCGGCGACCACGACATCGGCGGAGCCAGCGCGCAAAAGGTCGTGGGCGACCATGGCGGCCTTCATGCCCGAGCCGCACATCTTGTTGATGGTCGTCGCGCCCGCTGCGAGCGGGAGCCCAGCGCCGATCGCCGCCTGCCGCGCCGGCGCCTGACCCTGCCCCGCTGGCAGCACGCAGCCCATCAGAATTTCATCGACGCTGTCGGCGGCGATCCCGGCCCGCTCGACCGCGGCCGAAATGGCGCGAGCGCCAAGCGCGTGGGCCGGCGCATCTTTCAAGTCGCCGAGAAATCCGCCCATGGGCGTGCGCGCCGCGCCAACGATAACAATGGGGTCCGTGGCGGTCATCGGTCGGCCTCCGCTTGCGTTTGAACAGTCTACGCGACGTGGGGCCGCCGCGCGACGCCGCTGTCTTCAAATATAGGGGAATAGCTGGCGATTAGGAACGCCGGCAAGGGCTCCAGGGATCATCGCAGGAGCTTGAAAGCGTGCGGCGACCAATCGTTCTTTCCGATGCCGGGAATGCACCACAGCATGCAAAGCGCCTCGATCGGCCGCGCCGCCTCGATCGCGCCCATATCCTCAGTATCCCAACCAAACTGCTCGAGAATACGCTCAACGGTCTTCTTGGCGTCCTTGTCATTGCCGCAGATGAACATGGTCGGCCTTCCGCTGGCGAACTACGGGATTGACCATCTGGCCACTGCCGACAGAATTGAACGCCTTGACGAAATGAGCGGACGGATAAGCCTTCTGCAACTGCTCCATCAGCGATTGGTTCTGCGGCGTGAAGAATGACAAGACTCCATTCACGGGTGGCCCGCCGCCGATCGGATTGCAGGCGTCGATCACGGTCTTGCCCTGGAGCGTGCTAGAGCCGATCAGCGTCAACGCCTGCTGCGCAACCTCTCCTCCGACCGCAAGGACCACAAGATCGCCGAACGCTGCGGCTTCCGCGAACGATTTGACTGCGGCGCCCGGATTTCGCTGACCAGTCTTTGAGCTTGGCCGGATCGCGCGTTCCAATCTCGACCTGATGGCCGTGTTTGAGAAAACCCGCCGCCAGCGTTTGTCCGACCACCCCCGAACCGATGATCCCGACTTTCATTTGACGGCTCTCCTCTTTGAGTTCCAATCCTCAACTATGGGTCCCGCAGGGCGTCTTAGCAATTCGGTCGCGATGAACGTCAATCGCTCCGCTTATTCGTTTCGCCCAGCAACGACCAAGGATCTCCCACGTCTTCGCCGCTGGCTGAACACGCCCGAAGTCCGACGCTGGTGGGGAGACCCGACCGAGCAATTCGAGCTTCTGCGCGCGGATTTGAACGAGCCGCTGATGACGATGCGCATCGTTTCGCTCGGCGGCCGGCCGTTCGCCTACGCGCAAGACTATGACGTGCACTCCTGGCCGCAGCCCCATCTCTCCCACTTGCCGAAGGGGTCGCGAGCGATTGACAGCTTCATCGGCTGGCCATCGATGATCGGGCGAGGTCACGGACACGCGTACTTGAGGTTGCTGGCGGAGCGACTCTGTGCGGAAGGCGCGCCCCTGGTCGCGATCGATCCCGCAGAAGGGAATCTGCGTGCGCGGCGCGCTTATGAGAAAGCGGGGTTTCGCGTTGAGGCGAGGGTTGTGACCGAGGCCGGCCCGGCGGTGCTGATGCTGTACGAGCCTCGACGCGCGGACGAGCGGCTTGCTTTCGTCGTCGTCCTAGCCGAACTGGCGCGAGAGGCCTCAAGCTATCATATAGGCGATGAGCGAGCGATTAGGAACGCGGGAATGGACCATGAATTTCGGAGCGCCGAAGAGCGGCGCGCCGCTATAGTTGCGCTGACTCAGAAAGAAACGGGCATCGATGAGACGATGATCGAGACGCTGATTCGCGCCTTCTATGCCCACGTGCGGCAGGATGCGTTGCTCGCGCCGATTTTCGAATCGCGCATTTCAGACTGGGAGCCGCATCTCGACAATATGTTCGCGTTCTGGTCGTCGCTGACGCTTCACACGGGGCGCTATCACGGCCAGCCGATGGCGAAGCATATGCCCTTGGCTGTGGATGCGCGCCACTTCGATCGATGGCTGGCGCTGTTCGAGGAGACGGCGCGCGCGGTTTGCCCTCCGGCCGCGGCCGAGCGGTTTATCGAGCGCGCCCGTCGCGTCGCGGAGAGCCTGGAGCTTGGCGTCGCCAGCGCCAACAATGTTCTCCTCCGCAAAGGCGAACGTTATCTGCGCGAGGCGTGATCACTTGTCGGAGAACAGCGTCAGCAACACTTTGCCCTTGTCCCCGATGATGCACACAAGCGTCTGCGGCTTCGTTGTTTTTGTGCGCTCTACATAGGCGTCGCCGATGACGACGGTTTTGATCGGGACATTTTCAATCGTTGTGTCGGCTTTGATGACCTTGGCGCTGTCCAGATCGATGAGCACGTCCTTCACCTGCGGGAACTTTTGCTTAAGCGCGAGCAGACCGCTTGCTTTGCAAGCGTCCGTTTCAGGGGAGAGCGTTTCCGCCAAAGCGGGGCGGGCGATCAGCGAGATGAGGAATGTCAGTGCAAATGTATGCCGTGTCATCTGATGATCTCCCACCGCCATATTGCTTATGTAAACTTTGGCAGCTGGAACTTGTTCCATGTTCGTCTTCCGCCAAGTCTGGCCGGACATGCGCCTCACTCGCCCGTGTCGCAAGATTTTGCTAACTACACGCGCCCATGACGCTCTCAAGCGAAGAGATTGAGCGCTACGCGCGCCAGATCGTTCTGCATGGGGTTGGCGGACCCGGTCAGAGCAAGCTCAAGGCCGCGCGCGCTCTTGTGATTGGCGCTGGAGGCTTGGGTTCGCCCGCGTTGCAATATCTAGCCGGCGCTGGAGTTCGGGACGCTCGGAATCGTCGATGACGATTCCGTCTCGCTCTCCAACCTGCATCGAACGTCAATCGCTCCGCTTATTCGTTTCGCCAGCAACGGCGAAGGATCTCCCACGTCTTCGCCGCTGGCTGAACGTGCCCGAAGTCCGACGCTGGTGGGGAGACCCGACGAGCAATTCGAGCTTCTGCGCGCGGATTTGAACGAGCCGCTGATGACGATGCGCATCGTTTCGCTCGGCGGCCGGCCGTTCGCCTATTCGCAAGACTATGACGTGCACTCCTGGCCGCAGCCCCATCTCTCCCATTTGCCGAAGGAGTCGCGAGCGATTGACAGCTTCATCGGCTGGCCTTCGATGATCGGGCGAGGTCACGGACACGCGTACTTGAGGTTGCTGGCGGAGCGACTCTGGCGGAAGGAGCGCCGCTGGTCGCGATCGATCCGCAGAAGGGAATCTGCGCGCGCGGCGCGCTTATGAGAAAGCGGGGTTTCGCGTTGAGGCGAGGGTTGTGACCGAGGCCGGCCCAGCGGTGCTGATGCTGTACGAGCCGCATTGCACCAAGCGGCTTGCTTTGGTCGTCGTCAACGAACTGGCGCGAGAGGCTGAAGCTCACATATAGGCGATGAGCGAGCGATGAGGAGCGCACAACAACGCGCGCGTCTTGGCAGACTATCTCAAGGCTCGCGCCTGATCGGTCGCCGAGGCGGCCGGCTTATGGAGATCAGCGATGGACCACGAGTTTCGCAGTGCCGAGGAGCGGCGCGCCGCCATTGTCGCGCTCACACAGAAAGAGACCGGCATCGACGAGACGATGATCGAGACGCTGATTCGCGCCTTCTATGCCCGCGTGCGGCAGGATGCGTTGCTCGCGCCGATTTTCGCATCGCGCATTTCAGACTGGGAGCCGCATCTCGACAATATGTTCGCGTTCTGGTCGTCGCTGACGCTTCACACGGGGCGCTATCACGGCCAGCCGATGGCGAAGCATATGCCCTTGGCTGTGGATGCGCGCCACTTCGATCGATGGCTGGCGCTGTTCGAGGAGACGGCACGCGCGGTTTGCCCTCCGGCCGCGGCCGAGCGGTTTATCGAGCGCGCCCGTCGCGTCGCGGAGAGCCTGGAGCTTGGCGTCGCCAGCGCCAACAATATTCTCCTACGCAAAGGCGAACGTTATCTGCGCGAGGCGTGATCACTTGTCGGAGAACAGCGTCAGCAACACTTTGCCCTTGTCCCCGATGATGCACACAAGCGTCTGCGGCTTCGTTGTTTTTGTGCGCTCTACATAGGCGTCGCCGATGACGACGGTTTTGATCGGGACGTTTTCAATCGTCGTATCGGCTTTGATGACCTTGGCGCTGTCCAGATCGATGAGCACGTCCTTCACCTGCGGGAACTTTTGCTTAAGCGCGAGCAGACCGCTTGCTTTGCAAGCGTCCGTTTCAGGGGAAAGCGTTTCCGCCAAAGCGGGGCCGGCGATCAGCGAGATGAGGAACGTCAGTGCAAATGTATGCCGTGTCATCTGATGATCTCCCACCGCCATATTGCTTATGTAAACTTTGGCGGCTGGAACTTGTTCCATGTTCGTCTTCCGCCAAGTCTGGCCGGACATGCGCCTCACTCGCCCATGTCGCAAGATTTTGCTAACTACACGCGCCCATGACCCTCTCAAGCGAAGAGATTGAGCGCTACGCGCGCCAGATCGTTCTGCATGGGGTTGGCGGACCCGGTCAGAACAAGCTCAAGGCCGCGCGCGCTCTTGTGATTGGCGCTGGAGGCTTGGGTTCGCCCGCGTTGCAATATCTAGCCGGCGCGGGAGTCGGGACGCTCGGAATCGTCGACGACAATTCCGTCTCGCTGTCCAATCTGCATCGACAGGTGATCCACGCAACGGAGGATGTCGGGCGGCCGAAGACCGACAGCGCTCAAGCCGCGATCGCGCGCATCAATCCGCATGTCGTCGTCGAGCCGATCGCTCTGCGGCTCGACGCCGAGAACGCTCAGGCGATCGTTCGCCGCTTCGACGTCGTGCTCGACGGCTCAGACAATTTCGCCACCCGCTACGCACTGTCCGACGCTTGCTTCCATGAGCGCCGCCCGCTCGTTTCGGCGGCGCTCGGCGAATTCGACGGCACCCTCACGACGCTGAAGCCGTACGAGAACGGACCGGACGGCAAGCCCAACCCCACCTATCGTTGTCTCTTCCCCGATCCGCCCGAGCCGGGGACCATCCCCACCTGCGCCGAGGCCGGGGTGTTGGGCGCGCTCGCTGGCGTGCTCGGCTCGCTGATGGCGCTCGAGGCGATCCGCGTTCTGGTCGGCGGCTTCGGCGACGGCGACGAGGGGCTAGTCGGACGGCTGTTGATGATCGACACGCGCGCCATGCGGTTCGAGACGCTGCGCTATGCGTGGGACCCGGACAACGCGCTCAGCGGCCGGGGCGCGCGAAGCGAGGCCCTCCTCTCGCGAGAGAGTTAGCCTCTCGCGAGGCCATCGTCCTAACGCTCACTTGGCTGGATTGGCGAAGTCCACGCAATTGATGCGGCCCGAATCGAGGCAGCGTTGAAACCTGCGGCTGTGCCCTAAAGCGTTGAACACCCAATAGCCGATCAAGATCAGCGCCATCGCCGCGAGCAGCACGACAACATTGGCAAGTTCGCGGCGTTCAGAATCGTCCCCCGCCTCGGCGCGCTTCCGCGGATAGAGGCGATCGAATTCCTCCGGTCGATCTTGCGCCATTGCCTAAGCCCTTAGTCAGGATTGGGCGACGTTGTTCATTGACTTTATCACACAATTAGAACCGCGAACGCGCTTCGCTTTGGCGCCCGAAGCCGCGCCGCCGTCCCCGGCCGAGCCCGGCGCGCGCCGCCGGCATTTTAACATTTTTTATCAGGTTAACCTAATCCCCCCGATGCATGGTGAAGCCCCGCTCAGCCCACTGGAGACAGGCATGCGTCGCCTCGCCACTCTTTGTTTTCCCGCACTTCTTTTTGCCGTTCCCGCCCCGGCTATGGCCGCCAACGATGGCGTCATCGTCTTCGTGCCCCCGGACACTTCCTCCAGCGCCGCGCCCGCTTCCGTCCCCGCTCCGGCGCCCACGCGCGGACGATATGGCGGCGGCTTCATCGAAGCGTTGCTGACCGGCGGCGCCGCGCCGCCGCCGCAGATGGCCGCCGCAAATGCGAGCGAGCCCCCGTCGGATGCGGAAGCCGAGCCCGACCCGCAGTTTCGCCGGCAGGAAGTCGACTATTCAGGACCCGAGGCGGCAGGAACCCTTGTCGTGGACACGCCCGACAGATTCCTGTTCTTGGTCGAGCCAAACGGAAAGGCGCTGCGCTACGGCATCGGCGTCGGGCGTCCCGGCTTCGAATGGTCGGGCGTCAAGCGGATCAGCCGCAAGTCCGAATGGCCGGATTGGACGCCGCCGGCCCAGATGCTGCTGCGCCGTCCCGATCTGCCGCGCCATATGGCGGGCGGCCCTGACAATCCGCTCGGCGCGAGGGCGCTCTATCTCGGGTCCTCGCTCTACCGCATTCACGGCACCAACGAGCCGTCGACCATTGGCCATAACGTCTCGTCAGGCTGTATCCGAATGATGAACGAAGACGTGATCGACCTTTACGAGCGCGTCTCGGTCGGGACGAAGGTGATCGTGCTCTAAAATCAAAACGGCGTGGCGCGCTGGGGCGCGCCTCGCCGATCATCCAAATCGAACTGGATCTCAGACGTCGTCGTAGCCGCCGCCGTCGTCGGACGATGACCCGTCCGAATTGTCGAAGGTCGAGTCGTCAAGATTATCGAAGTTGGCGTCCTGGACGCCCGGCGCGCCGGGATCGAACTGCTGGAAATTCGCGTCGCTGCCGCGGTCCGGCTTATCGTCGTAATAGTTGTTGATCTCTGTGACCTCTGTCGGGTTGCTGCCGGTAAGGCCCGAGCCGCCCAATCCAGTCGCGCTTGCCCCGCCAAAGAGACCACCGCCGCCGCCATGGCCGCCAAACAGGCCGCCTAGCAGATTGCCAAGGACCACGCCGCCAGCCACGCCCGTCGCGGTCGAAGCTGCATTTTGCAGGAAGCCGCCCCGCCGCCCGAAGGCTGAGGCTGGCCCCATGGGCCCGGTTGCGGCGGATAGCCCTGTGGGGGCGGCGGGGGATAGCCCTGTGGGGGCGGCGGGGGATAGCCGCCTTGAGGCGGAGGCGGAGCGTAGCCTCGCGGCGGCGGAGGCGCCGCGCGCTGATAGGCCTGCGGATCAGAATCCGGCCGTGGCGGGGGAGAGGACGGACCGCCGCCGAAAATGGACTTGCCCAGATTGCCAAGGAAGCTGCCGTGTTCCTCGCTCTGCGCGGCGCCCTGCTGCGCGGCCGCCTCGAGTTGGGAGATCCGGTTCGCAGCGGCCTCCAAGGCCTGCTGCTGAACAAGCACGGTTTGCGCCAACACATAGGGCGAGTGGGGCGCGGCGCGAACCGCGTCATTGATGAAGGATTCGGCTTCGGGGTCACGCTGCGTCGCGGCAGCCGAGTTGACGCGCTGGAACAGGCCACCAAGCATCTGGCGTTCTTCGGGGGTCATGTCGCTCTCCCTGCGGCCGGATAGCCGCGCCCGGCATATAGCGACGCGTGCGGGCAATCCAAGGCTTCCGTTCGGGTTTTTCGCTTCGACTGGCGCGCTTTTTACGCGAGGCCCGCCCGCGCCGCGCCTTTACTCAAGCCTGCCGATCGTTTAGGCGGTTGCCCCAGGGGCCCCGGCTCGGCTTTTCGCCGCTGCGCCGGGGCTTCGCTCGTTTTAAACAATCGGAAGAGCAATCGACATTGGCCAATGTTGTCGTTGTCGGCGCCCAATGGGGTGACGAAGGAAAGGGCAAGATCGTCGATTGGCTGTCGGTCGGCGCCGATGTTGTGGTGCGCTTCCAGGGCGGCCATAACGCGGGCCATACGCTCGTGATCGACGGCAAGATTTACAAACTTGCGCTGCTTCCGTCCGGGATTGTTCGGCCTGGCAAACTGTCGATCATCGGCAACGGCGTCGTGCTCGATCCCTATCATCTCGTCGAGGAGATCGAGAAGCTGCGCGGCCAGGGAGTCGAAGTGACCCCGGCCAACCTCAAAATCGCCGAGAACGTGCCGCTGATTCTGTCCCTGCATCGCGAACTCGACGCGCATCGCGAGTCGGGAAGCGTCGCCGGAACCAAGATCGGCACCACCAAACGCGGCATCGGCCCCGCTTATGAGGACAAGGTCGCGAGGCGCGCGATCCGCCTGATGGACCTCGCCGATCCCGACGCGTTGGATGACAAGATCGCTCGCCTGCTTTCGCACCATGTTCCTTTGTGCCGGGGCTTAGGCTTGCCGCCTCCAACCGCGGCCGCGGTTCGCGAGGAAGTGCTTACGGTCGCGCCCAAGGTTCTGCCCTTCATGGCGCCGACGTTCGAGATCCTCGACGGTGAGCGGCGCGCTGGCAAACGCATTCTGTTCGAAGGCGCGCAAGGCGCCATGCTGGACGTCGATCACGGCACGTATCCCTACGTCACGTCCTCGAACACGGTCGCGGCGAATGCAGCGACCGGTTCCGGCCTCGGGCCCAAGGCGATCGGCTACGTGCTTGGCATCGCGAAAGCCTACACGACGCGCGTCGGCGGCGGTCCATTCCCGACCGAACTCGATAATGAAGTCGGTCGGCTGATCGGCGAGCGCGGCCGCGAATTCGGCACCAATACCGGTCGCCCGCGCCGGTGCGGGTGGTTCGACGCAGTGCTTGCGCGCCAGGCGGTGCGCACTTCCGGCATCGACGGCCTGGCGCTGACCAAGCTTGACATTCTCGACGGCTTTGAGACCATCAAGGTTGCGACCCGTTACCGCCTGAACGGCGAGGAGATCGACTATCTTCCGGCCTCGCAATCCGCGCAGGCGCGCATCGAGCCGATTTATGAAACGATCGAAGGCTGGAACGGCGTCACGAGCAAGGCGCGGTCATGGGCTGACCTGCCGGCGCAGGCGATAAAATATGTGCGTCGAATCGAGGAGCTGGTCGGCGCGCCGGTCGCCTTATTATCGACGAGTCCTGAGCGCGACGATACGATCCTTGTGCATGATCCATTCCAGGACTAAGGGACCCCTGCGCGGAATCGCGCGGGAAGCGGTTGAGCGGACGCTTCATGGCTGATTATCATTCGCTGCTCATGCGAGCCGTCGCCAATTTGCCCAACTCGGGCACGCCGGCGACGCGCGGAGCGATCTATGAACGGGCTCGCAAGGCCCTGCTCGAGCAGCTGAGAAGCTTGCGGCCGCCGCTGCCGGAAAGCGACATCACGCGCGAGGAGACCGCGCTTGACGCAGCGATCGCCGAGATCGAGGACAGATACGGGCCGCAGGACCCGGCTCCGCCTCTCGCGTCGCCGCCGCCGACCCCGCCTGTAGCGGGAAAGCCAGTCGCGGCGCCGAGGCCCGCTCCGCCGCCCCCGCCCCCCCCACAATTCTCTACGGTCCAGCGTCCCAGCGCGCCTGCCGCGCCCGTGCCGGGCGCCCCTTCGGCGCGATCGCCTTCGCAAACCGGCGCGCCAGGCCAACCCGGCGCTACAGCCACGCCCGTTCAGGGCGCGGCGCAGCGACCTCCGCCGCCATCGCAGGGAGGGAGCCAGCCAGCCGGGAGCCCACACCAAGCTCCAACTCCGGTTGCGGGGAGGCCAGCGGCAGTGGGGCCGACAGTGGCTTCGCCAGCTCGATCCCAGCTGGCTGCTGCAATGGCCAACCAGCCTTCCTCCGCATCGAGGACCGGCCGGACAGCTCCGTCCGTGGGAGCGCCGGGCGGCAAGGATGAAAGTTTGCCCGGATTGGCGGCGCTCGACCCGGCCAAGGCGGTCCGACCGAACAAGACGGACGATGGCAACGGGTCCGAAGCTCCCCCTGTCGTCGCGACTCGCCACGATGAACCTGGGCAATGGGCCGAAGCGCCAGAAGTGGCGGCGGAGTTCGACCGTCCCGGTTTGGCGTCCAGACCGGAGGCGGAAACCCAGCGCCCGGTCGCGCCGGGGGCCGAAGTCGCCAAGCCGAAACGATTGATCTGGGTCGCGGCGGCGGTCGTCCTTGGAATTGTCCTTGCCGTGGCCGGGGCCGCAATCCTGATGCGTCAGAAGCCGCAGGACCTCGCCATCAAGCCCCCCGTCGAGACGCAGCAACCCGCGTCGCCGGAGCCCTCGGCAAAGATCGCCGAGAGGGTGCAAACGACCCCGCCCGCTCCCGCTGCACCGGCAAGCGCACCGCAAACGACCCCGTCAAGTCCGCCGAGCGCGGCGCCCGCGACCCCAGCGCCCGAGACATCGACTCAGCCGGCCCAGTCCGCCGCGCCCGCGCCCTCGGCCGGGCGGGCGGCGATGTTGATCGCTTCGGCGGACAACCCGCAAAAACCGGCCGTGAGCTTGGGCTCGACCGTGTGGTCCCTGATTCCGCCGGCGCCGAACCAGCCGGGGACGGTCGCGGTAAAGGCTGAAGCGGACATCCCCGATCTCAAGATGCATGCGACCATGACGTTGAGGAAGAACACCGATCCGACGCTACAGGCGACGCACACGATCGACCTGAAGTTCTCCTTCGCTGAAGGCGCTCCGGTCACCGGATTCAAGGACGTCGGCCTGCCGCAGATGCGCAAGGAGGATTCGACCGCAGCCGAAGCGCTGACCAGCGTGAAGGTCAAGATCAGCGACACCTATTTCCTGATCGCGCTGGCCAAGGGCGAGGCCGACACCGCCCGCAACCTCGACCTGATGCAGACGCGCTCCTGGTTCGACTTTCCGCTGCTGCTCAACGACGACCGGATCGCAAAGATCGTCTTCCAGAAGTCGCCGGAAGGTCAGGCGATGCTGGATAAAGCGTTCGATGCGTGGAAGTGAGCGG
>CAVPEE010000057.1:0-36542 GCA_963702825.1 uncultured Alphaproteobacteria bacterium
ATCGCCGAGCGATAGAAACCGGCTAATTCCAGTTGTTGATCTGAACGATGGCCGGCGTCAGAATCGCTGCGAACAGGCCCGGCAGAAAGAAGAGGATCATCGGCACCGTCAGAATTGGCGGCAGCGACGCCGCTTTTTTCTCGGCCAGGGACATTCGATAGTCCCGGCTTTCCTGGCTGAGAACCCGAAGCGCGGCGCCGAGCGGGGTGCCATACTTCTCCGACTGCGACAGCACGGTGATGAGCGAACGAATGGACTCCAATCCGGTCCTTAAGCCCAGATTCTCGAACGCGGTCCGCCGCTCGGCCAGATACGACATTTCGGCGGCCAAAATCCCCATCTCCTCCGCCATCGAAACACTCTCCATGCCAATTTCCTGACTGACCTTGCGCACCGCATGTTCGATCGAAATTCCAGATTCCGCGCAAATCAAGAGGAGGTCCAAGGTATTGGGAAACGCCCGCTCGAGCTCCTTTTGCCGCTTGCCGGTCTTGTTCTTCAGGAACAGCTCGGGAGCCTTGATGCCGAGGTAAGTGGCTGCGATCGCAATGCCGATCTTGATCATCGCCGGTTTATCCCATTTGATGATCAGAAACAGGTAGACCATGGTGGCGATGAAGAAGGCGATTGGCGCCACAAGGCGAAAGGAGAGAAAAGCATATTCTGCCCCTGCGCCGCGATATCCGGCCATGGCCAATTGAATTTTTGCCTTTTCGGTGCTGAGCCAGCTCGACAGATTGAGTGTTTCGACCAATTGCTTGACGAGACCGCTCGGCTTCACCCTCAACGTGCCTTTGCTCTGGGACGCCACCAGCCGTTCGCGTTCACGCGCTCGAATTCGCTCGCGCTCAGAGCTGACCGCCTTGATGCGACGCGACAAGGTGTCCGGCTGCAGCCATGGCATCGCAGCGGTGAGAACGGTCGCGGCCGAGCCGATCGCCGCGAACAGCATCGCCAGGAAGTGGGCGTCAGAGAATTTAGCGACGATTTCGTCAAGCATGGGCAGGCTCGATTTAGAAGTCGAATGAGATCATCTTTTTCATCATTGCGATTCCTATCCCCATCCAAAAAATCGCAATCACGGAGATCATCTTTCCATGACTCGTCGTCCACAGTAGTGAAACGTATTTAGGAGATGAAACGTAAAGCGCGCCGACGACGAGAAACGGCACCGCGCCGATAATCGCTGCCGAAGCTTTCGCTTCCATGGACATGGCGGTGATCTTTTGCTTCATCTTTTTACGTTCGCGCAACACACGCGAAAGATTGCCCAAGGCCTCGGAGAGGTTGCCGCCCGCCTTGCTCTGGATGGCGATGACGATCGAGAAGAAATTGGTTTCGGCGATCGGAACGCGTTGCGCCATCCGCTCGATGCCTTCCGACAAGGTCAAACCAATTGAGAGCGACTCGACAATTCTTCGGAACTCCGACTTCACCGGCTCGGGACTTTCGGTCGCGGCTATCCGGATCGTATCGCCAAGAGGAAGGCCGGATTTGATGCCGCGTACGATGATATCGATGGCGGTCGGAAAGTTGGAGACGAACTTGTTGATGCGCCGGATGCGCAAGCGCGCCAGCGTGAGTTGCGGCAACCCGACCGTGGCCGTGACGACGACAAGAAGCGTGAGCAACAAACTTCTCGACTGAAGATAGGTCAAGGCGCCGCAAATCAGGCCAAGGAGGACGCTCCCGATCCAATATTGCTGTTTGGTGATCGAGAGTCCGGCCTGTTCAATTTTTGTCGCCAGACTGACGCGCTTGCGCTTTCCCTTCATTTCGCTGTCGCGGACGCCGTCGGCGATCTGCTTCTTGCGCGCGGCACGATCGACGATTGCCGCCACACTCGCCTTCGCGTCGGTTTTCGTGACGGCCGCGCGACGCTTGTCGGCGCGCGAGTCCCCGCCAACAAAGGCAAACGCCAGACCGCCGAATCCAAGCGCAAGACAGGCTGCGATCGCTAGCGGATTGATCATGCCGGCTTCCCTCCGTTCGATGCTAGGCTGCGCTGACTTCCGAGATGTCGAGCGCCTCCGCCAAGCGGCCTTCCTCTCCATACATGCGCGCGCGGTCCCAGAATTTCGGTCGTCCGATCCCGGTCGAGCGATGCCGCCCCACCAGCTTTCCCTGAGCGTCCTCGCCGAGAATTTCATAGACGAACAGGTCCTGCGTGATCACGACGTCACCTTCCATGCCGAGGACTTCGGTGATGTGCGTAATCCGGCGCGATCCATCACGAAGGCGAGAGGCTTGAACGATGACGTCGACCGAGGATGTGACCATTTCGCGGATCGTCTTCATCGGCAGCGCATAGCCGCCCATCGTGATCATGGATTCAATACGGCTGAGCGCTTCGCGCGGAGAGTTCGCGTGCAGCGTGCCCATCGACCCATCGTGGCCGGTGTTCATCGCCTGCAGCAGATCGAACGCTTCGGGTCCGCGCACTTCGCCAACGACGATGCGCTCGGGCCGCATGCGCAGGCAGTTCTTGACCAGGTCACGCATCGTGATCTGACCTACGCCTTCCAGATTCGCCGGGCGCGTCTCGAGCCGCACGACATGGGGTTGCTGGAGCTGAAGCTCAGCCGCGTCCTCGCAGGTGATGATCCGCTCATCCGAATCGATGTAGTTCGTCAGGCAGTTCAGGAGGGTCGTCTTGCCCGAGCCGGTGCCGCCGGAAATGACCACATTGCAACGGACCCGGCCGATGATCTTGAGGATTTCCGCGCCGGCCGGCGAGATCGAGCCGAACTTGACCAACTGATCGAGCGTCAGCTTGTCCTTCCTGAATTTGCGGATGGTCAGCGCCGCGCCGTCGATCGCGAGCGGCGGCGCGATAACGTTGACGCGCGAGCCGTCGAGCAGGCGGGCGTCGCAGATCGGCGAGGATTCGTCGACTCGACGTCCGACCTGGCTGACGATCCGCTGACAGATGTTCATCAACTGCGATGCGTCGCGGAAGCGGACATTGGTGAGTTGGATCTTGCCGCCAACCTCGATGAAGCATCGCGTCGGTCCGTTGACCATGATGTCGGCGATGTCGTCGCGCGCCAGCAGCGGCTCAAGCGGGCCGAATCCGAGGACGTCGTTGCAGATGTCATCGAGCAGATCTTCCTGCTCGGCGATCGACAGCACCAAATTCTTGATGGTGACGATCTCATGGACGATGTCCCGGATTTCCTCGCGCGCGCTCTCGGGGTCGAGCTTGGACAGCGCGGCAAGGTCAATCGCTTCGATCAAGGCGCCGAAGATCAGCGACTTGGTCTGAAAATAAGTCTCCGATCTTCGTTCGGTTTGAACCGGCGCGGTCTGAGCGGCCGCAGCCTTGGGCGCCTCGTTCACCACGCTCACGGATGCGACGCGCGACACGGCGACCGGGGGGCTGACACTCCCGCTACGCTTGCCGAACATCGCTCAGGATCCTTTGCGCTTATGCGAGCGCTCAGCGGAGATGGCGCGATGCGTGTGCGAACCGATCATTTCTTCTTGCGCCCGAGCTTGGCCATGAGCGGCTCAAGAACGCCTCTTTTGGGCTTGCGCGCCTCGGCTCGGCCGGCGAGCGTCGAGGCAAGATCAACGAAGACCTGCGCGGTTTTGCCATTTGGTTCGATCTCGGCGATCATTTGCCCATTGTTGGCTGCGGCGCCGAACAGCTTCGCGTCGTGGGATATGATCGCGGTCGGATCCGTTTCCACCGCTTTGGCGAATTCTGCGGAGGCGATTTCCGGCCGCTTGAGCATGCCGACGCCGTTCAGGACCAGCCGCGACGGCGCGTCGTTGAGGCGGGCGCCCTTCACATTGTCGATCAGATTTTTGGTGTTGCGAAGATTCGCGAGGTCGGGGCTTGCGACGACGATAACCTCATCGGCGGAGACGAGAATCCGTCGGGCCCAGCCCGACCACACATGCGGCACATCGACCACAATCCAGGGCGTCGAGGCGCGCATCGCGTCGAGCAGCGAGTCGAACGAGGCCTCGCTGAAGTCGAGGACCCGATCAAGCGTGGCTGGCGCCGCCAACAGACTGAGTTTCTCGCCGCACTTGGAGAGCAGACGCTCGACCAGCACGGCGTCGACGCGATCCGGGGCGAACACCGCCTCCGCAACGCCCTGAGGCGGATCCTGATTGTAGTCGAGTCCCGCTGTTCCAAACGCAAGATCGAAATCGGCGATGATCGTCGCCATTTCCGTAACCGAGGCCAGGCTCCACGCCAGATTGTGGGCGACGGTAGACGCTCCAACTCCACCCTTGGCGCCGACGACCGCGATCACGCGCCCAAGAGGCTTGGCGCCAGGCACGGCGAACAGCTGGGATATCGCCTGGATGAAGTCGACGACGCCGAACGGCGCCACCAAATATTCGCTGACCCCGCGCGTCATCAACTGCCGGTAGAGAACGATGTCGTTGAGCTTGCCAAGAACAACGACCTTGGTCCCCGCGTCACAATATTCAGCGAGCTCTTCGAGCTGCTCGAGCAGCGTATCCCGGCTGGCGGGGGCTTCGAGTACGACCACATTCGGCGTCGGCGCGCTCTTGTAGGCTTCAAGCGCGGCCGCGGTGCCGCCCATGTTCTGCTTGACATGCGCTTTCGCCATTCGGCGATCAGATATCGCGGCGGCGACAATGGCTGCGATATCGGGCAATTCGCAGAACGCCTGGATCGATACGCGCGGCACCGGCTCGATCTGCACAACCGACCGATCCATGGACGCGTCTCCATCGATTACGGCGTCAGCGTAGCGCGCCTTCATAGTCAATCACTGTCCGTTGGTCGGCAGATCGCCGCCGATTGGCGTGAGAATGGCGTTCTTCCACTCGGTGCTCGGATCTTGGCCGTTGCGGACGGCCTCGATGGCTCGGGTGCGCATGGCGACATCGGACGGGCCAATTGCGCGCGGCTGAACGAAATCGCGCGGGTCATCGACCTGGGCCGCGATCGTGGATTGGGTGGCGCAGCCGAAGTTGGAGTAGGGTTCGTTCTTCCATCCCTCGACCGATGAGCCCGAAGCGAGATCCTCCGGCCACTGACCGCATGGCGTCGGGACGATCGCCTTGATCCCCGTGAACGACACGCGCACCGGAGGCGCTGAGCTATCATTCGGGGGCAGGTAGTCTCCCACGGCGATCCTGCCTCTGACGCCCGCGCGCGAGAAGCGCCCTACGGACCTCGTAAACGGCGATCGAGTTTGGATTCGTTCCGACTGGCGTCTGAATCATGACCGCGCCTGAGCCGTAGCGGCGATAGCGGTCTGCAAAGGCGCGGACATTCGCCCGCGAACGTCCGTCGAGCCTGCCGCCGACCGGGTAGAGATCAACGCTTGTCGGCGCCGCGGCGACCACGATCGGATGACGCTGCTCGAAGCTGCCGGGAAACGCGGGATCCGACGAGGCGTAGGGAACGCCGCCGCAACCGGCGAGAGCGGCCGCGGCCGCGGCGGCGAGGCTCAACCTCAAGCCTTGCGCTTTGGATAAGGGTCGTGCGTCCGGAAGAGCGGCCATCGGCGCTGTCTTTCTCAGGTCTAGGGAAACGTTTGGCGAAGCACGCAAGGCCTACTGGGTGATGAATCCGATCTTGCCAGCATAGCCAGGCATCGGCTGGAGCGACTGCGAGGTGGAATAGATCCGGTTGACGCGGCCCAGGAACCAGGTCTGCGGATCGCTGGCGTCCTGGAAATTCTGGTCGGGCCGCACGACCTGGCTCGGGTCGACCGCGTGCGCAATGAAGGGAGTCACGACGATCAAGAGCTCCGTCTCGTCGCGTAGATAGTCTCGCGAACGGAAGAGGGCCCCAAGCACCGGGAGGTTCATCAGCGCCGGAAAGCCATTGATGGCCTGCTCCGTCTGGGTGCTGATCAAGCCGGCCGAAGCGATCGAACCGCCGGAAGGCAGTTCCACGGTGGTCGTATTGTTGCGGGTCCGGAAGCCCGGGATTGTAATGCCGCTGAACGTGATTTGCTTCGCATAGTCGATATCTGTAACTTCGGTCGCGATACGCAGTTGGATCCGTCCCGGGGACAAGACGATCGGGGTGAAATTCAAGGTTACGCCATAGGGTTGCTGGATGAATCCGTATTGGCATGTCGGATTGCATTGCACATTATTCAGAATTGGAATCGTGCCGCCGGCGAGGAACTTTGCGGTCTCCCCTGACACCGCCGTAACGGTTGGTTCGGCGAGCGTGTGGGCGACGCCCTGTCGCTCGAAAGCTTGCAAAGTGGCGCTGATGCTGCCGCTGCCCTTGAACCAATTCAGGGTCGCTTGGGAAGCAGCGGCGGCGACGGCGCCGTTGATCGCGAACGGAGGAGCGAGCGTGAAGCTGCCGTTTGGCCCGCTGCCGCTCAAGTTGACGCCCAGTTGCTTGACGATGTCACGCCGAATTTCGGCGACCGTGACGCGCAGGCTCACTTGGTCGGCGCCGCGAATTGTGAGAGCGTTGACCACCTTTCCCTGAGGGCTGCTGGGCGATTTGCCGCCGGGCGCGCCGCCTCCGCTGGAGCCGCTCGAAATGGAGATCTGAGGGCCGGTTCCGGAGGTTGAGGTTGGCGAATCGTTGACGAAGCCGGAAGCGATGTCGAGCGCCTTTTGCGCCTCCTCCGCCGAGGCCACTGATCCCGTGAGGATGATTGTGTTCTCGACCGTGCGCACGCGAATCTCGTTGCCTGGGATTGCGACATTGAGGAGCGCCGTCAGTTCGCCAATGGCCCGACCGACCGAGACCTGGAAGAACGCAATTCTTCGTCCGTCCTTGGCCAAGGCGAAAATGCTTGTGTGGCCGTTGGCGACGCCGGAAATATAGATGCGCTTCGCCGTGCGCACGATCGCGTTGGCGACGTTGGGATCGCCGACATAGATCTCGCCTGCTTCCTCAGGCAGGTCGCGTATGACCGATTGGCCGACGCCCATTTGCAGGGGGACGGCCGTTGCGTCCGACATGGCGCCCATCCGCGCGAAATCGTCGCCGTCGGCGGCCCGGACGGTCGAAGCCGGCGCGATCGCGAGAAGCGCCGCGGAGACGCAAATGGCGATGTTTCGCCGTCTCTGAATGCGATCGGACTTCATGCCCCGGCTCCGTCTCTGGAGAACAAGCGAGAAAGGAAAGGAGGGAGCGCGAATCACCGCGTCGCCTGCTGCGGAGCGCCGTAGCGAACCACCGTCAACGCGTCATCGGTACTGACAACTGTCTTCGCGGGTCCGCCGCTGTCGACGAGGCTGCGGAGAACGAGATGAAGATTCGAATTGCCGGCATGTTGAGCAAGGATGATGAGATTGACTTGATCCGGGTCGAGCTCCAGCGTGGCGTTGGCCCCGGTCACGACCTTCTTGCCGTTCTGCTCTTCCACGTTCTGGCCGATGGCGAGGACGCGCACATTGGCGAGGATCGGCTCCGCAGTCATGACTTCGACCCCTCGAGCCTTGGTGGCGTCCTCGTCGCGCGCGAGACGGACGACGTCGACGCGGTCATTGGGGAGAATGAATCCGCCGGCGGTCGAATCTCCCTCGTTATCGATCTTGATCGCGACCGCGCGCTTTCCGGTCGGCAGGATCGCCGACATGAACCCGCTCGTCCCGGCCTTGACGAGCTTGTCATGCCGGATCGGCTCGCCGCGGAGGAAAGCCACCCGCGTCATTGAGCCTTCGACGTCCTTGAGCGCGTCGGGCTTCCCCGATTTTGTGATCATGAGCTCGGAGACGGCCCCTTTTGGCCAGGTTTGCCAAGCCGTCGCGCCCTCGTTGACCAAAGTCCCCATCGGCAGATCCTGCCCAGCGACAAGCACCTGCTCGACGTCAACCTTTGGCGGGGCTTCCGCAGCCGGGCTCGGCGCAGAATTGCCGGCGCCTCTCAAGACCATATACGTGGCGCCGAAAGCTAGAACTGCGATTGCCCCCACGATGATCAGCCTTCGATTCATGAATCCTGGCCCTTCGCGAACTGACTCGCTAGCGACGCGATTTAGACATCGTAATCGTCAAGGTACGGTTAATTTAAAGTATCGACTTGTAAGCCAAGCCTCAGCCAGGTGGTCGATCAAGGGAAAATCTTGCGATTAATCCCGCTGCTACCTTGCTATTCCGAAGAGTGAGCTATAATCACTTTCGCTAACGGAGTCTAAACTGGAAGAATAGCTGAAAATGATTCGATCTGGCTCACGCAACTGAGCGTTGAATCTTGGATCGACGGCTCATCGTTTCGTCGAGACGAATATTGCCCGTGACCGCCAGCGGGTCGACGCTGGCGACTGCCGCTTGCCGATCCGTAGACAGTCGGCGGCGGGGGATCGATGTCGGCCTAGACGACCGCGGCCCAAATGGATGAGTTCGGGAATTGCATAAGGCCGGCTGCCGCCAATGCGATTCCGTATGGGACGCCGGCGCTGGCGTTATGCAGCCGCGCAAGCCAGGCGTGGCGGGCCAGCATGGCGGGCAAAGGGACCCTGCGAAGGCCGAGAAGGATGAGCGTGAGGATTCCACCGAAGATGGCGGCAGCGAGGCCATAGTCGAGGATTGCAGCCCAACCGAGCCATGCCGCGGTTGCGGCCGCCAACTTGGCGTCGCCCCCGCCAATGAGCCCAAAATTGAACATGGCGAACGTGATCAAGAGAATCGCCAAGCCGCATGACATATTCAGAAGAATCTCGACGGCCGGGACGCCAAGCAGCGCCGCAAAGATCACATATCCGAGCGCAAGAGCGACGCAGATCCGGTTGGGGATTGTAAAGGTCAGGAGATCCATGGACGCTGAAAGCGCCATGAGGGTGGGAAAGAAGGCGAAGATCGAAAGATGGATTAGGTTCGAGGCCATCGCAGTTTGTTCGGTCGCATCAAACAGGGAAATCGGTCTGCGTCTCGCTCGTCCGTGATCCGGGCAAGCCCGAGCGAAGCTTCGCGCCGGCGAGGCGGACGCCAGCGCGAAGATCTTAAGGCGACCACCTTTACTTGAGGGTGGTGCCGATTTCGTTGAACACCGTGCTGACCTTGGTGCCAACCGTTGTGACCGCGGTGATGATGAACACGGCGATCAGCGAGGCGATGAGCGCATACTCGATCGCCGTGACGCCTAACTCGTCGGCGACGAATTTCTTTATCGATTGAAACATGTGTTGGCTCCTCCTCCAAAGACCTCCCGGCGACGAACCCGAATTTCCACGCCGCCGAACGAGCCCAGAGTAGGACCACCCGATTTCGACCGCGTTAATTTGAGCAATCTCTGGCGAAGCGGGCAGTTGAAGTCGAGGGGTTGGTTAAGCGGTGAATAAGGTTGAACGATGCGCAGCGGGTATGGATTTGAAGTAATTCTTAACTCAATTTCAATCCGAATCTTCATCGTTCATAGTAGGCTTGACCTCGTTATTCTCGCGAACAGCAGCGGGTCTAGAGGCCTGTCCTTCGACGCTATAAACCAGGGGCTGCCGGATCGGCTGAGCTTAAGGCGCGAGATCGAGCCAAGCTCCGTCCACGCCGTTCTCGACTTCAACAATCCAGAGGTCGGGGTCAAAGGCGATCTCTCGTTTGAGCCGCGCCTCGGCTTCGTCGGAATTGATCAACGGCCCCGCGTGCGCCCGGGCGAACATCCTGTCGACGCCGCTCGGCGCATCAGCTGCCACAGACTGCGGCGCAGGCCCATAGAGCGTCGCGCTTCCATTGAGGTGGTCGACTTTGACAAAAATAGCGCCGGCCTCCGCAGCGCCCCTCCGGCGCAAGACGGCGCTTGCCCCTTCCACTCCGCACCGACGCAAATAGGCCGCGACCCAAATGTCGGATCGCAACCGCACCGAGCTTAGTGTCCCCCTGCGCGCGCGGCAGCGGTCAGCTGCTTAACAAGCCGCTCGGTTATTTCGGTTGCAGGAGGCAGGCCGTGCGCGCGCTCAAACTCTCGCAGCGCTTGCTCGGTTGCGGACCCCTCCTTCCCGTCTGGCTTGACGGGGTAACCAAGTTTGGCCAGCGCGGTTTGGGCGGCCAGGGTCAAGCGCGAGGCATCGCCGCGGGGTTCCCCTGCCAACAGTTCGGCGATCGGATCGGACCCTGGGGGCGAACTCCCCGTGCTCTCAGCCGGGCGCGCCGGCGGAAGAGCAGCAGAGGATTGCGCGGGCGGGGCGATGTCTTCCGTGCTGGTTGGCTTCTGAGGAGGCGGCGGGGCTGGCGCGGGCGCGGCGGAAGGAACCTTAGGCGCCGCATAGCCAAATAATGGGGCCGGGTGACGTTCGCGCTGCAAAAGAAGCGCGTTAACGCCAATGCCGACAAGGGCGGCGAACAGCGCCGCTCCGAGGTAATATCGCAAGTGCGCGAGCTTCACGCGCCCGGCGATCCTTTGTGTCAGCGCTTCATGAGCTGAACGCTGGACCGGCCCCCGGAGCTGGCCCAGATTATTTTTTATGCGTGCAAGCGCTAGATCCACGTGTGTTCTCCTGAGACCGCAGCGGCTCCGCTCGCTTCCGTACCGCGCTCGCAAGAGCGAAGGATGGAATAGCGACCGGAAGAATCCCGGTCATTTCGGTGGACGGCGGCACCGGAACGATTGGCCGACATATTCGGTTTCGGCAGGGCGAAAGATTGCGGACGCATCACTTTGCAGGCGCTCAGGATCGTCGCGCGTTTCCTTAAAATCGCAGGCGCTGATTAAACCAATCTTAAGTCTAGACTCAGCCGCTTCCCTAAATGCCGCCCCCTCCGGCGAGCTTTGGGATTATGGTTTATCCTTCATTACAACGGTCTTGTTGAACCTTAGCGATGTATGGATTTCTGCCGGGCGCGCTGGTCCATCGCTGACCGGCGCCCATATAAGGGCTATGGACGATCCAAGGAGGCTGGCGAATCCCTTGTCGGCAATTGACAGCATACGCGACGATTTTGCCTTTCTCGACGACTGGGAGGATCGATATCGTTATGTCCTTGAATTGGGTCATTCGCTCGAGCCGCTGAGCGAAGAGGCCCACAACGACGTCAACAAAGTTCGGGGCTGCGTCAGCCAGGTGTGGCTGGAACGCGAGCCGAGGACGAACGCGGAAGGCGGAAGCATCTTACACTACCGCGGCGACAGCGACTCTCACCTCGTGCGGGGCTTGATCGCCATTGCGATCGCGCTCTTTTCCGATCGCACGCCGGAGCAGATCCTCGCCGTGGATGCAAACGCCGCCTTTCGCGAGCTGGGTCTCGAGCAGCACCTGACGCCCCAGCGGTCAAATGGTGTGCGCGCGATGGTCGACCGTATCCGGACGGACGCGGCGGGGCTGAGGCTGGGCGCCGCTTAGCCGAATTGTGCGGTCCTTGAGTCGCGCCGCCGTTGCAAGACGGGTGGTTAACGGGACGCGGCCGTTCCACGGCCCCAAAGCAGCGGCCTTGCCCTTGCGGTCTTTGTCCGGCAACGCCGCACATCCGCGCCCAAATTATGGGAGAGGGCAATCCCGCACCGTGACGGTCAACAATTCATTAATCCCATTGGCGGAGACTGGAGTAAACGCTTCGTTGGCCGCGGATGTTGATCGATGGGTGAATTCGAGAATTTAAGCGCCGGCAACGCGCTGCAGCCTTCCAGTTCGTCGCGCGACCTCGTTGTCGTGGAAGAGCGGGCGGAAGCCAAACCGGCGGCTGAGCCGCAACCTGCGACCGCGCACAGGCTTTCCTTCTCCCGATTCCATTTCGCCGCCGCGGCGGCGCTTGCGATCGTTGTCGCCGTCGCGGGGGCGTTGTTTTTGGAAGACCGGCAGCAGGCCAAAGCGCTCGCGGAACAGGCGAGTGAAAACGAGTCTCTGGTTCACACCATCAAGTCGCTGAAGGTCCGGCTCGACGCAATCGATAGCACGATGTCGAACGCAGGCCTGACCGACTTGCGGCAGTCGGTCGGCGAGATCAGGTCAAACCTGGTTTCATCGCGGGAGGTTAGCGGGGCATTGGCCCAACTCTCCCAACGCGTTGACAAGCTGGACCATGAAGCGAGCGCGAAGGTCGACAAACTCAGTGAACGCGTCGATCACGAAGCAAATGCTTTGACAACCGGCCTCTCGACTCGCATCGACAAGCTCGAGCAGAAGATTACCGCGCCGCTTCCAGCGCCATCACCGGTCACACAGGCGAAGCAACCCCCGACTCGTCCGAAGTTTGACAATGTTTCGATGGACAGGACGAGCTCGATCGAACGGCCGAAACCTTTCTTGCGCGGATATGTCGTGCTGGACGCTCGCGACGACGTCGCGCTGGTCGGCGGGCGTTATGGCGAGCGCGAAGTCCGTCAGGGCGATTTTCTCCCCGGCGCGGGGCGGGTCGAGCGTATCGAGCTCGGAGGCAACGGATGGGTTGTCACGACCAGCGGTGGGCTCATCGCCTCCGCCGATTCTCCGCGCTATTGATGACGCCCATCGCGACGGTAGGCCTCCGGCCGGTCATGTTTACCTTACGCGGCCCGGCCTCGGCCCGGGCGACGCGGAGACGGCCGCCGTCTCCAGGACGTTAATCTAAGGGGAACGCGGAACGCTTTCGATAAGAGGGCGTGTGTGTTACCACGCCGCCTGGAGGCTTCCGCGCGGGCGCGCGGTCCCAGGGACAGACCGCGCGCATGAACGAACGGCGTACCAGTTTCAATTATGAGGATCTCATCGCCTGCGGTCGCGGCGACATGTTCGGACCGGGCAACGCGCAACTGCCTTTGCCGCCGATGTTGATGTTCGACCGGATCAGCGAGATCTCCGAAACTGGAGGGGCCAACGGCAAAGGCGGCGTGCGGGCAGAGCTCGACGTCAAGCCAGACCTCTGGTTTTTCAGTTGCCATTTCAAGAATGATCCGGTGATGCCGGGGTGTCTCGGCCTGGACGCGCTTTGGCAAATGACCGGGTTCTTTCTCGGTTGGCTCGGTCTGCCTGGACGGGGCCGCGCGCTCGGCGTCGGGGAGGTGAAGTTCGCCGACCAGGTGCTCCCGACAATAAAAAAGGTCGTCTATGGCGTGGACATGAAGCGTGTCTTCAAGGGCAAGCTGGTCCTTGGCGTTTCTGACGGGTGGCTCGAGGGCGATGGCAGACGTATCTATGAGGTCAAGGATATACGCGTCGGCTTATTCAGCCCTGCGCCAGCAGCTTCGGCTTAACCTCTCGGATCTCGCCTAGTCGGCGGTGGGGACAAGAGAATGAGACGTGTCGTTGTCACCGGCATGGGCATCGTTTCCTCAATTGGAAGCAACACGCAGGAAGTGACCGCCAGCCTTCACGCCGGCAGGTCAGGAATCACGCGCGCGGATCGACTTGCCGAGCTCGGCTTTCGCTCGCAAGTGCATGGAGCCCCAACGCTCCGCGCCGAAGATGTCATCGATCGGAGAGCGATGCGGTTCCACGGCGGCGGGACGGCTTGGAACCATGTCGCGATGGATCAGGCGATCGTGGACAGCGGTCTTGCGCCTGATGAAGTCTCCAATGAGCGGACCGGCATCATCATGGGTTCCGGCGGCCCCTCGACACGCGCCATCGTCGAGGCTGCAGACATCGCCCGCACCAAGGGCCCCAAACGCGTTGGCCCGTTCGCGGTGCCGAAATCCATGTCCTCCACAGCATCGGCGACACTGTCGACCTGGTTCAAGATAAAGGGCGTCAGCTACTCGATCTCCTCCGCATGCGCCACTTCCAATCACTGCATCGGTGCGGCCTACGAGCAAATCCTAGGCAATCGGCAGGATGTGATGTTTGCCGGAGGATGCGAGGAACTCGATTGGACCTTGTCGGTGCTGTTCGACGCGATGGGGGCGCTGTCGTCCGCTTACAACGACAAGCCTTCGCGCGCGTCGCGCGCCTACGACAAAAATCGGGACGGATTTGTCATTTCGGCCGGCGCTGGCGTTTTGGTGCTTGAGGAATACGAGCGGGCCAAGGCGCGAGGCGCCAGGATCTACGGCGAGATTGTCGGCTATGGCGCGACGTCCGACGGACACGACATGGTCGCGCCTTCCGGCGAGGGCGCCGCCCGGTGCATGCGTCAGGCTCTAGCCGGGGTCAAAGTCCCGGTCGACTATATCAATCCCCATGCGACTTCGACCCCGATCGGCGACCTCAAGGAGATCGAGGCGCTCCGCGAGGTGTTTGGTTCAGGCGACAAATGTCCGCCGATCTCGGCGACCAAGTCTCTGACCGGACATTCCCAAGGCGCGACCGGCGCGCACGAGGCGATCTATTCGTTGCTAATGATGCGGAACGGCTTCATCTGTGAGAGCGCGCATATCGATGAGATCGACCCTGCGTTCTCGGACATGCCGATCGTGCGCGCGCGTCGCGACAACGTAAAATTGAGGGCGGCGCTTTCGAACTCGTTCGGTTTTGGCGGAACAAACGCGACGCTCGTGTTCAAGCACGTCGACGCCTGAACGCCCAAGTCTGTCCCGCCGCGATTCACTCATCTCTGCCCCACGAACTCTCAGAAAACCGATCAACGAGCGCGCCCCATGAGATCTGGCTTGATGAGCGGCAAACGCGGCCTGGTCATGGGCGTTGCGAATGATCACTCGATAGCCTGGGGCATCGCTAAAGCCTTAGCGAGTGAGGGGGCGGATCTCGCTTTCACCTACCAAAACGATGCGCTCGGCAAACGGGTCGCCCCGCTGGCCGAGGAACTTGGCGCGGCGAACCATGTTTACCGATGCGACGTCGAGGACCTGAGTTCGGTCGACGCCATGTTCTCCGAGCTCGCAACGGTTTGGAACACGCTCGACTTCCTCGTCCACTGCATAGGCTTTTCCGACCGCAATGAGCTGAGGGGCCGCTATGCGGACACCACCAGAGAGAACTTCACCCGGACGATGGTCATTTCGGCGTTTTCGTTCACTGAGGTCGCAAAACGCGCCGCTATGCTTATGCCTTCCGGCGGGGCGATGCTGACCCTCACCTTTGGCGGTTCGACGCGCGTCGTGCCAAACTACAATGTCATGGGCGTCGCCAAGGCTGCGCTCGAGGCAAGCGTGCGATACTTGGCCGCGGACTATGGCCCCGACAACATTCGCATCAACGCGATCTCCGCCGGACCGGTCCGGACTTTGGCCGGCGCTGGGATCGCCGACGCACGCTTCATGTTCAACTTTCAGCGCGACCATTCGCCTCTCCGGCGCACGGTCACCATTGAGAACATCGGCGGGACCGCTGTCTATCTGCTGTCGAGCCTCTCGGAAGGGGTGACGGGCGAAGTCCACTTCGTCGATGCGGGCTACAACATCATCTCCATGCCGCGCCCGAGCGAATTGAACAATTGACGTTTGATATTCCGTCTGCCTTTTAACGCCGTGGTTGCTTTTTACGCGTTTTGGCGCAGCCTCTAGACCTCTCCGGGTGCGGCTCGAGCCGATGGCCAGAATCCGCCGACACTTTCCTTCGGTTTGGGCCGCTGCTCTCACTCTGCTGCGCGCCTTCATCGGCGCGCTAGCTTTGTCAGGCGTCGCGTTTTCGGCCGTCGCCGCGGCCCCCAACAAAATCACCGGGTCTCAGCAGGCTGCGTTTCGCGGATTTATCGAAACCCTTTGGCCACTGGCCGAAGCCCGTGGCGTTTCCCGCGCAACGTTCGACAGCGCGTTCGCCGGCGTCACCTTCGATCCCACGGTCGCCGCGAGCGCGGGATCTCAGCCCGAGTTCGTGCGTCCCATTTGGGACTATGTCACCAGCGCCGTATCGGCGGACCGCATTCAGCGCGGCCGCGACAAAGCGCGCTCCGAAGCCCTCTGGCTTGCGCGCGCGCGAGATCTTTATGGCGTTGACGACGCCGTGATCCTTGGGGTCTGGGGGCTAGAGACAGACTTCGGCGGTTTTGCCGGCTCGAACAACATCATTCGGTCCCTCGCGAGCCTCGCCTACATCCACTTTCAGGGCGACTATTTCCGCGACGAATTGCTTTCGGCGCTGGTCATCCTCGAGGAGGGCGACATCGCTCCTTCGCTCATGCGCGGATCGTGGGCGGGCGCGATGGGACAGACGCAGTTCATGCCGTCGAGCTACTTGAGCTACGCCGTGGCGTTTCAACGCCATGACCGACGCGACATCTGGACGAGTGAAGCCGACGCCATCGGCTCAACCGCGAATTATTTGGCGAAACACGGCTGGACCAAAGGGTTGCCCTGGGGTTTCGAGGTTCGTCTGCCGGCCAAATTCGCATTGACGGCGGCGGACTCCTCTGCGCCGGCGCCGTTCTCGTCCTTTACGGCCCGAGGCGTGGTGAAGGCCGATGGTTCTCCGCTGCCGGAATCGGGCGATGGACGGCTATTGGTCCTCGCTGGTCTCAATGGGCCGGTGTTTCTCGTCACAAGCAACTTCGACGCGATCAAGACCTACAACAATTCAACAGCCTACGCGCTTTCCGTCGGTTTGCTTGGCGACGCCGTGTCGGGCGGGCCGGCTCTCACCGCTCAATGGCCAACCCACGATCACCCCTTGACCGCCGCGCAGATTCAGAAGCTCCAAAGTCAGCTGAAGAAAATGGGCTACGACGTCGGCAAGATCGACGGAAAAATCGGCGATACGCTGCGTTCGGCCGTCTCCGCCTACCAAGAACGCAACGGCCTCCCACCCGACGGCTATGCCAATCAGGCGCTGTTCAGTCGGGTTAGCGCGTTGCGATGATTCTCGGCGGCGGCCCGCGCTTGTTTGGATAGTGCGGCCATGCTAGGCGACCCGGCCCGGGTTTGGGTCGCCTAAACGATCGCAAAAAGGCGTTCGTGGTCGCGTTCGAGGAGCAGTTGACGATGGCTGAACAGAACGGCAATGGCGCGGACACGCCGCAAGCCGGTCCGAAATTTTCGGTTCTCGCCCAATATACGAAGGATTTTTCGTTCGAAAACCCCAATGCTCCCCGCACCTTGGGCCCGCAGCAAACGCAGCCCAACATCTCGATACAGATTAACGTCAACGCACGGCAGCTCGCCGCTTCCGACTACGAGGTAAGCCTTGTGCTCGAGGGCGGCGCTGGCCAGGGCGCCGATACGATGTTCAAGTTCGAGCTCAACTATGCGGGCGTATTTCGGGTGGAGAACTTTCCGGCCGAGCAGGTTCAGCCGGTGGTCATGATCGAGGGCCCGCGAATTCTGTTCCCGTTTGCGCGACAAATCGTTGCGGACGCGGTGCGTGGTGGGTCATATCCGCCGCTCTTTATCGACCCGATCGATTTTCAGGCGCTCTATCTGCAGAGATTGGCGGCAGCCGGCGGTCAATTGCAGCAACAGACCGCCTGATCTTTCGCCGCGGCGAAGTTACGCCGGCTGAGGCATATAGCGAAACCAAACCGCGTCGCGACCGAAACTTTCAATGTAGTGAGCGTGTGCGTTCGCTTCGGCGTGGTCGATCAGAGATATCCTCAGGGGCCTCGGGCTGGAGCGGGGAGCAATCGCGACAACGCGCACGTCGGCTTCTCCCAGCGCGTCGCCCAATAGGAGCGACCGCTGACGACCTCCCGATAGCTCGCAATAGACCTCGACCAGGATCTCTGCGTCCAACAACGCGCCGTGGCGAACCCGCCGCGAGCGGTCAATGCGGTAGCGGTCGCAAAGAGCGTCGAGGCTGGCCGGGGCCCCCGGGTGCTTTTTTCTTGCGAGCGCCAGCGTGTCGACGACGCGGTCCATGGCGATCGTGGCCAGCCCCAGCCTCGCCAGCTCGGCATTCATGAAGCGCACGTCAAACTCGGCATTGTGGATGACGAGCTTTGCGTCGCCGATGAACGCGAGAAAATCGTCGACGATGCTCGCGAAGACTGGCTTGTCCTTGAGAACTTCGGAGTTGTGCCCGTGGACGCGCACTGC
This sequence comes from uncultured Alphaproteobacteria bacterium, assembly GCA_963702825.1. GTDB lineage: Bacteria > Pseudomonadota > Alphaproteobacteria > Rhizobiales > Beijerinckiaceae > Roseiarcus. The sequence goes on from CAVPEE010000057.1 coordinate 17,741, forward strand.
GTCCTGCGGGACGTCGCGCTCCGGATTGATGAGCGTGTGAAAGACCTTGCCCGTCAGGCTTTGGTGCACGATCTCGACCGCGCCAATTTCCAGCACCCGATGTCCGTCCGCAGGATCGAGACCTGTCGTTTCCGTGTCGAGCACGATTTCACGCATGGCGAGTTCGACCTCCCGCCATCGCCGCGGTTGAGCGCATGAATTGGGCAACGATGGCGCGCGTCATCTCGAGCCTTCCGCCTGTGTCGATGATGAAGTGAGCCCGGCGCCTTTTATCGGCATCCGATGTTTGGCGAGAAAGGATCGCCTCGAGTTTGGCCTCGGTCATGCCCGTGCGCGCCAGCGCACGCGCGCGCTGGATAGAGGCGGAGGCGCTCACCACGATCACCAGATCAACACTCGCTTCCCCGCCAGTCTCGAACAACAACGGTACGTCGACAATGACGAGACGACGGCCCGCGGCCGCCGCCCGCTCGACAAAGTGAACGCGCGCTTGGGCCACCGCAGGATGCACGAGCCCTTCAAGGCGCTTCAGCGCCTCTGCGTCACCCAAAACCCGCGATCCCAGGCGCTCGCGATCCACTTGACCAGAGACCATGACGCCTGGAAATGCCGCCTCGACCGCTTTCGCTCCGTCTCCGGCGTAGAAGGCGCGCACGGCGTCATCGGCGTCGAATGTGGGGACGCCGAGCTCGGCGAACATGCCGGCGACGGTCGATTTCCCCATCGCGATCGAGCCCGTCAGCCCGGCAACGATCACCGCGCTGCCTCATAGGTCGCGACAACTTCGGCTTCGACCAGCGCACGCAGCGCTGGCGTCACGACCGGGCGCGTGCCGAACCAGCGCGCGAAGGCGGGTGCGGCCTGGTGGAGCAGCATGCCCAGCCCCTCCGCGACGCGCAGTCCGCGTGCTCTCGCGGCTTCGATGAGCGGGGTACGCAAGGGAACATAGACCGCGTCGGCGACCACCGCCCGCACCGGCAGGGCGCTGACATCCACCGTGAGCGGCGGCTGTCCGACCATCCCAAGCGAGCTGGCGTTAACGAGCAAGTCTGCCCCAGACAATTCCGTCGCCAGATCACCCCAGGGCATTGCGACTGTCGAACCGCCAAAATGCTGGGCCAGCGCTTCCGCTCTGGATTGCGTTCGATTGACGACAGCGACCCGCTCAAAGCCGCGCGAGACCAAAGCATGAATGATCCCGCGAGCCGCGCCGCCGGCGCCGATGACAATGGCGAATCTCTTCCGCTCATCCCAGCCAGGCGTAGCCTCGTCCAGGTTGGCCAGGAATCCGGCGACGTCGGTATTGTCGCCCCACAGGCGACCGTCTTCTCGCCATAAGGTGTTTACCGCTCCGAGAGCCGCGGCGACATCTGTCCGGCGGTCGCAAGCCTCGAAAGCGGCTTCCTTGTGAGGCGCGGTGACGTTGGCGCCAAGAAATCCATCCTTGCCAATCTTATCGGCGAACTGGCGAAATTCTCCCGGTCGGACGGCGAACTTGTCGTAGTTTCCGGGAATGCCCAGTTCCTTGAGCCAGTAACGATGGATTGTCGGCGACCGTGAGTGCTCGATCGGCCAGCCGACGACGCCGGCGCGCGGCGCGCTCGTTTCGATCATAGCGAAATCAGAATTCTCTCGGCGCAACCAAGCAAGGAGGCTCAACATCGGCAGTCCGAGGACAACGGAATGATCGCCTTCGATGTGCTCAAAGAGGTGAATTCCGAGACCCTCGCCCTGATAAACGCCGACGGACGTCAGCACGCCCGGCCCGGCGCGCTCGAGATAACGCGAAATCTCGCCGGGATCGAGTGCCCGCATTCGCAGGTCGGCATGATCTCTGTGGACGACCAGCGCTCGCCCAGCGCGTGCGACGCAGAAGGCCGAGGTCAGGCGATGCGTCTTGCCAGACAACGCGGCCAATGTTTGCGCCCCTTCGGCCAAATCGCGAGACTTGTGGAAGATCCTGCCTTCGAGCGTGAGCGTCTGATCCGCGCCGATGCAGTAGGCGTCCGGACGCATCGCGCTAACCGCGAGCGCCTTGGCTTCGGCTAACTTCATGGGCAAATCTTCGAGCGACCCATCGCCGGCGAGATACCCATCTTCGAGTCCGCGTTCGTCGACCTTCGGCGCGACGGACTCCGCTTCCAGTCCCGCCGCCGAGAGTAAAGCGCGGCGGCTTTCGCTCGTGGAGGCCAGAATCAGGGGTCCAGCGCCGCGCCATAGCGGCGGCCAGGCGGTCGTCTGCATCACCGTCACCCGTTGGCGATGAATTGGAGGCGATGCTCACGATAGAGATCGAGCACCGCCGCCGCCGTCTCTTCGATCGAACGGCGCGTCACATCGATGGCGGGCCAACCTCGCTCCGCGAACAAACGGCGCGAGGCTGCGATCTCCTCGGCGACCGCGATGCGGTCGACATAATCGGTCTGCGAATCCGCGTTGAGCGACAGGAGCCGGTTCTGCCGGATCTGCACAATGCGGTCAGCCGAAGCAATCAGGCCGACAACCAGTGGGCGGCGGAGATAGTCGATTGCTTTTGGCAATGGCAGGCGCGGAACAATGGGAACGTTGGCCGTCTTATACCCACGATTGGCGAGATAGATGCTGGTCGGGGTCTTCGACGTGCGGCTCACCCCGAGTAAAACAATATCCGCATGCTCCAGATTTTCGGGAGACTGACCGTCGTCATTGATCATGCTGAAGTTGAGCGCATCGATCCTCTTGAAATAGTCGGCGTTAAGCATGTGTTGCGCGCCGGCTCTCGGCGTATAGTTTTGCCCGAGGTAGGATTTGAACAACGTCAATATGGGCTCAAGGACAGACAAGCAGGGCGAGCCCGACGCCTCGCACCCTGCCTGAAGTCGGTTGGAAAGGTTGGAATCGACGAGCGTAAAGAGAACAATTCCGGGCGCATTCTCGATCTCGGCAATCACCCGATCGAGCTGGGCTGCGGTGCGCACCAGCGGATAGACATGTTCGATCGACGCGACCCCTTGATATTGCGCGGCAGCGGCCCGCGAGGCCGCGATCAGCGTTTCGCCGGTCGAGTCCGAAACCAGGTGAAGATGGAAGTAGCTGCGGCCCAACGCGGCCCCCAGAGGTCAATTACGAACGCTTATAACCAGCGGGATGGCTTGTGGACAGGCGTGTAGAATTGGACGGCTCAGCCCTGGACGTGAGCCGCCGCCCGGCGAGGCGCGTTCGACAACTCACAGCCGCTGCGGTTGGGAGAAGTTCAACGCCGCGGCGAAGATCGATATGAATTGCGGGGATAATTAGAACAATATAGGTATGGTGTTTGGAAAGGGTGGAGTTCGTTAACGAAATCTTAACCACTGGGAGTTCCGCTGCGGCAGGGTCGCGGATTTACGGGAAGTGTGACTGTTCGCCTATCTGGATGAAATCGAATCTGCGTAAACAGGCCCCCTAAAGAGAAGAAACAGTTCAGAATCTTAATTGTATCTTTTTGGGGCCCCGACCGCCCTTGGCTTGCGCTCGCGGGAGGCAACGCCTAATGCCGTTGGCCATTCGAACGGCTGAGCGAAGCGACCGTGTGAAGCGAATTTCGAATGGTGCTTTGGGTTAAGGCTCTGCACATCATCTCCGTCATCGCTTGGATGGCCGGGATGCTCTATCTGCCGAGGCTATTCGTCTACCATGCCGAGGCGGCGAGGGGTTCGGAGGCGTCGGAAACCTTCAAGGTCATGGAGCGGCGGCTCCTCAAGGCCATCGTCAATCCATCGATGATCCTCGTCTTTTTGACCGGATTTACCCTCGTCTATCTGACCGGAGATTGGCGGGACGGCTGGTGGCAGGCGAAATTCATTCTGGTTCTCGGCTTGGCGGGGCTGCACGGTTATTTTGCCCGCTGCGTTCGCTCTTTTGCCGAGGACCGCAATGAGCGGCCTGCCCGTTTCTATCGGATTTTGAACGAGGCTCCGACAATACTCATGATTTTCATTGTGGTGTTAGCGGTGGTGAAGCCATTTTGACGCCCTTCGGGAAACACCCGGTCTAGCGCCACAAAATGCCTGTTGAAAAATTCCGCGAACGCGACTATGAACCGGCGCCCGTGCTTATCAACGCGGGTTCCTACTAGCGGCGCCGGATCGCCCGATCCAACTTTCGCCGCGCGGCCCTGACACGACCAACTTCACCTCGAATTGTCAGCGCCATCACCCACCATGTCTAATGACTTTGCAGGTCTGCGGGACCGGAAGTCCGAGTAAAGGTCCGCCCATGCGGGAAATGAAACTCAAGGAATTAAAGCAGAAATCGCCAACCGAGCTCTTGGCGTTTGCGGAGGAGAACGACGTCGAAAACGCGTCGATCATGCGCAAGCAGGAGCTGATGTTCGCGATCCTCAAGCAGCTCGCCAGTGTCGAGGTTCAGATTATTGGCGAGGGCGTGGTCGAGATTTTGCAGGACGGATTCGCCTTCCTGCGATCGGCCGACGCCAACTATCTTCCAGGCCCCGACGACATTTACGTGTCCCCGTCGCAAATCAGGCGGCTCGGGCTCAGAACCGGCGATACGGTCGAAGGCGTCATCCGGAGCCCCAAGGAGGGAGAACGGTATTTCGCGCTGCTCAAATGCAACGCCATCAACTTCGAGGACCCGGAGAAGACCCGGCACAAGGTCCATTTCGACAACCTGACCCCGCTCTATCCCAACGAGCGCCTGAAGCTCGAAGTTGAGGATCCAACTCGAAAGGATCTGTCGTCGCGCGTCATCGATATCGTTGCGCCGATCGGCAAGGGCCAACGCGCCCTGATTGTCGCGCCGCCGCGCACCGGCAAGACGGTGCTCTTGCAGAACATTGCCCAGTCGGTTACCGCCAATCATCCGGAATGCTATCTGATCGTGCTTTTGATCGACGAGCGGCCGGAAGAAGTGACGGACATGCAGCGCTCAGTGAACGGCGAGGTTGTGTCGTCGACCTTTGACGAACCCGCGGTGCGGCACGTTCAAGTCGCCGAGATGGTGATCGAAAAGGCCAAGCGGCTGGTCGAGCACGGACGCGATGTCGTCATCCTGCTCGATTCGATCACGCGACTCGGCCGCGCCTACAACACGGTCGTGCCTTCGTCCGGAAAGGTTCTAACCGGCGGCGTGGACGCCAATGCACTCCAACGGCCGAAGCGGTTTTTCGGCGCGGCGCGGAATATCGAAGAGGGCGGCTCGATGACCATCATCGCAACCGCGTTGATCGACACCGGCTCACGCATGGACGAAGTCATTTTCGAAGAGTTCAAAGGAACCGGCAATTCGGAAATCATCCTCGATCGAAAGGTGGCCGACAAGCGCACCTTCCCGTCAATGGACATCACCCGGTCGGGAACCCGGAAGGAAGAGCTGCTGGTGCCGCCGGATATCCTGAAGAAGATGTATGTGCTGCGGCGCATTCTGAATCCAATGGGCACGGTGGACGCGATCGAATTCCTGCTCGGCAAGCTGCGTGAAACGAAGAGCAACGCGAATTTCTTCGAGTCGATGAACACCTGAGCCGCTTCCGACCAGCTCTCGGATAGTCGGATCATCATCACGCCAGTCCCTCGAAAGGAGAGGGCGTCCCGTGTCCCAACCAGCGAAACCGACTCTCGCCGATCTGAGAGTGGAGATCGACCGAATCGACGCGCAAATGCATGAGCTCCTCATGGAGAGAGGGCGCGTCATTGACCAATTGATCGAGATCAAGACCCGTCAAGGCGGCGGTTCGGCGTTTCGCCCCGCGCGGGAAGCCTCAATGATGCGTGCGCTTGTCGAGCGACATCGGGGTCTTTTGCCGCTCGACACCGTCGAAGGCATCTGGCGGGTGATCATTTCCACCTTCACCTACGTTCAGGCGCCGTACAGCGTCCATGTTGACGTGTCCGGGGGCGACGCCGCGATGCGGGACTCGGCGCGTTTTCACTTCGGGTTCACGACCCCCTGCGTCCCGCACTTTGGGGCCGGCGTGGTCATCCGGGCGGTCGCGGGATCAGTCGGCGATCTGGGCATGTTCGCCGTCGACGGCGGCCCGGGGGCCGGCGCCTGGTGGACGAACCTCGCTTCACCGGACGCGCCGAAGATCATCGCCCGGTTGCCGTTCGTCGAGCGCGCCGACCATCCTGCGGGCATGCCGGTGTTCGTGATCTCGAAGCCATTGGTCGACGGGACGGCGCGCGACGTCGTGCTCGAGTCGGTTACGCTCGATCGATGGCGCCCTGACATCCCGCACGCCCTGCGCAAGATTGGAGCGGAAGCGATCGGCTCCGCAGCCACCGGAATGGGGCTTGCCCTTCTTGTCGCGCGCCCCGGCGGTATCGCGCCAGACGCTGCAAGCGAGGCTCTGCGGTCGGCCGGCGCCGCCGACGTGCGCGCCTCGGAGATTGGCGCGCATGCGGATCGAATTGACGCCTCGGCGTTGCGCAAGCCACGCGAATTGAGGCTAATCGGACCCCGCCATGACCTCCAATGCTCCCGTACGCCCTCAACCCAGGGCGGCGATCCTTGAAATCGACCCCTATGTGCCAGGCAAGAGCCGGGTCCCGGGCCTCGACAAGGTTCACAAGCTTTCGTCCAACGAGTCTCCGCTCGGTCCGTCGCCAAGGGCGGTCGAAGCGGTAAAGGCTTTGGCCGAGAAGCTGGAGCTTTATCCCGACGGCGCCTCGACGGCTCTGCGGGAGGCGATTGGCCGCCGCTACGGTCTTGATCCGTCCCGCATCATCTGCGGCAACGGCTCCGATGAGCTCTTGGCGCTGCTGGCGCATGTCTTTCTGCATCCTGGCGAGGAAGGCCTCTACAGCCAATACGGCTTTCTGACCTATCCGATCTGCATCCGCGCCGCCGGCGGCATCCCGGTCGTCGCGGAGGAGACGGACAGAACGGTAAGCGTGGACGCGATTCTCGAAAAAGTGAGCGCCCGCACGAAAATCGTCTTTCTCGCCAACCCGAACAATCCGACCGGCACCTACGTTCCGTTCTCAGAAGTGAAGCGTTTGCACGAGGGCCTTCCGCCGCACACGCTCCTGGTGATTGACGCGGCTTACGCCGAATACGTGACCCGCAACGACTATGCGGCAGGCCTTGAGCTTGCTTCGACGACGGACAACGTCGTCGTGACCCGGACCTTCTCCAAGATCCATGGGCTAGCAGGCTTGCGCATTGGCTGGGGCTATGGATCGGCGCACATCATCGATGCTCTCAACCGTGTCCGCGGACCGTTCAATCTGAACGGGGCCGCCCAGGCGGCAGGCGTCGCGAGCCTCGAAGACGCGGCGCATATCGAGGGCGCAATCGCGCACAATGCGCTCTGGCTTCCCTGGCTGGCCGAGGCGATCGCCGAGCTGGGGATCGGGGTTACGCCTAGCGTCGGGAATTTTCTGCTGCTGACCTTCCCTGAGGAACTCGGCCGGACCGCCGCGGACGCAGATGCGTTCCTAAGCGCGCGGGGATTTATTCTTCGCGCAGTCGCGGCCTATGGCCTGCCGGACTCCTTGCGCCTGACGGTCGGCGGCGAGGAGGCCAATAAAGGCGTGGTCGCGGCGCTCGCCGAGTTCATGCGAGGCAAAGGTGATTGAACGGCTCGGGCCGCCCCTGGCTGAGCCGATCTTCGAAGAGCTGGCGATTATCGGGGTAGGGCTGATCGGCTCATCGATCGCCCGCGCCGCGCGCCACCGCCACGCCGCCCGGCGCATCGTTCTTGCCGACCTATCGGTCGCGGTTTTGGAGCGCGCGAAGGCGCTGGGGCTTGGCGACGTCGTCACCGATGATCTGGCTCGCGCCGTGAGCGGAGCCGATTGCGTCATTCTCTGCGCGCCAGTCGGCGCCAATGAGGCGATCGGGCGCGCCATCGCGCCGGCGCTCCAACAAGGCGCGATCGTATCGGACGTCGGTTCGGTCAAGGGAGCCGTCATCGCCGCGCTGGCGCCTGTGCTGCCCAGTCATGCGCGCCTTGTGCCAGCCCATCCGGTGGCGGGGACCGAGCACTCGGGCCCGGACGCCGGATTCGCGAGCCTATTCGTCAACCGCTGGTGCATCCTCACTCCCCCGGAAGGGACGGACGATGAGGCGGTCGAGAAGCTGCGGACGTTCTGGCAGACGTTGGGATCTCACGTCGAAATCATGAGCGCCGCGCATCACGACCTCGTGCTGGCGATCACGAGCCACGTGCCGCATCTCATCGCCTATAACATCGTCGGCACCGCGGCGGATCTCGAAGAAGTCACCCGCTCGGAGGTCATCAAGTTCTCGGCTGGTGGGTTCCGCGATTTCACCCGGATCGCCTCTTCCGATCCGACCATGTGGCGCGACGTCTTTCTGCACAACAAGGACGCCGTCCTGGAGATGCTTGGCCGGTTCAACGAGGACCTGACGGCGCTTCAGAGGATGATCCGGCGCGAGGATGGCGACGGGCTGTTCGCCTTGTTCACGCGGACGCGAGCGATAAGGCTCGGAATTGTCGCTCAAGGTCAGGAAACGGCAGCCCCGGATTTCGGCCGGCGCGCGGCGGAGACGGACGAGCCGGTTCCGTGACGCCGACCGACGCGGACGCCGCTGATCCAGACGGCAGCCTCTGGGTGTTCGGCTACGGGTCGCTGATGTGGCGGCCCGGATTCGCCTATGCGCGACGCTGCAAGGCGCTGTTGCGCGGCTGGCGCAGAAGCCTGTGCGTCTACTCCCACGTCTATCGCGGTTCGCCGGACCGGCCGGGGCTTGTGCTGGGGCTGGATCGCGGCGGCGCCTGTCCAGGGGTCGCCTTCGAGGTCGATGCGGCGTTGCGCGAGCCGACAATTCGCTACCTGCGGGAACGCGAGCAGGTGACCGCCGTCTATCTTGAGCGTGTTGCGCCAATCACGCTTGAAGCTGGCGACCGAGTTCTAGCCGTGACCTATGTCGCCGACCGGCTTCACGATCAATATGCGGGGCGTCTCGATCGCGAAGCGATGCTCGAATATGTGCGCGCTGGCAAAGGCAAGTCAGGCGATAATGCGGAATATGTCCTCGAGACCAACGACCATCTGCTGGCTCTAGGGGTGCGGGATCCGGATCTCGAATGGCTGAGCGCCAAACTTCGAGCCTGAGCGGCTCAGGCCCTTAGGCGCTGGGCGATCGCCAGATCGGCGACGGTCGCTGCCCGTTCCGCAGGCGACGTGGTCAGCAAATGGAGATGGAACTCAAGGCCGGGACCGAAGGCACGGAGCTCGCGTTGAGCCTTTTCGACGACCGGTTCCGGAAAAGATCCCGTCTCGCGCACCGAAATGACGCGCCGTTGCCCCGTCATGTCGCGGATTACGGCCAGCAGGACGGCGTCGCGAAAGGCCGGACACTCCAACGCCGGATAGACCGAGAAGACGTAGCGCCGCCCCGACAGGCCGACCCACGAACAAAATCGGGACGAGATCGGCATGCCGTCAAGCGCAGCCAGCGAGGAGCCGCGGCGGTCGTCCTGGCGATCGCTCATGGGGACGGTCCAACTGACCGCAGGCCATTCCGAGACCCCGTATGCCCGGTCGATCGTTCCATTCTCGTATGCCAGCGTCATCGCCCCGACCCTGATTATTACGAGAACATTAATAGAACAAAGCAAGATTCTCGTCAAGCGGACCGTAGCGTTTCCGTATCGTTGTTCGCGCCTTCCGCAACAACCGCCGCCAGCGATGGGTCCTTCGCGACCGCCTCAGCATTCAGGCGGTCGCAGGCCGTCTCGATCGTCGACTGCAGGCGTTTGCTGAATGCGACGCGGTCGAGACCAGGCTCGATAACGGGCAGGTATTCGATGACGGCGACGCCCGGCGCGGCGCAGGAAGCCGCGGCGACGCCAGAACAGCCCGGTGTTGACGGCGACCGGAAGGCAAGGGACGTTCGCCGCCGCGTAGAGCGCCGCGACGCCGTGCTTGTACATTGGCGGGGCGCCTGGAAGCCGCCGCGTTCCCTCTGGGTAAATGAACACCTGTCGTCCCGCGGCGAACACGGGCTTCGCGGCGCCGGCGATTTGTTGAAGAGCCTGTCGGCCCCGTCCGCGATCAATCGCGATCTGCTGCGAAACGATGAGGTAGAGGCCGAACAGCGGAACGTAGGTCAGCTGTCGCTTGAGGATGATGGCGAAGTCGGGCGCGTATTTGAGCAGCGCGAAGGTCTCCAGAAACGATTGATGCTTGGCGGCAATCAAGACTGCGCCGGGCGGGATATTCTCGACGCCCCGATATTCGAGCTTGAGCCCACAGATCGTTTCCAGAAGCCAGACAGAAATCGCGCCCCACAGCCGTGCGAGGGCAAAGACGGCTCGTCTGCCGAACAACATGGTCGGCAGACCGATGATCATCAGAACCACCAGGTTCAGATAGAAGAGCGCATTGAAGAGCAGCGATCGCGTTGCGAGCATTTTGTCGCCGGGGCTAAGGAAGGTTGGTCACGCGTCTATTGCAACGATTGCAAATGGCGCATGACGATCTCGCGCGAAAGAAGACCGGTCAGCAAGGTAACCGCGGCGCATACGATAACAAGCGCGAGATAGCCCGAGGAGCCAAGCGCGAACGAGCCGAACATCGCCGCGATCTCGTCTCCTCCCGGCGAGTGCGCCCACCAGAAGGACAGAACCGACGCGAGCGCGAAGAAAGCAATCGCCGCAAGACCGCCGATCATCGCGCCGCGAAGGCCCAAGCGACGAAAATGGCCTTGGAACTCCTTAGCGATGAACGCGTTGGACGCACCCACGAGGTGGAGGACCTCGATGATCTCCCGATTGCCCGCCATCGCGCCACGAGTGGCGAACCCGATCGCTGTGCCCATCGCCACGATCATCAGGACGAAGAGAGCGGCCGCAAGAACGACGACAGCATCGGCCATGGCGCCGAGGCGCGCCGCCCACATCCTATGGTCGTCAAGATCGGCCTGGGGAACAGCTGAGGCGAGGGCTGAACGCAAGGTCGCGAGGTCTTCGGAACGCTGGCCGCGAAGTTGGACAACGATAAGCCGCGGGACGGGCAGCTGACTGAGGTCGAGCCCAGCGCCGAGCCATGGCTCGAGAAGCTTCTCCGATTCGGCCTTTGAATAAGCGTGCGCGGATTCGACCTCGGGCGCCCGGGTGGCGATGGCGACGGCTTTGGCGACGAGGCTTTCGACATCGTCACCAGGTCCCGGTTTTACCTGGATCGTGGCTTCGCGCAGCACGTCCGAGCGCCAGGCTTGCGAAGCGTGGGCGACCAAGAGTGCTGCGCCCGCGGTCAGGCACGCGAGAAATGTCATGATCGCAATGACGACAACCAACGCGCGGCCGGCGACTGAATCGCGCGGTATGAGCGACGCGTTGGTCTTGAATGACGACTCCGCCTCCACGGCGAAAATAGGCTCGACGATAGGTTCGTTCATGACGGCAACCCGTCAAAAATCGTCAGTTTGCTGTCGCCGACCACCAGCCGGCGGGCGAAGCCGAATTGATCCATGAGCTGGAGATCATGCGTTGCGATGACGACCGCCGTGCCAAGCCGGTGAAGTTCGACGAACAGCCGCAGAAGACGGCGCGCGAGGCCAGGATCGACATTGCCGGTCGGCTCATCCGCCAGCAACAATTCCGGGCGAACGATCAATGCGCGAGCGATTGCGGCCCTCTGTTTTTCGCCTCCCGAAAGCACAGGCGGAGACGCGTTCATCCGGTCGCCGAGACCGACCCAGCGCAAAAGCTCGACCACCTCAGCCCGATAGCTGGATTCCTCGCGACCCATCGCCCGCAAGGGCAGCGCCACGTTCTCATAAGTCGTGAGGTGGTCCAAGAGGCGAAAATCCTGAAAGACGGCGCCGATCCGCCGTCTCAGCGTCGTCAAGTCGTCCTTGGTCAGGGCCGCCGAATCTTGACCAAAGACGCGGATCGTTCCCCGCGTCGGCCGGAGCGAGAGCAACATCAGCCGCATGAGGGTTGTCTTGCCGGCGCCGGACGGGCCTGTGAGGAACTGAAAGCTTTGCGGTTCGACGGAAAAATTAAGATCGCCGAGCACCTCCGGTCCCATGCCGTAGCGCAAACCGACGTTTTCGAACCGTATCAACGCGATCCCCGGGACGGCGCGGGTTGGCCGTTTAACGCGCCTTTAACTGTGTTTCGACCCAAATACCACCATCGGCTATTCCATCGGAACAGCAAGGGCCGCCGTCATGACTCTAGATCACAAGTTCGGCCCAGATTGCGATCAAAGTTCTCCGCATCTGCGTTGGCGGGCTGGCGGGGTCATGGCCCCGGCTTTTGTCCTTGTCGGCTTGGTGATCATGGGCGCGACGGCTATTGCGGCTCGGGCGGCGATCGTGTCGATCGCACCGACAACCGCGGCCCTTTATGCTGGCGTGGGACTACCGGTGAACCTTAGCGGCCTGTCGATTGCCAAAGTTCGTGTGACGGTTGCGCAGCAAACGGAAGGTCCGGGCGAGCTCTTGATCACAGGCGAGATTGAGAATTTGCGTGACGCCAAGACCTCTGTGCCGGATCTGCGCCTGGCGCTCCGTGGCGAGGATGGGCGCGAGATTTATGTCTGGACGGCGAAGGGACCGAAGATCAGCCTCAACGCTCGCGAGCGCGTTCCGTTTCGAGCCCGATTGGCGGCCCCCCCAGCCGGCGTTCGCGAGGTTCTGGTAAAATTCACCGCGCCGGGAGATAAAGGAGGACTGTTCACAGAGTCTCCTTCATGAGCGGCGAAAGACAGGTCAGGGTCCTATACGACGAGCGGACGATCGCCGAACGAACGGAGGTGTTAGCTCGAGAGATTGCCGCGGCCAAGCCGAAGGACCTGCTTGTTGTCGCCATCCTCAAAGGCTCATTCATGTTCGCGGCTGACCTGCTGCGCGCTCTGCATCGGGCGGGGCTCGAGCCGCAAGTCGAGTTCTTTCATCTGTCGAGCTATTTGAGCGGGACCGTGTCGAGCGGGACGGTGAAGATCCTTCGTGACATCGAATCCTCGGTCCGCGACCGTGATGTTCTGCTTGTTGACGACATTTTGGAATCGGGCCGGACGCTGGCCTTCGCCAAGGATCTTCTGGCGGCCCGCGGCGCCAGGCGGGTTCTCGTCTGCACAATGTTGGAGAAACCCGGCAAGCGGGTCGTTGAAATTGGCGCCGACTTCGTCGGCTTTGCCTGCCCCGATGTTTTTGTCGTCGGATACGGCATGGACGTCGCCCATTCGTATCGGGAATTGCCGTTTATCGGCCGCGTCGTCACTGCGCAGGACGCCAGCGAGGTCGAAGCGGTAATTCCGGAAACAGCTACGCGTGTTTGAGAGTTGTTTTCAGTCTTTCGTGGCGTTGGGCGATCCTTCGCATGGGCGCGCTCGCGTGGGCCAATTGCGGGCCGAATTGGCGAAGCAGGGACTTGCTGGATTCATCGTCCCGCGGGCGGACGAGCACCAGAACGAATATGTGCCCGCCAACGCCGAGCGGCTGAGATGGCTGACCGGATTCGCTGGCTCGGCCGGGCTCGCGGTGGTCTTGAAGGACTCGGCGGCGCTGTTTGTTGACGGCCGATACACGGAGCAGGTGAAGAGCGAGGCGGATGCGTCGGTGTTCGAATTCCGCCGCGTCCCGGAGGACCCACCGAGCGAATGGATCGCCGGCCAGCTCAAACAGGGCGACAAGCTTGGTTACGACCCGCGGCTTCACACGCCCGACGCTGTCGCGCGATACACGGCCGCTTGCGAGAAAGCGGGCGCCAGCCTGGTCGCTGTCGACTCGAACCCAATTGACGCGATCTGGCCTGATCGGCCGCCAGCGCCGTTGGGCGCGATTACCCCGCACAAGCTTCGATTCGCGGGCGAAGGCGCGCTTAAGAAAATCGCCCGCGTGCGGCAGGCCCTGGGGTCGTCGCACGGTCTCTTGATCAGCGATCCTCACAATCTGGCGTGGCTGTTCAATATCCGCGGCTCAGACGTCTCTTACACGCCGCTGCCGATCGGCTGGGCCTATCTGCCGCTTGAGGGCCGTCCGGTCGTGTTTCTCGACGGAAGAAAGCTGGCGCCTGCGAGCCGCCAAAGTCTCAGCAGTCATGCGGAAGTGCGGGAGCCCGACGCTCTGCTCGAGTTCGTCGAGGATCTTGGCCGGCGCGGCGAACGCGTGGCCTTCGATGCCGCGACCGTGCCGGCCTATTTGACCCAGGCGATCGAACGAGCAGGCGGCAAAGCCGACATCGGCCCCGATCCGATCACGCTCATGAAGGCGAGGAAAAACCCGGCGGAGCTTGCGGGATCGCGCGCCGCGCACGAGCGGGACGGCGCGGCGATGGCCAATTTCCTCGCCTGGTTCGCGGGCGAGGCGCCGCGCGGCCGCCTGACTGAAATCGACGCCGTGAAAACTCTGGAGGCTTTCCGGCGGGCGAGCCCCGCGCTCAAGGACCTCTCGTTCCCGACCATTGCCGGCGCTGGCCCGAATTCAGCGATCCCGCATTACCGGGTCAGCGAAGAATCCAATCGGAAAATCGAGCGCGGCATCTTTCTGATCGACAGCGGCGCGCAATACGAAGATGGCACGACCGACATCACGCGCACGATCGCTGTCGGACGGCCCACCGCACTTATGCGCGATCGGTTCACCCGTGTGCTGAAAGGTCACATCGCGGTCGCTCGCGCCGTCTTTCCACCCGGAACCAACGGCGCCCAAATCGACGCGATGGCCCGCGCCGCGCTTTGGCGAGCGGGCCTCGATTTCGATCATGGCACGGGACACGGCATCGGGTCGTATCTCTCGGTCCACGAAGGTCCCCAGCGCATCGCCAAGACCGGAACGACGGCGCTCGCGCCGGGCATGATCATATCCAACGAACCTGGCTATTACGCCGCCGGCGCGTTCGGAATCCGGATCGAGAATCTGCTCGTGGTCGAGGAGCGCGCGATCGCTGGCGGTGAAAGGCCGATGCTAGGCTTCGAGACACTGACGCTTGCGCCGATCGATCTCAGCCTCATCGAGCCGAAGCTCATGGACGCTGACGAAATCGCGTGGCTGAACGACTATCACGCTCGCGTACGCAAGGTCTTGTCGCCGCGGGTCGATCCCTCGACCCGGCGGTGGCTCGCAACGGCGACGCAGCGTCTCGCCCCGGCCAAGCGCCCGGCTTCGTCCTGAGCCGGCGGCTCGCGGGTAGATGCGCCAGCGCTTCCTTCCCCTAGAACCGCGAGCCCACAGATCGCCGAGTGAGCGATTTCAATAGCTTGCGGCGCCATTCCCGAGTCGTTCCCGGTCCTTAGAGCGCGCTGCGTTCGGAGGGAATCGTCATCGCAGCGACGCGAGGCGATCCAGGAGTCGCGAGGCGCACTACGTTCCCCTGGATTGCTTCGCTTCGCTCGCAAGGACGCGCACTGTTCGACCCAAATGCAATATCGCCGTAGCCCTTGTCGCTCCATGCGAAGCGTGACTCTCACTGGTCGACCTTTCTGAAAAACAATACCAAGCCCCAGCCGCTTGGCAAGAAATTGTCGATTTTTCTTATCCTCGGAAACGCCGAGCGATCCCCAAATCTCGGGTCAGCGGCTCGCACCGCCCCGCGCAGCGCGCGCAAATGCGCGACCAGCCCCGCGGTCGACGGATCGAGTTGAGCCGTATTCGCGCTGGAGTCCGCGACGATCGGCGCGAGGCTGGAGGCCAGCTCCTTGCCCAGTTCGACGCCCCACTGGTCGAACGAGTTGATGTCCCAAACCGCGCCTTCCGTGAACACCTTGTGCTCATAAAGCGCGATGAGCCGCCCGAGCATGCGCGGGTCGAGAGCGCTGGTAGAGGAACGTGCTCGTGGGACGGCTGCCGGAAAAGCTCTTGTGAGGCGCAAGCCGAGCGGCGTCCGCCTCGGTCGCGCCTTGCTTGCGGGTCAGCGCCTCGGCTTCCGCCGGGGTGCGCCCGCGCATCAAGGCCTGTCCCTGCGCGAAGCAATTGGCGACCAACAGATCGTGATGATGTGCGTCGGCTTCGGTCGGCGTCGCCGCGATGAGGAGGTCCAGGGGAATGATCTCCGTTCCCTGGTGGATGAGCTGGAAAAAGGCATGTTGGCCGTTGGTGCCAGGTTCGCCCCACACGACAGGTCCGGTCGCCGTATTGGCCGGCGTGCCGTCGAGCTGGACATGCTTGCCGTTGCTCTCCATCTGCAATTGCTGGAGATAGGCCGGGAAGCGCCCGAGCCGCTGGTCATAGGGGATCACGGCGTGGGTCGCGTGGCCAAGGATGTTTCGGTTCCAGACGCTGAGCAGCCCCATCAGGATCGGGATGTTGCGCTCAATCGGCGCTTCTTGGAAATGTTGATCGATCTCATAACCGCCGCGAAGAAATTCGTTGAAGCGGTCCGGCCCGATCGCGATCGCCAGCGGCAAGCCGATGCTCGACCAGACCGAGTAGCGGCCGCCGACCCAGTCCCAGAAGCCAAACACCCGAGTCGACTGGATCCCGAATTGGGCGACTTTGTCGAGCTGCGTCGAGACGGCGGCGAAATGGTCCCCGACCGCCGCTTCGCCGACGCCCTGAGCGATCCAGGCGCGGGCGGTCGCGGCGTTGGTCATCGTCTCCTGAGTGGTGAAGGTTTTCGATGAGACGATGAACAGCGTCCGCGACGGATCGAGCCCGCGCAACGTGTCGCCAATGTCCGCGCCATCGACGTTGGAGACGAAATGGCTGCGCAATTGCGGCGGCGCGAAGGGCGCCAACGCGCGGGTGGCCATTGCTGGGCCGAGGTCGGAGCCGCCAATGCCGATATTGATGACGTCGGTCATCGGCTGGCCGAGAGCGCCCCGCACGCGTCCCTCGCGCACGTCGGCGGCAAAGCTAAGCATCTTTTCGCGCGTGCCGATGACCTCGGGCATCACGTCCTTGCCGTCGACCAGAACCGGCTTGCCGGAGAAATTGCGCAAGGCGGTGTGCAGGACGGCTCGCTTCTCGGTGGTGTTGATTTTCTCGCCGGCGAACATCGCCTCGCGCTTGGCTTCGACCTTGGCGGCCTTGGCGAGTTCGACGAGCGCGCTGAGGATGGGGGCGTCGATGCGTTGCTTCGAGAAATCGAACAGGAGATCGTCGAGAGTGGCGCTGAACTGCTTGAACCGGGCCGGATCGTCGGCGAATTCCGCTCTCGCCGCCCGCGCGAGCACGCCCTCGCGCAAGCCGTTCAGTTTCGCCAATGCCGCTAAAGTCGCTTGGGTCGCCATAGCCCTTTTCCTTTCCCCCGCTTGCCGTTAAGCGTGACCGCCGCCGCGCCCGGACGTATTCATATGCCGCCCCTCCTACAATTGCGAGACACTGGCCTCACGCTTGGCGGCGCGCCGCTTTTGGACGGGGCGGAGCTGTCGATTTCCGCTGGCGACCGGATCGCCGTCGTTGGCCGCAACGGATCGGGCAAGTCGACCCTGTTTCGCATTGCCGCGGGCCAAATAACGGCTGACCGGGGAAGTCGCTTCGTCCAGCCTTCCGCACGCCTCGCCTACCTGCCGCAGGAGCCGGACATGTCCGGCTTCGCCACCACCCTCGACTATGTCCTTGCCGGCCTTAATGAATTCGACGATGCCTATGCGGCGAGAGCCATGATGGCCGAGCTCGGGGTCGACCCCGCCGCAGACCCTGCTCGGCTTTCCGGCGGCGAAGCGCGCCGCGCGGCTTTGGTCAGGACCTTGAGCCCGGAGCCCGAGATCCTGCTGCTCGACGAGCCGACCAATCATCTCGATCTGGTCGCGATCGAGTGGCTTGAGGCGCGCCTCGCCGAGAGCCGTTCGGCGCTGGCGCTGATCAGCCACGATAAGCGGCTGCTCGCCGATTTGACCCGCGCCACGATCTGGCTCGACCGTGGCCGCACCCGCCGCCTCGATCAGGGCTTCGGCGCGTTCGAGGCGTGGCGCGACGTGAAGCTCGAGGAGGAGGAGCTCGAGCGCCACAAGCTCGACCGCAAGATCGTCAACGAAGAGCATTGGATGCGCTACGGCGTGACTGCGCGTCGCAAGCGCAACATGCGGCGTGTCGGGGAGCTGGCCGATCTCAGAAGCGAGCGACGCGAAGCCCTACGGTCGGTCGGCGTCGCAGCCATGATCGCGCAAGACACGAAAGCGTCGGGCGCGTTGGTGATCGACGCAGAGCAGATCAGCAAATCTTATGGCGATCGCGAAATCGTGCGCGACTTTTCGATGCGGGTCATGCGCCGCGACAGAATAGGCGTTGTCGGGGCCAATGGGGCCGGCAAGACGACGCTCATCAACATTTTAACGGGCACCCTCGAACCGGACTCAGGATTGGTGCGCCTGGGCGCGAATGTCACGATGGCCTCTCTTGATCAGCAGCGCGCGTCGCTCGAGCCGACGACGCTTGTGGATGCGCTCACCGGCGGCGGCAGCGACTACGTGACGATCAACGGCGAGCGGCGGCATGTCATGGGCTACATGCGCGACTTCCTGTTTCCGCCCGAGCAAGCCCGAACGCCGATTGGCAAATTGTCCGGCGGGGAGCGGGGGCGGCTCATGCTCGCCAGAGCCCTCGCGAAGCCGTCCAACTTGATGGTTCTCGACGAACCGACCAACGATCTCGACATCGAGACGCTCGATCTCCTGCAGGAGTTGCTCGGCGATTATTCCGGCACGATCCTGCTCGTCAGCCACGATCGCGACTTTCTCGATCGGGTCGCGACGTCGGTCGTTGTCGGCGAGGGAGATGGGCGCTGGGTCGAATATGCCGGCGGCTATTCCGACATGGTGGCGCAGCGCGGCTATGGTCTGGCCGGTCCGCTCGCCGCGCCGGTTCAGACAGCGGAGAAAGCGGACAGACAGCCGGCCGAACGGGCCGCGCCGAAGCGCAAGCTTGGATTTAACGAAAGATGGGCGCTCGAGACGCTGCCCGG
>CAVPEE010000058.1:0-16657 GCA_963702825.1 uncultured Alphaproteobacteria bacterium
CGTCTGACGCGCTTGAGCCCCGAGTTTGCCCGCTGGTGGCCCCGGCGCGAGGTGGCCCGGCCGCTTGCCGGCCAAAAGCGTATCGACCACCCGACGGCCGGGCGAATGCTGTTCGAATATTCGAGCCTTGGCGTGGGCGACCCGCCGGACATGAAGCTGATCGTCTTCACGCCCCTTGAGGACGAGGGAACGATCCGAAAGCTGGAGCGGCTTTTGCGCGACCGACCCTTTCGCCGGCAGGAAGCCCGACTGTCCGCATAGCCGGCTCATAAGGAGCTTCGCCCCGTCAGCGGCGGAAAGGTTGGGCCGGCCCGTCGAGCTGGACGTGCGGATAGGGCGTTGCGCGGCTTGCTCCGCTCGATCTTTGCGGCCATAAGGCCGCTCCGTCGGGAAGCGTAGCGCTCCCGGCCGATTCGCGTCCGTTGAGCCTGCTTCCATGCGTCTTTCCCGTTACTTCCTGCCAATTCTGAAGGAGACGCCGAAAGAGGCGGAAATCGTCTCGCATCGGCTGATGTTGCGCGCCGGCATGATCCGGCAGGAAGCGGCGGGCAGTTACGCATGGCTGCCGCTCGGCGTCCGGGTCCTGCACAAGATCTGCGCCATTGTGCGCGAGGAGCAGGACCGCGCCGGCGCGATCGAGGTCCTGATGCCGACCATCCAGTCGGCGGACCTGTGGCGCGAATCCGGACGCTACGACGATTACGGCAAGGAGATGCTGCGCATCCGCGACCGGCACGACCGCGACATGCTGTACGGGCCGACCAACGAGGAGATGATCACCGAGATCTTCCGCGCCTCGGTGCGCTCCTACAAGGATCTGCCGCTCAATCTCTATCACATCCAGTGGAAGTTCCGCGACGAGGTGAGGCCCCGCTTCGGCGTGATGCGCTCGCGCGAATTCCTGATGAAGGACGCCTATTCGTTCGACCTCGACCAGGCCGGCGCGCGCCATTCCTACAATAGGGAGTTCACCGCTTACTTGCGCACTTTCGCGCGGCTCGGCCTCACCGCTATTCCGATGCGGGCGGAGTCTGGCCCGATCGGCGGCGACCTCAGCCACGAGTTCGTCATTCTGGCGTCGACCGGCGAGAGCGAGGTGTTCTGCCATCGCGACTACCTCTCGTTCAAGACGCCGCCCGAGGACATCGACTTCGGCAGCGTCGAGACGATGCAGGGGGTCGTCGACAAGTGGACTTCGCTCTACGCCGCCACGTCCGACAAACACGATGCGGCTGCGTTCGAGCGACTCGATCCCAAGGACCAGATTTCTGCGCGCGGGATCGAGGTCGGCCATATTTTCTACTTCGGAACCAAGTACTCGGCTCCCATGAAGGCGGTCGTCAACGGACCGGACGGCAAGGAGCACGCCGTGCATATGGGCTCATACGGCATCGGGCCGACCCGGCTCGCCGCTGCGCTGATCGAGGCCAACCACGACGACAACGGCCCGATCTGGCCGGAGGCGGTGGCGCCATTTCGGGTCGGGCTCATCAACCTGAAAGTTGGCGACGCCGCCTGCGACGGGGCTTGCGCGCGTATCTACGCCTCGCTCGCCAAAGCCGGCGTCGACGTGCTCTACGACGACCGTGACGACCGGCCGGGCGCGAAGTTCGCGACCATGGATCTGGTCGGCGCGCCCCACCAGGCGATCGTCGGCCCCAAGAGCCTTGCCGAGGGCAAGGTCGAGCTCAAGAGCCGCCGTGGCGGCGAGCGCGAGCTGATCAGCGTCGATGCGGCGATCGCCCGCCTTGGCGGGCAGGCGTGACGAGGGGCCTAGCCCTCATCCGGCGCCGACCTCCCCTCTCCAACGGGAGAGGGGTCGGGGGTGAGGGTTCGACGCGCTTCCATCTTCGGCCCAGTCCCTCATCCGGCGCTTCGCGCCACCTTCTCCCGGGGGGAGAAGGGATGCGCCTCAATCCCATCGTAAGGCGCACCAGCGCCAAGCAGCGAGGCGCGCGTTGACCGCCGTCGCGCTGGACGCGCCTGCGACCCAGACGGCCCCGGCCACCAAGGCCTTCTCCGCTTTCGAGTGGATGGTCGCGTTTCGCTATCTTCGCGCGCGCAACGCCCAGCGCTCGATCTCGGTCATCGCCGGCTTCTCGTTCCTTGGCATTGTGCTTGGCGTGGCGGCGCTGATTGTCGTCATGTCGGTGATGAACGGCTTTCGCCATGATCTCATGGACAAGATGATCGGCCTCAACGGCCACATGTTCCTGCAAGGGGTCGAGACGCCGCTCACCGACTACGATGCGGTGACGCAGCGCGTCAGCAAGGTTCCGGGCGTCACTCTGGCCCTGCCGCTGGTCGAGGGCCAGGCGTTCGCGAGCTCCCCTTATGGTTCGTCCGGCGCGCTGGTGCGCGGCATTCGTGGGAGCGATCTAGAGCGGCTGCCCGGAGTCGGCGGCCACATAACCCAGGGCGGGCTCGACGGCTTTGACTCCGGCCAGGGCGTGGCGGTCGGCTCGAAGCTCGCGGAACACCTGAGTCTGCGGGCCGGCGACAAGATCACCATCATCGCACCGCACGGCGCGGAAACGCCGTTCGGCGTCACGCCGCGCATGAAGAGCTATACCGTTGCGGCTATTTTCCAGATCGGCATGACGACCTTCGACAACACCTTCATCTTCATGCCGCTTGGCGAGGCCCAGACGTTCTTCAATCAGGACGGCCAGGCGAACGTGATCGAGGTCTATGTCGCCGACCCAGACGATATGGACGCGATGCGGGCCAAAATTGAGCCGGCGCAAGGGCGGCCGATGATCGACACCGACTGGCGCCAGCTCAACCGCAGCTTCTTCGACGTGCTCGCGGTCGAGAGCAACGTGATGTTCGCCATCCTGACGTTGATCATGCTGGTGGCCGCGCTCAACATCATCTCTGGCCTTATCATGCTGGTGCAGGACAAAGCGCGCGCCATCGCCGTCCTGCGCACAATGGGCGCGACGCGCGGCGCGATCATGCGCATCTTTCTCATCACGGGCGCGACCATCGGATTCGTCGGCACCGGCGTTGGGCTCGCGCTTGGGCTCCTGGTCGCCTACAACGTCGAGCCGATCCGCAAGGGTTTGAGCTGGATCACCGGCGCCAATCTCTTTCCTTCTGAATTCTACTTCCTGTCGCAATTGCCCTCGCGCGTCGAAATGACGGACGTTCTCTCCGTCGTCGCGATTGCGCTGATCTTGTCGCTCGCGGCGACGATCTATCCGTCCTGGCGCGCGGCCAAGCTCGATCCGGTCGAGGCGCTGCGCTATGAATGACCAGGCGCGGGTCGCCGCGCTCACGCTCGACAGCGTGGAGCGTCGATACGGGCGCGGCGAGACGACGGTCGAAGTTCTGAACGGCGCATCGCTCGAGCTCGCGCCGGGCCAATCGGTGGCGCTGATCGCACCGTCCGGCGCCGGAAAGTCGACGCTTCTGCATTTGGCGGGCCTCTTGGAGCGGCCCGACGCCGGCGAAGTGCGAATCGGGGGCGCCGCGACCTCGACCATGAGCGACGACAAGCGGACGGCGCTGAGGCGCACGGAGATCGGCTTCGTCTATCAGTTCCATCACTTGCTGCCGGAGTTCTCCGCGCTCGAGAACCTTGTCCTGCCGCAGATGATCGCGGGGTTGCCGCGCGATCAGGCCGCGGCCCGCGCGCGCGAGCTCCTCGCCTATCTCGGTCTCGCTGAGCGCGAGAGCCATCGCCCTGCCGAATTGTCCGGAGGCGAACAGCAGCGGGTCGCCATTGCGCGTGCGGTCGCCAACGGCCCGCGGGTGCTGCTGGCCGACGAGCCGACCGGCAATCTCGACCCGAAGACCGCCGATCACGTATTCGGCACGCTAGCCGCGTTGGTCAGGGCGAGCGGCCTCGCGGCCCTCGTCGCCACCCACAACATGGACCTCGCCGCCCGCATGGACCGCCGGGTCACGATCCGCGACGGGCAGGTCAGCGAGATGGCTTGAGTTGACGCGCCGGCTCAGCGGCCTCGCATCTCTAGCAAAGGCCGCAAGCGCCCGGGCGCGAGCGGCGGCGTGAATCGCCGGCTGGTCATCGAGGCGGAAATCGTCACGCAGCCAGACGATGTCGACGCTTTCGCTCAACGAAGCCATCCCCGGCGTTGCGCAAGCCTTTGCCTAGAGCCCTGCCGCATTTGGGTAGAATCGATGGCGTTAGCGCACCCGCCCCCTCTTGTGGGGGCGGGCAGGGGTGGGGGGTCGCGTGGACCGACGAGATTATCGAATGCGCCATCGCCTGGCTCGTCGCGTAGAGCGGCGCGACCCCCCTCCTCTGTCCTCCCCCACAAGGGGGGAGGACGTGCAGCCGCGCGATCCGCGCGTAAACTCACCAGCAGAAGGCGCTAATCCGCGGTGGGCGGCGCTTCTGCGTCTTTCCATTCGAGGGTGATGACCTTGCCGTTCTCGACCGTCAGCGCCAGTCGCCCGTGCTTGAGTTCGATCGCCCTGTCGCCGAACAATTTCCTCCTCCAGCCCTCGAGCGCAGGCACTTCCGCCTTGTCGCTTTGAGCGATCGCCTCGAGATCGTCGACGGTGGCGATCAGCTTGCCGGCCACGCCGCTGTCCTCGCTCACTTGCCTCAGCAGCACTTTGAGCAATTCGACCGTCGCGCCGACATTGACGCCGTTGCGTCGCTCGCGCTCGATCTTCGGCAATGTCTTGGGGTCGCGCTCGAACCCGCGCTCGACCGCCGTCAGAATCTCTGCGCCCGAACGCGAGCGTTCCATCCCGCGCGGGAAGGCGCGCAGATTGGCGAGCGCTTCCGCACTGCGCGGCGCGGCAAGCGCAAGCTCGATCAGCACTTCGTCCTTGAGCACGCGCGCGCGGGGTACGTCGCGCGCCTGCGCCTCGCTCTCGCGCCAGGCCGCGAGCTCCATCAGCATCGCGAGATCGCGCGGCTTGCGCGCCTTGTTCTTGTAGCGCTCCCAGGCGCGCTCGGGATGCTGCTCGTAGGTCGAAGGCGAGATCAGCGTCTTCATCTCGTCGTCGAGCCAGGATTGACGCCCCGCGGCCGCGACGCGCTTCGATAGCGCCTTATAAATGTCGCGCAGATGGGTCACGTCGCCGATCGCGTAAGCAATCTGCGCTTCCGCCAGCGGGCGGCGCGCCCAATCGGTGAACCGCGACGACTTGTCGATTGCGACATGGCAGATCGACTGCACGAGCTCGCTGTAGGACACTTGTTCGCCATAGCCGCACACCATCGCCGCGACCTGGGTGTCGAACAGTGGCGTTGGCACAAGCCCGGAGAGCTTCCAGAAGATCTCGAGATCTTGCCTCGCGGCGTGGAACACCTTGACCACGTCCTCGTCGGCCATCAGCTGCAGCAGCGGCTCGAGGTCGAGCCCTGGGGCCAGCGCGTCGATCGCGAGCGCCTCGTCGTCGGAGGCGACCTGGACGACGCACAGAATTGGCCAGAACGTCGTCTCGCGCAGGAACTCGGTGTCGACCGTGACGAACGGCGAGCGCGCCAGGCGCTGACAGGCCTGAGCGAGCTCGTCCGTCGTTGTGATCAGGGACACTGGATTTGCGTCTCTATTCGACTTTCGCGGGGCGGCGCGACTGGCTTTGCCCGGTCCTTGCGGACGGGCGGCGGCGCATGACGCGGCATGCCGAGACGCTTGTCGAGATAGGCGCCCACGACGGTTTGCAGTTCGTCCATGCAATCCTCGAAGAAGTGGTTCGCCTCGGGGATGACGGCGTGCTCGATGGCGATGCCCTTCTGGGTCTTCAGTTTCTCGATCAGCCCCATAACCTCTTTCAGCGGCGCGACGCGATCTTTGTCGCCATGGACGAACAGGCCCGACGAGGGGCAGGGCGCAAGAAAGCTGTAATCGAAGCGATTGGCGGGAGGAGCGATCGAGATGAAGCCCTCAATCTCGGGCCTGCGCATCAGGAGCTGCATGCCGATCCAGGAGCCGAACGAGACGCCGGCGATCCAGCAGGCGCGCGCCTCCGGGCTGATCGATTGGGCCCAGTCGAGGGCGGAAGCGGCGTCCGACAATTCGCCCTGCCCGTGGTCGAAGGCGCCCTGCGACCGTCCGACGCCGCGGAAGTTGAAGCGCAGCACGGAAAACCCGCGTTCGGCAAAACTATAATAAGTGTTATAGACAATCTGGTTATTCATCGTCCCGCCAAATTGCGGATGAGAATGAAGCACCACCGCAATCGGCGCCCCGCGCTGCTTGGCCGGATGAAAACGACCCTCCAGCCTACCGGCGGGACCGGTAAAGAAAACCTCGGGCATGAACTCTCCACAATGCCTTGAAGCATCCCCGGTCGGGCGTCGACTGCGCTTCTCCACGCCTTGCGGCGGCCAATTAAGCGCGAATTTGTCTCGGTCAGTCGACGGGGGGTCGCCTCGGAGGCCGCCTCATAGCACGCTAGCCGACGGCAATTGCAAGGAAAAACCGCAGGTCCAGCCGCGGTTTTCGTCGGAAACGCGAGAATCGGAGCCGTGATCGCCGCCGCCGCGAGCCCCTTGAACCGAGCCTATCTCGACTATAACGCGACCGCGCCGTTGCGCGCGGACGCGCGCGAGGCGGCGCTTGCGGCGATGGAGACGACCGGCAATCCCTCGTCGGTCCACGCCGAGGGCCGGGCCGCGCGCCGTATCGTCGAAGACGCAAGGAACGAGGTCGCGCGGCTGGCGGGAGTGAGCTCCCGTTGCGTCACGTTCGTCTCCGGCGGCACCGAGGCGGCGAACGCCGCGCTCAATCCCTGGTTCGGCGGCGGCCCGAACGCGCCGTCGCTCGAGCGGCTCATCGTCTCCGCTGGCGAGCATCCCTGCGTCTTGTCGGGGCATCGGTTTCCGAGCGCCGAGGCAGCGCCCTTGCTGCCGGACGGACGCGTGGATCTCGACTGGCTCGAGGCCGCCTGCCGCCGTCCCGGTCGCGCGCTCGTGGCGCTGCAGGGCGCAAATAACGAGACAGGCGTGATCCAGCCGGTTGCGGAAGCCGCAGCGCTGGTCCATGCCGCGGACGGGTTCGTGTTCTGCGACGCTGTGCAATTGGCTGGGCGGATGCCTTGCGACATCGCCGCGCTCGGCGCCGACGCGCTCATGCTCTCGGCGCACAAGATGGGCGGTCTCAAAGGCGCAGGCGCGCTTGTCGCGGCGCGCGCCGGGGTCAGTCTGGGCGCGCCGCTCATGCGGGGCGGCGGCCAGGAGCGCGGAGGGCGCGCAGGCACCGAATCCGTCGCGGCGATCGCGGCTTTCGGCGCCGCGGCGCGCGCGTGCCTTGCCGAGTTGGACCAGGAGCCGGCGCGGCTGATCGGGCTGCGCGATCGCCTCACGACCGCCGTCCGTTCGGTCGCCGCCGACGCGGTGATCTTTGCCGAGACCGCGCCGCGACTCCCCAACACCGTCTGCTTCGCCGTTCCCGGCGTCGAGGCCGCGACGCTGATGATCGCGCTCGATCTCGCCGGAATCGCGGTCAGTTCAGGCTCGGCCTGCTCGTCGGGCAAGGTGGCGCCATCGCATGTGCTGGCGGCGATGGGCGTTCGTCCCGAGCTGGCGCGCGGCGCCATCCGTTTGAGCCTCGGCTGGGCGTCGACGGAAGCCGACGTCGAGCGATTCGCTATGGCGTTCGCAAGCGTCATGGCGCGGATGCGGGCGGCGCGCCGAAGCGCCGTGGCGCGCAACTGTCCAAGATGCCGCGGCTCGCGGTCGTGTCTGAGTTTGAAACCCTTTCCTTCGCCCATAAAGCCGGTTGAAGCATCATAGGGTGCTTAAAGTTAAAAAGGAGAATCGCCTCAACTGTGAAGTCCCCACAGTCTGGCTCCCACAAAACGACTGCGTCACCATCGCGCAGCCCAAGCGTCTCGACCTGCTCGACGAGCGGATGTTCGTCATAAAGCAAAACGAAATAGTAACCGTCGCCCGGTGTGTCCTGAAAGCTTGTCTGGGACGCGCAGCATGTTAGGTCGCCTTGGGTTGAATTGCTCTGATTTCAAGCTGAGAGACGACCTTGTTCGGGAATAACTTGCATCCTTCGCGCGCGCGGTGTACGAGGCGCGCTTCCATTTTGCTACCCGTTTCAACAGCCGAGGAGTTCTCCATGGCTCGTGTCACCGTCGAGGATTGCATCGACAAGGTCGACAACCGATTTGATTTGATCCTGATGGCCAGCCACCGCGCGCGGGCGATTTCGTCGGGTTCGCCGATTTCGGTCCAGCGCGATAATGACAAGAATCCGGTCGTTGCGCTACGCGAGATCGGCGACGGCAAGCTCACGCCTGGCGATTTGCGCGAGGATGTCATCCATGCGCTTCAGAAGCACGTCGAGATCGACGAACCGGAAGCGGAAGCGGCTCCGCCGATGGTCAATCCGGATGTGCAGAGTCAGATCGAAGCCGGCGCTGACGTTCAGTTCGATCGCATGACCGAAGAGGATTTGCTGCGCGGGCTTGAGGGCCTGACGCCGCCGCCGGAGCCGGAGGATGACGGCGAATAGCGCAGTCAGACAGTCGCCATTGCGCAGCGGCGCCGCTGCGTGCACTTGTATGATCCCGTCGGCCATCGCGGCCCGCGGGATTTTTTTTCTCCATATCCACAGCTACGCTCAAGTTTCGCGTGTTTCCTATATTCAGCGCCGAGCGATTTGCTATCTTGGGGACCGAATCACTTGCGTTGCGGATCTCCGCCGTTTGGCGGGGGCCGAGCGGATGGTCCCAATCGCGACGCGCAAGAGGTTCACTGGCGGCGAGGATGTGCAGCCGACGCGTAGAGTGGGGGCCGAATTGAGCGATGAATTCGTGAGGCCGTTGGAAGCGACGGCGCGTATAGAGGACAGCAGCGAGCGCCCGGTCGGGCTGGTCGAGATCGCCGGACGAGTCAAATGGTTCGACGCCGCCAAGGGCTATGGCTTCATCCTGCCGGACGACGGCGCGGCTGACGTCCTCATCCACGTGACCGTTCTCAGACGCGACGGTTTCACCACCCTTCGAGAAGGCGCGCGCGTCGTCGCCGAGGCTCAGCGGCGCGAACGCGGCTTGCAGGTGTTCAGGGTGCTCGCGATCACCGAGCCCGACCCGGCCTCGGCTCCCGATCTGCCGCCGCCGCGCACGCGCGCGCAGGCGAGTTCGGTCGGCGCATTCGAGATCGTCATCGTCAAGTGGTTCAATCGGTCCCGGGGCTTCGGTTTCCTCACCCGCGGCGAGGGCACCGAAGACATTTTCGTCCATATGGAGACTTTGCGCCGCTATGGCTTCGTCGACCCGAAGCCGGGCGACAGCATGCTGGCGCGGTTTGGTCCGGGGCCTAAGGGATTGATGGCGGCCGAGGTGAGGCCACTCGACGGTTCGAAGTTCGCGCCACACTGAACGCCGCTTCGCCGCGACAATTTGAAAGTTCTCCCTGCAACCCGAGCGCTTGACGCGCTCTTCCGCTTGCTCTTGAAACCGTCTTTCAGCGCCTTGCGCGATGATCGCGCGAGGACCGGGGAGCGGCGATGAAGGCGATCGGAGTTCGGCTATGGGCGGCGTTGGCTTTCGTCGTCTTCCTCGCCGCCTCGGCTGGCGTCCCGGCGCAGGCCGGCGAGCGTGATTCGCTCGAGATCGTCACTTCCACCGGACGGCACGCGTTCCAGGTCGAGATCGCCGATAACGACGCAACCCGCGAACGCGGTCTCATGGACCGGCGCTTCATGGCGGCAGACCATGGCATGCTGTTTGAGTTCGACCGTGAGGCTCCGGTGTCGTTCTGGATGAAGAACACCTACATCCCGCTCGACATGATCTTCATTGCGCCCTCAGGCGTCGTGACGCACATCGCCGCCAACGCCGAGCCGCTGTCCGAGCGCGTCATTCCTTCCGGCAGTCCATGTATTGCGGTGCTCGAATTAAACGGCGGGATGGCGGCTTCGATCGGGCTCAAGGTGGGCGACAAGGTTCGTCATCCGTTCTTCAAATCCTGAAATACACCCAAGCGCGTTGCATCCGCCGTCAACATTGCTACACTCTTTTGACACTGGGCGCGGCCTGCTAAGGCGGCGTGAGGCGGGGTGGGAGTGGGTTCGAGTCACGTTTCGACGTGGAGTCCAGATTCTGGGTTTCACACGCCGTTTTCAACCGAAAACCCGGCCGGCGCGCGCAATGGCTGGGGCGGGACTTATGCGGCGCTGGATCTCGGAACCAACAATTGTCGGCTGCTTGTCGCGCGGCCGACCGCCCAGGGATTCCGGGTCATCGACGCATTTTCGCGCATCGTTCGCCTGGGCGAGGGGCTGTCGCTGACCGGACGCTTGAGCGAGGCGGCGATTGCGCGCACGCTCGAGGCCTTGAAGGTATGCCGGGACAAGATGGTTGCGCGTGGGGTCACCCGCGCCCGCACGATCGCCACCGAAGCCTGCCGCTCGGCCGCCAACGGGTCCGACTTCGTCGCCGTGGTTCGCGAACGGCTCGGCATAGAGCTCGAAATTGTCGACCGCGAGACCGAGGCGCATCTCGCCGCCGCGGGGGTCGGCGACCTCGCCGATAAAGACGCCCAATCGACCGTGATGTTCGACATCGGGGGCGGATCGTCGGAAATCATATGGCTCGGCTTCGATCCGCGCGCGCCGCAGGCGACGAACCGGGTGAAGGCTTGGGAGTCGCTGAGGCTCGGCGTGGTCTCGCTGGCCGAGACATTCGGCGGCGTGGACGTGAGCGAGGAAGCTTTCGTCGCCATGACCGCCCATGTATCGGACGCGCTTGCTCCTTTCGTCGCCCGGGTGGCGGACGAGACGCGGTGCGACCGCTTTCATCTTCTTGGCACCTCCGGCACGGTGACGACCATTGCGGGCGTGCATCTCAATCTGCCGCGCTATGACCGCCGCGCGGTCGACGGGCTGTGGTTGGGCAAGGCGGAGGTCGACGGGGCGATCGCGCGATTGCGCGCCATGAGCTACGCCGAACGCGCCGCCAACGCCTGCATCGGCCACGAACGCGCCGATCTGGTGCTCGCGGGTTGCGCCATCCTGGAGGCGATCCGCATCCATTTCCCCGCCGAGCGGCTGCGTATCGCCGACCGGGGTCTGCGCGAGGGAATCCTCAGTCATATGATGCGCGCCGACGGGGTGGGGCCGCACCGCCGCCCGCGCGAGCGCTGGTGACGACGGGCGGCTCGGGCCGCGAAGGCGGACGGGCGCTCAAGACGCGGGTCAAGATGACCCGCAAGCGCACAGCCGCCTCGGCCCGCTGGCTCGAGCGCCAGCTCAACGACCCCTATGTCGCCCAGGCGCGCCGCGAAGGCTACCGGTCGCGCGCGGCTTACAAGCTCATCGAGATCGACGACAAGTATAAGATGTTGAAACGGGGCGAGCGGATCATCGATCTTGGCGCCGCGCCTGGCGGCTGGAGCCAGGTCGCGGCGGCGCGCGTGGGCGCGCACGAGGGCAGGGGACGGGTCATCGCCATCGATCTCTTGGAGATGGACCCAATCGAAGGGGTGGAGTTCCGGCAGATGGACTTCCACGATCCGCAAGGCGCCGGATCAGCTTCGCGAGTGGCTGGGCGGCCTCGCGGACGGCGTGCTTTCCGACATGGCCGCCAACGCCACCGGTCATCGCAAGACCGACCAGTTGCGCATCATCGGCCTGGTCGAGCTCGCCGCCGATTTCGCAAGCGAAGTCCTGGCGCCGGGCGGATTCTTCCTGGCCAAAGTGCTGCAGGGCGGCGCCGAGGGCGAATTGCTCGCTCGCCTCAAGCGCGAGTTCGCAACCGTGCGCCATGTGAAGCCGAAGGCGAGCCGCGCCGACAGCGCCGATCTAGGCGCTTGACGCGCTCTTCCGCTTGCTCTTGAAACCGTCTTTCAGCGCCTTGCGCGATGATCGCGCGAGGAGCGGGGAGCGGCGATGAAGGCGATCGGAGTTCGGCTATGGGCGGCGTTGGCTTTCGTCGTCTTCCTCGCCGCCTCGGCTAGCGTCCTGGCGCAGGCCGGCGAGCGTGATTCGCTCGAGATCGTCACTTCCACCGGACGGCACGCGTTTCAGGTCGAGATCGCCGATAACGACGCAACCCGCGAACGCGGTCTCATGGACCGGCGCTTCATGGCGGCGGACCATGGCATGCTGTTTGAGTTCGACCGTGAGGCTCCGGTGTCGTTCTGGATGAAGAACACCTACATCCCGCTCGACATGATCTTCATTGCGCCCTCAGGCGTCGTGACGCATATCGCCGCCAACGCCGAGCCGCTGTCCGAGCGCGTCATTCCTTCCGGCAGTCCGTGTATTGCGGTGCTCGAATTAAACGGCGGGATGGCGGCTTCGATCGGGCTCAAGGTGGGCGACAAGGTTCTTCATCCGTTCTTCAAGTCCTGAAATACACCCAACCGCGTTGCATCCGCCGTCAACATTGCTACACTCTTTTGACACTGGGCGCCGCCTGCCAAGGCCGCGTGAGGCGGGGTGGGAGTGGTTTCGAGTCAAGCTTCGACGTGGAGTCCAGATTCTGGGTTTCGCGCGCCGTTTTCGACTGATAGCCCGGCCGGCGCGCGTAATGGCTGGGGCGGGACTTATGCGGCGCTGGATCTCGGAACCAACAATTGTCGGCTGCTTGTCGCGCGGCCGACCTCCCAGGGATTCCGGGTCATCGACGCATTTTCGCGCATCGTTCGCCTGGGCGAGGGGCTGTCGCTGACCGGACGCTTGAGCGAGGCGGCGATTGCACGCACGCTCGAGGCCTTGAAGGTGTGCCGCGATAAGATGGTTGCCCGTGGGGTCACCCGCGCCCGCACGATCGCCACCGAAGCCTGTCGCTCGGCCGCCAACGGGTCCGACTTCGTCGCCGTGGTTCGTGAACGGCTCGGCATAGAGCTCGAAATTGTCGATCGCGAGACCGAGGCGCATCTCGCCGCCGCAGGGGTCGGCGACCTCGCCGACAAAGACGCCCAATCGACCGTGATGTTCGATATCGGGGGCGGATCTTCGGAAATCATATGGCTCGGCTTCGACCCGCGCGCGCCGCAGGTGACGAACCGGGTGAAGGCCTGGGAGTCGCTGAGGCTCGGCGTGGTCTCGCTGGCCGAGACATTCGGCGGCGTGGACGTGAGCGAGGAAGCTTTCGTTGC
Organism: uncultured Alphaproteobacteria bacterium; assembly: GCA_963702825.1. Taxonomy (GTDB): domain Bacteria; phylum Pseudomonadota; class Alphaproteobacteria; order Rhizobiales; family Beijerinckiaceae; genus Roseiarcus. The sequence continues at coordinate 13,043 of CAVPEE010000058.1, forward strand.
CATGACCAACCACGTGTCGGACGCGCTTGCTCCTTTTGTCGCCCGGGTGGCGGATGAGACGCGTTGCGACCGCTTCCATCTTCTTGGCACCTCCGGCACGGTCACGACCATTGCGGGCGTGCATCTCAATCTGCCGCGCTATGACCGCCGCGCGGTCGATGGGTTGTGGCTCGGCAAGGCGGAAGTCGACGGGGCAATCGCGCGCTTGCGCGCCATGAGCTATGCCGAACGCGCCGCCAACGCCTGCATCGGCCACGAACGCGCCGATCTGGTGCTCGCGGGTTGCGCCATCCTGGAGGCGATCCGCATCCATTTCCCCGCCGAGCGGCTGCGTATCGCCGACCGGGGTCTGCGCGAGGGAATCCTCAGTCATATGATGCGCGCCGACGGGGTGGGGCCGCACCGCCGCCCGCGCGAGCGCTGGTGACGACGGGCGGCTCGGGCCGCGAAGGCGGACGGGCGCTCAAGACGCGGGTCAAGATGACCCGCAAGCGCACGGTCGCCTCGGCCCGCTGGCTCGAGCGCCAGCTCAACGACCCCTACGTCGCCCAGGCGCGCCGCGAAGGCTACCGGTCACGCGCGGCTTACAAGCTCATCGAGATCGATGACAAGTACAAGATGTTGAAACGGGGCGAGCGCATCGTCGATCTTGGCGCCGCGCCTGGCGGCTGGAGCCAGGTTGCGGCGGCGCGCGTGGGCGCGCACGCGGGCAGGGGACGGGTCCTCGCCATCGATCTTTTGGAGCTGGACCCGATCGAGGGGGTGGAGTTCCGGCAAATGGACTTCCACGATCGCAAGGCCCCGCATCAGCTTCGTGAGTGGCTGGGCGGCCTCGCCGACGGCGTGCTGTCCGATATGGCCGCCAACGCCACCGGTCATCGGAAGACCGACCAGTTGCGCATCATCGGCCTGGTCGAACTCGCCGCCGATTTCGCCAGCGAAGTCCTGGTGCCGGGCGGATTCTTCCTGGCCAAGGTGTTGCAGGGCGGCGCGGAGGGCGAGCTGCTCGCCCGCCTCAAGCGCGAGTTTGCAAGCGTGCGCCATCTGAAGCCGAAGGCCAGCCGCGCCGACAGCGCCGAGCTTTATCTGCTGGCCACGGGGTTCAGAGGCGTACGGCAGATTTCCAAAGCCAAAGAGTGAAGAAATTTTTTTCGCCGCTTTATGCTTTTCCATAGCCTACGAGCTAGGATCGATTTCCTGAGGGATTTTTATGGCCGCTACTCTCAAAAATATTTTAAGTCTATCAAGGTTTGAGGTCTCTGACTTCTCTTCCGTTACGGCCTCTTGGACCGCGCTGTGCGGCAGAATGGACTTGTCTAAAATGGTGGAATAATACAAGGTATCAGACCATATACTCTAGGGAGTAGCACCGGTCGAGAGCATATTGGAGCCGTTATAGGGGGAAAGTATGGGAATCTCGGACGACGCAGTGAAGGAGTGGCAAGCGGCGGCGGTACCGAAGCTCAACGTCGCACTTGGTGCGTTGATCCTCGGCAAGATGTTCGAAGCCTCTTCGCCTGCTTCCGTCGCCGCGCCGAAGCCTTCCACCCGAAAACCAGAGCTGCGTAAAGCACCAGCCGGCAGTATCCTGGGCGGCCTCAAAGATCTCATTGGCAAACTCAGTGCGGGCGGTGTGGGACCGCAAGTCAACTCCTGGGTCAGCCACGAGGCGAACGAACCGGTTCAGCCCGTGCAACTCGGTTCGGCGCTTGGGCAGAATGTGATCAACGAACTCTCGCAGCGCACCGGCATGAACCAGCAAGAGTTACTGAAGCAGCTTGCCGCCGTGCTGCCGCAGATTATCAGTCACCTCACCCCAAATGGCCGCATGCCGACATTGGCTGATCTCGAGAAAAACGACTCCCCGGCCCTTCTCGTCGGGACGGGTAAAATCTGGACCGGTATACCCCGAGTTGCCAATTGGAGCGTGACGAATGCCCAAGACCTTATCTCGGCGGATCGGAGCGTATCAGGAAAATCAAACGGAGTTAGCCCAAATATAGAGATTGCTTCTCAATTGTTAGAATTGATCCTTGATACGGATGGCGCGAGTGTACCTGTGACCAAAGTGGCACAAAAAACTGATTACAGATCATGATGATGGTGTGGCCATTTGTTTAGCTGTAGCCTGCGCTCTGGTGCGCGATAAATCACATGACGAGGCACAGGTATTTTGTCGAAATGTACACCGGATTTTGCTAAAGAGCGGGCGAGATCAAGACGTTCCTCTGCTTATGCTATTTCAGGCGCGACTTTATGAGCGCCAAGGTAATCGGATGGCACGTGACCTTTACGCGGTCGAAGCCGGTAGTGGTTTCGTCGAGTTTCGTGACCTTAAAGGCGTCTCAGCTGCGCTGGAGCTGATCAATTCTTGAGGATTACCATTAGATGCCCGGTCATAATGTGACTGAAAAGGATTTCACAACTGCTAGAGAAATAACTGAGCCAACTGGTCCGATAGTCTCCGACTTGCAGACCGCGGAAGTATTGGTTGAAGACGCACGAGATCAAATTTACAGCAGACTCCGAGTGGCGGTCCTCAACGCTGTTACCCATGAGTACGCGGCCGTGCTCGCGGTGTTTGGAGAAGAACAATCTATACCTAGCCGGGAACATGTCCTAAGTCCTATCACTTACGTTACGATACGCCGACCTGATGGTCGAATTAACTACATTGTTCTGGCAGGAATATCCGGTCAAGGCATTGCTCAAGCTGCGGCTATGGCTTCCTTGATCAAGTACAAATGTCGACATGTTACCAAGATTATTCTTGTCGGAATCGCTGCCGGCCAGCCAAACTTGAGCGATGGCGAACGTGACGTTCGTCTTGGCGATATAGTGGTTGGTAATAACATAATTCAGTATGATCACGTTAAGCGCACTGACGGTAAAATAGATTTGCGAGGTGATAAGCTTCCAACCGCGGATTCTGACCTAATCAATCTAGTTAATAGGCTTAGGGCGAGCCAAGAGTTTGCCGAAAACGCTGATCGCCTTAAGCCGTGGCAGCGTTATATTGATGAAAACGTTTTAAAAATAAGAAAGGCAGCACGGCCAAAAGCAGAGCAAGACAAAAATTATCCTCAACGTAACTATACAGTTGGGACTGAGTATGAACGATCAGATAATTATCCATATGTACATTTTGGAACCATAGGTTCTGCCGGCACATTGCTAAAGGATAGTAAGTATAGAGACAATTTAAACCTGAAGTATAAAACTATTGCCTACGAGATGGAAGGTGCTGGCGTTGCGATCGCATCGGCTACGAATGGATTTGGCTATCTGATTGTTCGAGGCATTTGCGATTACGCCGACAGCGATAAAAATGACCAATGGCAAACCTACGCGAGCGTCTGTGCTGCTAGTTTCGCGCGCTGCATTCTAGAAGCGCTGTAGAGATCGAGGTCTGCGTCCGGTTACGCGCTCGCTATGCCAAGAAGGGGTTACGATTTCGGCGGCGCTGCTGCCTTGGCGCTGGTAAAGAATGGGCCGCGATCAGGGAGGAGTATCATGAACGTTCAGGCCAAGGAGACGAAAGCGCCGGTCGATCCGGCCGCGATGATGGGAAAACTGCCGATGCCGCCGAAGTTCGACAATTTGGCGGCCGAGCGA
>CAVPEE010000059.1:0-34038 GCA_963702825.1 uncultured Alphaproteobacteria bacterium
CGAGCGACTGCATCGGAAGCAGCGGCTCGCTGCAGGCTTTCGTCTCTTCTCCAAGTTTGGCTTCGATGAGGGGGTCGCGGGGCACATCACTGCGCGCGACCCGGAGTTTACGGACACCTTCTGGGTCAATCCGTTCGGCGTCCATTTCAGCCAGATCAACGTCTCGAACCTGATCCGCTGCGATCACAAGGGCAACGTCGTCGAGGGCGATTATCCGGTTAACACCGCGGCCTTCGTCATCCATTCGCGCGTCCATTCCGCGCGGCCCGACGCGAACGCCGCCGCTCATTCCCATTCGACCTACGGGCGGGCCTTTTCGACGCTCGGGCGCCCCCTCGCGCCGATCACCCAGGACGTGTGCGCGTTCTATGAGGACCATGCGGTCTACGACGACTTTGGCGGCGTGGCGGTCGAGCTCGACGAAGGCCAGCGGATCGCCGAAGCGATCGGCAAGCGCAAAGCGGCGATCCTGCAGAGCCACGGCCTGATTACGGTCGGAGGCACGGTCGATGAGGCGGTGTGGTGGTTCATCACCATGGAGCGGTCTTGCCAGGTGCAGCTCATCGCCGAGGCGGCGCTCAAGGATGGCGAGAGCTTGAAGCTCATTTCGCCGCAAGCCGCCGCGCAGTCCTACAAAATCGTGGGTAGCCCGTTCTCGGGCTGGTTCCAGTTCCAGCCGCTCTATGCGCGCATCGTCAAGGAGCAACCGGATCTCTTGGAGTGAGGCGCAGGCCTCCTTCGGGTCGCGGGGCGCGCGCGCCGAATTTGGCCATCGCCGCACGGCTTATGCTGGTCCTGGTGTTTGCCGCGGGAGACGTTCAGCCGACCTTTGCGAGAGGCGGCGGCGGGCCGCCGGGCTGGACGATGACGCTGAACTATTGTCGGGAGACGGTGACCAACAAAGGCATTACCGACGTCACGAAATTTGAGCAGGAAGTGAAGAAGTGCTTTGCCAACCCGGTGACCTACCCGCCCGCCTACGCCAAGCCGACGTGGTAGCGGCGACCGCCGCGGCGATGCGCCAACAAAGGAGTGTCGGATGCGCGCTGTTGTCTTAGCGACTCTGGCGACCCTCGTGGGCCTGGCCTTGGCGGCGACGCCGGCTATCGCGCAAAACGCCTGGCTCGCCTCCAAGATGATCGAGGGGATGTGCGGCGCGAAGGCCGCGCCCGGCGGCAGTGTGGATCGCTTGGCGGAGCGGCTCAATCTGACGGATGCGCAGAAGGCCACGCTCAAAGACCTCAAGGACGCCGCTGCCGCGAGCGCCGCTTCGACCAGGACGGCGCTGTGCGACGTGAAGCCAGATCTCACGACAGCGCCGAGCCGGCTCGCGTTCAGCGAAAAAGTAACCCAAGCGCAGCTCGATGGAATGAAGGCGATCGAACCCAAGCTTCAGGCGTTCTACGCCAGCCTCGACGACAAACAGAAGCACGCCATCGACGCTGGTAGCCGGGTGGGTGGCCTGTTCGGTTGGTTGAATCGCTAGGCGCCTGCATCGGTCAATCCCACCCGCGTTCCTCAAGGGCTGGGACCGGCCTTGGCCCATTTGAAGACCACCAGCGCAAGCGCCAGCACGGTCGCGAGTTCGGTCCACAAAAACACCCACATGTCCGCCGCGACGCCAAGCGGCGGCGAGCCCGGCAGCGCGTTGCGCAACACGGGCAGGGCAAAGGCGATCGCGGCGAGAGAGCCGATTAACGACGTCTCCGGCGGGCGCACGTCAATGAACGTCAAGACACCGACCACAATGGCGCAACAGCCGAGCACGAGCATGGCGCCGTAGGCGCATAGCGCGAACAGCGCAAAGGCGCCGTTTCGCGTAATCGTCGTCGTCAGCTGAACGTCATCCGGATCGGGTCCGGGCTGACTTGTCGTGTGCAGACTGTACCCGAGCGCCCCCTCCCACATCGTGACCCTGGCCGGCAGCCTGAGTGAGGACTTTCCGTCCAGGAGCTGGACGCCGAGCCGCGCCACATAGGAGTCGAACGGGTAATGCGTGACGCTGCCCTCGTTCAGGTCGACCTCGAAGGTCGAGCTGGCGATATGGTCGCCCGCCGCCAGCTTGATTTCCTCCACGGTGCTGTCGTGGCTGACCAGCAGGGTCAAATCGCGATCGGAGGCGGCTGTGAGCGCTTTTGCTTTCCGATATGCTTGGCGACACATAGGCGCGCACCTGCATGGCGTCGTTGAGGGCGTCGATGCTGATCGGCTCGATATAAACCTCTCCCGCGGGAACGACTTGGTCGGTGGCGCCAAAATGCCGCTCCACCGGGCAGTTCCGTGACGTCGAATTGACGCACCATCAGGACGTAGCCGGCCGTCAGCGCAATCAGCACTGCGCCAAGCGCCAGCAAGCGCCTAATTCGGCCGCGCGGCTGAACCCGATCCATCCCCCACCCGGCGATCATCGATGACCAGCCGTAACTTACAGCGACGCGACCGTTCAGCAAACCTGATAGCGCGCCGACAGGCGCCGTCTTGCTCATTCCGCCGCCGCCGTCGCTCGCTTCTCGCTGGTCGCAATCATCCGACCGGAGACCGCGGCCCCCGCGTCGGGCTTCAGCTGGGCGAAGATGAATACGGACAGGCTCGAGACGATCGCCACCAGGACGAAGGCGAGCGAGAGATCGCGCGCCATAAGCTCGGTATCGCCGAAGCCGACCTGGATCGCCTCGACGCACATCGCCGCGACCGCGACGCCGACCGCTCCTGACATTTGCTGTGAGACGCTGGCGAAGCTGGTGGCGCGGCTCATCTGTGGCGAGTCGACGTCGGCATAGCTGATCGCGTTCAACGCAGTGAACTGAAGCGAGCGGAAGAATCCGCCGGTAAGCAGCGTGAGCAGCAGCAGCCAATGCGGCGTCGAGGGCGTGAACAGCGCGCAGGCGGCGAGGAACGCCCCCGAAATCAGGCAGTTGAACACAAGCGTCTGACGGAAGCCAAACCAGCGCAGCGCCGTCGACGCGGTAAATTTCATCAGGAGCGCGCCGGCGGCGGTGGCGAAGGTGAGCGAGCCGGATGCGAACGGCGTCAGGCCAAACCCGACCTGCAGCAAAAGCGGCAGCAGGAAAGGCATGGCGCCGATGCCGGTCCGAAAGAGGAGTCCGCCGATGACGCCGGCGAAAAACGTCGGGATCTTGAGCAGTTTGAGATCAAGGATTGCGTCCGGCTTGCCGTTGGCGTGCCGAACGTAGGCGGCCAATGAGAGCACGCCGATCGCGATCATCGCCGCGACCAGCCAATAAGGCGAAATGCCCCGGCCGATCATGCTCAAGCCCGATATGAGGCTCAAGAGGCCAACGCCCGACAAGACGAATCCCTTGAAATCGAAGCGGGGCACGGCCTCCTCGCGCAAATTCTGGATGAATCTGAGCGAGAGCAGCACGCCGAGAATGCCAATCGGCACGTTGATCCAGAAGATCCAGCGCCAGTGAAAATAGGTGGTGATGAAGCCGCCGAGCGGCGGACCTGCGACCGGGCCGAGCAGCGCCGGCACGGTGAGATAGGCCATCGCGCTGACGAGATCGCTCTTCGCCACGGAACGCAACAGCACGAGGCGCCCGACCGGCACCATCATCGCTCCGCCCAGCCCCTGAAACACGCGCGCGGCGATGAGTGTCGAAAGCGAAGACGAGGCGCCGCACAGGATCGAGCCGAGCGTGAAAATGACGATCGCGCTGCAGAACACCGTGCGCGCGCCGAAGCGGTCGGCGACCCAGCCGGAAGCGGGAATGAACACCGCGAGCGTCAACATGTAGGAGGTGAGCGCGAGCTTGAGGACGATTGGATCCTGATGCAGGTCGAGCGCGATCGCCGGCAGCGAGGTCGAAATGACGGTCCCGTCCATGTTCTCCATGAACAGGGCGGTCGCGATGATGAGGGCAGTGAGAACGGCGGAGCGCATGGGCGGCTTTCAGGTCGAGGCCTTGTGGCGCCGCGGCGCCGCCGCCGCAAGGCGAAGGCGTAATACTGCGGTCACAATGCGTTGAACGCCGCACGCGCCAGAACGGATCCGCTTAATCGGCGCGTTCACCCGCGGCGCCCGTCTCAGCCGCCGAACAAAACCTGATTCATGATCCGCCCGGGCGCCAGCGTGAACAGGCCGGTGACGACCAGGGCCAGGGTGAAAATCCAGATCATCGCCGAACGATGCGCTTTGACATTGTGCTGGCGCGCCGAAAGGACGGCGAGGGGAACCACTGCGAGCGTGAACAACGAGAGAAGGTGGATCGGGCTCCAGGGTCCCCAGGTTCGGATCGTATGGATGAAGAGCGATGTTCCTGCGACCAGAAGCATGAGGATGGCCCACGCCCAACCGATCGTTCGATGCGGAAGCGTTCCTTTGGGAGCCAGAAGCTGCACGGCGCCGAGACCAACCGCCGCGAAGGCGAAAGCGGCGTGGAACCGGATGATCGGCGGGGCTTCGAGCAGCGGGGCGAGCGTCACGCCGGGACTTTAGGCGTCAGCAGGCGTTCCTGCTAGCTGCCCGGACGTCCAAGCGCGCCTGGCCTATTGCTTGAGCATGCGGTCGACGTCGCTCAGCGCTTTCTCGCAGCCGGCGCGATCGCCCTCGTCATCAGCGTGGCGCGCCTCATCCATCGCTTCGGTGATCGCCTGCGCCTCCTCGCTGGTGAGATCGCCTGCTTGTTGTTCGGCGCTGGCGATCGACCCGGAGTCGGCTGGCGATGCATGGTGGCGAACGCCGATTGCGGCGCCGGCCGCCCCTGAGCCGCGGCGGAGTCCAGAAGCTTGGCGACGTCGAGGTCGGTCTGATAGATCCGCTCCGTGCATGGTCCCGCATGAGCTGGCGCGGCGCCGAGGATGAACGCCATTCCTGCAACTGCGGCCGCCTGTCGAACGATCATTTCCTTCCTCCTTTAGACTCGGGCGGCGCGCTGGCCCGCAGGCCCGAAGCCGTCGCCGTCGCTTTTCCAACGCCATCAACGCCGCCGCGGTTCAATCAGACAATCCAATAAGGCAACAATTGTCCGTGATGCTCATTGGTCGCGGACACCCGCGCCAGAGCGATCTTACCATGGCGACAAACCTCGGAGAATATCGTCGACGCCGCCGAACTCGCGCTTTCTATCGAGTTCGAAATCGCGCCTAGTCACCGACGCCCGCGAACTGGCTTGAAACCGGCGGCGCCAGGGTGCAAAATATCGCCGCTTCCGCGACCCGCGCCGGCAAGAGAGCACGATGAGCAAGGCCGCCACCAAGATTGCGACGAAGACCGAGACGCGCGTTCAGCGTCCGCGCCTGCACAAAGTTATTCTATTCAACGACGACTATACGCCGCGCGACTTCGTGGTCGGAGTCCTCAAGGCGGTGTTTCGTCTCAATGAAACCCAGGCGCTCAGCGTGATGATGACCGCCCATCGCAAGGGCGTCTGCGTCGTGGCGGTGTTCGCGCAGGACATCGCCGAGACCAAGGCGGCGCGCGCCACCGAAGCGGGGGCGGCGAAGGGCTATCCGCTGCGTTTTGGCACCGAGCCAGAAGAATAAGGCGCGCTTCGGTCGTTCAGGGAAAGTCTCGGACATGAGTGGCGCAACGCTCCCGCCCCTGAAGACGCGCAAGCTTGGCCGGACGAAGGTCCGCGTGACCGAGCTCGGCCTCGGCACGGCGCCGCTGGGCGAACTCTTCGATAAGATCGAGGACGATGAGGCGGCGGCGATCATCGGCGCCGCCTGGGACGGCGGCGTGCGCTATTTCGATACGTCGCCCTGGTATGGACGGGGCTTGGCCGAGCATTCGCTCGGCCGCGCGCTCTACCGCAAGCCGCGTGACCAATACGTCATCTCGACCAAAATCGGCCGCGTGCTCCGGCGCCCGCTCGGCCCCGACGCCATCAAGGATCAATGGCTGGGCGGCCTCGAGTTTCAGACTGTCTTCGACTACGGCTACGACGGGGTGATGCGCTCCTTTGAGGACAGCCTGCAGCGACTCGGAATCAATCGGGTCGACCTCCTGCTGATTCATGATCTTGACCCCTGGGACCACAATCCCGCGACGCTCAACGCGTATTTCACGCAGCTCAAGACAAGTGGATGGAAGGCGCTTGCGGAATTGCGCGAGGCCGGGGTGATCGGGGGGATCGGCGCGGGCTTCAATTCGATGGGCAGCATTCCGCGCTTCCTCGATCTGTTCGACATGGATTTCTTCCTGCTGGCGATGCGCTACACGCTGCTCGAGCAGGACGTGCTCGAGAGCGAGTTCCCGCGCTGTGAGGAGCGGGGCGTCGGGATCATCGTCGGCGGCGGCTACAATTCCGGGATTCTCGCGACTGGCGCCGTTCCAGGCGCAATGTACAATTACGCGCCGGCTGGCCCCGAGATCCTGGAGCGGGTGAAGAAAATCGAGGCGGTTTGTGCGCGCCATCAAGGTTCCGCTTCCCGCCGCGGCGCTGCAGTTCCCGCTCGGCCACCCGATCGTCGCTTCGATCATCCCCGGCGCGATCGCGCGCGTCCAGGTGGAGAAGAACGTGGCCGCCTTCCGCCATTCCATTCCCGCCGACCTCTGGGCCGAACTGAAACACGACAAATTGATCCGCTCTGACGCGCCGACGCCCGCCTGAGCGGACCTGCCGCGCCTTCGCCAGCGTCCGCGACATGGCTGGCCCGGCGTTCAGCTTGAAACGTGCAATTGACAATGGCCTCGTGCCCGGCCCTCGTATCTGGCCGTCCGGCGCGATGATCTCGCAAACCGGCGGCCATGGCGACTTCCGCTTTCCCTATGAGGTTCCCGCTTCTCCTAATGCGCCGCTGAGCCGGGTGACGGGGTCACTCGCTTGACGTCGCCGGCGAGACTCCAGCCGCCCCCGCAGACTGCGCATGGGCGATGGCGCTGGCGACGGTCGCCATCGTCGGCATGCCGCCGAGTTGCATCAATTCAACCGCGGTCGAGGGCACGATAACGATGGTCGAATTGCTGCGCTTCAGGCCCTCATAAAGCATGTTCATCGCGCGCAAGTGAAAGGCTATCGGGTTGTCGGCGTACATCTTGGCGGCGGCGTTGAACGAGTTGGCCACCTGCCGCTCGGAATCGCCCAATATCACGCGGGCCTGCCGCTCGCGCTCGGCCTGCGCCTGCATCGACATGGCGTCCTGCAGGGCGGCCGGGATCCGCACGTCCTTGAGCTCGACCGAAATGACGTCGATCCCCCACGGTTTCGCGCGCGCGTCGATGATGCGCTGCAATTCGAGGCTGAGCTTGTCGCGCCCTTCCAGCATGTCCGCCAGCGGGGTCTTGCCGATCACGTCACGCAAAGCCGTCTGCGCCGCCCAGTTGATCGCGGACGCGTAGTCCGCGACGTCGAGCGCCGCTGTTTTCGGATCGACCACCTTCCAGAACAAGACCGCGTCGACGTCGACCGGCACCGTGTCGCGCGTCATCGTCTGTTCCGCCCTGAAGGTGCTGGTGATAACGCGGGTGTCGATCCGGAAGGGAACGGTCTCGATGATCGGCACGATGAAGAACAAGCCTGGGCCTTCGAGACTGCGGAACTTGCCGAGCCTCAGCACCACCACGCGCTCCCACTGGTCGGCGACTTTGATGGCGTTGGCGACGATCGAGGCGACGATGAAGCTCAGGACCGCGATCGAGACGCTCGGTGCGTAGCTCTCGGGGCTCATGATTGCATACGCAAGCCCCAGGCCAGCGACGAATAGGATAATGAAGATCAGCCCCGGCAACGGACTGGTGTTTCGCATGGGAAAGACCTCGATCGCGGCGCCCGGCGTGGTCGCGCGCGCCTTGGCCGCGTCTCATTAATCATGTGGGGTGTTTTCCGCCGAGCGCCAGAGTTTGCCGCAGCTGGCGGGGCAATTCAGGATCCGCGCCGCGGGCGCCCGCGAAAAATGTGATCGAACGGGAACCAATTGGGGGTTGCGTGAGCGTTCACGTTTGATTAACAATTCGTAAAAAGGGCTTGCCACGAGCGCGAATTTAGAGGGCGCTGCGATGAATCGCCTTTTGTTGACGATCGCATGTCTCAGCGCCGTCGCCTGGACGCAGGCGTCGGCCGAAAGTCTGTCCTCCGATCCGCCGAAGACCCCTCGACCGCACGCGGCGAAGGCGAAGCGCCCGACCGCCCAGAAGTCGGCGAGCCTCGACGATTCCGTTCGCTTCTCGGATCCCTACGCGCCGCCTGAGGGCACGACCGTTGTAAGAAAAAGTGGTGGCCTTCCTGGCTATTCGTATCGGATTCCGACCGAGCCGCAGGGTGGCCTCTCGATTTCCATGGGTCAGGATCAGGGCGGCCATACCACCGGTGGACTTAAGTGGGGCTTCTAGACCGGACGGCCTTACGCGTGTGACCGCGTCGAAGATGCGCGTTGACACGTGCACTGCGGCCGCGGGTCGTTTGGCGCTGCGCGCTTTGCTCGATTGACTTTCCTTTTCCCGTTCCGATAGTCGCGGGCCGCAGCGAGATAGGCAGACCATTGGCCGCGTGATCGCTGTGGGGAGGTCGTTTGGGGGCCGCAAACTTAGCCCTTCGATCGGCGGCCAGCCACCTTGGCGGAGACGCCGGGGCGCGATGAAGGCCGAAACGCAGTCGAACGCCCTCGGCGCGGTCTCATCTTTCCGTTCGATTGCGGTCTGGGGACCCGGCCTGCTCGTCATGCTGGCTGACACTGACGCGGGCAATGTCGTAACCGCCGCCCAGAGCGGCGCTCAGTGGGGCTATCGCCTGCTGCCCCTGGTTCTGCTGCTGATCCCTATGCTGTACATGGTCCAGGAATTGACCGTGCGGCTCGGCCTCTACACCGGCCGCGGGCACGGCGAACTCATCCGCGAGCGGTTCGGTGCTGGCTGGGCGTGGCTTTCAACTCTGGGGTTGGCGGGCGCTGTCGTCGGGTCGCTGATTACGGAATTCACCGGCGTCGCCGGCGTCGGTGAGCTCTTCGGCCTCTCGCGCAGCTTCACGCTGCCGCTTGCCGCGGCGACGCTCCTATTCATCGTCGCCAGCGGGTCCTACAAGCGCGTCGAGCGAGCGGCGCTGATCATCGGCTTGTTCGAATTGGCGTTCTTCGTCGTCGCCTGGGCCGCGCATCCGGGTCTGGCGGCGCTGGCGCGGGACGCGATCGACCTGCCGATCCGCGATCGCGATTTTGTGTTCATGGCCGCGGCCATCATTGGCGCGACATTCAACCCGTGGATGATCTTCTACCAGCAGTCGGCGACCGTCGACAAAAAGCTGCGCCCTGCCGATCTCGTGCATGCGCGATGGGATACTGGCGTTGGCGCGATCCTAACCCAGTGCCTTACCGGCGCGGTGCTGGTTGCTGGCGCGGCCGCATTCGCCAACCGCGGCGCGTCTTCAAGCCTTTCGACCATTGGCGAAATCAGCGGGGCGCTGACGCCGGTGCTGGGCGAGGGGGCGGGGCGGATCGTGTTCAGCGCCGGCGTGCTCGGGGCGTCGCTCGTCGCGGCGATCGTCTCCTCTCTGGCGCTGGCCTGGGGCGTCGGCGAGGTCGCCGGCTACCGTCGTTCGCTGGAATACCGGCCGTTCGACGCGGGCTGGTTCTATGGCGTCTACGCGGCCTGCGTCTTAGGCTCAGGCGCGGCGGTGTGGTTCGCCTCCAATCTCGTCTGGCTCAACATCGCCGCGCAGGTCTTCAACGCCTTTCTTATGCCGCTGGTCATTGGCTTACTGGTGGCGCTGGCGTTCACAGCCTTGCCCGAACCGTATCGGCCGCGCGGCTGGTATCTCGGACTGCTCGTCGCTGTTTGCACGATCGTCTCGGCGATCGGCGTTTTCGGCGGCGTACGGGGGCTGATGTGAGGCGCGCGACTCGGGCCGTGGCGGATTTGGGAGGAGCACGTTGAAAGCGACCGTGTCCGCCGTTCGGGCCGTCCCTAGGGCGGCCTTCGGCCGATGAGCGCGGCGGGGAGTGAACGCGGCGTCTGCCTTGTCATCGGGGCGGGCGATGGGCTCGGCGCCTCGATCGCGCGCGCCTTTGCGCGCGAGGGCCTTCGGGTCTGCGTCACCCGGCGGCCGCGAAATACCGAGGCGGTCGACAAGCTGGCGGAAGCGATCCGCGCGGAGGGCGGCGAGGCTCACGCCTTCGGGCTCGACGCGCGCGTCGAAGACGATGTCGCGGCGCTCATCGAACGGATCGAGCGCGAGATCGGCCCGATCGAGGTGCTGGTCTTCAATATCGGCGCCAATGTGCGTTTCCCGATCGTCGAGACGACCACGCGGGTCTATTCCAAGGTCTGGGAGATGGCGGCGCTCGCCGGGTTCCTCGCCAGCCGCGAGGTTGCCCGGAGCATGATCGAACGCGGCCGCGGCACCATCCTCTTCACCGGCGCGACCGCGAGCGTCCGCGGTGGCTCAGGCTTTGCCGCCTTCGCCGGCGCAAAACATGCGCTCCGGGCGCTGGCGCAAAGTCTCGCCCGCGAACTGGGGCCGAAGGGCGTCCACGTGGCCCATGTCGTCATTGACGGCGCGATCGACGGCGCCTTCATCCGCGGGCTCATGCCGGACGCCGCCGAAAAACTGGCGCGGGAGGAGATTCTCGTTCCCGACGAGATCGCCAAAAACTATGTTTGGCTCCATCGCCAAAAACGCAGCGCTTGGACATTCGAGATGGACTTGCGGCCGTGGTCGGAGACGTGGTGATGAGCGCGACCATCGAATTCATTTTCGACTTTGCGAGCCCCAACGCCTATCTCGCTCATCGCGCGCTGCAGCCGATTCTCGAACGCACCGGCGCGCGACTTTTCATCAATCCCTGCCTGCTCGGCGGCATCTTCAAAGCGACAGGCAACGTCGCCCCAGGCGTCGCCTACGCGGCGGTTAAGGGCAAGCTCGAATACGAGAGGCTCGAGATCCGCCGCTTCATCGCCAAGCACGGAATCGACAAGTTCCGATTCAACCCGAATTTCCCCGTCAACACGCTGATGCTGATGCGTGGGTTTGTCGCCGCCCGCGAGGCCGGCGTCGAGGCCGCCTATCTCGAGATGGGCCTCGAGGGTCTGTGGGAAGAGGGCCTCAAGCTCGACGATCCGGAAGTCCTGGCGCGGCGCGTCGATTCCGCAGGCCTTAATTCTGCGAGCCTGCTCGCGGCGGCCCAGACAGATCGCGTCAAGCTGAAGCTTGCCGACAACACCGCCGCTGCGGTCGCGCGCGGCGTGTTCGGGGTTCCGACCTTCTTCGTCGGCGACGACATGTTCTTCGGCAAGGATCGGCTGGCGCAGGTCGAAGAGGCGGTCCAAGCGGCCCCGGCACAAGCGTCATAACCATGAGCACGGGGGCGGGATCGAATCCGGCGAGGGCGCCCGAGCGCCGGTCGATATTGGCGCGGGATTTATGGCTGCAGAGCGCGACTTAATTAACGCTCAGCGACTAATCGCGCCCCGCAATCGGGGGTCGATAAAATTTTAGGCGTCCAATCGAGCGGTTGGCAATGGCCAAGTGGGATTTTGCATCGTGGCGGGATCCTGCGCCCACTTCGAAAGCCTCGGTTTTGGAACCGCCGCGGCTTGCGAACGCAGGGGCCCATAGAGCGTCAGGAGAATCCCATGCTTCGAGTTCGTAACTTTGTTAGCGATGAATCTGGTGTGACGGCGATCGAATATGCGCTGATCGCGAGCCTGATTGCGGTGTTCATCATCACCGCCGTCACGTTGGTCGGCACGAAGGTCAGCACCGTGTTCAACGAGATCGGCACCACGCTGAAGTAAACCGGCAAATGCGCGCACTCGCCTGAGTGCCACAAAGCATCAGGAGAATCCCATGCTTCGAGTTCGTAACTTTGTTAGCGATGAATCCGCTGTGACTGCGATCGAATACGCGCTGATCGCGAGCCTGATTGCGGTGTTCATCATTACCGCCGTCACGTTGGTCGGCACCCAAGTCAGCACCGTGTTCAACGAGATCGGCACCACGCTGAAGTAAGCACGGGCGCGCCGGCCATAGGCTTTCGGGCTGGCGCGCGACCAATCCGGACGCGCGGTTTACAAAGCGCGAACGCGGACGGACAATGGCAAGGCGCGTGGGCTTAGGGGTCCTTGCCATGATCCAACTCTTGAAAGCGCTGCCTTTGGCGCTGCTTTGCGCTTCCGCCTCGGCGGCGGAGCGGCTGGGCGCGTATCCGGTCGATCCGGCACAAGTGTCGGTTTCCGGCCTTTCGTCCGGCGCCTTCATGGCGAACCAGCTGCATATCGCCCATTCGACCGAGATTATGGGCGCGGCCATGATCGCGGGCGGCCTTTATGGCTGCGCGGTCCTGCATGCGACTGCCGACGGCGTGGAGGCGCTGGCTTCCCAGGCGGGCGGACCCTGCGTGTCGACGCCCTTTTTGCTCGAGGACGTCTCTTTCTACACGGACCTCGTCAAGACGCTTGCCCGCAAGGCGGAAATCGACCCGCCGTCGAATCTCGCCCACAGCAGAATTTACCTCTTCACCGGAGGCGCCGACTCGGTGGTGAGTTCAGCGACGGTCGAGAAGGGCAGGGCCGTCTACGCCGCGCTCGGCGTTCCCAGCGCCAACATCGTCTTCGAGGACGACAGCGGACCAGCCGCAAGAGCCGGGCATTCCTGGGTGACGAAAAACTTCGGCGGCAAGTGCTCAGCCAACAAAGCGCCCTACATCAACGATTGCGCTTACGACCAAGCCGGCGCCGAGCTCAAGGCGATCTATGGGCCAGATCTCAAGCCTCCCGCCGCGGCGCCTTCCGGCAGGATCGTCGCTTTCGACCAGACCGAATTCGTGTCCGCGGGGGCGCGAGCGAACGGGTTGTCGGACACCGGCTATCTCTATGTGCCGAAAGACTGCGAATCCGGCGCTCCGGCGTCGTGCCGGCTGCACATCGTCCTGCACGGCTGCACGCAATCGTCAGAGGCGCTTGGTGATGAGTTTTACACCAAGATCGGTGTCAATGAATGGGCGGATTCCAATCGGATCGTCGTCCTTTATCCACAGGCGCACGCAACCACGGTCGCCGAACTGTCGCCACAGGCCGGCTTGACGGCGGCGATCGACGCCAATCCCTATGGCTGCTGGAATTGGTGGGGATACGCCGAGGATCCGCGCTACCTGACGAAAAAAGGCGTCCAGATCAGCGCCATCTGGGCCATGGTGAGGCGGATCGAAGGCCAGTGAGGCCGGTCTAGGTATTAGTACTGAGCCGGCGATCTCAGGCCCAAGCTTGGAAACACGCTGTGGCGCCCTAGATTGGGGCGCCCCGACGGCGTGGGGTCGAAGCTTGAGGATTGAGGGCTCACCGGCGCATGGACGATCTTCTTCGCCTGGCCGAAGACCCGAACGCGTGGGCGGCGCTCGCGACTCTGATCGCGATGGAGGTCGTCCTCGGCCTCGACAATCTCGTGTTCATCGCGCTGCTCACGAACCGCATCGACGAACGCCGGCGGGGCTTGGCGCGCAAACTGGGCCTGTCCCTGGCGCTCGTGTTCCGCCTGGCGCTGCTCGCTTCGGCGTCGTGGGTGGTGCATCTCACGGAGCCGCTGGCCACGGTGCTCGGACACGCTTTTTCCGTCCGCGACCTGCTGTTGCTGGCGGGCGGGCTGTTCCTGGTCTGGAAGGCGACGAGCGAAATCCACCACCGCGTCGATCCGGATGACGAGGATGATGACCAAAAGCCGGCTGCGCCGCTCGGCCTCATCTCCGGCCTCATCCAGATCATCATGATCGACATCGTCTTTTCGGTCGACAGCATCATCACGGCCGTGGGCATGACGGAGTATTTTCCAATCATGGTCATAGCCGTCGTCGTGGCGGTCGGGGTGATGATGGTCGCCGTGGGGCCGCTGGCGGCGTTCATCCACCGCAATCCGACGGTTTTGATGCTGGCGCTGAGCTTCCTCCTGATGATCGGCATGACGCTGATCGCCGACGGTTTCGGCTTTCATATCGAAAGAGGCTATATTTACGCCGCGATGTTTTTTTCCTCTGTGGTCGAGACGTTCAACGTCTTGGCCAGACGCAAGCCCAGGCGACGGACATGACGTTCAACTCTCTCATCCTCTTCGCCGCCGTCTATTTCGCCGCCGTGGCCACACCCGGGCCGGGCGTCGCGGCGCTGATCGCGCGCGTGCTCGGGCAGGGACTTAAGGGCGTGGCGCCGTTCATCGCCGGCTATTTCGTCGGCGACATGATCTGGCTCACGCTGGCGGCGACAGGCCTCGCCGTCATCGCCAAGACCTTCGCCGGGGTGTTTGTCGCCATCAAATTCGCCGGCGCCGCCTATCTCCTCTATCTTGCATGGCGGATGGCGACCGCGCCGGCCGTCATTGGAGCGGCGCCGACTGAGGCCACGCGCGGCTGGCGCGCGTTCCTCGGCTCGCTGTCGCTGACGCTCGGCAACCCGAAAGTGATGGTCTTCTTCCTCTCGATCATGCCGCTCGTCGTCGACGTCAGGACATTGACCGCGCTCGCGCTGTTCGAGCTTGCCCTTGTTTGCGGGGTCGTGATCTCTGCGACCTTGGCGCTCTATGCGCTGGCCGCCAATCGGGCGAGGACTCTTCTCCGCTCGACCCGGGCGATGCGGTTTGTCAATCGCGCCGCCGGCGGCCTGATGGCCGGGGTCGCGGTGGCTGTCGCGACGAGGTAAAGCGTGTCGGATCTCCTCGCGATTGGCGAAGCGCTGGTCGAACTCAATCAGCCGAACGACGGCGCGCCGTTCGTGCAGGGGTTCGGCGGCGACACCTCGAACGCCATGATCGCGGCGGCGCGGCTTGGCGCCGACGCCGCCTATTTCACTGGCATCGGCGCCGACCGTTTCGGACAGGCGCTGACCGAGCTTTGGCTTAAGGAAGGCGTCGATGCGAGCCGGATCGTGGTCAATGGCGGCGCTCACACCGGGCTTTATTTCGTCACCCATAGCGCGCAGGGCCACGAGTTCTCCTATATGCGCGCAGGCTCGGCGGCGAGCCGGATCAGCGAAACCGATCTTCCAGTCGACCGCATCCGCGAGACCAAGATCCTGCACATTTCCGGGATCAGCCAAGCGATCTCTTCGTCCGCCACTGACGCCGCGTTCGCAGCCATCGACATCGCGCACGACGCCAAGCGGCTCGTCTCCTATGATCCGAATCTGAGGCTGAAGCTGTGGCCTTTGCGTCGCGCGCGGGCGATCATTCACGAGGCGATGCGGGCTTGCGACATTGCTCTGCCGGGCCTCGAAGACGCGGAAGCGCTGACGGGCTTGAGAGATCCCGACGCCATTGCAAGTTTCTACCTCGACCTCGGCGCGCGCGTGGTCGTGGTGAAGATGGGCCGAGGCGGCGCGCTGGCGGCGACGCCCAAAGAGCGCGAGCGCATCTATTCGCATGGCGTCAAGGCGGTCGATGCGACAGGCGCGGGCGACTGCTTCGACGGCGCTTTCCTCGCGGAATATGTGCGGCACGGCGATCCGTTCGCCGCGGCGCGCTTCGCCAATGTGGCGGCGGCGCTCTCGACCTTGGGCTATGGCGCGGTCGCGCCCTTGCCGAGACGCGCCGACGTCGAAGCTGTGATGGCGGCGCGAACGCCGTGACGCCATTCTTTCCCAGTCCCTCATTGGCGGCCGCCTATATCGTTGCCTGCTTCTTGCTTGCCGCGACGCCCGGCGCGGACATGGCGCTCTTTCTGTCGCGCACGCTTGCCGGCGGCAGGACGCAAGGCTTTGCCGCGCAAGCGGGCGCAAATGTCGGGCTCGTCGTCCACACCTTCGCCGCTGCGCTGGGCTTGTCGGCGCTGCTCGCGGCCTCGGCCGAGGCCTACGAGGCGGTGAAGATCGGCGGCGCGCTTTATTTGCTGTGGCTTGCGTGGCGGGCGATCCGCCATGGCTCCGTGCTCAAGCTGACGACCGACGCCTCGGCGCGAGGAGGCTTGCGCGGCGCGTTCGCGAACGGGCTGCTCATCAACCTCACCAATCCGAAGATCGTGCTGTTCTTCGTGACCTTCCTGCCGCAGTTCATCAGCGCGAGCGATCCGCATGCGAGCATGAAGCTGTTCGTGTTGGGCTTCGGTTTCATCGCGATTACGACGGCGGTGAACGCGATCGTCGTGCTCGTGGCCGGCCACTTTGTCGCGGCGGCGAAGCGCAACCCGCGCGCGCTGCGGATCTTCGACTATGGCTTCGCTGCGCTTATGAGCGCCTTCGCGGGGCGCCTTCTCTGGAGCGAGACGAGATAGGAGCGCCGTCATGGACCTCGCCGGTTTCCGCGCCTCGCTTTCAGCTCCAGAGCCGCCAGCCTTAAGCCCGGCCCTGCGCGCGCTGTGGCTCGACGCGCGCGGCAATTGGGACGGAGCGCACGACGCCGCGCAGGCCGACGAGGGCGGGGCGGGCGACTGGGTGCACGCCTATCTGCATCGCAAGGAGGGCGACGCCGGCAACG
Organism: uncultured Alphaproteobacteria bacterium; assembly: GCA_963702825.1. GTDB lineage: Bacteria > Pseudomonadota > Alphaproteobacteria > Rhizobiales > Beijerinckiaceae > Roseiarcus. The sequence goes on from CAVPEE010000059.1 coordinate 16,347, forward strand.
CCGCCTATTGGTACCGCCGCGCGCGCAAGCCGGTTTGCCGAAGCTTCACTCGACGAAGAATGGGCGGCGATCGCGGACGCGCTGCTCAAGGGCGAGGGCGGGGAGGCGGCGTAGGGGGCTTGGGCCTTTGTACGTATTGGATTCCATTGAAGCGGAGCATCTGCGCCTCGTACGCCAGGCTCGGCTGCTCGAGCCGCTCACGGAACGGCTGTTTCAAGAAGCTGGCATCGAGCACGGCATGCGCGTGCTCGATCTTGGATGCGGCATGGGCGATGTCAGCATGCTCGCGGCTCGGCTCGTCGGGCCCTCGGGTCGGGTCGTTGGCGTTGATCGAGACGCCTTTGTGCTCGCCAACGCCAGCCGGAGAGCCGAAGCCGCCGGGTTTGAGAACATTAGGTTCCTTCAGTCTGACGTCGCTGATCTGCCTCCGAGCAAGCCGTTCGACGCCGCGGTCGGCCGATTCATTCTGGCGTTTCGTGCCCGACCCAGTCGGCTGTATTGAAAGCGCTGTGCACTCTCGTTCGCTCAGGCGGCGTATTCGCCTTCCAGAGGGAGCTTAGCGAACACTCGCTCAGGTGAGCAGCGTGCGGCGCCCGAGGCCCAGGCGAATCGGGCCAGCGGAACTGGCGCGTTGACAAAAATGGCAATTTTGTGGTAATAGACGATTGCTCTTGTTTCATTGGCGTATTCTGTTTCAAAGACGGCATTTTCACGAGAAGGGGAGGACGACATGGCGGCAGGATCGCTCGAGTCGCGGCTCAGCAATATTGAAGAGCTGTGCATCATCATCATCATCATCATTCTTGGCGGCGGGCGTGGCGGCGGCGGCGTCGGGCCGATTGGCGATCGCTTTTCACCCGACACAAGCCGGATGGAAGCCCTCATGAGACTTGTGCGTCCGCATGGCGATCCGCCCGTGGTTGATCTGGCGCGGATGCCTGCCGAATCGATCGAGAACAGACTGCTCGAGGTGAATGCCGAGCTGACGCGGCTCAGGTCTCACGAAGCCGAACTGAACGCGCGGCTGAAAGAACTACGTAGCGGCAAGTCCAAGTAACCCGATCCCGCCTGAAGAAGACTGAAAAGCGCCTGCTTGCGCAGGGGAGGCTTGCTTGTCCGCGGATTCCAGATGCTCGGTTCTGCTGATTGGCTACCAGGACCAGGACAACCTGGGTCTGCGCTACCTGTTGTCGTCGGTGCGGCAGGCGGGTTTTGCCGGCCGCATCGAGACCTACACCGCCGACCCCGAGCCGATCGTGGCGCTGGCGGAGCGGCTCAAGCCCGACGTGATCGGGTTCTCGCTGATTTTCCAATATATGTCGCCGGCGTTCGCACGAGTGGTCGAAGCCTTGCGGGCTGCGGGTTGCCGATCTCACATCACCATCGGCGGACATTATCCGAGTTTCGATTCCGCTGAGGTGCTGCAGCGGATCCCCGGGGCCGATTCCATCGTTCGCTTCGAGGGTGAGCGGACCCTGGTCGAACTCATGCAGAAGCTTGGCCGCCGCGAGGACTGGCGCCCGATCGCCGGCATCGCCCACAGGCAAGGCGAGGAGGTTGTCGTCAATCCGCTCCGGCCTGTTTTGGACGACCTTGATCTGTTGCCGTTCCCCGATCGGTCGGACATCGATTATCGCAGCCAGGAGCTGCCGATGGCTTCGGTGCTTGGGAGCCGCGGGTGTCCGTGGGATTGCAGCTTCTGCAGCATCCGGCCGTTCTATGAAGCGCAGGGCGGCAAGCTCAGGCGCCTGCGTTCGCCCGCCGCCGTGGTCGAGGAGATGCGCCAGCTCCATTTCGAGCAGGGCGCGGAAATGTTTCTATTCCAGGACGACGACTTCATGGCGACCGGCCGCCGCGCACGCAAATGGGCCGAGGAGATCGCTGATGGAATCATCTCGGCGGGAATGAAAGGCCGGATCGCCTTCAAGATCAGCTGTCGCTCGGACGAAGTCCATTACGACACCATGGCTCGCCTTGCCGAGGCCGGGCTCACCCACGTCTACATGGGGGTCGAGAACGGCGACGATCAGGGCCTCCTCAACATGAGCAAGAGGATGAAGGCGAGCACACATTTCGAAAGCGCCGAAATCCTGCGCTCCCTCGACCTGTCGTTCGACTTCGGCTTTATGCTGCTCGAGCCCTACAGCACGCTCGAGATCGTCCGCAACAACATTGTCTTTCTCGATCGCTATGTCGGCGACGGCTGGACGGTCGCCGGCTTCTGCCGAACGTTGCCTTACGCCGGTACGCCGCTCAAGGCCCAGCTCGAAGCGGAAGGTCGCATGCTCGGCACGCCGTTCGAGCCCGACTACACCTTTCTCGATCCCAAGCTCGACCTTTTCTATGACTGGATGCTGCTGACATTCCACGAGCGCAATTTCACCAACACAGGCCTCAACGAGGTGTTGCGCCGCCTCAACTTCGAAGCCCGTCTCAAATTGCCACAGCGCCGCAAGTTTCAATCCGCTGAGGCGGCCAAATTGCAGAGCATTACGGCTGAGTGCAATGGTCACGCCCTCTATTGCCTGCGCGCGGCCCTCGATTACATCGAGGCGACGCCGGTCGACGAGATCGACATCAGAGGTGGTTTTTTGGCCAAGCTGACCGCACACGAAAAGATGCAGGAGCGCGGGGTCGCGGACCAGCTTCGCCGGCTCTATTCCGCGTCCCCGGAATGGGCGCAATTGCTCGAAGGCGGCGAGATCCTGCGCTCGTTCGGCGGCTTCGACAACGCCTGGACTCTGGCGCCTCAAGACCTGCCGGTCGCTGGCTAGGGCGCGCTGTCGTTGCACGGCGCTCGCATTGCGGACGAACCCGGCTGGATCTGTGCTCTCTCCCGAGCGCGATGATTGTCGACGCGGACGCGCTGCCTGTCGCGATGGCGCGCTAAGCCGACCGTCGTTTCCCAGCCAACGCCCATGGCGAGCTGATCAGCGAGGGAGCTTCAACCTATGCCTGTCATCGTCGCCTTCGGCAATTCCAACACCTGGGGTTACGATCCCGCAACCGGGGGCCGATTTCCGCGCCCGCAGCGATGGCCGAGCGTCTTGCAGCGCGAGCTTGGAGCGGATTTTGAGGTGATCGCCGAGGGGCTCAACGGCCGCACGACGGTCCACGACGATCCGATCGAGCCCTATCGCTGCGGCGCGGATGCGCTGCCGCCCTGCCTCATGAGCCATGCGCCGGTGGATCTCGTTGATCCTCGCGCTTGGCTGCAACGACTTGAAGAAGCGGTTCTCCGTTTCCGCCTTCGACATCGCGGAAGGCGCGGGGCGCCTCATCTTTCTCGCTCGCGCCTATGGGCAAGGCGCGAACGGCCGCCCGCCGAAAATCCTCTTGGTCGCGCCGCCCCCGATCGCCAAGCTCACGGAATATGCGGAAATGTTCGAGGGCGGCCAGGAAAAGTCGGTTCTCCTGGGTCAGCGCTATCGCGACGTCGCGGAGCGCGAAGGCGTCGCGTTCCTCGACGCTGGCCAGGTCATTCGATGTTCGGATCTCGACGGCATCCACTACGAGGTCGATCAGCATGAACTGCTCGGCCGCGCTGTGGCGGAGGCGGTTCAAGGAGCGCTCGCCCCTCCTGTGGTTTCCATAGAGTAGGCCGGGTCGATGATCGCCGAGCTGCCGCCACTGACGAGCGGAGGCGGGCAACGCTCTCTCTGAACACCGTTGCGCCATCAAGCGCGTGCAGCTAATGCAAGCCGCAAACCTTGATCGGATATTCCCCCTTTGACCGTCGACGCGGACACTGACGCGCTTGCCGCGCGCGATCTTCTGGTCTCCGCCGCGCGCGAGGCCGGAGCGGTGGCGCTCGAATATTTCAATCCGGGGGCCCGTACCTCCGCCCGCGTCGTGACAAAAGCCGGCGGATCGCCGGTCACGGACGCCGATCTTGCCGCGGATTCGCTCCTGAAGCGCCGCTTGCAGGAGGCGTTGCCCGATGCCGGCTGGCTCTCTGAGGAGACGGTCGACGATTTCGAGCGGCTTTCACGCCGCTGCCTCATCATCGTCGATCCGATCGACGGCACGCGCGCGTTCGTGATCGGCGATCCACGCTGGGTCGTCTCGGTGGCGCTCGTCGTCGACGAGCGCCCGGTCGCGGGCGTCGTCTACGCGCCGGCGCTCGACGAGACCTATGCGGCGGCGCGTGGCGGGGGCGCAACGTTCAACGGGGCGACGATCATCCCCACCGCCGGCTGGCCGCCGCGTGTCGCCGCCGGCCCCAAGCTCATGATTGAGGCGATGGCGGCGGAGCTCGGCGCCTCGATCGAGATCGTTCCGCGTGTGCCCGCGCTCGCCTACCGAATGTGCCTGGTGGCGCGCGGCGCGGTCGATTTCGCGGTCGCGGCCGAGAACTCGCATGACTGGGACATCGCCGCCGCCGATCTTCTGCTCGAGGAATCGGGCGCGCGCCTGATCGACGCCTCGGGCGAGCGGCTCCGCTACAATTCCCGGCAGGTCCGCCGTGGCGCGCTCCTTGCTGCGTCGGACGTCGGCGCGCCCCGGCTCATCAAGGGCTTTCGCGCCGCCACCGCCTCGCCGGCAAACTGACCGGCGGCGGTTTTCGGACGCTTGCGTTTTCGCCGCCGCGAGGGCAAAGGCCAGCTTGCTGAGTCGCGCTGCTCCGGTGCACGCTCAAGGAAATGTGATCCATGACCTCTCCCGATGCGAAGGCCCAAGACGAGGCAAAGCCGCAGCGCCTGCACCTGGTGTTCGGCGGCGAGCTGAAATCGGTTGGGAGCCACGAATTTCGTGATCCCGCCAAGCTCGACATTGTCGGCCTCTTCCCCGATTACGCCAGCGCCGAGCGCGCCTGGCGCGCCAAGGCGCAGCAGACGGTCGACAGCGCGCAAACGCGCTATTTCATCGTTCATCTGCATCGTTTGCTCGAGCCGGACCTCGTTCCTCCGACCCGGACGGCCTGAGCGCCGCCGCATGGCGAGGCGTATAGGCAGATCGCAATGGGCGCAGGAGGCGATCGGCTTTGGGCTTGCGACCTATTTGTCGTTCGTTCGCAGCACGAACCGGTTCACCACGGTTCCCGAGGACGTGGACGCCTATATCAAGGACGATCTGCCCCTCATCGCGGCGATGTGGCACGGCCAGCATTTGATGATGCCCTTCGCCCGGCCCGTGACAATGGATCGGCTCGCCGTGCTCATCTCCCGTCATGAAGACGCCGGCGCTCAGGCGCTCGCCGCCGAACGTCTTGGCATAACGGCGATTCGCGGTTCGGGCGGCCCGGCCGATCGTAACTATTACAAGGGCGGCGCGCCGGCGACGCGCGAGCTCCTGCGCCAGCTCGAATCCGGCTCCTCTGTCGCGATGACCGCCGATGTGCCCAAGCGCGCCCGTGTGGCGGGGCGGGGAATCGTGACGCTCGCCAAACTCTCGGGACGGCCGATCGTCCCGACCGCCGCGGTGATGAGCCGGCGTGTCCAGTTCAACAGCTGGGATCGCGCGTCGCTTGGACTGCCCTTCGGGCGCGCAATCATCGTCGTCGGCGATCTCATCCGCGTTTCGCCGAACGCCGATGAGGAGGAAATTGAAGCCGCAAGGCTCGCGGTCGAGCGTGGGCTCGACGAGGTGCACCGGCAGGGCTACGCCATGGTCGGCGCAAGCGATCCGGGCGCCGACTTGAAACCGCGATGACAGCGCCGCTCTCGCTCATTGGCTATCGATGGGCCTCGTTCCTGGCGACGCCGTTGGCCGGGCCGATCCTGGCGATGCGCCTTAAGCGCGGCAAGGAGGATTCGCGACGGGTAAGCGAGCGGCGGGGCCTTACCAGCCTCGCCCGTCCGCCGGGCCCGCTCGTCTGGCTGCATGGCGCGAGCGTCGGCGAAGCCGGCGTGCTGCTGCCGTTCGTCGAGCGCATCACGCGCATGGGCGCGACCGCGCTCGTGACCACGACGACGGTGACCTCGGCCGCAATGCTCGCACAACGCCTGCCGGCGGGCGCGCTGCATCAATATGCGCCGCTCGACAGTCCGGTGTTCGTGCGACGGTTCATCAAACGTTGGCGTCCCGACGCGGCATTGGTGGCGGAGAGCGAGCTCTGGCCCAATATGATCGTCGAACTGAAGCGTTCGAAATCGCGCCTCGCGATGATCAACGGGCGGATCAGCGAGCGGTCGTTCCGCAGATGGGGGAGGGCGCCGCGCTTCATCGCCGCGCTCTTGGGGGAGTTCGACGTCTGCCTCGCGCGCAGCGAGGAGGACGGCGATCGCCTGTCAACGCTCGGCGCGCCGAACGTTCTGGTCGCAGGCGACATCAAGTTCGACGCGCCGACGCTGCCGGCGGACAGGCGCGAGCTCGCCGAGCTCGCGGGCCTCACCTCTGGACGGCAGATGTGGATCGCCGCCTCGACCCACGAGGGCGAAGAGATGATCGCGGCGGCCGCGCACAAGCGCCTCGCCCAGGTCTTTCCCGACGCGCTGACCCTGATCGCGCCGCGCCATCCCGAACGGGGCGAGTGGATCCTCCGGCAATTGGAGGAGCAGGGCCTCAGCTGCGCGCTGCGCTCGCGCGGGGAGACGATCGGTCCGGGGACCGCGGTTTACATTTGCGACACGATCGGCGAGCTCGGACTTTTCTATCGCCTGGCTGGAGTGGTGTTCGTCGGCAAGTCCTTCGTCGCCGGCGGCGGGCAAAATCCGATCGAACCCGCTCGCCTCGCCTCTGCCGTTCTGCATGGTCCGATGGTTGGGAATTTCGCCGACGCTTACGCAGCGCTCGACGAGGCCGGCGGCGCGCTGACCGTCGCGCGCCCGGAGGATTTGGGGGAAACGCTGATCGCGCTCTTCGCCAATGCGGCGCGGTTGCGCGCCATGGCGCGCGCGGCGGGCGATACGGTCGAGCGGCGCGCGGGGGCGGTCGACCGCTCCATGGGCGCGCTGAGAAGCCTGTTGCCGTCCGCCGGGGCGGGGCGGTGAAGGCCCCGCGTTTCTGGAGCAAACCGAGACCAACCTTGCTCGCCCGCTTGCTCCAGCCGACCGGCTGGGCGTACGGACGGGCGACCGCGCAGCGCATGCGGGGACAGGGCGAGCGCGCCGGCGCGCCGACGATTTGCGTCGGCAATTTCACCGTCGGCGGGGCAGGCAAGACGCCAACCGCGCTGGCCCTGGCGCGGATGCTGATCGGGGACGGCCGACGCGTCGCCTTCTTGTCGCGCGGCTATGGCGGCGCCGAGCGCGCCGAGCCGCTGCTTGTCGGCGCGGATACCCATAACGCTAGCGGAGGTCGGCGACGAGCCCTTGCTGCTCGCCAAACTGGCGCAGTGCTGGGTTGGGACCGATCGGGTCAGAAGCGCGAGAAGCGCGGTCGAAGCCGGCGCGGATACGCTCATTCTCGACGACGGCCTGCAGAATCCGGGGCTCATCAAAGACCTGTCTTTCGCTGTCGTGGACGGCGAAAGCGGCTTCGGCAACGGCCTCTGCGTTCCGGCTGGTCCGCTGCGCGCGCCAGTTTCGGCGCAGCTGCCATTCGTGCAGGCGCTGATCGTGCTGGGCGGCGATGACGCCGCGGCGTCGCGGATCGCTGCTTTGGCGCCCGGCAAGCCGGTCATCCGCGCGAGCCTCGAGCCCGACGCGCTCGCTGCGGCGCCCTTGATCGGACGCGAAGTCGTCGCCTTCGCCGGCATTGCCCGGTCGGAGAAATTCTACGCCACCCTGCGCCGGGTGGGGGCGCAGATCGTCGCCACGCGCGATTTCGCCGACCATCATCCCTATACGCAGCGCGAGGTCGAGGCGCTGATCGAGGAAGCGCGTGGGCGAGGCGCGTTGCTGGCGACGACCGAAAAAGACCTGGTGCGGCTTAGCGCCCGTCAAGCCCGTTCCGTCGTGGCTCTGCCGGTCACGTTGCGTTTCGAGGAGCCGGCGTCCGTCAGGCGCATCCTGCGCCAGGCTGTGGCAGGGTAGGGGCCGTCATGCGCGACACTAAGCCGGCTCTGCGAGAACACCTTGCCGCGAGACTAAGGCGGGAGACGACGGGCGAGGTGCTGTTCTCGCGCGCCGACCGCGGCCGTTATTCGACCGACGCGTCCATCTACCAGATCGAGCCGGTCGGCGTTCTCGTGCCGCGCACGATCGAGGATGTCGCGACCGCGATGGCGATCGCGCGCGAGAGCGACGTCCCGGTCCTGCCGCGCGGCGGCGGCACCAGTCAGTGCGGCCAGACAGTCAATCGGGCCTTGGTCATCGACTGCTCGAAATATCTTCGCAACGTGCTGGAGATCGACCCCGAACGGCGCCGCGCAATGGTCGAGCCGGGCATCGTGCTCGGCCATCTCAACGCGGCGCTCAAACCGCATGGCCTGTTCTTTCCGGTCGATCCGTCGACGCACGCGCGCTGCACCATCGGCGGCATGGCGGCCAACAATTCCTGCGGCAGCAAGTCGATCCGTTACGGTCTGATGGCTGACAATGTCGCGGCCATCGACGCGATTCTGGCCGACGGCGCGCGTTTCCGCTTCGGCCCCGATTGGCCCGGACAAGGCGCAACGAAGCCGCAGGTCATCGGCGAGCTGATGGCGCGGCTGCAGACCTTGGGCCAAGACTTGGCGCCGGAGATCGCCGCCCGGTTTCCGAAAGTGCTGCGCCGAGTCGGAGGGTACAACATCGATGCGCTGACGCCGGCGGCGGCCGCTGAGGGCCGTGACAATCCGGCGAGGCTGCTGGTCGGTTCGGAAGGAACGCTCGCCTTTTCGGCGGCGATCGAGCTGATCCTTCATCCCATCAAGCCGCGGAAAGTGGTGGGTATCTGTCAGTTTCCTTCGTTTCGGGCCGCGATGGAGGCGACGCGTCATCTCGTTGCGCTCGATCCCGAAGCGGTGGAGCTCGTCGATCGCACGATGATCGACCTCGGCCGGGGCATCCCGATCTTCCGCAACACGATTGACCGCATGGTGATCGGCGAGCCCGAGAGCCTCTTGATCGTCGAATTTCATGGGCTCGAGGATCAGCCGCTTCTCACTCAGCTCGCACGGCTCGAGAGCCTGATGGGCGATCTGGGCTTTCCGCACAGCGTGGTCCGCGCCACCGAGCCGGACTTCCAGGCGCAGATCGCCGAAGTGCGCGAGGCGGGCCTGAACATCATGATGTCGATGAAGGGCGACGGCAAACCGATCTCCTTCATTGAGGACGCCGCCGTGCCCCTCGAGGATTTGGCGGACTATACCGAGCGACTGAACGCGGTCTTCGAGCGCCATGGCGCGCGCGGGACCTGGTATGCCCATGCGTCGGTCGGCTGCCTGCACGTACGTCCGGTCCTCAACATGAAGGATCCGACCGACGTCACGCGGATGCGTTCGATCGCCGAGGAATGTTTCGATCTCGTCCGCCAGTACAAGGGCTCGCACAGCGGCGAGCACGGCGACGGCATCGCCCGGAGCGAATTCAACGAGCCGATGTTCGGGGCGCGCATCGCGCGCGCCTTCGAGGCTGTGAAGGACGCGTTCGATCCCGATGGCCTTCTCAACCCGGGCCGGATCGTCCGTGCGCCACGCTTCGACGATCGGTCGCTGTTCCGCTACGGGCCCGGCTATGGTCCGATCGAGGGGTTCTCGCCACAGCTCGACTGGTCGGACTATCCAGGCCCATTGGGCGGTCTGCTTGGGGCCGTCGAGATGTGCAACAACAACGGCCATTGCCGTAAGTTCGACGCCGGCGCGATGTGCCCGAGCTATCGGGCGACCCGCGACGAGCAGCATCTCGTTCGTGGCCGAGCCAATACGCTTCGGCTCGCCCTCACCGGCCAGCTCGACCAGGAGGCGTTGGCCTCGAGCGATGTTGCGGAGGCGCTGAAACTTTGCGTTTCCTGCAAGGCCTGCCGGCGCGAATGTCCGACCGGCGTCGACATGGCGAAGATGAAGATCGAGGCGACGGCGGCGCGCGCCAGTCAACATGGGATCGGGCTACGCGAACGGATCATTGCCGAACTGCCGCGCTACGCGCCGCTTGCGGCAACCTTCGCCAGCGCCGCCAATCTTCGGAACAAAGTCCCCACGCTGCGCCGCGTTGCTCGATCGACAATTGGGCTTTGCCGAGCAGCGCGACCTGCCGGCCTGGCGAACCGATCGCTTCCGCGACGAAGAGGCTTCCCGCTACGCCAAGTCGGGGAACGGTAAGGGCGAGGTGGTGCTCTTCGCCGACACCTTCAACCGCTACTTCGAGCCGGAGAATCTACGCGCTGCGCTCCGCGTCATCGCAGCGGCTGGACGAAAGCCGCTAATGCCGCGCCACGACGGCCGCCCGCTCTGCTGCGGGCGAACCTATCTTGCCGCGGGCCTCATCGAGAAGGCGCGCGCGGAGGCCCGGCGGACGTTGGTCGCACTCGCCGGCGACGCGCTCGTCGTCGGCCTCGAGCCCTCTTGCCTCATGACCTTGCGTGATGAATTCGTGTCCCTGCTGCCGGGAAGCGAAGCGAAAGCGCTCGCGAGCCGCGCCGTCACTTTCGGTGAGTGGATGGCGCGCGAGAAGATTGCGCTGAACCTCCGACCCACGCCGACCAAGGCGCATGTCCACGGCCATTGCCATCAGAAAAGCTTCGGCGCGTTCGATGCAACTCTCGCGGCTTTGCGGCAGACGCCGGATCTGACCGTTGCGCCGATCACCTCATCCTGTTGTGGAATGGCCGGCGCCTTTGGCTATCAGTCCGAGACGCAGGACGTCTCGCGCGCCATGGCGGAGGCCGATCTTATGCCGGCTGTGCGCAAAGCCAAAGCTGAAGAGCCGATCGTCGCCGACGGGTTTTCGTGTCGCCATCAGATCGCCGATCTCTCGGGGCGCACCGCGGTGCATTCGGTCCATGTGCTGGCCGAGGCGCTGCCAGCCGGGGGATAGGGCGACGGCCTTGAGAAAGACCTGGTGGGCTAAGCGCCCGTCAGGCCCGCGCCGTGCTGGACCCTGCCGGTCCCATTGCGCTTCGAGAGCCGGCATCCGAAGGCCCATTCTGCGCGCCAGGACTGCGCCAGGGGTATGAGTCTCGTTCCGGCGCCTTACAGCCAAACTCAGATATTTGAACGGTTTTCGACCGAGAACAGGCATTAATGCAGATGAATTGACGTTTCCAGGTTGCTTGAGACGGGCATTGTAAATGCCCGAGATGGCTGGAGTTTTAAGGACGCGGGCGGCGGAAGAGACATCCGCGCTGGCGCCGGCGGCGGGAGCCTCCTTTTCCTCGCGACCGGCGTCGCAGCGATTGGATTGCGGACGAGGACGGACGAGGATCCAAAACTTCATTTCCGTCAGCGTCGTAACGAGATCTGTTCACGCAGATTCGCCGCTCGAGCACAATGCGTTTTCGTCGAACCAGGGCCGTCATTGTGAGCAGGGAAGCGGCGAAGCAAACCAAGGGAGCGAACGGCGCCGCTCCTTCCGGACGGGCTACGTCAAAGCACGACAGGGGAGCGAAGGGCGCCCGTCGAGGCTGGATCGCCACGTCGCCCTAGCCCGTCGGAAGACGGGCGTCTTTCGACGCATTTTGCCCTAGTCCAAGATGACTGCAGTATTGCAAGTCAGCAGTTCAATTTATTGACATTCAGAACAATAGAGTATATTTTGTTCATAAGAAAATCACCGTCTTCAGGCGACGGTCTGTGAGAGCGAAATACAACCCCAGACGCGAGTTCTGGCCGGCGGAAGTTTTTTTTATTTTTTTCGCTGTAACCCATTGAAAAGTCCTGATTCGGCCAAAGGAATCCAAGGAAATGCAAGGAATTTTCCTTGGATTTCCTTGCATTGTCTTGGCGCAAACTCGCTCGCTGGTTGAATTACTGGAGCGACGGCAGCCAATTCCGGTAGGGGAGGGGCGGCGGCGATCGACCCCCCGTCGCCGTAGCGGCGTCGAACTTGGCCCCGGATCGATGCGGCGTCCCGCGCTTGCCACCGCCTCAAAACACGCGCAAGTTTTCGTCTCAGCGGAACCCTGCGGCAAGCGCCGGTTATCATCCATCGGGAGGAGACGATGCTCGACAAAGCCCCCAATGCTCGTATGGCGGCCTTCCTCGGCAAGTTCGACGCCGCATTGGCGGTTGGCGATGTCGAGGCGGCGGTCGCCATGTTCGGCGTCGAGAGCTATTGGCGCGATCTCGTCGCCTTCACCTGGAACATCAAGACGATGGAAGGGCGCGACCAGGTCCGCGACATGCTGACCCATCGCCTCAAGCAGGTGAAGCCGCGCGACTGGCGCGTCGCCGAGGGTGAGGTCGCGACCGAGGCGGACGGCATTCTCGAATCCTGGATTTCGTTCGAGACCGAGATCGCGCGGGGCTACGGCCTCATCCGCATCAAGGACGGCGCTATTTGGACTCTGCTAACCACAATGGCCGAACTCAAGGGCCACGAGGAGAAAGCAGGCTTCACGCGGCCGCTCGGCGCGAGGCACGGCGTCAACCCCGGCGCAAAGACCTGGAAGGAATTGCGGGACGAGGAGGCCGAGAAACTCGGTTATGAAACGCAGCCCTACGTCCTGATTGTCGGCGGCGGCCAGGGCGCGATCGGGCTTGGCGCGCGCCTGAGGCAACTCGGCGTGCCGACGATCATCGTCGGAAAAGAACGAGCGCGCCGGCGATTCCTGGCGCAAGCGCTACAAGTCGCTCTGCCTGCACGACCCGGTCTGGTACGACCATCTGCCCTATATCGACTTTCCGAAGAACTGGCCGGTGTTCTCGCCCAAGGACAAGATCGGCGATTGGCTGGAAATGTACGCCAAGGTGATGGAGCTGAATTACTGGACGAAGACGACGGCTAAGAGCGCAAAGTTCGATCCAAAGAAAAAGGAGTGGACGGTCGTCGTCGATCGCGACGGCAAGGATGTCACGCTGCGCCCCAAGCAACTGGTGTTTGCGACCGGCATGTCCTCGAAGCCCAACCTGCCAGCTTCAAGGGGATGAAGACCTTCAAGGGCGAGCAGCATCATTCGTCGGCCCATCCGGGGCCCGATGCTTTCAAGGGCAAGAGGGTCGTCGTCGTCGGCTCGAACAATTCGGCGCATGACATTTGCGCCGCGTTGTACGAGGCAGGCGTCGACGCGACCATGATCCAGCGGTCGAGCACGAATGTCGTGCGCTCCGATACGCTAATGGATCTCGCGCTCGGCGATCTCTATTCCGAGCGCGCGGTTCGCGGCGGCGTGACGACCCCCAAGGCCGACCTGATCTTCGCTTCCTTACCCTACGGCGCCCTCGCCGCACTGCAGAAGCCCCTCTATGACAAGATTCGCGAAAAGGACGCCGATTTTTACAAGGGTCTCGAGAGGGCGGGCTTCAAGGTCGACTTTGGCGACGATGAATCCGGCCTGTTCATGAAATACCTGCGCCGGGGTTCGGGCTATTATATCGACGTCGGCGCGTCGCAGCTCATCATCGACGGCAAGATCAAGCTCGTCTCGGGGCAGGTCGAGGAAATCACGCCGAAAGGCGTCAAGCTCGATAACGGCAAGGAAATTCCGGCCGACGTGATCGTCTATGCGACCGGCTATAGCTCGATGAACGGCTGGGTCGCCGACATCTGCGGTCAGGAAATGGCCGACAAGGTCGGCAAGGTCTGGGGCCTCGGCTCAAACACCAAGAAGGACCCTGGCCCGTGGGAGGGCGAGCTGCGCAATATGTGGAAGCCGACGCAGCAGGAGGCCTTGTGGTTCCACGGCGGCAACCTGCATCAGTCGCGGCATTATTCGCAGTTCCTGGCGCTGCAGTTGAAAGCGCGCCTCGAGGGCGTCCCGACCCCGGTCTATGGGCTGCAGGAGGTCCACCACAAGGCGTGAAGTCGTCGCGCGAGGAGCCCTGGCTCACGGCAGCCGCACGGTCGCCGTCGCCAGGCAGGCGATTCCTTCGCCGCGCCCGGTAAAGCCAAGCTTCTCGCTCGTCGTCGCCTTCACGGCGACGCGGCCGATATCGAGGCCCGCGATCTCCGCGACGCGAGCGCGCATCGCTTCGCGGTGCGGGCCGATCTTCGGCGACTTCGCAGATGAGCGTGACGTCGAGGTTGACGATCACGCCGCCGCGCGCTCGCACGCGTTCGGCCGCATGAGCGAGGAAAACTTTCGACGCCGTTCCTTTCCACTGCGGATCGGAGGGTGGGAAATGTTGGCCGATGTCGCCCTCGGCAAGCGCGCCGTAGAGCGCGTCGGCAAGCGCGTGTAAGCCGACGTCAGCGTCGGAATGGCCGGCGAGCGCCGCAGAATGGGCGATGCGAAGGCCGCACAGCCACACGTGATCGCCGGGCGCGAAGGCGTGAACATCGAAGCCCTGGCCGACCCGCGTCTCGCCAAGGCTCGCGGTGAGCCGCGCCTCCGCCGCTTCGAGATCCTGCATGGTGGTCACCTTGACGTTGGCGGGGTCGCCTTCGAACACATAGGCCGGCGCGCCCGCCCATTCGGCCACCGCCACATCGTCAGTGAGATCATCGACGCCAGCGGCGGCGGCGCGTCGATGCGCCTCGAGGATGAGAGGAAAGCGAAAGGCCTGCGGCGTTTGCACGGCTCTGAGCGCCGAGCGCGGCGGGGTCGCGAGGACCCGCCCGTCGACGTCGACCTGCTTGACAGTGTCGTTCATCGCCGTTCCGGGCGCCGCCGCCCCGTGACGCTCGGCGGCTTCGATCGCCCGCGCGATGAGGGCAGGGGAAGGGAAGGGCCGCACCGCATCGTGGATGAGCACGATATCCAGATCCGCTGCGGCGAGGGCCGCGAGCCCGGACAGGACGCTTTGCTGACGGGTCGCGCCCCCAATCGCCGGCGGCCCGAGCGCCGCCGAGGCGCCCGGCGCCAGATGCGCGACGGCTTGGCCATAAAGCACTTGGTCGTCGGGCCGGATGACCACCGTTACGACCGAGAACGGGAAGCTCGCGACCAGCGCTTCGAGCGTGTGCACGATGAGCGGACGGCCAGCGCAACTGAGATATTGCTTCGGCCGATCTGCGCCGAGCCTCACGCCTCGGCCGCCGGCGACGACCAGAAGCCCGACCTTATTCGACGACAATTGAGGGCTCCGACGATCGTTCGAGATGCCTTTTCCTGCGCGGAAGCGGCTGCGTCAATGCGGGCCCGGCGCGGGCGGCGTCTTGACTTGGCTTTGGCGCCCGCCGATCAATTGCCGCGAAACCCTTCCGGAAACGAACCCGTGCCGCTGAAACTGATCCTCGCCAACAAAGCCTATTCGTCGTGGTCGCTGAGGCCCTGGATCTTGCTCGCGCAGCTGAAGATCCCGTTCGAGGAGGTGATTATTCCGATGGATCAGCCGGAAACGCGCGCGAATATGCTTAAATACGCGCCGACTGGAAAGTGTCCGTCACTACAAGACGGCAAGATCGCGATTTGGGAGTCGCTCGCGATCATTGAGTATATTGCCGAGGCCTATTCCGCAAAGACAGTGTGGCCGAAAGGGAAGGCCGCTCGCGCTCATGCCCGTTCGCTCGCCAGCGAAATGCATGCTGGCTTCGTCGCCCTGCGGCAAGCGTGCCCAACGAATTTCCGCCGGCCAGTCAAGGCGATCCCGCTCAGCGATGAGGTAAAGGCGGACGTCGCCCGCATCGAAGCCGCCTGGTCGCATGCGCGCGCGACCTTCGGCAGGGGCGGACCCTTTCTGTTCGGGCGTTTCTCCGCCGCCGACGCCATGTTCGCGCCGGTGGTGAACCGCTTCCATGTCTATGACGTCCCAGTGTCAACGCAGACGCGCGCCTACATGGACACGATGATGAGTTTCCCGGCGTGGAAGGCGTGGATTGCGGACGCGCACGCCGAACCCTGGCGGATCGAACGCTACGACGCCATCTGACCGAAGGCGAACCCTGTAAAAGCGCCGGAGGTCCTTCCGTAAAGTTCAGCGAAAGTCAGAGCAGGGCAAATATGTTGCAAATAAACAACATCTTGCATGCTCTTGGGGAAGCGAAGCATTCGCTAGATCAAATTATAGAATCGGCAATGGATTCAACCCCAGTGTCATGGGTGAACAACGGCAACAATGTTGAGACTTCTCCGAAGTCTGCGGCTGGGACTAAGGAACTAAAGCGCAATGGCGCGACTAAAGAGCGCATTGACAACAAAGAGCGGTGAGGGAGCAGCCAACGCTGCGGAATGGCGTCGGCTTATTGACGAACTCAACCAGCGCCGGCGCGCCGCGGCGGCAGGCGGTTCAGCCAGGGCGCGCGAACGTCATGTCGGCCGTGGCAAGCTTCTGGCGCGTGAACGCGTCGCCGGCCTGGTCGATCCCGGTTCGCCGTTTCTGGAAATAGGCGCACTCGCGGCTTTCGACATGTATGAGGGCGACGTCCACGGCGCGGGGCTGGTGGCGGGAATTGGCCTTATCGAAGGCCGCGAAGTCATGATCATCGCCAACGATCCGACCATCAAGGGCGGCGCATATTATCCGATGACGGTGAAGAAGCATTTGCGCGCGCAGGAGATCGCGGCGGAGAACCGTCTCCCTTGCGTTTATCTTGTCGACTCGGGCGGGGCCAATTTGCCTTATCAGGCAGAGGTCTTTCCCGACCGCGACCATTTCGGGCGGATCTTCTTCAATCAGGCGCGCATGTCGTCGGCCGGCGTTCCTCAAATCGCGGTGGTGATGGGATCCTGCACCGCGGGCGGCGCCTATGTGCCGGCGATGTCGGACGAGACGATCATCGTCGACAAGCAAGGCACGATCTTTCTCGCCGGGCCACCGCTGGTCAAGGCAGCGACCGGCGAGACGGTGAGCGCGGAAGACCTCGGCGGCGGAGATATGCACACCCGCGTCTCGGGAGTCGCGGACACGCTGGCGCGTGACGATACACATGCGCTCGGGCTTGCCCGGCGCGCGGTCGCCAACCTCAACCGGGCGCCAAAGCGCTCGATCGATTGGGCGAAGCCGGTCGAGCCTTTTTATCCGGCCGAGGAGCTTGAACTTGTGGCGCCGGTCGACCTTCGCCAGCAGGTCGACGCGCACGAGATCATCGCCCGCATCGTCGACGGTTCGGAGTTCGACGAGTTCAAACCTCGCTACGGCGCCACGCTGGTCACGGGATTCGCGCGCCTTTCGGGCATGCTCATCGGCGTCATCGCCAGCAATGGCGTCTTGTTTTCCGACAGCGCGCTGAAGGGGGCGCACTTCGTCGAACTCTGCGTCCAACGCGACGTGCCAATGTTGTTCCTGCAAAATATCTCCGGCTTCATGGTCGGACAGCGCTACGAGGCGGGCGGTATTGCCAAGGATGGCGCGAAGCTCGTCACGGCGGTGGCCTGCGCCAATGTGCCCAAGATCACGTTGATCGTGGGCGGCTCCTTCGGCGCCGGCAACTATGGCATGTGCGGGCGCGCCTATTCTCCTCGGTTTCTCTTCACGTGGCCGAATGCCCGCATCAGCGTGATGGGGGGCGAACAGGCGGCGAGCGTGCTCGCGACGATCCGGCGCGACGCGCTTGAGGGGGAAAGGCGCGAGTGGCCGAGAGCCGACGAGGAAGCGTTCAAGGCGCCGATTCGGGCCAAATACGAGTCGGAGGGATCGCCCTATTACGCGACCGCTCGCCTTTGGGACGATGGCATTGTAGCGCCTCGCGAAACGCGGCGGGTTCTGTCGCTGGCGTTTTCGGCCACGCTTAACGCCGGGGTCGAACCGACCCGGTTCGGCGTCTTTCGCATGTAGTCTTGGGTGGGGTAGGGGGAGCGTAAGAACAAATGGGCGTGCCCAGTTTTCAGCAACTCATGTTGCCGGCGCTGCAAA
>CAVPEE010000060.1:0-108858 GCA_963702825.1 uncultured Alphaproteobacteria bacterium
CTCGCGATCATCCGTTGAATTTCCGCCTCTTCATCATCCGTCAGAGGGCGCTTTGCCGAGAATTTCTTCGACGTCATCGTCTTCGCTCCTTTCGGCTTGCGGGTCGCATGGAAATCACCGAGATGGCCTCAGCGCCCAATGGTCTGAAGACCACTGTGATCGTGATTTCGGCCCATTCGCCAATTGCAACGAAGCGGCCTTTGTCTGTTGGGCCTAACGCGGCTCCAGAGAAAAAGTCGGTGTCGAGATCGGCGAAGTCGAGACCATGCTTGGCGAGGTTCGTTAGTCGCTTAGGCTCGTCCCACACGATCCTCATGAATTTGTGTACACGGAATGCGACCTCCGGCAATATTTTCGTGTACGGAAACAGGTAAGCGGGCACCCGTCGCATAGCTGCCCCTTCCGCCGCGTCAAATTTTCCGCTAGTGAGCGCGACTTAAGGTCGCCTCGAAACGGCCTCGCGCGGCCGCCCCACGCAAGCACACGAGACGAAGCGCCGCCTTCCGGCCGATTTCGGTCGCGAAGCGGGCTTTTTTCGTGCGAAGGCGGTCGCGTTAAGTCAGGCTCGGAGCGGCGAGCCCAGGAACCCAATGCCCAAACGGACCGACATTTCCACCATCCTCATCATCGGCGCCGGCCCGATCATCATCGGCCAGGCGTGCGAGTTCGATTATTCGGGGACGCAGGCCTGCAAGACGTTGCGCGCGGAAGGCTATCGAATCGTCCTCATCAATTCCAATCCGGCCACCATCATGACCGATCCGGACATGGCGGACCGGACCTATATCGAGCCGATCACGCCCGAGATCGTCGAGAAGATCATCGCCAAGGAGCGCTACGCGATCCCGGGCGGCTTCGCGCTGCTGCCGACCATGGGCGGCCAGACGGCGCTCAATTGCGCGCTCAGCCTGCGCAAGATGGGCGTGCTCGAGCGCTACGACGTCGAGATGATCGGCGCCACCGCCGACGCGATCGACAAGGCGGAGGACCGCGAACTCTTCCGCGAGGCGATGACGAAAATCGGCCTCAAGACGCCGCGCTCGCATCAGGTGAAGACGCTGTCGCAGGCGCTGACCGCGGTGGCCGACATCGGCTTGCCCGCGATCATCCGCCCGAGCTTCACCATGGGCGGCACCGGCGGGGGCATCGCCTACACAAGAAGCGAATTGATCGAGATCGTCGAGCGCGGCATCGACGCTTCGCCCACCGACGAGGTCCTGATCGAGGAGAGCGTGCTCGGCTGGAAAGAGTTCGAGATGGAGGTGGTGCGCGACAAACAGGACAATTGCATCATCATCTGCTCGATCGAGAACATCGACCCGATGGGCGTCCACACCGGCGATTCGATCACCGTCGCTCCGGCGCTGACGCTGACCGACAAGGAATTCCAGATCATGCGCGACGCCTCGATCGCGGTTCTGCGCGAGATCGGGGTCGAGACCGGCGGCTCGAACGTGCAGTTCGCGGTCAATCCGGCCGACGGGCGCATGGTGGTGATCGAAATGAACCCGCGCGTCTCGCGCTCGTCGGCTTTGGCCTCGAAGGCGACCGGGTTTCCGATCGCCAAGGTCGCGGCCAAGCTCGCGGTCGGCTATACGCTCGACGAGATCGCCAACGACATCACCGGCGGCGCGACGCCGGCGTCGTTCGAGCCGACGATCGATTACATCGTCACCAAGATCCCGCGCTTCGCCTTCGAGAAGTTTCCCGGCGCCGAGCCGACGCTGACGACGGCGATGAAGTCGGTCGGCGAAGCGATGGCGATCGGCCGCACCTTCCCCGAATCGCTGCAGAAGGCGCTGCGCTCGCTCGAGACCGGCCTCGACGGGCTCGACGAGATCGAAATCGACGGACTGGGCCTCGGCGACGACCACAACGTGCTGCGCGCCGCGATCGGCCAGCCGACGCCCGATCGCCTGCTCAAAGTGGCGCAGGCGATGCGCTTGGGGATGGGCGTCGAAGAGATCCACGAGTGCAGCAAGATCGACCCCTGGTTCCTCGAACGGATCGCCGAGATCGTTGCGCTCGAAGGCAGGGTGCGCGCTCATGGCCTGCCGCCTGACGCTGGCAATATGAGAGCCTTGAAGGCGAGCGGCTTCTCGGACGCGCGCCTTGCAGCGCTTGCCGGCAAGGCCGAAGCCGACGTCGCCGCCGCGCGCAGACGGCTCGGCGTTCAGCCGGTGTTCAAGCGCATCGACACCTGCGCCGCCGAGTTCGCCTCGCCCACGGCTTACATGTATTCGACCTACGAGGCTCCGTTCGCCGGCAAGGTCCGATGCGAAGCCGACCCCTCGGAGCGCGAGAAGATCGTCATCCTCGGCGGCGGCCCGAACCGGATCGGGCAGGGGATCGAGTTCGACTATTGCTGCTGCCACGCCGCGTTCGCGCTCAGCGCAGCGGGCTACGAGACGATCATGATCAACTGCAATCCGGAGACCGTCTCGACCGACTACGACACCTCGGACCGACTCTATTTCGAGCCGTTGACCGCCGAGGACGTGCTGGCGATTCTCGACAAGGAGCGCGAGCGCGGATCGGTCAAGGGCGTGATCGTTCAGTTCGGCGGCCAGACGCCGCTCAAGCTCGCCCACGTCATCGAACAGTCGGGCGCGCCGATCCTCGGCACTTCGGTCGACTCGATCGATCTCGCGGAGGACCGCGACCGCTTCAAGCGCCTGCTCGACAAGCTCGGCCTGAAGCAGCCGAAGAACGGCATCGCCTATTCGGTCGAGCAGGCCCGCCTCATCTCCGCCGATCTCGGGCTGCCGCTCGTGGTGCGCCCGTCCTATGTGCTGGGCGGGCGGGCGATGGCGATCATCCACGATCAGACCGCGCTCGACGACTATCTGCTCGGCGTGCTGCCGAGCCTGGTGCCGTCCGACGTCAAGGCGCGCTACCCGAACGACAAGACCGGCCAGATCAACACGGTTCTGGGCAAGAACCCGCTGCTGTTCGACCGCTACCTCGCCGACGCGATCGAGATCGACGTCGATGCGTTGAGCGACGGCGCGACGGTGGTCGTGGCCGGGATCATGGAGCACATCGAGGAGGCCGGCATTCACTCGGGCGACAGCGCCTGCTCGCTGCCGCCCCGCTCGCTCACGCCCGAGACGATCGCGAGCCTCAAGGAGCAAACGCAGAAGCTTGCGCGCGCGCTCGAAGTCGGCGGGCTCATGAACGTGCAATACGCGCTCAAAGACGGCGAGATCTACGTGCTCGAGGTCAACCCGCGCGCCTCGCGCACCGTGCCCTTCGTCGCCAAGGTGATCGGCAAGCCGATCGCCGCGATCGCGGCCCGCATCATGGCGGGCGAAAAGCTCGCTTCGTTCGATCTCAAGCTTGAACGGCTCGATCACGTCGGGGTCAAGGAAGCGGTGTTTCCTTTCGCCCGCTTCCCCGGCGTCGACACCGTGCTGGGGCCGGAAATGCGCTCGACCGGCGAGGTGATGGGGATCGACCGCTCGTTCGAAATCGCCTTCGCCAAGAGCCAGCTTGGGGCCGGATCGCGGCCGCCGACATCGGGCGCCGTGTTCGTCTCCGTGCGCGATGCGGATAAGGAAAAGATCGTCGAGCCTTTGCGCAAGCTGCAGGCGCTCGGGTTCAAGATCCTGGCCACCGGCGGGACCCAGCGCTACCTGACCGCCCACGGGCTGAAGGCGGAGAAGGTCAACAAAGTGTCGGAAGGCCGCCCGCATGCGGCGGACGCGGTGCGCAACGGCGCGGTGCAGCTCATGTTCAACACCACCGAGGGCGCGACCTCGCTCGCCAATTCCAAGCCTTTGCGCCGCGCCGCCCTCTTGCAAAAGACGCCCTACTACACCACAATTTCAGGCGCCATCGCGGCGGCCGACGGGATCCGCGCCGTCGCGAGCGGCGAACTCGAAGTCAGGGCGTTGCAGGATTATCTGGCGTGACGGCGCAGAAAGACGCCGTGGCGGCAGTATTTTTTTACGGATAGGCAATGGACAAGCTACCTATGACCGCCGCAGGCCATGCAGCCCTGGAGGCGGAATTTCTTCGTCGCCAGCAGGTCGAGCGACCGCGCATCGTCGCGGCGATCTCCGAGGCGCGATCGCACGGCGACCTGTCGGAAAACGCCGAATATCACTCCGCCAAGGAGGCGCAGTCGCACAACGAGGGCCGGATCGTCGAACTCGAGGACCTGTTGCAGCGCGCCGAAGTGATCGACGTGGCGAAATTGAACGGCAGCACGATCAAGTTCGGCGCGACCGTCACCCTGATCGACGAAGACACCGAAAAAGAGAGCAAGTTTCAGCTCGTCGGCGAGAGCGAGGCGGACGTGAAGTCGGGCAAGGTGTCGATCACCTCGCCGACCGCGCGCGCGCTGATCGGCAAGAAGGCGGGCGACAGCGTCGAGGTGAACACCCCTGGCGGCGGCAAGAGCTATGAAATCGTCAAGGTGGCCTATATATAGCCGCACGGTCTGAGCGACCCGGGAGTCGGCGGCCCGAGGAGAAGTTTGCGTCATGTCCGCGTTCCCCTTGACCCGACGCGCCGCGCTTGCCTCCCTCGGAGCGCTTTGTCTTCCAGCCGTGGCTGAGATACCGGCCGCGTTGGCTCAGCCCGGTCTCCGTATCCGCGCCATCAAGGTCGATGTCTCGCCGATCCGGGCCAGCATGGGCGATCCGACCGCGGCCTGGGTGGAGGAGGCGCTTCCCGGCGCGCTCGCCCAGTCGCTCGCGCCCTATATGGCGCCCGGCGACCGCAACGGGGCGACGCTGGTGGCGCGAATCGACTATCTCTATCTCGGGCCAAGCAGCGGCGGCGGCGGCTTCGGCGGCTTTCGGCGAACGCAAGACACGATCAACGGAACGCTCGTTGCTTAGAGGCCCGCGAGGCGTTGTCGCCAACGTGCCGCTGCGGGCGATCTCCAGCTATTTCCCGATGGCGGTCGATCAGACGCTGGTCGAGCGGGCCTTGCAAGGCCGCGTGACGGCCCTTGCCCAGGCGTTTGCGGGATGGGCGCCAAGGGAGCTGGGCCTCTAGAACAGATTGCTTCTGGGTCGGCGCAGATTGTAGCCGCGATCGTTGATCGCGGCGGACGCGGTCCAAAGGGCGTCCGGAGGGACGCCCGTCTGCCGACGGGCTATGGACCGCGTCTATAAGCGCCGCGGATGGCTCCAAAGGGCGTTCGGTAGAACGCCTGTCTATCCGGCGGGCTGTGGACCGCCTCCAAGGCCTTTCGCGCGTTGTCTGGGTCGGACGGGAAGGGGAAGAGAAAATGGTCGCGAGCGCCATGACTCGCCGGGACGCACTCGCCGCCCTTGGCGCATTCGGCCTTACGTTGACGGGCGCGGCCTCGAGCGCGCGAGCCCAAAGCGGTCTCAGGTTTAGCGACATCGTGGTCAACGTCGAGCCGCTGCGCGCGCTCACCGGCGATCCGACCGCAGCCTGGATGGATCAGGCGCTCAGGCAGGCGTTGCCTCGGGTCCTCGGGCCCTATCTCGCCCCGGGCGACAGAAACGCCGCAATTCTCGAGGTCCAGATCGACTGGATCTATCTCGCCCCGAGCCCCGGCGGGCCGGGGCCGAGAGGCTCGGCGCAGGACACGATCGTCGGAAGCTTCCTTGTTCGCGGACCGCGAGGCGGAATCGCGTCAGTGATCCCGTTGCGAGCGATCGCGTCCTATTATCCGATGGCCGTCGACCAGGCGCTCGTCGAGCGAGCCTATCACGCGCGCATTGTCACGCTCGGTCAGACCTTCGCGGGCTGGGCGCCGAGGGAGCTGGGGCTTTAGAACGAAAACTCTCCGCTCGACGCCGACGCTGCCGCGACGGCCTCAATTTCTATGAGAAACTCCGGGCCATAGAGTTTTGAAACCTCGATGAGCGTGACCGCGGGCGTCGCTGGCGGACTTACGGTTGCGAAGAAGCGATCGCGGGCCTCCCGGTAGGCGCCGAGGCTATCCATGTCGCGCAGGAAGACCGTCAATTTCACTAAGTTGGCCGCGGTGCAACCAACCGCTTCGAGCGCTACGGCGAGGTTACGGAAAACCTGCTCGGCCTGGGCGGCGAAGTCATCTTTGCCAACCAACGCGCCCTCTCTATCGAGTGCGGTCTGGCCTGCGACAAAGACGATACGACTCGCTTGGACCTCAACGACTTGGGAATAGCCGGGGGGTGGGCCCAGGTTCGGCGGGTTCAAGCGCCGTATTGGTATACCGGTGTCACGGCTCATGCCGTCTCCTCAAATCTGGAGCAATTAGAGCATGTGGCGTGGTGCTTGGCGATGACCGTTTCCTGCAGCAGCTGTGGTTCGCGCGACCCAATCGTTTGCCTCGGCGGCGGCCGTGCTATAGCCCGCCGCCATGGTTGGCGCGGGCACGGATAGGACACGGCCGCCGCTCGGCGGCGGTCCAACGATCATTCTGGTTCGGCCGCAACTGGCCGTGAACATCGGCATGTGCGCACGCGCCATGGCCAATTTCGGCCTCGACGACTTGCGCCTGGTCAATCCCCGCCAAGGCTGGCCGCGCAGCGACGAATATCGGGAGGTCGCCTATTCCGCTGCGGCCGGCGCGACCGACCTGTTGGACGCTGCAAAGCTCTTTCCGAGCGTCGAGGCGGCGGTCGGCGACCTCCATGGCGTTTACGCGACGACGGCGCGTGAGCGCGGGCAGATGAAGGCCGTCTTGAGCCCCAGCGTCGCCATGGGCGCGACCGCCGACGGCGGTCGGCGAGAAGCGCGGCATCCTGTTCGGGCCGGAGCGCACCGGATTGGACAATGACGAAGTCGCGATCGCCGACGCGATCATCACCTTTCCGTCGAGCCCAACTTACGCGTCGCTCAACCTCTCCCAGGCGGTTCTTCTCTGCGGCTACGAGTGGTTCAAGGCGGCTCATGGCGACGCGCCGCCGCCGCCGACGGTCCCGCGCCCCCAGTCGCCGCCGGCGCAGCGCGAGATGCTGCTCGCGTTCTTCGATTATCTTGAGGGCAAGCTTGAGGAGAACGGCTTTTTCCGTCCGGTGACCAAGAAGCCGGGGATGCGGCGAAACCTGCGCAACATCTTCCATCGCATGGAGCCGACGCAACAGGACGTACGGACATTGTGGGGGGCGATGGTTCGCCTGGCGGACGGGCCGCGGGTCGAGGTCCAGACGCGCAAGCGGGCGCGACCGAAAAAAGACTGAAGCCTGACCCTAATTCTAAGCGGCGCTCAATTTGCAGGTTTAACTGAGGACAAAAAAGCTCTCCGAACAAAACTTTGCGCGGAGAGCTTAGAGTTTAGCGCGAACTCAAAATCGAAGAGATCGCGTCGCAGTTCTAGATTATTGCGCGGGAGCCGGAGCGGGCGCAGCCATTGGAGCCGCGTGGTGCATGTGGTGGTGATGATGATGGTGGTGATGGTGATGATGATGATGATGGTGCATTGGCTCGGCCATCGGAGCGGCCGGCGCAGCAGCGGGTTCCTGCGCGACGGCGTAGCCGGCGAGGCCGAGCGAGAGAACGGCCGCGGCCGCAAGGGTCTTGATCATGGGAGGACTTTTCCTGTGGTTTAGGGAACCCAAACGGGTCACAGCGACTCATAGAGGTCGCCGCCTGAACTCAATATGAACCAACAGGGCGGCTATTCATCCGCGCGGAGCGATCGTCGAAGGCTTCCAGCGGCATCGGACTTGCGCTTCGAGCGAAGGGGGATTGGCTTATGTCGGTGAGCAGCATGACCGGATTCGCCCGCGCCGCAGGCAGCGGCGGCGCGTGGCGGTGGACGTTCGAGCTCAAGACCGTCAACGCCAAGGGCCTGGACATTCGCTTGCGCATGCCCGCGCCCTTCGATCGGGCGGAGGGCGAGGCGCGCACACGGCTCGCCAGGGCGCTGGGGCGCGGGACCTGCTTCGCCACCCTGTCCTCGCAGCGTGAGGGAGCGACCACTAGGGTGCGCATCGATCAGGCGGCGCTCGAATCGATCGCGGTCGCCGCCCGCGCCGCGGCGGTCAAAGCCGGGCTCGCGCCGCCGACCATGGACGGACTGCTGACGCTACGCGGCGTGCTCGAGGCGGCTGACATCGAGGACGACGAGGCGGCCGTGAACGCGGCCTGCGCGGGTGCGCTCGCGAGCCTCGATGAGGCGATTGCCGCGCTCACCGCAGCGCGCCGGGGTGAAGGAGGGGCGCTCGCTCATCTGCTTGAGACCATGCTCGCGGCCATCGCCGGGCTGGTCGAGGCCGCCGACGCCAATCCGGCCCGCCGGCCCGAAGCGGTGCGCGAACGACTCGCCCAAAGCGTTCAGACGCTGATGGAATCTTCGCGCGGCTTCGATGAGAACCGCCTCCACCAGGAGGCGATCCTGCTTGCGGCCAAGGCCGACATCCGCGAGGAGCTCGACCGGCTCAAGACCCACGTCGCCGCCGCGCGGGCGCTGATCGACCAAGGCGGGCCGATCGGCCGGCGGCTCGATTTCCTCGCCCAGGAGCTGGGGCGGGAGGCGAGCACGCTCTGCGCGAAGGCCAATGACGTGAGCCTGACCGCGCAGGGGCTTGAACTCAGAGCGCAAATCGAGCAATTCCGCGAGCAGGTGCAGAACGTCGAGTGAGATTCGAAGCGATGGCGGCGAGCCGGCGAGGCATGATCCTGATTCTGTCCTCGCCGTCGGGGGCCGGCAAGACCACGCTGACCCGGATGCTGATGCAGGACAGCGCGCTCGATCTCACGCTTTCGGTCTCCGTGACAACGCGGACGCGACGTTCATCCGAGGTCGACGGCGTCCATTATCACTTCATCGACCGGGGCGAATTCGAGCGGATGAAGGCGGCGGACGAGCTGCTCGAATCGGCCGAGGTGCATGGCAACGCCTATGGCACGCCGCTGAAGCCTGTGGAGAAGGTGCTGGCTCAAGGGCGCGACATGCTGTTCGACGTCGACTGGCAGGGCGCCAGCCAAGTGCGCGAACGGCTGGGCGACGACGTCGTCAGCATTTTCGTCCTGCCGCCCTCGATGCGGGAATTGCGCGCGCGCCTCGAGCGGCGGGCGGAGGACACGGCCTCATCGATCGAGGCGCGGTTCCAGAACGCCCGAACGGAGATCGAGCGCTGGCGCGACTACCATTACGTGGTGGTCAACGACGACCTCAACCGCGCCTATGGGGACGTGAAGACGATCGTCGCGGCGGAGCGGATGCGCGCGAGACGGATCCAGGCGGGCGTCGAGCAGCTGGTCGAGCGGCTGATGGCCGAGTGAGTTGGCGCACTTAAACAGATGCAATATCAAATACTTGCTGAATGAACCTAATGCGGCTCATCCAACACTTTATAATCTGGCTGTCCTCGGCGCTTGAACCCAGACATGGGGCATCTCGCACGCTGACATAAGGCCGGGCGCACCGGATGACGATGCAGGACGCATGAGCGGCGGCGAAACCAGTTGCTGACGCCGCTCGAATATGCAGCTATGGGGTTGTGGGCTGAAGGGAGCGGAAGAATGACCACGTGGGCGCCTTCCAAGCGCGCTCGAAGCGAACGCATCGAGGCCGAGGCTGATGGCCTGATCCGTGACCTAGGCGACTGCGCCTATCAGGAGGCGCGCCGAAGGGAGCACGAGGCCAGTTCCGATGCGATCGCCGAGGATTGGGCGCTCGTCGCCAAGGCGATTGCGCGCAAGACAGGCAGTCGCGTCGGCCTCAATCTTTCGACTCAACTGGCTATGAACACCTTCTTCGTGCTGGATCGCGAGCCGGGCGTGGCCGCACAAGGCTCGACCCCGTCCGGAGCCTGAGTCGGAACGACAACCGAAGGCGGCCGGCGTTCCCACGCCGCAGCCATTCCGGATTCAGTTCATGGGCGCGGGAGCCGATTCCACGCCTTCGGTCTTGCGCGAAGATGAGATCCGCGCCTCCGATGTCTCCGCCGCGATCATCGCCGCCGCGATCGCCGCATGGCCGCCCCATACGATCGCCTTGCGCATTCTCGATCGCGAAGGGCATGAGGTTTTCGGCCGGCAGAAAGCCGCCGGCCGATAAGGCTATCGCCGCTCACTCGGCCGCGGCGGCAGCCTCGCGTTCGCGAACCTCGAAGATCTCGAACTCATCGCTCAGTCCGCGAAGCTGCGAAGACCGTGGGGTCGTTCGGTAGCTTGCTTCGCTGAGCACGCGCGCCACCTCGGAGCTTTCGATGATCGGCTTGGTCGCCAGGATCGCGGTCGGGTCGGCCAGCTCGTTCACGCGCGAGGCGATGTTGACCGTCTGGCCGAAATAGTCCTGCCGATCGTCGAGCATGACGGCGAGGCACGGACCCGAATGCAGCCCGATATTGAGCGCCAAGTCCTCGCCGCCGCGCGTCTGGTTGATCTCGCGCATCGCCTCGCGCATGCGCATCGCCGCCCGCAGCGCCCGGTCGGGCGTGGGGAAAGTCGCCATCACCGCATCGCCGATGGTCTTGACCACCGCGCCGCCCTCGGCTGAGACCGCCTCAAGCAGCGCGCCGAAGTGACTGCGCACGAGATCGAAGGCGGCGAGATCGCCGATCCGCTCGTAGAGCGCGGTCGAGCCCCTGAGGTCGGTGAACAGGATCGTGAGGCTCGTGATCTTGAACCGCTGCTCGGGATCGAACGTCCCGCTGCGATAGAGATCGCGGAACGCCTGATTGCTGAGCAGGCGGGTCGCGGTCAGGAACGGCAGGTGAGGAGCGGTCAGCTTGTCCATCTCCGCGCTGTGCAGCCAGATCCCCGGCATTGTCCGGCGCGCGGTCTTGTTTTCAAACGAGATGCGCGCCGGACCCGGCTGGATTTTGAGCGTGCCGTTATGCGCATGCGCGTCGGCGAAGACGAGCGACAGATTGCGGCGCTCCCGGGTCTCCTCGCCGTCGACCTCAAGAAAGAGCGACGAGTGGGTGACGGGGTCGAAGACGATCGCAAATCCCTTCGGCAGGGTGAGCGACATCGCCGCCTTTTCGCCTCCTCCGAGCTCCATCACGTCGAGCGTCACCCTTTGGATGGCGCTTTCAACATCCTCCGGCACGTCATTGCTCGAACTCCAGAAGATCTGGCGCATGTATTCGGCGAAGGGAAGCGAATCCGGGTCATGCGCGGCGATGCGGCGAACGCTCGGGTTGACCGTGAACGTGACCTCGACCAGCTTGTCGAGCGTCGGTTCGTAATTCGGCCGCGCAAAGCGAGCAATAATAGTGGGCGTGACCGAGGGTCTTCAGGGCCGCGCCCGTCTCGAGCACGCCGCCGCATCCCGGGCACAGCATGTTCCACGACATGTCGAACAGTCCAAGCCGCGCCGCGTGGACAAAGCCGCCGATGGTCTCTTCCTCGTCGAGACCATGCGCCTCGGCATAGGCTAGCGGATTGATGCGGTTGAGCGCCCGATCCGGGTCCGTTTCAACCGATGTCTTCAGGGCCTCGACCACCGCCGGATCGGCGGTCTGCCGCAAAAGTCCAAAGAGTGCTTGCGTGTCAGCCATCGTTGCTCCTCGCCGCTCGGTCGGTCGATCAATCGGCCGCGTTTCCACCCCGCCGGCGCCTCAAAGTAAGCGCCAGGCGAGTTTCCCTCTATATGGTGTCGATGAGACCCTCTTGTAGTGTCGGTAGGGCGCTCTGACAGGCGAAAAACTTGGGCGCAGACTTCTCGCGCGCCGAGACTGAGGTGGCGGCGACGATCGGGTTTCAGGGCCCGTCGACTCACTCGGCCGCGGCGGCAGCCTCGCGTTCGCGAACCTCGAAGATCTCGAACTCATCGCTCAGCCCGCGAAGCTGCGAAGACCGTCGGGTCGTTCGGTAGCTCGCTTCGCTAAGCACGCGCGCCACCTCGGAGCTTTCGATGATCGGCTTGGTCGCCAGGATTGCGGCCGGGTCGGCCAGCTCATTCACGCGCGAGGCGATGTTGACCGTCTGGCCGAAGAAGTCCTGCCGGTCGTCGAGCATGACGGCGAGGCACGGACCCGAATGCAGCCCGATGTTGAGCGCCAAGGTCCTCGCCGCCGCGCGTCTGGTTGATTTCGCGCATCGCCTCGCGCATGCGCATCGCCGCCCGCAGCGCCCGGTCGGGCGTGGGGAAGGTCGCCATCACCGCATCGCCGATGGTCTTGACCACCGCGCCGCCCTCGGCCGAGACCGCCTCGAGCAGCGCGCCGAAGTGACTGCGCACGAGATCGAAGGCGGCGAGATCGCCGATCCGCTCGTAGAGCGCGGTCGAGCCCCTGAGGTCGGTGAACAGGATTGTGAGGCTCGTGATCTTGAACCGTTGCTCGGGATCGAACGTCCCGCTGCGATAGAGATCGCGAAAGGCCTGATTGCTGAGCAGGCGGGTCGCGGTCAGGAACGGCCGGCGGGTGTTGGTGAGCTTGTCCATCTCCGCGCTGTGCAGCCAGATCCCCGGCATCGTCCGGCGATCGGCCTTATTTTCAAACGAGATGCGCGCGGGGCCCGGCTGGATTTTCAGCGTGCCGCTGTGGGTATGCGCGTCGGCGAAGACAAGCGACAGATTCCGCCGCTCCTTCGTCTCCTCCCCTTCGACCTCGAGAAAGAGCGACGAGTGGGTGACAGGCTCGAAAACAATCGCAAATCCCTTGGGAACGTTGAGCGACATCGCCGCCTTTTCGCCCCCTCCGAGCTCCATCGTGTCGAGCGTCACCTTTTGGACAGCGCTTTCGACATCGTCCGGGAATTCGTTGCTCGAGCTCCAGAAGATCTGGCGCATGTATTCCGCGAAGGGAAGGGAATCCGGGTCGTGCGCGGCGATGCGGCGGATACGAGGGTTGACCGTGAAAGTAACCTCGACCAGCTTATCGAGCGTCGGCTCACAATCGACGGTGCAGAACGAGCAATAATACTGGGGCTGATTGAGGCTCTTCAGCGCCGCGCCCGTCTCGATGACCCCGCCGCACGACGGGCACAACATATTCCACGACATGTCGAACAGCCCGAGCCGCGCCGCATGAACAAAGGCGCCGATCGTGTGCTCCTCGTCGAGACCATGCGCCTCAGCATAGGCGAGAGGATTGATCCGGTTGAGCAACCGATCCTGGTCGGTTTCAACCGATGTCTTCAGGGCCTCGACCACCGCCGGATCGGCGGTTTGCCGCAAAAGCCCAAAAAGTGCTTCGTCAGCCATAGCATTTCCTCGAAAGTTGGTCTGCGGCCGATCAACGTTGGCCGGCGCCGGCCAGTCAAAAAAGGGGCCGGCGAAACCCCTTTTATATAGGTTTGAACCTACGTTTTGGTAGGGCGAAGCGCGCTCGTCTTAAGCCCGCTTGACGCAGCGTTATTGCTAAACGATGATCGAGAACAAAGCAAGAACAATTTGTTTGCGATCGGCGAGAGAGGCGCGTGCGATACGCCGATCGTCCCCACGTCGCGACACGAAACTTGCGGTCAAATCGACGCCAGAATTTTGCGCGCGGCTTTCAGATGCGGAAGGTCGACCATCTTGCCGTCCACGCCGAGCGCGCCCGAGCCCGGATTCGCGTCGAACGCGGCGACGATCTTGCGCGCATGCGCGACCTCGGCTTCGGATGGCGCATAACAGCGGTTGATTGTGGCGACCTGATCGGGATGGATCGCCAGGCGTCCGACGAAACCGTCGCGCCGGGAGCGCCGACAATCCCGTTCGAGCCCCTCGGAATCGCGAAAATCCGCGTAGATCGTATCGATGGCCATGACTTCGGCGGCGGAGGCGGCGAACAGGCACCGCGCGCGAGCCAGCTGATACGGAAAGGTCCACGATCCGTCCGGCTCCTTGTTGTCGGTCGCGCCGAGCGCCGCCGCGAGGTCCTCCGCGCCCCAGGTCAAGGCGATCAGGCGGGGATGCGCCGGCGCATACGAGCCAAGCGCGAACATCGCCTTTGCGGTTTCGGTCGCCACGCTCGCCAATTTGACCGAGCCGGGGGCCATGCCGGCTTTCGCCTCGAGCGCGTCGAGGTAGAAGCCGATGCGCTCGAGATCGGCCGCTCCGTCGACCTTTGGGATCAATAGCGCGTCGAGGCCAGGCTTCACGACCGCCGCGAGGTCGTCGAGCGTGAGCCCAGTGTCGAGCGCATTGACGCGCACGATGAACGTCCAGGCTCGCTTCGCCACGGGCTCGATCAGACCGGCGACATGGGCGCGGGCAGCGGATTTTTCGGCCGCCGCGACGGAATCTTCGAGGTCGAGGATGAGGGCGTCGGCCCCGCAATCCCCGGCCCGCGCAAACTTGCGTTCGGAATCGCCGGGAACGAACAGGAGGGAGCGCAATCTCATGTCATTTTCCGTGATGCGCCGGGCACGCCGGGACGGTCCGCGCGCCTTGGCCGACCCCCACGGTGTCGAAGTGTCGCCGCTCAGCTCCAATCTCCCAATCCCTACCGGGAGCGCCTTTGCGATAGATATCGCTCCAGCGTGCGCCGTCCGATTTGCTCGCCCTTGTAGCCGAGAACGGCTCCGATGAGAGCCGCCGCGATCAGGACCCAAGGGTTGGACGAATAGATCGCGCATAGTCCGCCTAAGATCGCGGCGCCGGCCAACGCCACCCAGGTCGTAAACTCGGACGAGCCCTTCATTGCCCTTTGCCAATGGCGTGACTTGCGCGCAGGCCGTCGAGGGTTCGGAAATTCGGAGCCGAAAGCCGCGCACGCCCGGTCATTATGGCGCTGCCAGCCGGAGATGAATAGACGCAGCCTGAAGAGCCGAAAGCCGCGCACGCCCGGTCATTATGGCGCTGCCAGCCGGAGATGGATAGACGCCGACCGCGGCGTCGGTTGGTGATTGACCTCTAGTCGCCGCGCTTCCGGCGGAAGAGCGCGGAGCCGCGCAAAAAAACAAGGCGACGGAGGGAACCGTCGCCTTGTTTGGCCATCAGGGGTGCGGCGCCCCTAATGGCGCACCACTCGGAAAAGCGTCAAAGCGGGCCTGGAATGCTCCAGTAGTCGTGGAGCTTGCCCTCATATTCGGGATCGCCCCAGGCCGGGTCCGTGCCGACCGGATAGGAAGGCGCGCCCTCAAGCTGGCTCTCGTCAATCTCAACGACATAACCGCCGAGGTTCGTGTTGTATCTGAGGAGCGACCAGGGCAGCGGGTGATAGGAGCTGCCCACTCCAAGGAATCCGCCGAATGACAGAATCGCGTAGGCGACCTGACCGGTTTGCTTGTCGATCATCAGGTCATGAACCGAGCCCAGACGATCGCCTCCATTGTTGAAGACGTCCGTGCCTTGGACTTTGTCGGCAGCAATAAGCGTTGTTGTTTCGCGGACGGCGTCCATAAGGAATTCTCCTCGGCTGTTGTCCGAGGATGAAACGCGGAGCTGATTCCGAAGGTTCCAGCGCCGCGGCAAAAAGGGGTGTGTTGAGTCGGGGGCTCATACATTCTTTTCGTCGCGGATGGGCCAGCCCCGTCACAAATCGAAAGCCTCATTCGTCTCGGTCTCAAGACAGACCATCAAGCGAGGCCAACGATGTTCACGATCAATCCTCCCCGCGCCCTCTGGGCGCTGATCGCAGCGCTGCTCGCGCTTGCGCTTTTCATGAACGGCGTCGCCATGATGGGAGCCCCTCTCTCATGGTACGGTTTCATCCCAGGGGTCGCGGCGACGGGGCCGTTCAACGAGCATTTCGTGCGTGATGTCGGAGCGGCGTATGTCGCAGCGGCTGTGTCGCTCGCGTTCGCGATCGGCCGATTGGAGCGAACGGCCGCAGCGCCAGCGGCGGCTTTTCTGGTGCTGCACGCGCTCATCCATCTCATTCCGCTGCTGGGCGCTCAGAGGCTCGCCGGGATTTTCGTCTGTCAACCGCCGGAGCGCGCGGCCCTTCTCGGCGAGATCGTTGGCGTCTACGCCCCGGCCCTCGTTGCGCTGGCGCTCACCGTTCCGGCGCGCTGGCAGGAGCTCTGGCCATTCCCAAGCCGCGCGCTCACGCCTTTGATCGCGGCCAATGAACGGCGCCTTGGGGTCAGGATGGACTATATCCACGAGATGGCGGAGCTCAACTGGCCGGCCTTCGTCCGGATGGGAAAGGTCTCCGCGCTCGCCACGAGCGCGCGGCCCGACTTCGACGTCCGCGTCGCCCATATGGCGGCCCTCGCCGCGGCCCAGTGCGATGATTGCGGCGAATGCGTCCAGATCCATCTCAACCTCGCAGCCAGGGATGGCGTTGCGCGAGAAACGTTGCAGGCGGCGCTCGACGCGCGGCCCGAGGCGATGGCGCCTCCGCAATTGGGGCTTGCCTGGCGGTTCGGCCAGGCTGTCGCCGCTGGCGACCCGGCGATGACCGACATCAGGCGCAAGCTCGAGGGGCTGATCGGCCGCGCGGGGCTGATGGATCTCGCCTTCGCGATCGCTATGGCGCGCTTCTACCCGACCTTGAAGCGAGCGCTCGGCTATGCAATCGCCTGTAGCGTGCAACGACCGAGCCCGCCGTGACGCCCCACGCCGAGGAGTCGACACGCGCTTTCGAAGCCGCCCGCGGCCGCCTGTTCAAACTTGCCTATCGCATGCTGGGATCGATCGGCGACGCGGAAGACGCAGTGCAGGATCTCTATCTGCGCTGGAGGAGAGCCGGGGAAGACATCAAGACCCCCGAAGCCTGGCTCGTGACCGCTTGCGCGCGGCTTTGCATTGATCGTCTGCGCGCCGCCAAACGCGAGCGCGCGGCCTATGAGGGACCGTGGCTCCCCGAGCCAATTGTTGTCGTGGTGGAAGACGCCAGCGCCGATCTCGAGCGCGCCGACGACATGACAATGGCGATGCTGCTTGTGCTCGAGCGCCTCACTCCGCGCGAGCGGGCGGCCTATATTTTACGCGAAGCGTTCGACTACGACTATGCGGAGATCGGCGGCGTCTTGAAGGCGTCGCCCGCTGCCTGTCGCCAGCTCGCGAGCCGAGCGGCGCGACGGCTGCACGACGAGCGTCCCCGCTTCGCCACAAGCAGGACGGAGGCGCGCGATCTCGCGGAGCAATTCGCCAACGCAACGCGCCGCGGCGACGTTGATGCGCTTGCCTCGCTGCTTGCGGAGGACGCGACCTGCGCGACCGACGGCGGCGGCAAGGTCACGGCCGCCCGCAATGTCATCAGCGGCGCCGATCGCGTTGCCCGCTTCATTGTCGGCGTCATGGCCAAGGGCGCCGCGGGCGTCGATTTCGAGTTCGTCTTGGTGAATGGCGCCCCCGGATGGGTCCTGTCTCGCAACGGCGCTCCGTTCGCGGTGACTACGATCGAGATCGAAGGCAGCAAGGTCAGGAAGGTGTTCGTAACGCTTAATCCGGACAAGCTTGATCACGTCAAGGCGCCGAAACGTGCGAGCAGCTAGAGGCGCCCTGACGGGCGGCGCACGCCGCCGCTGGCAGCGGCGGACTGATCGCAGCCGGCATATGGCGAGAAAAAGCGAAACATTGGCCTGCGAAAGCAGGATTTTGACCGCGAACCGTGGTGGATGGCCGCTATGCGTGGCCGCTTGCGCCTCGGAATGCCACCAACTTTGAGGGACAAGAAATGAGAGTTTTGAGAAACGCGGCTGTAGCCGCCACGATTGTAGCCCTGGGGACGATTATTGCGACAAGCAGCGCGCAAGCGGCCATGCAGACGTTGACTGTCAATATCGATCAATATGGCAGTGCGGTCGATCACACGCCGGGCGAGATTTTAGCCACTGTGACGATCGCCGATCTCGCCGGCGGCGGCGTTAACGTGGATGTGTCGTTGGACAAGGCGATCTATTTCGCCAGCACGGGCGGGCCGCATATCACTTTCGCCTTTAATTTGGATAAGTCGATATCGTTCAATGATTTGACCTTTTCGAACCCATTGAAGTCGGACTTCACCTTTGGCCTCAACAAGAATGCTGGCTCGACATTTGGCACGTTCACCGATGGCATCAACGGGACTTGGAACGGAACGAACAACCATTTCGCCGGTCCGATCGATTTCGACATTGCCGGCGTGAGCGTGTCTGATTTTGTGCAGAACGCCAAGAACGATTGGGCCGTGGTGGATGTTCTCGGCTCCGCCGGCACCGGCGAAGCTGGGGGACTTTTCGGGGTCACAACAACGGTCACCACCACCAGCGGCGTTCCCGAGTCTTCGACGTGGGCGATGATGCTCATTGGCTTTGCAGGCGTCGGCTTCGCCGGCTACCGCAAGGCGCGGAGCGCCCGGACCGCCTTGTCGGCCGCCTGATCCTCGGATTAGAGGACGTTTGAAGGGCCGCTGACAAGCGGCCTTTCTTTTCGCCGGGCGCGCGAGCCGAGATGTTTCGCGCGGTGGA
Source organism: uncultured Alphaproteobacteria bacterium (assembly GCA_963702825.1). Taxonomy (GTDB): domain Bacteria; phylum Pseudomonadota; class Alphaproteobacteria; order Rhizobiales; family Beijerinckiaceae; genus Roseiarcus. Next base: position 18,193 of record CAVPEE010000060.1, read on the forward strand.
CGCACCTTGCGTAGCGCGCCCGCCGCGCACGCCCGTGTTAGACCAGGTTGATCGCCACCGATTTCGTCTCGGTGTAGTGCTCCATCACTTCCTTGCCCATCTCGCGGCCCCAGCCGGACTGCTTGAAGCCGCCGAACGGCCAAGCGGGGTCGCCATAATTATGGGTGTTGACGCAGATCGTGCCCGCTTTGATCTTGCGCGCGAGCGAATGGGCGACCTTCAGATTGTGGGTCCAGATGCTCGCCTGCAGGCCATATTCGGTGTCGTTGGCGAATTTGGCGACTTGATCGAGGTTGTCATCGTCGAACGACTGCACGCACACGACCGGGCCGAAGATCTCTTCCTTGACCACGCGCATGTCGCGATTGGTCTTGGTCAGCACCGTCGGCTCCATGAAATAGCCCTGATTGCCGACAACGCCGCCGCCGGTCTCGACCGTCACGCCTTCCTTGCGGCCGGACTCGATGAAGCCCTGCACCTTCGTGTGCTGCTCCTTGGAGACCAGCGGCCCGAGCTGGACGGACGGATCGAGGCCGTGCCCGACCTTGATCTTGCCGGCCTTGTTGACCATGCCCTCGACGACTTTGTCGTAGACGGACTTGTGCGCGAACAGGCGCGAGCCCGCCGTGCAGCATTGGCCCTGGTTGTAGAAGATCGCGTCCGCAACGCCGCCGATCGCGTGATCGAGGTTGGCGTCAGGGAACACGATCGCCGGCGACTTGCCGCCGAGCTCGAGCGAGACGCGCTTCAGATTGCCGGCGGCGGCCTGCACGATGAGCTTGCCGACTTCCGTCGAGCCGGTGAAGGCCACCTTGTCGACATCGGGATGATTGGCGAGCGCCGCGCCCGCCGTTTCACCAAAGCCGGTGACGATGTTGACGACGCCGTCGGGGATGCCCGCTTCCGCGAGCAGTTCACCGAAGCGCAACGCCGAGAGCGGCGTCTGCTCGGCCGGCTTGAGCACGATCGTGCAGCCTGCGGCGAGCGCCGGCGCGAGCTTCCAGGCCGCCATCATGAGCGGGAAGTTCCACGGGATGATCTGCCCGACCACGCCAACCGGCTGGCGCAGCGTATAGGCGTGCCAATTGCCGGGGCTCGACACCGGAATGGTCTCGCCCACAAGGCGCGTCGACCAGCCAGCCATGTAGCGGAACATGTTGATCGAGCCGCCGACGTCGTCGCGGCGCGCATTGGTGACCGGCTTGCCGTTGTCGAGCGCCTCGATCTCGGCGAATTCGTCAGCGTGCTTTTCGAGGAGATCGCCGAGGTTCCATACGAGCCTCGAGCGCTCGGCCGGCGAGATGCGCGACCACGGGCCGGTTTCAAGCGCCTTGCGCGCCGCTTTCACCGCAAGGTCGATGTCGGCTTTGTCGCCCGCGGGGACGTGCGCGATGATTTCCTGCGTCGCCGGATCCTCGACCTCGAAGGTCTTGCCGCTCTTGGCCTCGACCCATTTGCCGTCGATCAGCATGTGATGCTTCTTGGCCAGAAACGCCTTCGAGTCTTTGCCAAGCTTCGGTTTGGCGATGGCGATATTCATGACATCCTCCCTGATGGGGCTGGTGGGATTTGAGCTGATTGGGATCGCTATATCCCGAAGAATATACCGCAGCGCGGCCTGCGTCCAGCGGGGCGGCGCGGCCTTGATCCCATGGCGGTGCGTCGGAAGTTCGGCGATCTCGCGGTGAATCTAGGCGCTGTCGGCTCCACCGGCGTGGATCAGGGTCTGGTTCGGCTCGTCGATGCCCAGTTGGCGCAAGAAAGCAGAACTTTGGCCGCACCTGGCAAGCGCGCCGCCGATGGCGCCTTTATCAAACCCCCTCGATCGTTCGGATCTTTCATCAAGGGGATGCAAAATGAACAAGACATTGCTGGCGGCTGCGGTTGTTGCGGCGGCGGCGTTGGCGCCGGGCATGGCCAGCGCCGCGATTGAGGAGTTCCAGTTCAACAGCGCCGACATCGCGGCGAAGTTCTCAATCGACGTGGTCGGCGGCCAGGCCGTGAGCGGCGGCGGAGAACTGTCAAGCCCCTACTGGACGGGTCCCGCCGCAATGACCCTGGTCACCTTGTCGACCACGGACGTTCACGACCTCGGTGGAGGATCCTTGTCCTATCGCTTCGGCGGCGGCACGGACCTCATCGGGGACACCGCGGCGTCAATCGACGGTTGGGGCCCCGTGTTCACTGTCAACACCAATCCGAACCTCGACGTGGGCTTTAACGTCTGGAACAATGGCAACGGCACCTACACCGGGTTCATTGCCGGCAATTCTCCCGCGGCAGGTCAACCCATCATCTATTTGGACGAGACAGGCGCTTTGACGGCCGTTCCGGAAGCCTCAACCTGGGCGATGATGCTGGCCGGCTTCGGCGGGCTCGCGTTCGCTGGATTTTATCGCTCCCGTAGGAGCCGCGTGTCCGCCCTCGCATAAGGCGACGCGCTCTTCATACCTTGCCAAGGCCGCCTTCGGGCGGCCTTTCTTTTGGCCGGGTTGGGTTCGCGAACACGGCCGACGTCACCGGATCGTCGCCTCACCCGATCTGATCTGCGTCATTTCCTGCCGACACCGGGCCCATTGCGCCGAACGGCCAGGCGGGATCGCCGTAATTGTGGCTGTTGACGCAGATCGCGCCGGCTTAACCAGTATCCGATCGACTCGAGACCTCGTCGCCCATCCGCCGAATCTCCGCTTCGCTAGAATATCCCGTCGGCATATCCCGAACCGCCGCCAGACTAAGGGCCGGAGATGTTGTCACGACTCGCGCCAACTCTTTCCGTATGGCGGCGGGAGAGCCGCAACGAGTCATAGAGCGCTGGATCAGAGTTGGGGGAGTCGCTATATCTATCAATACAGCGGTTGGCGGGGCCTGCGTTAAGTAACGATTGGCGCGAGCGATGGAAGAACCGATCGGTTGGCGTCGCTCGCTGCGCTTATTCTGTCTGCGATCCACGAATTTGGCTTGCGGTTAGGCTGTCACCCTTGGAATTCCAAGCGGTGTTGACAATCGATCGGTTGTCTCTATAAACCCCTTTACGCGGCCGTTATAATTTAGCGGGAGACAGATGATGAAATTAGCGCATCAGCAACTTCGGCATTGGCAGGCGCTCTCGCATTGGCGCGGGGTTTCGCGATCCCAGGCAGCGCGCACGCGACACTGCACGGCTTTTGCGCCGGCGCCGGGCAGTGCGTAGACAATGGCACCAACTCGCCGACGTCGAGCAATCCTCCTGCGAATTTCGGGTTCACGACCTCGCCCGGTCCCACCGTCGGGCGACCTGCTGCTCGACATTCTGACTCCCAACAACCAAACAGCAGGGCCCGTCGTTTACGCTCACCGGCACGCAGTACGGCCACGGCCACCTTGTTCTCGGCGACGCCTTGGACGTCCGGCGCGCTTGACAGCTATCTCGGCATTTCGGCAAGCCCGAACAACCCGATCGGCGCTTATCCTTCCTTCCACTCAGGCCCGCGATCCCAGCGGCACCGGGTTCTTCGTCTACCAAGTCAACCTCGGAACCCAACGCTTCAGAGCCCGAGCAACCCCAACGTGAGCCCCCTGGAAAACATCATTTCGGGAGTCCTCCCTCAAGGTTCTTACATTGTCGGCTTCCTAAACGAGGGCACAGTCAACACCCCCGATCTTGGCAAGCGACGGCCAACAGCGGCGCTATCTTTGAAACCGGGTCACCCGGAGTTACTCGAAGCGCTGTACCTGAGCCTTCGACCTGGGCGATGATGCTCATCGGCTTCGCGGGCCTCGGCTTCGCCGGCTACCGCAAGGCGCGTAGCGCCCGGACGGCTCTGTCGGCCGCCTGATCCGGCGGATCGACCACCGTTGAAAGGGCCGCCGCCAGGCGGCCCTTCTTTTTTGGCAGGCGCGGGCCGGTCAAGGCGACCGGCGTGACCAACGTCGACGGGTCGCTCGACAAGAATTCGAGCGCGCTGGTGAACCAGAACATCCATATCGCTGGCTTCGATCTTGATGGGGTTACCCCCGTGGCCTTCAATCAGGAAGGGAACGGCTTTGCAGAACTCCATTCGGCCAATGCCGGGAGCCCGAGCAACACGTTGCATGACGTGACGTTCACGCCGATCGTTCCGTCGACCATCAAGGATCAGGGAGCGTTTCTCGGTTTCGACGGCTTTTTAGGACGCGGTCAGGTCGATCCGCTCGGAGCAGGGGCGGGCAAGAAGCTGGTCTGGGACGGCATTGTGACGCTGGCCGTCGATCTCGTTAATGGTACCGACTTTACCATCACTTTCGCCGGCGACACGACGAATGACGACATCGGTTCGATCGGCTTCGACGAGCTCAACGAGCCGGGCTTCCTCGTCAAAAGCGTGAGCATGAATCTCGACGCGACGGGCGCGTGGAACGAGGCCAAGGAGTTCGACTTCTCAGTTCCTGGAGCAGTTCCGACGATTCCGGAGCCTTCGACCTGGGCGATGATGCTCCTCGGCTTCGCGGGCCTCGGCTTCGCCGGCTACCGCAAGGCGCGTAGCGCTCGGGTAGCCCGTTCGGCTGCCTGATCCGGCGGATCGGGACGACGTTTGGAGGGCCGCCGCTAGGCGGCCCTTCTTTTTTGGCAGGCGCGCGCCGGGCGTTCCGGAGGCCCCCTCAAGCCGCTTTGCGCCGCGCGACTTCGGCGTGATACAGCGGAATCTCCGTCGCCAAAGCCGCCGCGACGCTGGGCCTCGCGCGCATCCGCTCGAGATAGGCTTTCACGTTGGGATAAGCGGCGAGGTCAATCTCCGGCGTGGCGCGCGTCCAGTTGAGCACCGTGGTCAGATAACCGTCCGCGACGCTGAAGCGGTCGAGCAGGAATTCCCGGTCCTTCAATTTGGCGTCGAGATAGGCGAGGCGCGGGGCGTATTTGCTGACCGCCCAAGCCTTCACCTCGGGCGGCGTCTTGTCACCGAGCAGCGGCGTCATGAGGCCCTTGTGCAGCTCGGCGCTGATGAAGCTCAGCCATTGCCGAAGTTTTGCGCGCCCGATGCGGTCGGAAGCCGGCGGCGCAAGCTGAGCCTCCGGATATTGGTCGGCGAGATATTGCAGGATTGCCGAATTCTCGGTCAGCACGGTTCCGTCATCGAGCCTCAGCGCCGGCACGTAGCCGAGCGGATTGACGGCGCGATAGTCGTCGCCGGTCGCCACAATGCGTCCGGCGTGGGTGTCGACCTCGGCGAGGTCGATGGCGGCGCCGGCTTCGGCAAGCGCAATGCGAGCCGACATCGAGCAGGCGAGCGGGGCGAAATAGAGCTCCATGGGATCCTCCTTTGCAATTTTTGTACTCTTTCGCATATAATATCGTGCAGTCAAGAGTTTTGTTCAACATGGTACAAAAAACTGCGCGTGCTCCGAAGGCCCCCTCGCGGAGGCGTGGTCGGCCGCGCGCTTTCGAGCCCGAGACGGCGCTCGCGCAGGTGATGGACGCGTTTTGGAGCGACGGTTTCGCCGCCACCTCGCTCGACGACATCAGCGCCGCGACTGGCTTGAACCGGCCGAGCCTGTACGGCGCCTTCGGCGACAAGCGCGCGCTCTACCTGCAGGCCTACGGCCAGTACCGAAAGCGCATGAACGAGTCGTTCGCGCCGCTGTTTGCGACGCGCGAGCCGCTGCGGGTCAAGTTGAGGCGCATTCTCACTGCTGCGCTTGATCTTTATCTCAGCGGCCCGGAGGGCCCGCGCGGCTGCTTCACGGTGCTCAGCGCCGCCTCCGAGGCGATCGCCGATCCGGATCTTCACAGTCTCGTCGGCGAGGCGATCGACGGAACCGATCGCGCCTTCGGGCGCCTGTTCGCCGGCGCCCGTGCGGCGGGAGAATTGCCGCAGGACGCCGATCCGCGCAGACTCGCGCGCATGGCCTCGGCGACCCTCCACACGCTGTCGATCCGCGCGCGCGCCCGCATTCCGCGCGCTGAAATTCTGCCGATCATCGACGATGCGGTGACGACGATCTGCGGGGCCGAAAGGGGGTAGAGGTCAGACGGCCGATAACGGTCTGGCGGCCGATCTCGAGAAGAATGGCGGTTTCCACTTGACAAGATACCGACTGGTTGGTATGGCACCGAGCGTAGTAGCCCACTAAAATTTCATACTCGCCCAGTTCTCCGAAGAGGGCAGCGGGCAAGCCCCGCCTTCAACGGGATCGAGCGACTCGAGGAGGACAGCCGATGGAGTCTCATCCGATCGTATCGCGGCGCGAATGGCTGGCGGCGCGCATTGCGCTTCTGGAGCACGAGAAGGCTTTGACCCGACATCGCGACCAGATTTCGGCCGAGCGCCTAGCGCTCCCTTGGGTTCGGGTCGAGAAAGAGTATCTCTTCGACGGCCCCGAAGGGAAGCTGACGCTATCCGATCTCTTTCGAGGGAACAGCCAACTTTACATCAAGCATTTCATGATGGCGCCCGGCGCACACCATCAGTGCGTCGGATGTTCGCTCGAAGTCGATCATGTGGCAGGCATTCTGCCTCACCTTGAGAATCACGACGTCAGTTATGCGGTCGTCGCGCGAGCGCCGATCGAGGAGATCGAGGTCGTGCGCAAGCGCATGGACTGGAAGTTCCTCTGGGTCTCCTCCTTCCGCACCGACTTCAACTATGACTTCAATGTCTCGTTCAAGCCGGAGGATGTCACCGCCGGGCGCGCGCAGTACAATTTTCGGTCCGCGCCAGAATGGGCAGCCAATATCCAGGACTTGTCGGGCCGCAGCGTTTTTTACAAGAACGAAGCCGGCGAGATCTTCCACACCTACTCGGCGTACGGGCGCGGCGGAGAGGAGGCGCTTGGAATTCTACGGCATCTTCGACGCAACGCCGAAAGGTCGCAACGAGACGGGTCCCTATCATTCTCTCGGCGATTGGGCGCGGCCGCGCAACATGTACGGGAAAGGCGGCGAGGTCGAAGTCAACGGCCGCTACCACGCGCCGTCGTGCGGTTGCCCGGCGCATGCCGCAGCTCAAGCCTGACTGCGCAGGCGATGGCGATGACGACGTCCGAGCAGGCGACGATGGCTGAGTCGTCGAGGCAGAAGGCTGCTCGACGCGGCGGACTCGCCATGGACGCCGGAACGCGCGGCGCTTATTCACAGGCCGTCCTCCAGGGCGCGTTCATCTGCGCCAAGGCGAGCTCGCCCAAGGTCGCCGCGGTTCTTCCATCATTTCACGCGCTATTGCAAGGACGCCTTCTGCCAATCGCCGCAGCGGAACACCCGGCGCCCTGAAGCGTTGGCCTAACCCGTCTTAACGCGTTGCCTAAGGAGGAGACGACGATGACCGAGCAGAAGATCACGCCCTGTCTCTGGTTCGATTCCAACGCCGAAGAAGCGGTCGCCCACTACCTCTCGATCTTTCCGAACAGCCGCATTCTGTCGACGGCGCGCTATGGCGAGTTCGCTCCCGGTCAGAAAGGCGCGGTGATGACGGTTTTCTTCGAGATCGATGGCCAGCGATTCCTGGCGCTGAACGGCGGCCCGCATTACAAGTTCACCCCCGCAATCTCGCTTATGGTCAATTGCGACGACCAGGCTGAAATCGATGCGCTGTGGGAGAAGCTTGCGGAGGGTGGCGAGCATGTCCAGTGCGGCTGGCTCACCGACAAGTTTGGCGTCTCCTGGCAGATCGTGCCGCGTATCTTGCCGGAGCTTCTGGGTGGCGACGCTGAGCGCACCGATCGCGTCATGCGGGCGGTCATGAGCATGAAGAAGCTCGACATTGCGCAAATGAAAGAGGCCGCTTCGCCTCAGTAGGCGTCAACCGTAACAGGTCCTCGGCCGGGGCCGCGTGGGCTTCCGGAAGACGAAGCATCCGATGCGATGGAGGAGCGGCATGGAAGCCAGCGACATTTTCGCTTTCTACGCCTCCCACAGTCCAATGACCGATCCTGGCGAGGCGAGCGCGCTCATCGACCCGCTTCCAAATGACGTGGCCGCCTTGAGCCGCGTCATCCAGGGCCTTGGGATCTATGACGTGGTCGCGCGCGATTTTTACGGTTTTGAGCCCCCGGAGAATCGCCTGAGCGAGATCCATTTGCGCCCGATCGCTGAACGCCTTGCTCGCATCATGGAGCTCGATGACCAGCCTTTGCATATCGCGAGGAAGCCGGAGCGTCGCGCGCTTCAGCGCTGCAATTCTTTTGCACTCATGCTTGTGACCATGCTCCGCGCCAAAGGCGTGCCGGCGCGCTCGCGCTGCGGGTTCGCCGCCTATTTCAATCCTCCGAACTTCGAAGACCATTGGGTGTGTGAATATTGGGATGCGCAAGACCGCCGCTGGCGCCTGGCGGACCCGCAGATCGATGACGTCTGGCGGCGACGGCTCGGCATCCATTTCGATACGCTCGATCTGCCTCGAACGCAGTTTCTGACGGCTTCCGACGCGTGGCGCCGATGCCGCAGCGGCAAAGCGGACGAGCAGCAGTTCGGCATCTCCTTTGCGGGCCTTCGCGGCCTCTGGTTCGTCGCCGGCAGCCTCGTCCGCGACATGGCGGCGCTGAACAAAATGGAGATGGCGCCCTGGGACGTCTGGGGCGCGCAGCCGCAGCCACGAGCGGAATTCGATCTCGCGTTTTTTGATGAGCTGGCCGCGCTGACGCGCGACCCAGAAAACACATTCGCCGAGCTAAGGCGGCGTTACGACGAGGATGACAGGCTGCGCGTGCCGCCGATCGTCTTCAACGCGCTCAATCGACGCCCTGAAGCGATCAATCGCCCGACACATTCAGGGCAGCACAATAGCGTCTTCTGCGGCGTCGCGTCACGAAGAACGCGACAGTCAATTGCAGCAGGCGTCCGCGCCACTTTGAAGGAGGAAACTATGGCCAATGCGATTCAATCGGACGTGCTCGGCAAATTCGTCTGGTACGATCAGATGTCCAACGATCTTCCCGGCTCGGAAAAATTCTATGCCAAAGTCGTCGGCTGGGACCTCGCGCCCAACACGATGAACGCGCAGAAATACACGCTGCTCAAGAGCGGCGACACCATGATTGGCGGGCTTCATGCCGATTCCCGAGGACGCCGCGAAGATGGGCGCGCGCCCGGCGTGGATGGGCTATATCGCGGTCGACGACGTCAAGAAATACGCCGACAAGGTGAAAGCCGCGGGCGGCGCCATCCGTCGGCCGCCGACCGAAATCCCCAACGTCGGGACCTTCGCCGTCGCCGGCGATCCGAGCGGCGCGGGATTCCTCTTGTTCAAAGGCGACGGCGGTGAGGCGCCGATGCAGGATCCGATGAAGCCCGGCCATATCGGCTGGCACGAGCTGCACGGCGGCGATCCCGAGAAATCCTTCGCCTTCTACTCAGGCCTGTTCGGCTGGACCAAGGGCGAGGCGTTGAATATGGGCGCCATGGGAACTTACCAGATCTTCAGCACCAAGGGTCAGCAGTCCGGCGGCATGATGAAGAAGATGGACCAGGAGCCCATGGCGCATTGGCTCTACTACATCTCCGTCGATGCGATCGACGCGGCGCAAGAGCGGGTGAAGTCTGCGGGCGGGCAGGTCATCTACGGGCCGATGCAGGTTCCGGGCGGAAGCCTGGATCATCAACGGCCTTGATCCGCAAGGCGCGATGTTCGCGCTCGTCGCGCCAAAGAGATAGCGCGGATCGGCCCACTCCTCGTTCGAGTCGCTGAACGAGGCGGTGCGGACGCTCGAACGGTTTCGGCGACTCGCATCGGCAGTGAATGCCCGATGCGGGTCTTTCCCTGGTCAGGAGATCAAGCTAACAATGACCGCTCAAACTCGGTCCTCAAGTCTGCCACACCGGCCGCTGTCTCCGGGTGACGGGATCAGGCGGAGCCGCTTGCGCTCGTCGCTCGGGCGTCAAAGTGGGCTGATCCACTCTTTGCGCGCCATCGCGAGCCATTCTTCGATCGCTTCTCGGCTGGCAAGCCCGTCCACCGCCTGTCGCAGCGCCTCGAGCGCCGTGCCGCCTATTTCAATCCTCCGAACTTCGAAGACCATTGGGTGTGCGAATATTGGGATGCGCAAGACCCCCGATGGCGCCTGGCGGACCCGCAGATCGATGACGTCTGGCGGCGACGGCTCGACATCCACTTCGATACGCTCGATCTGCCTCGAACGCAGTTTCTGACGGCTTCCGATGCGTGGCGCCGATGCCGCAGCGGCAAAGCGGACGAGCAGCAGTTCGGCATCTCCTTTGCTGGCCTTCGCGGCCTCTGGTTCGTCGCCGGCAGCCTCGTCCGCGACATGGCGGCGCTGAACAAAATGGAGATGGTGCCCTGGGACGTTTGGGGCGCGCAACCACAGCCACGAGCGGAATTCGATCTCGCGTTTTTCGATGAGCTGGCCGCGCTGATGCGCGACCCAGAAAACACATTCGCCGAGCTAAGGCGGCGTTATGACGAGGATGACAGGCTGCGCGTGCCGCCGATCGTCTTCAACGCGCTCAATCGACGCCCTGAAGCGATCAATCGCCCGACACATTCAGGGCGCACAATAGCGTCTTCTGGGGCGCCGCGTCACGAAGAACGCGACAGTCAATTGCAGCAGGCGTCCGCGCCACTTTGAAGGAGGAAACTATGGCCAATGCGATTCAATCGGACGTGCTCGGCAAATTCGTCTGGTACGATCAGATGTCCAACGATCTTCCCGGCTCGGAAAAATTCTATGCCAAAGTCGTCGGCTGGGACCTCGCGCCCAACACGATGAACGCGCAGAAATACACGCTGCTCAAAGTTGGCGACACCATGGTCGGGGGCTTGATGCCGATTCCCGAGGACGCCGCGAAGATGGGCGCGCGCCCGGCATGGATGGGCTATATCGCGGTCGACGACGTCAAGAAATACGCCGACAAGGTGAAAGCCGCGGGCGGCGTCATCCATCGGCCCCCGACCGAAATCCCCAACGTCGGGACCTTCGCGGTCGCGGGCGATCCGAGCGGCGCGGGATTCCTCTTGTTCAAGGGCGAAGGCGGTGAAGCGCCGATGCAGGAACCGATGAAGCCCGGCCATATCGGCTGGCACGAGCTGCACGGCGGCGATCCCGAGAAATCCTTCGCCTTCTACTCAAGCCTGTTCGGCTGGACCAAGGGCGAGGCGTTGAATATGGGCGCCATGGGAACTTACCAGATCTTCAGCACCAAGGGTCAGCAGTCCGGCGGCATGATGAAGAAGATGGACCAGGAGCCCATGGCGCATTGGCTCTACTACATCAGCGTCGATGCGATCGACGCGGCGCAAGAGCGAATGAAGTCGGCGGGCGGTCAGGTGATCCACGGACCGATGGAGGTTCCCGGCGGGGCCTGGATCATCAACGGCATCGATCCGCAAGGCGCGATGTTCGCGCTTGTTGCGCCCAAGCGATAGGGCGCGCGGCGCGTCCGACCCGGCCTTTCTGGATGATGCTCGACTGCACGCCGAGGGGCGCGGCGCGGATTGGTGTCCGAAGCTCGAATACGTCTAGCGGTCCACAGATTGATCGGAGGGAACGATGCGCGTGATGGTGATCGTCAAGGCGACGAACGAAAGCGAGGATGGCAAGATGCCGACGCCCGAGCTGCTCGAGCAGATGGGAGCGTTCAACCAGCAGCTCAAGGACGCTGGCATTTTGGTTGACGCGGATGGCCTAAGGCCGAGCGCCAAGGGCGCGCGCGTCGCCTTTTCCGGCCAGAATCGCTCGGTGACCAAGGGTCCGTTTCCCAACGTTCATGAACTCGTCGCCGGCTATTGGATCTGGAAGGTGCACGATCTCAACGAGGCGATCGAGTGGGTCAAACGCTGTCCCAATCCCATGCCCGGACCGTCGGTCGTCGAAATCCGCCCGCTTTATGAGATGGAAGATTTTGATCGATCAAAGTAGGGACGAAAGCCCGCGCCGTGGCAGGCTTTGCGCAACTGCCTGAGGCAACAGCATAATATCGAGATGAGGCTTTAATGCCCGCTATGCACAATAGGACATAGCGAGCATTGGCCGTTCATAATTTCATCTGTCGCTTGTCATTGCAGCGCCAACGAATACCATGAGCGACTCATGCGACACGCCTTCCACTTCGAGGCGGAAGCGTTCAAAACGGCGCCAGATGACAAAAGAAAAAACACCGACCACCGCCGCGTTCGTCAGCCAAAAAGGAGGCGTCGGCAAGAGCGCGCTGGCCCGTTTGCTAGCGGTCGGCGCGATCCATCGTGGCCGCAAGACCCTGCTCGCGGACTTCGATCTCGATCAACTGACCTGTGTCGAATGGGGCGCGCTCAGAATGCGCGCCGGCCTCGAGCCGGAGGTCGACACGCGCGCGTTCAAGAGCCTGAAGAAGCTGCGCCGTGAAGACGGCGTCGCTGATTTCATCGTCGCCGACACCCGCGGCCTTGCAGACGATCTGTCGACTGAAATCGCCGAGGATAGCGAGGTCGTCTTTCTGCCGACCGGCGTATCGGGCGACGATCTAAGGCCCACGCTTGCGCTTGCGCGAAAGCTCGCGCGGCGCGGCGCGGAGGGACGCCTCGTGCTTGTCTTGTCGAAGGTCGGCCGCTCCGAGACGCAATTCTCGAAGGCGGTGGAGGCGATCGAGGACGCCGGCTTCGAACTTCTCAGCGAACATTGGCCCCAGCGCGACGGCTTCCAGGCCGACCTCGATTCTGGACGCGCCGGCCGCGAGGCGCGCAACCCCTATCTGCGCGAGGTCGCCGAGCGGATGGAGGAGGCTCTCTGGGTGCGCACGATGAAGGCGAAGCCCAGAGGGTGAGCGATCGTTCGCCCACTGCCAGCGAGCGCGCTTTCATTGAGAAAGCTTAACCCGCCGGCCAATTTCCGGATACCCGACAAAGCGCATTGTCCCGCTCTTGACCGCGGCGGGCGGTCGCTCGCTTGCGGCGTGGAGCGCCGTTCGGGGGTGGCGATGATGATGATGCGGTCGAAGTTCAGCCCGAGGGAAATCGTTCAGAGGCTTCAGATGATCGAGACGCTGACAGCGGGAGGCTTGCCCGTGGCGGAAGCGTTACGCTCGGTCGGGATGCACGAAGCGGAATACGACCGCTGGCGGGTCGAATACAACGGCCTGGGGCGGACGCTGGGTCCCCTGTTGTCCACTGCGCCGAAGCCCGCGAAGAGAGCGCGCCGCGCCGCTTCCGCGCCGCTGCGCAAGCCGCCCTTGTAACTCGCTTGTGAAGTGGGGGCGACTAGACGGCGCTTTCTCTGGATTGTCGACGGGCCGCGCAGCATGCGATGGTGCGCGCGCGGCCGCTTGGCGCCGTCGCGAAATGCGCGGCTGCCTAAGCCAACGACATAAGGGGGTCTTTGAGTGATCTATGAGCTTCGCATCTATCGCTGCGTGCCCAACCGGCTGCCGGCGTTATTGAAGCGGTTCGAAACCAACACTCTGCGGATATGGGAGAAGCATGGCATCCGCCAGGCTGGTTTCTGGACGACGGTGATCGGCGAATCCAATCAGGAACTCACTTACCTCCTGGCGTGGGAATCGCTTGCCGAGCGGGAGAAGAAATGGGCCGCTTTTCAGACCGATCCGGAGTGGATCGCCGCGCGAGACGCGAGCGAGAAGGACGGGCCTATTGTCGCCACCCTCGCGAGTTCGATCCTGCAGCCGACATCGTTCTCGAGCGTGCGCTAGGACGTTCTCCGCTGCCGGTTTAGGGCCGCGCACATCTCAGGCTGTGCGGCCGCCCCGGACCGTGCGAACGATCCAGATCAACAAGCAGGCGCCGATGAAGCCAAGGATCAGATAGCCGATCCATCCGCCGAGCACGATCCCAAAAACACTGAGAATGGCGCTGGCGATCGCCGCGCCGACGATCCCGAGCACGATGTTCATCAGCAAGCCCATATCGCTCTTCATGAATTGCTCGGCTAGCCAGCCAGCAATCCCGCCGATGATTATGGCCGCGATCCAACCAACTTCAGCATCCGCCGTCATGGCGCGTCTCCTCAAAACGAAATGCTGCTCTCTGCCCGTCTTGCGCAGTTAACGAGAGCAGCTCTCCGTTCCAAGGTGGATCAGATCGACGCGTACAGTCAACTTCAGTTGACGCAAGCGGACGGAAACCTTCTTCACTCTTGCGTGCAAGACGCACGACGAGCGCTTCAGGTTTTTATTTATCCCACGATCTCGTTGCCTGAGAAGAATTGCGCGATCTCTTGCGCCGCCGTCTCCGGCGCGTCGGAGCCGTGAGCGGAGTTCTCGCCCATCGACAGCGCGAAGTCCTTGCGGATCGTCCCGGCCGCGGCTTTCTCAGGATTGGTCGCGCCCATCACGTCGCGATAGCGCTGGATCGCGTCCTCGCCTTCGAGCACCTGCACGACGACGGGCGCCGCGGTCATCATCTCGACCAGCTCGCCGAAGAACGGGCGCTCGCGATGCACGCCATAGAACGTCTCCGCCTGTGCGCGCGTCATATGCACGCGCTTCTGCGCCACGATGCGAAGTCCGGCCGCCTCGATCCGCTGATTGACGGCGCCCGTCAGGTTGCGGCGAGTGACGTCGGGCTTGAGGATCGAGAAGGTGCGTTGGACGGCCATGGCGTCTTGATCTCTGTTCGGGTCGTTGCGGGAAAACGCCGCGGCTTATAGCGGCCACCTAGCAGGGCGGCAAGGCAGGCGAGCAACGACGTGGCCCGCAGAAACTGGGTTCGCAATCCCGTAACTCACGCATTTGGGATCGCGCCGCCGCCTGAAGCCGGTTTCCGGCCAGGACGGAATGGCGCTAGAACGTGTCTCGATCCGGCGCGGAGGCCAAGCGAAACATGTCAAGATTTGGAATTCTCACGGCTGTCGCATTCATCGCGACGATCGCCTCGGCTCACGCCGATAATCAAGTTTGGGTTGTGCAGAGCTGGCCGGGCGACATTGACCTCATCCCGTGCAGCGCATGGACCAGGTCCAGCGACGGCTCTTGGGTCCTGACAGGCGGATCGATCAAGCTCGGCTCGGAGACCATGGAGAACATCGGCGTCAAGGGCGACGCCGCGGCGCATAAGCTCGACCGGGAATGCGGCAGCGTCAAGAAGAAGTGAGAGGTGGGAGCAATTGTAGCCGCGCTCGTTGAGCGCGGCGACGCGGTCCAAAGGGCGTCCGGGAGACGCCCGTCTACCGACGGGCTGTGGACTGCGTCTACATAGTCCGATGCCTCTAGGGCCGGGCCGAAGGAACCTGGAGGCGTCTGAGCCGCACATAGAGCGCGCCCGATCCGCCATGCGCGCGTCCGGCTTCCTCGAAGCCGAGCACGACCGAGCGCAGATCGGGCTCGCGCAGCCATTGCGGGGTGAGCCGCTTGAGCACGCCGCGCTCGTTCGGCCACCCGCTAAACTCATCGGTCGCCCCGCCTTTGCCGGTGACGATGATGACCAGCCTCGCGCCGCGCGCCTGCGAATGGCGCAGGAAGCCGCGCAAAGCCTGATGCGCCTCAGCCTGAGTCAGCCCATGCAGATCGAGCGCCGCGTCGATCGCGGCGCGTCCGCGCGACAGTTCGCGCTTGAGCCGCCGTTCGATCGGCGCGAGCGGTGGGGCGGAGGGCTTCGCCGGCCGGGCGGCAGGAGGCTCGGCAGCGGTTGGGGGCGGGGCAGGGGGCCGGGCGGCCCTTACGGGGTTCAATGGCGCAGGCAGGGTCGCGCCGCGCCGCCGCGCGACGAGCGCGCGACCTCGGTCCAGAGCGCGATCTCCTCGTCGGTCAGGCGCCGCAGGCGCTTGCGGGGCGGCGGCGTGTCCTTCACGGTTCGTCCCCTCGCGGCAGAAGCACGACGAACTCGGCCGGATGGCGAATGGCGCCGGCGCGCGCGCCCGCCCATCGCCGCTGCCGAAGAAGAGGTCGGCGCGCGCCGCTCCCACGATCGCTGAGCCGGTGTCCTGGGCGATCATGAGCCGGCGGAACGGCTGGCGCGTCTCGTCCACCCAGGGCAGTTCGGCGTCGATCCAGAACGGCAGGCCGTAGGCCCAAACCGTCCGGTCGACCGCGATCGAGCGCAGCGGGGTGAGCGCAACGCCGGCGCCGGCAGTCGGGCCGAGGTCGGGATCGAAATCCTCGACGAGCTGGAAGAACACGAACGAGCGATTGCGCCGCATCACGTCCAGTCCTCGGGCGCCGTCGCGGCGAAGCCATGCCTTGAGGCTCGCGAGCGACATGGCGCTTTCAGCGATCTTTCCGGTCTCGATCAGGATCTTTCCAATCGATGTGTAAGGCAGGCCGTTGCGTCCATCATAGGCGAGGCGCGCGCGGGAGCGATCGGGAAACTCGACCTGCGCGGAACCCTGCACCTGAATGAGAAAGGCCTCGACCGCATCGCGAACCCAAACGATCGGGTCGCGGCGCTCAGCCTCGATCTGAGCGCGATCGGCGTAAGGGACGAGTGAGCCGTCGCTAAGGCGCCTGGCGCCGCTGATGTCCTTCGGAAACCCCACGGGCGCAGGGTCGACGCCAAACGTCACGAGATCGCTCGGGCGCGCGAGGATCGGCCAGCGAAATTCTTCGGTTTCAACCCTCGAAGCCGGAACACAAGGCTCGTAATATCCGGTCAGGAATCCTTGGCCGCTCTCGGGGACGACGCGGAAAGGTCGGAATCGAGACTCGAAAAATCGGCGGGCGTCTCGCTCGTGCCGTGACGCCCGCGCAAAGCGCGGCGCGGGCGTTTGCAATCAATTCAGGCGCCGCGGACTGCGCCGGCCGAGGATGGGTTTGCGCAATCGCCCGCGCCGAGCGCTCGAAGGCGCAAAACGCCGCCGGATGGTCGTCGTCGATCCAGCCCGCGAGGCTTTCGAAATCCACGGACTCGAGGCGGGGCGGCATGGGTCGTGTTGGCGTCGTGACGCGACTTAGCGCTCTGATTCGGTCGCCGTCAGCTGCCAGTTGGGATCGTGAGAGCGAACATCGCGCGCGAATGTCCACAGGTCGATATGCTCGACGACACTATTGGGCGACCCATCGACGACTTCACCTTGCGCGTCGCGAGTGACGGAAGCGAGCTTGGCGGAGAACCGTACGCTGAGCTGCGCGGTCGCGCCGATGAGCCGAGCGCCGACAATCGACGCGTTGTCGATCGAGACGACCGTGGTCGACATTGTGTGTCCGGCGTCGGCGCGGGCGTGGATCGCGCTCTCGAAATTGGCGAAGGCCTCGGGCGACATCAAGCTTTTGAGGGCGTCGGAATCGCCAGCGGCGAAAGCATGGACGACCATGTCGTAGGCGCCGCGAGCGCCGGCCAGAAAGGCTTGCGGCGAAAAGCCGCGATCCGCGCCGGCAATGGCGTCGAGGCCGCTCCAGACCGCAGGATCGGGCTCGGCGACGCCTTTCCAGCGGTCCGCGGGAGCCTGCGAAATCGGCGCGGAGGGCGCCGCGTCGGGCTGGGCGACAGGCGCGCTGGCCGGGCCTGGCGCGCGGCGCAAGGGGGCCATAAGCTCGCCGGGCCGCTCCGAATCCTGGCGCATGCCAAGCACGGAGCGCAGCTTCCAGGCGACAAACAGCGCCACAAGCGCGAATATGACGGTCGGCAGATCGATCTCCGGCATCGTCCTTTAAGCTCCTCGCTGCTGGGCAAACTCACCCGGCCCGCTCAACGCCATAACTAGGCGCGGCCAAGGGTTTTGGCTAGGAGCATGGGCTATCAGCCTTACCGGGTCTGAAGCTGGCGCGTCCTGGCGATCGCAGCCATTCCCTAATTCCGAGGCCCAAATGCGGCGCGAAGCGATATGAGGCCCGTCAATGTCATCGGCGTCGCCGGCGCCGGGGCTTGGGGCGTGGCCTTGGCCAATGCGGCGGCGGCCGCCGGTCGCACGGTGGTCCTCTGGGGCCGCGATGAGGCCCGGATACGCGCCATCGCCGCGACACGTCGGAGCGACCGTCTGCCCGGCGTTGATTTGGCCCGAGCGCGTCGAGGCGACATCCGATCTTGCGGAGCTTGGCCGGTGCGACGCGATTCTGGTGGCGGCGCCCGCCCAGTCGAGCCGCGACATCGCGCTGCGGCTGGCGGCAATTCCAGGATCAGCGGCGCTCGTATCCTGCGCCAAGGGCATCGAGCGCGGCACGCACGCATTCATGACCGAGGTCCTGGCTGAAGCCGCGCCCGACCGACCCAGGGCCATTCTCTCCGGACCCTCCTTCGCCGCCGACGTTGCGGCTGGCCTGCCGACCGCGGTGACGCTCGCCTCGAGCGATGAAGAGCTGGCGCGAGCGCTCTGCGACGCGCTGCGCGGGCCGACCTTGCGCCTTTATCATTCGACCGACGTTCGCGGGGTCGAGATCGGCGGCGCGGCAAAGAACGTGCTGGCGATCGCCTGCGGCGTCGCCGCCGGCCGCGGGCTTGGCGCGAGCGCGGTCGCCGCGCTCACGGCCCGCGGTTTCGCCGAGCTCCGCCGTTTTGGCGAGGCTTTCGGGGCGCGGGGATCGACGCTGATGGGCCTTTCGGGGCTCGGCGATCTTGTTCTGACCTGCTCCTCGCCGCAATCGCGCAACTTCGCTTTTGGCTTGGCGCTCGGACGCGGCGCGAGCGCGGCCGAAGCGGGGGCGGGCGGGCTCGCCGAGGGCCAATTCAGCGCGCTCGCGCTCACCGAGTTGGCGCGCGAACGCGGCGTCGACATGCCGATCGCCGATTGTGTCCAGGGGCTGATCGAGGGCTCGCTTGACGTTAAGGCCGCGGTGAGCGCGCTGCTCGCGCGGCCTCCGAAGGGGGAGGAATAGGCGGGAAGCGCTTTTGCATTTTTGACGCTCCTCACTTAAGCCTCCGTGACGTTCAGGAAACGCAAACTTACGCGCGAGTCGGCGATGGCGCATTGGCTGTTCAAGAGCGAGCCCTCGGCCTGGTCCTACGAGAAGGTGGCCGGACTTGGCGCTGCGGGCACGGACTGGAGCGGCGTGCGCAATCATACCGCCAAGCTCAACATGCAGGCGATGAAGGTCGGCGAGCAGGCCTTCTTCTACCACTCGAATGAGGGAAAAGAGATCGTTGGGATCGTCGAGGTCTGCAAGGCCTATCGCCCCGACCCGACGGACGCGACGGGCAAGTTCGGGATGGTGGACATCCGCGCATTGCGCCCGTTGCCGCGACCGGTGACGCTGGAAGAGGCGAAGGGCGACAAGCGTCTGGCCAAGATGGCGCTGGTCACGCAGTCTCGGCTCTCCGTCCAACCCGTGACCGACGCCGAGTGGGCGGTCATCTGCAAGCTCGGCGGCCTTTAACGGACACGAGCCTTAGACCAAAGCATCACGCGGGCCGGCTTGTCGCTTTCCCTCGTTAGGGCATAGTTACGTCTTAGCTTTTCGCGCGAGAGCGGAACTCCGCGCGACACATTGCTTGGGAGGAGCCCCATGTCCGACAAGGCCTATGACGTTCCAGCCGAATGGGCGAAGCGCGCCTGGGTCAACGCGGCCAAGTACGAGGAGATGTACAAGCGGTCGGTGACCGACCCAGAGGGCTTCTGGGCCGAGCACGGCAAGCGCATCGACTGGTTCAAGCCATTCTCCAAGGTCAAGAATACGTCATTCGACACCCACAACGTCTCGATCAAATGGTTCGAGGACGGCGTCACCAACGTCGCTCACAATTGCATCGATCGGCATCTGCCCAAGCGCGCGAACCAGACGGCGATCATCTGGGAAGGCGACGATCCCTCGAAGTCCGCCCATATCACCTATGCTGAGCTTGCGCATCGCGTCGGACTTTTCGCCAATGTGCTGAAAAGCCACGGCGTCAAGAAGGGCGATCGGGTCACAATCTACCTGCCGATGATCCCCGAGACGGCCTACGCGATGCTCGCTTGCGCGCGCATTGGCGCAATCCATTCCGTCGTGTTCGGCGGCTTCTCGCCCGAGGCCATCGCCGGCCGCATCGCGGACGCCAAATCCGACGTCGTCATCACCGCGGACGAGGGTCTTCGTGGCGGCCGGAAGGTTCCGCTCAAAGCCAATGTCGATGCGGCGATTGAGAAAGTGGGCGGCGTCAAGACCGTGATCGTTGTCAGGCACACTGGCGACCACGTCGGCTGGCGACACGGGCGCGACGTTTGGCTGCATGAGGCCGAAGCGCGGGTGAATGCGGATTGCCCGGCGGAACCGATGAAGGCGGAGGACCCGCTGTTCATCCTTTACACGTCAGGTTCGACGGGCGCGCCGAAGGGCGTTCTGCACACGACCGGAGGCTATCTCGTCTACGTCTCGATGACCCATCAATATGTCTTCGACTATCATGATGGCGACATCTATTGGTGCACGGCCGATGTCGGCTGGGTGACCGGCCACAGCTACATTCTCTACGGGCCTCTGGCCAACGGCGCGACGACGCTCATGTTCGAGGGCGTTCCCAACTATCCGTCGATGAGCCGGTTCTGGGAGGTCATCGACAAGCACAAGGTCAACACCTTCTATACCGCGCCGACCGCCATCCGGTCGCTGATGGGCGCGGGCGAGGAGCCGGTGAAGAAAACGAGCCGCGCCTCTCTTCGTCTTCTGGGTTCGGTCGGCGAGCCCATCAATCCGGAAGCCTGGGAATGGTATCACCGCGTCGTCGGCGATAGCCGCTGCCCGGTCGTCGACACCTGGTGGCAGACCGAGACCGGCGGCATTCTCATTTCCCCATTGCCCGGAGCGACCAAGCTCAAACCCGGGTCGGCGACACGACCCTTCTTTGGCGTCATTCCTGAGATCGTCGACGCCGAGGGCAAGGTTCAGGAAGGCGCGTGCGAGGGCAACCTGGTCATCGCCAACTCCTGGCCGGGTCAGTCGCGCACCGTGTTCGGCGACCACGCTCGCTTCGTGAACACATATTTCGCCGCCTATCCCGGCAAGTACTTCACCGGCGACGGCGCGCGCCGCGACGCGGACGGCTACTACTGGATCACCGGGCGCGTCGACGACGTCATCAATGTGTCCGGTCACCGGATGGGCACGGCCGAAGTCGAGAGCGCGCTCGTCGCCCACCCGAAAGTGTCGGAAGCCGCGGTCGTCGGCTATCCGCACGACATCAAGGGGCAGGGCATTTACGCCTATGTGACCTTGATGAGCGGACTCGAGCCGAGCGAGGATTTGCGCAAGGAACTGGTCGCTTGGGTGCGCAAGGAAATCGGGCCGTTCGCTTCGCCTGACCTCGTTCAGTTCGCGCCGATGTTGCCAAAGACACGCTCCGGCAAAATCATGCGCCGGATCTTACGCAAGATCGCGGAGAACGAGTATGGCTCGCTCGGCGACACCTCGACTTTGGCCGATCCTGCGGTCGTCACCGATCTTATCGGCAACAGACAGAACCGGGGCAAGGATGTGAGGCTGGCGATCGCAGTCTGCAGCGCTCGCCGTTTAGCGCACCAGCCCCCTCTTGTGGAGGCGGGCAGTAGCTCGAAGGCGAAGGACGGGTTTGCGGCTGCATCGCAGGCTCAAGCGGCATGTGGTATTCGACTGAGCGAACACGCGAAGTCTCGTTCGCCAAGCGGGGCGGCCGGTGACCGAAACAGTCAAAAAAAATACGCCGCGTGCGAGCACGCTGGGCCCGGCGGTAACGGCGGGCGCCCTTCTCCTCTTCTGGGCCGGAGGTCATTTGCCGCTTCCCGGCCTCTCGCCGGAGGCGATGGCGGGCGCGGCGGCGAGGGGCAGAGCGGGATCGCTGATGGTCTTCTCGCTCGGCGTGACGCCGATCCTGACGTCCTGGTTCATCGTCGAACTCGTACGGGTCCTGATCCCCGCGCTCGGCCGCGCCAAGCCGGGCCGCGTGACCGTCGCGGCGCGCGCGCTCGCCCTCGTGCTGGCAGGCGTGCAAGCTTCGGGCGTCGGCGCCGCAGCTCAGGACATCCCCGGCCTCGTCGACGATCCGGGCGTGGCGTTTCGCGCCGAAGTCATGGCCGCGATGGTCGGCGCGACGGCTGTGCTGCTTTGGCTGGCGGATCTCATCGATCGGCGTGGCGTCGGCGACGGTCTTTTGCTGTTGTTCGCGGGCCAGACGCTCGCCGCCTTCGTGCGGACAGTGACCCTGCTGTTCGCTGGGGCCCATGTCGGGCGCCTCGAACCGTCGGCGCCGTGGATGTGGATCGGCGCGGTCGCCTGCGCCTGCCCCCTCGTGGGCCTGGCTGCCCGCGGCAACGGCTTCTGGCGCGGACTCGACCCGTGGCCGCCGCTGCTCGCCTTCGGCGCGGGCTCACTCCTGTCGATCGCCGGCGTTCTCGTTGGAACCCTCGTTGGCTCGCCCGCCGACGCCTCGATCGACTGGCTTTCCGGCCCTGTTGGTCGCACGACCCTCGCCGTCCTGACGGCGGCGCTGTTCGGCCTGTTCGCGCTGATGCGCTCCGGCGGCGAACCCCTCGACGCCAAGGCCATCGCGGCTCAGACGCTTGTCGTCTTCGGCGGCGGGATGCTTTGGCTTGTCTCGCCTTACGGCGCCTCGGTCAGCGGCTGCGTTTTCCTGTTGTTCGCCGCCGCCGTGACGAGCCTCGTGGCGCGCGGCCAACCGCGGCTTGCCTTCGAATGAACGAGCCTCGCCGCCGGGCCGCCCACGACGGCTCCGGGCCGACCTGAAATCATCCCGCTCTACGAGGCGATGAGCAATTCCTGCGCCGTCTCGATCTTGGTCGCGAGAATGACGGCCTGAGTTCGGCTCTCGACGCCGAGCTTTTGGAAGATCGCGGACACATGCGCTTTCACAGTCGCCTCGGAGACGCCGAGCTCATAAGCGATCTGCTTGTTGAGCAGGCCTTGCGACAGCATCATCAGCACCCGGATTTGCTGCGGGGTCAGCGAAGCAAGCCGCCGCGCCATTGCGCTTGATTCGCGATTGGGGGCAGAGCTCGGATCGAACTCGGGTGGCGTCCATCGGCCGCCGTCCAGAACCTGGGCGATTGCTGCTCGCATCGTGTCGAGCGAGTTGGATTTCGGGATAAAGCCGGCGGCGCCGAATTCCATGCAATGGCGGATGACCGCGCGCTCTTCGTTGCCCGAAACAACGATGACCGGGGTGGAGGGACGTCCCGAGCGCAGGAACAGCAGTCCAGAAAATCCGCGCACGCCTGGCATGGTCAGGTCGAGCAGCACGAGGTCGGTGTCTGGCGAAGCGTCCAGCGCCGCGACCATGCTGTCGAAATCATGCGCGACCGCGATCTCGGCATCGGGCGCCGCCGCGAGCACGGCCTGACGCAAACCGCCGACCATAAGGGGATGGTCATCGGCGATGAGCACGCGAAAAGCGCTCTCTTCGCCCATCGTCTCCTCCCGTGCGATCGCCGACGGCGCTATGGAACGAGGATCGCTGATCCGCCCGTCGCTGTCACGTCCGCGCTTTCCGCTTTGGGCGCTGTTCACCCTTCACCTTTTCGTGAGGACGGCAAGCGTCCAAGCTGTCGCAATCCTTCGGTCATCGCGATCGTTGCGGCGATCCCTACGTTCAAGGAACGCAGGGGAGGTTGGATAGGGATATACACTCGAACATCGGCCGAAACCCGCACCGCCTCCGGAACCCCGGACAACTCGCGGCCCACAAGGATAATATCCTTTTCACGAAAAGCGAAATCCCACAAACACGCTTCGCCCTTTGTCGTTAACAGGACCAGCCGGCGTTGATTGGCGGCGCGCCAGGCCGCAAAGCTCGCCCACGAATCGTGGCTCTCGATTGAGAGGGCGTTGATGTAGTCCATCGCGGCGCGGCGAAACCGGCTGTCGTTGATCCGAAACCCCGCCGGTTCGATGATCGCCGCATCGACGCCGAGACATGCGCAGGTGCGCATCATGGCGCCGGTATTTTGGGCGATATCGGGCTCGAACAATGCGAGCAGAAGGGGCGCGGCTTGCCTGGTCATATTGCGCGCAAAAGCAGAAGGTTGGCGGGTGAAAAAACCATTCGGAGAACGCCGGGAGCTGGAGAGAGAAACGCAGAGCTTCGGGCTATGGACATCCAATTCGATCGATGCGAAAAGCCGGATCGAACCAATTCAAGGTCGTGACCCCGCGGGCGCCGGGGCGACACGCACGTTGGGGGTTGAATTGACCATCAATGGAAGAAGTCGACGATGTTCCTCCCAGCCACGCCCTGGCGGGGGGATCTTCGAGGCTGCTGTGTTCGCGGCCCGTAAAATGCTTTTCCCACCGACGCTAGAGTAAAAGCTGGCCGACGGGCGACGCATCGACTTCTTCCTCGACAATTCTTCAACTCCACGTCCATCAGAGATCCACGACATGAGCGGTCCTTCGACCTACGTTCCAAAAAGCGCGATTGGGCGCTGGTTTGAATCGCGTCTGCCGTTGGGTGGCTTGGTCCATTCCTCGTTCATCGCCTTTCCGGTGCCGCGCAATCTCAACTACATGTGGACGTTCGGCGCGATTCTGTCGTTCATGCTGGTGGCGCAGATCGTCACCGGCGTCGTTCTCGCCATGCATTTTATCCCCTCGTCGACCCAGGCTTTCGCCTCGGTCGAGAACATCATGCGCAATGTCAATTACGGCTGGCTGATCCGCTATCTGCACAGCAATGGCGCCTCGCTCTTCTTCTTCGCCTGCTACATTCATATGGCTCGCGGCCTCTATTACGGCTCCTTCAAGCCGCCGCGCGAGCTTCTTTGGATCATCGGCGTCATCATCTACGTGCTGATGATGGCGACGGCTTTTTTCGGTTATGTTTTGCCCTGGGGCGGGATGAGCTTCGCGGGGGCGACCGTCATCACCAATCTCACTTCCGCCATTCCGATCGTCGGCAATACGATCGCCCACTGGCTGTGGGGCGGATTTGCCGTCGGCGGTCCGACGCTGACCCGGTTCTTCGCGCTTCACTACCTGGTGCCGTTCATCATCGCGGCCTTCGTCGGGCTGCACGTCTGGGCGCTGCACGTCGCCGGGCAGAACAACCCTGACGGCATCGAGGTGAAAGACACTCAGCGCGACACCGTCGCCTTCACGCCCTACGCCACGATCAAGGACGTCTTCGGCCTCTCGGTCTTCCTCATTCTTTACTGCTGGCTCGTGTTCTACATTCCCAATTATCTGCTCGACGCCGACAATTCGGTTCCCGCCAATCCGCTGGCGACGCCCGCGCATGTCGTGCCGGAATGGTATTTGCTGCCGTTCTACGCCATGCTGCGCGCCATCCCGAACAAGCTCTGGGGCGTGATCATCTTGTTGGCGGCGATTGTTGTGCTGGCCTTCATTCCCTGGCTCGACCGCTCGCCGGTCAAGTCGGCGAAGTACCGCCCGTCCTATCGCTTTTTCTTCTGGATCTTTATCGCGATCTGCATCGGCCTTGGCTACCTCGGCTCGCAGGAGCCGACCGAGGGGCTGGCGCTCATCGCGCGCATCTTGACGTTCGGCTATTTCGCTTTCTTTCTCATCATCATGCCGATTCTGAGCTTTACGGAGAAGACGAAGCCGATTCCCGTCTCGATCGCCGATGCGGTGCTGACGAGGACGAAAACCGCGGTGGCTGCGGCAGAGTGATGCGGACCGGCTCCCAAGGAAGTTCAACGATGATCCGTATCAAGTTTTCCGCGCTTGCCTTTGCGGCCACGACGCTTGTCCTTGCGAGCGTGTCCGCCGTGCTCGCGCAAAGCGACGCTGACCAGCCGAACCCTCCTCGCCAGAGCTGGAGCTTCTCGGGGATGTTCGGCATCTACGACAAGGCTCAGCTTCAGCGCGGGTTCCAGGTGTACAAGGAGGTCTGCAGCACCTGTCATGCTCTGAGCATTCCGTTCCGCACGCTCGCCGATCCTGACGGGCCGGGCTTCAGCGAGGACCAGATCAAGACGCTCGCCGCCACCTATCAAATCACCAACGCCGAGCCCAACGAGAAGGGCGAAATTTTCAAGCGTCCCGCAACGCCAGCCGACAACATCCCTCGCCCCGAGGCCTATCCGAATGACCAGGCCGCCGCGGCGACGCTCGGCAAGGCGCCGCCGGACATGGCGTTGCTCGCCAAGGCGCTCAAGTTCGAGCGCGGGTTCCCGTGGTTCATCCTGGACGGGCTGCCGGGCCTCGAATATCAGGAGATGGGCGCGGACGTCATCCACGGGATCCTGACTGGTTATACGAAGCCCGACGACCCGCAGTGGAACCTGTACTATCCCGGCCACAAGATCGCGATGCCGCAGCCGATCACCGACGGCGCGGTCGATTACAAGGATGGCACGAAGCCGACCTTGGAAAATTACTCCAAGGACGTCGCCGCCTTCCTGAGCTGGGCGGCTGAACCGAATCTTCCCGAGCGAAAGAGAATTGGCCTCAGGGTCCTGATCTTCCTCATCGTGTTCGCAGTGTTGCTCTACTACGTGAAAAAGCGGATCTGGGCATCCGCGCACTGAGAGGCGGCCGACATCGAGGGCGGCGCCGTTGATCGCGCCGTTCGGATTGGCGCCGCTCGATGGAGCGGGGTGAGCCATGTCCAAAGCAATCGTAGGGGTCATCGGCGGCTCGGGCGTTTATGATCTTCCCGGCCTGACCGACCTGCGCGAGGAGCGGGTTGCGACCCCCTGGGGCGATCCCTCCGACTCCTTGCGCTTCGGGCGGGTTGGCGAAACGCAGGCGGTGTTCCTGGCGCGCCATGGCCGCGGCCATCGTTTCTCTCCCTCGACGATCAATTATCGCGCCAACATCGACGCGCTGAAGCGGGTCGGCGTCACCGACATCATTGCGCTCTCGGCCTGCGGCTCGTTTCACCGCGAGCTCTATCCCGGCATGTTCGTGATGATCGATCAGTTCGACGATCGCACCTATAAGCGCCAGACGAGCTTCTTCGGCGACGGCTGTGTCGCCCATGTCTCGATGGCCCATCCGATCGCGCCACTGTTGCGCCGCCGCCTCGTCGCCGCGGCTCAAGCGGAGACGATCGCCTGTCGTGACGGCGGGACTTATGTTTGCATCGAAGGCCCACAGTTCTCGTCGCTGGCGGAATTGCTTGGCTTCCAGGCGCGCGGCGCCGACGTCATCGGCATGACCGGCGCGACCGAGGCGAAATTGGCGCGGGAAGCCGAGATCTCCTACGCGACGATCGCCATGGTCACCGACTATGATTGCTGGCACGAGGAGCATGGCGCGGTCGACGTCGCCTCGGTGATCAAGGTCATGGGCGAGAACGCCAACAAGGCGAGCGCGGTCGTCGCCCGCACGCTGCGCGAATTTCCCCCGGAGCACGAAGCCTGTCCGATCGGATCGGACCGCTCGCTTGAATTCGCGCTGATCACAAACCCTTCCCACCGCGATCCCGAGCTCGTCAAAAAGCTGGACGCGGTCGCCGGACGCGTGCTGCGCGCCGGCTGAAGCGCGGCTTGTTCGTCAGTCCGTGGGCGGATGAGGACCACCGCTTGCGCGACTTCCGGCATTCAACCTAAATGAGCGCGCCGCATCGCGTTCGGCGCGGCGCCGTCGTCGCTTGACCGGGACCTTGAGGAATCCATGTTCAGGGATGCGTTTGAACGGCTCCTGTTCGCGGCCCGATTTCTTCTCGCCCCCCTCTATCTGGCGCTCGCCATCAGCCTCGTCGCGATTCTCTTTAAGAGCGGCCTTCACCTCTACGAACTGCTGATGCAGCTGCCGACTCTCAACGATGAACAGGTCCTTCTATCGGAGCTTGCCATCGTCGACCTGACGCTCACGGCGTCGCTGGTGGTGATCGTGTTTCTCTCCGGCTACACCAATTTCGTCGCTCCGGTCGCCTCAAGGAAGGACGACGGGCGGCCACATTGGATCGCCGAGATCGACTTCAGCGAACTCAAGCTCAAATTGATGGCCTCGATCGTCGCCATTTCGGCAATCAAGCTGCTCGAGGCCTTCATGAACATCGATCATGAAACCGACCGCGAGCTGTATTGGCTGGTCGGCATTCACTTGACCTTCGTCGTTTCGACAATCGTTCTCGCGCTCGCGGAGCGGTTTGGGCCCCACACACACCCGTCCGACGTCGACTCGGAAGGCGCCTGAGCGCTATTTCTCCAGAACGACCTGTCGGCATTCGGGCGGCAGCGCCGACACCGGCAGCGGCGGCTTGGGCAGCCCGGCGCGTGGATGCAGCGCCTCGTCGGTGAACCACCAGGCGAGCGACTTGTCGCAGCCATCGCCGGGCGGGACCGGCTCCTGCGGCTCGCAGCCGGCATCGCCCGCCGGGCATTTGATGCGGATATGGAAATGGTAGTTGTGCCCCCAATAGGCGCGCACCTTGTTCATCCAGGGCTGGCCCCTCGCGGTTTCGCACAGGGCCTTCTTGATTGCGGCATTGACGAAGATGCGTTCGACCTCCGGCTCCTCGGCGGCCGCCTTGATGATCGCCGGCCTGCGCGGGCGTCCAACGCGCCCGGTCGACCGAGAGCCCGTCCTCGGTCACCATGTCGACCGCCGACATGGTCTCGCGTTCTTCTCTGGAGAGCGTGCGGTCCGGCATCGGGGTGAGCCAGACGTCGGCGTCGAGGCCGACCTGGTGGGAGGCGTGGCCGGTCAGCATCGGGCCGCCGCGCGGCTGGGAAATGTCGCCGACCAGAATGCCGTTCCAGACGCCTTCGGCCTTCGCCTTGCGCGAGAAGCGCTCGAGGAAGGCGATCATCGCCGGATTTCCCCACATGCGATTGCGCGACAGGCGCACGACCTGCCAGGACTCGCCGTCGACGGGGAGCGCCTTGGCTCCGGCAAGACAGCCGCGCGAGTAGAAGCCGATCGAGCGCGCCTGGGCTTCGACGGGCGTCAGCGCTCGCCCGAACACTTCCTTGGCCGGCAGCCTCGGGTTGGCGGGATCGGCGAGCGGGGGCAGCGGTTTGGGGTTCAGCGTTCCCTTGTCCTGTGCGGACGCGGGCAAGCTCCAGGCGAGAGCAGCCGCCAGTACGATGCTGATCGGTATGAATCGTATGGGCATTGGTCTCCGATTCGTGACCGGGCAGCGACTCAGCGGCGGCGCGCCGAGTATGGCGCCTGAGGCTAGCCTCACCAACGGGCCCGAATGTTCACGATTTTGTAAGCGGGCTTTGAAAAGGTCTTTTGACGCCGCCAAGGGATTGTTAAGGATCGGGCCATGGGTCTCTCTAGGCGGACGCGATGGGCGGGCTCGGCGGTGGGGGCGGCTCTCCTCATGGCCGGTTGCGGGGGTCCGACCGTTCAGCCCAGTCAGTCTTCAAACGGCAGCCTCACGTCGGTCGACGGCGCGACCGTCTCGCTTGCCGCGTTCGAGAACTCGGCCTTCCCCTATCACGGCATGATCCCGAATTATCAGGAAACGGGGAAGACGCGGCCCTTCATAGACGTCGATGAGAATGGCCGGCTCGGCCATTCGAGCCCACGCGGCGGGATCCATTGGGAGGACCAGACCTACAGCGACCGCAGCGTGCTGCTTGCAGCGCCGCAGTCGTTCGATCCCGCCAAGGGCGGAATCATCATCGTCTTCTTCCACGGCAATAACGCAACGCTGTCGCGCGACGTCATCGCCCGGCAGCAGATCGTGCGCCAGCTCGCCGATTCGGGACTCAACGCCGTCCTGGTGGCGCCCCAGCTCGCGGTGGACGCGCAAGATTCAAGCGCCGGACGTTTCTGGTCGGCGGGCGGGTTCGCCTCTTTCCTTGGCGAGGCGCAGTCGAAGCTCGGCGACCTCTATCCCAACGCGCGCGGCGCGTTTCGGCGGATGCCGATCGTCATCGTCGCCTATAGCGGCGGCTATCTGCCGGCCGCCTATTCGCTCGCGGTCGGCGGCGATCAGGGGCGGGTGCGCGGGCTGGTGCTGCTCGACGCGCTTTACGGCGAGCGCGACAAGTTCGTGAGCTGGGCGGAGGGGCCGGGACGCAGCGCCTTCTTCGTCAGCGCCTATTCGACCTCCTCGCGCGCGGGCAACGACGCAATCCGCGCGGAGCTCGAGGCCGCCGGAGTGCCGACCGTGAGCGGCCTGCCAAGCTCGCTCACCCCCGGCGTCGTCGCGTTCGTCGACGCCGGCTCGGTCGATCACAACGACTTCGTCACCTCGGCCTGGGGCGGCGCGCCCTTACGCGACATCTTTTCCCGCATTGGCGGGTAGCGCTGCCGTCAATCGTCGGCGTCAAGATGCTTCATGAACTTGGCCAGATCGTCGCCCTTGAGCGTGCTTTCCGCGATCGTGTTCCACACCGCCTTGGCTTGTTTCGGGGATATCTCGTCATCGGCCGGTCGGAGCTGAAAGACCAAGTCATAGGGGTTGGTGATGTTCCGGGTCGTCGATGTCCATTGGACGACCGTGAACGTCTTCAGACTGGGATCGAGAGCGTCGTCGGTCACGCTGACCTTGTTATCTCGTGACGACTTTTTGGTGCCAGCGCGTATCGCGTCGAGGACCTTATCGATGCGATGCTTGTCGCCCTGCAGGCTTATGCTCACCGTTCCATCCGGAATGTTGCGAGCATAGCCGGCGAGATTGTACATGATCGCCTCCTTCTGGATCATCGCCCGGAAGCCGACCTTCTGGATCATTGCGCCGCTGACGATGCCCTTGATGGCTTGTTGCTCGGCGCTTGCCGCGCCCGCAGTCAAAATTGCGGCCCCGCAGACGAGACCTCCGACAAGCAGCAGAGCCAGACGACCAACCGCAAAATTCATGTCTTCTCTCCATCCGTCCGAATGAGCCCGACCGACCAGCCTGACAGCCCCCTAGTGTCCTATTCCGAGTCGGCATTTCATCATCGCCGAGGTCGCGAAGCGCTTCGAGGCGCTCCAGAGCGTCGGCCGGACGCTCCTCTGAGCGTTCCCGAGCGCGAGACTTGGTCGCGCTCCTAGGACGAGCAGGCGAGTTCGCAGTTATCGCCGTCCTGAATCGACGACTCGATCGGGCCTAGTCTATAGCGGCTTTTCCCTCGGAGGGCTACGCTCGCGACGTGACGAGTTCGCGGGTGCGCTAACGCCATCGATTTCCAAATGCAGTAGGCTCTAGGCGGAGGGAAGGGCCTGTGAGGCGCCGTCGGTGAACGCGGATGGCGCTGTTCAAAATAAGTGAACTAGGCGGGCGGAAATCAACGCGTCAAATCAAACAATCAAATGAACCTTCCGCAGACCTGCGTCATGCTCTCGCGAGCGAACGCAAGCCTGCGGTCGGGTCGACAGTTTTGATCCGTCGTTGTCTTAGTCGACGGTCTCCGGCGTCTTCATCAGGTTCTTCAACGCGTTACGCTCGAGCAGCGCTGGGACATAGGCGCGAATGCCAGGCTGCAGATCCTGCAGCGAGACAAAACGCCCGTCCGCCAACCGCAGACCGTCGCGATAGAGGCCGGCCTCGCGCTGGGCGAAGGTCGTCTCAACTTCCGCGCCGACGCGGAACGCCGTCTGCAAGGCTGGCGGAATGTCCGTCAGCATCACCTTCGTGTCGCATTGCATGCAAACTGCGGTGCGCGGATCGCCGGCTGAGGCGAAACCGATCGAACCGCTCGGAAACCGCGTCGTTACATAGATCTCGCCCTCACGGGCGGGACGCGATCCATACATCTCCAACGAGTAGTCGCACATGACAGGCTCCTGCGCTTTGCGAGCCCCCCGGTTGCTATCGCGAGATAGAACGTCCTTATATTCTTCTATGGTTGTGGACGCTATCTTGCCATTGGGGCATTATTGAGGGCAAGGCCTTTCACACAGCCAATCACATTTGCTTGCACAACAGTCTTGAAGGCGCCATTTTGTCGGTCTCGACGCTGTAAACTTCGGCGCCGAACGCTGAAGACTGTTGCGTTGTGCCTTAATGTTGGACCACCTTAGCGTCGTTGGCCTCCAGTCCGACGTCCTTCGCATCGATCCGCCGCCATGGCGCGCCGAACGATTCGACTCGAAAGCGTCTCGCCTCGAGCCCTTCGGGCCAGGGATTCGGCGCCAAACCCGCCTTCGTGATCAGATGCCGCACAAACGCGCGCGCGTCGGGAAGATGCCGCCAAACGCTCGGCAGGAACAGCGCGCGCCGCTTGCCGACTGAGAGAATAAGCCCATCGCGATCGGGCTCGAGCGCAGCCGCGAGTTCGGACTCGCTTCCCGCAGGAAGTGGCCGCGGGTGGGAGAGAATCGAAATGCCGATGCGAACCCCCGTGAGTTCCGACTCCCTCAGCGGCGGGAAGCGCGGGTCGGCAAAGGCCGCTTGCGCCGTGTTGGCGAGCGCATCCTCGATCAACGGCCGACGCGGCTCGAGCGAACCGATGCAGCCGCGAAGCTGCTCATTTTCGGTGAGCGTGACGAAGGTCGCGCGCCAGGGCGAGAACGAGGGCGGCTCGCCTTCGAAACTCATCGGCGACGGCTTGCCACCGGTCTTTGTCGCGTGGCGGAGCGCGATCATGCAGGCGGAAAGCAGACGCTCGCGATCGCTCTCGGCGAGCCGCGCCGAGGCCGCGTATTCAAATGCGAAAGCGCCGTAGCCGACGACCCGTGACGCATCCGCGCCCGCGTCCGCCGATGTCGCCAGATGCAGGCCGCTTATCCGCATGTCGCGCTCGGCGGCGATCTCGAGCGCGCCCTTGACGGCCAAGAAGCCGCAAGCGCGGCGCCCATCGAGCGCGGCGGCGTCGAGCGTCTCAATGCGCCGGGCGGTGTCGGAATCGATCGTGCTCGCGCTGGTCTGATCGAGAAAATGCGACAGGTCGGACGAGACTGCGACGACCGTCTCCGGTCCTCCCCAGACCTGGCGCAGCGCCTCGGCGACGATATGGGGATCCGCGTCGCCGACCAGAACGGGGACGATTTCGAACGGCGCCGGCAGCATGGCCTGCAGCATCACCAGGTGCATTTCGAGCGAATGCTCGCCCACGAACGGCCGCGGGTCGACGACAACGCTCGGCGCTCGGGCGAGCTCGACATGCGTAACGCCCGCAACTGGAATCTCGCCAAGCGGCGTGCGCCAGTTCGACGCCGGATGAACCGCAATGCCCGAAAATGCGACGCGATGGGCCGGACCAACGATGACGATCCGGCGCGGCGGCTCGGCGCGACGCGTCCACGGGCCGAACGCAGTCGCCGCAACCGCGCCCGAATAAACGAGGCCAGCGTGCGGCGCGATGACGACCTTTGGCGCGACGCCGCCATCAGGCCGGGCATGTTTGCGCACATCCGCGATCAAGGCGTTCAGTGCATCCGGCGCCGCCGGGTAAAACATTCCCGCGACCTGCGGGGGATGGACGGTCTCGGCATGACTCGGCATGAGCCAACCATTGTATGAACTGTCAGCGCGCCGCTGACAGCGGGTGCTATTCCGCGAGCGTTTCGCCCGAGCCGCCGAATTCCTTCGGAAAGTCCTTCATCTTCGGCAGGCCGTCCTTAATCGGCAGGACCAATTCCTGATAGTTGAGGTGAACGCCGGGCTTGAAGTCGAGCGTCGGGATCGTGGCGTAGAACACGTCGACCATGCCGAATGGCGGATGGGCGGCCATCACATGACCGCCGCATGTCTTGCAGTACTGCCGCTCGCTCATCGGCGTTTTCGAAAACATGGCGAGCTGGTCCGTGCCTTTCGTGACCTTGACCGCGTCGGGCTTCCAGAGGCTGAAGGCGTTGAGTGGGCCGCCCGACCAGGAGCGGCAGGATTGGCAATGGCAATAGCCCATCGCCTCAGGCGCGCCTTCGACCTCGATCTCGACCGCGCCGCAAAAGCACCTTCCCTTGTGAGCCATCGTATCCTCCGCTGATCGATTGTCTTGACCCAAAGCCCATGGGCTTTGCCGTTAAGTTTACGCGATCGTCGCTCAAAAGGATACGGAAGGAAGCACGCCGCCTCGCGCCAGGCGGGGCGTTGCATTTGCTGCTCCGCGCGCACGACATTGCTGAGAGAGCCAAGGCGCGGCTGCGCCAAAGTGGAACGGGCCATGGACGCAGAAACCGAGACTTGCGTCGACGTCGAGTACTGGACGAAGCTCGACGATGGGCGGATCGAATGCGGGGTCTGCCCGCGCTTCTGCAAAATGCGTCCAGGGCAACGAGGTCTATGCTTCGTGCGCCGCGCGCGTGAGGACGGCGCCGGCATGGAGCTCACGAGCTACGGCCGATCGACCGGGTTCTGCGTCGATCCGATCGAGAAGAAGCCGCTCAATCACTTTCTGCCTGGCTCGGCGGTGCTGTCGTTCGGGACCGCGGGCTGCAATCTCGCCTGTTCGTTCTGCCAGAACTGGGACATCTCGAAGAGCCGCGAAGTGGCGCGCCTAAGCGCGCATGCGGCGCCGGACACGATTGCGCGCGCGGCCGAGACGGCTGGGCTGCGCCAGCGTCGCTTACACCTACAATGACCCGGTCATCTTCATGGAATATGCGCTCGACGCCGCAGCCGCCTGTCGCGCGCGAGGCGTGAAGAACGTCGCCGTCACCGCCGGCTTCATTTGCGCGGAGCCGCGCAAGCGCTTGTTCGCTGGCATGGACGCAGCGAATGTCGATCTGAAAGGCTTCACCGAGCGCTTCTACGCCAAGCGTTGCGCGGGCTCGCTCGCGCCCGTCCTCGATACGCTCAAATATCTCGTCCACGAAACGAATGTCTGGACCGAGATCACGACGCTGCTCATTCCGGGCGAGAACGATTCCGACGAGGAGCTTGACGCGCTCACGCAATGGGTCGGGCGCGAGCTGAGAACGGACGTTCCCCTGCATTTCACCGCGTTTCATCCCGACTATCGCATGCTGGAGACCGAGCCCACGCCGCTCCCGACGCTGCAAAAGGCGCGCGCCATCGCCATCCGCAACGGGCTCCACCACGTCTATGTCGGCAACGTCCACGATCCGGCGCGCCAGGCGACGCTCTGCCCGACCTGCGGCGCGCGCGCGATCGGGCGCGACGGCTATACGATCACGACTTACGCGCTCGACGCTTCGGGCGCGTGCGCAAGCTGCGGGACCAGGATGGCGGGCGTGTTCGCGACAAAGCCCGGCGCGTGGGGCGCGCGGCGACTGTCGGTCGACATCGAACGCTACGCGGCGTGAGGCGGACTCGGTTCTAGGACTGCAAGTAAACTGATGCCTTGGTCGAACTCGGATAGTGGCTAAAGGCAATCTGGCGCCAAGTAGCGAGGCACGCATCCGCCGCCGGTTCCGGTGCAAACCATGCCCGGTGGACAATATAGACTGTCACATTGGTAACGGCATTGTACGCCTAATTGCTGCAACGCGACCACAGGCGGAGCACCGCCGCCGCGCCTCCCGCCAGTGACGAAAAGCTTCGAGTTATTCTTTCGCGCGGGGCGCTGTGAGTAAGGCACGAAATCTTTCTCAATGGGAGCAAGTCGGAACATCATGATCTCCTTTGGTTGGTCTCAGACGTCAAAGTAATTTGGAACAAAGTTTCCAGCGCTGTCAAGCTGGAGTGGGTATTTTACAAATGGAAAAAGAGAAGTAACATCCATGCGCATGAAATACATTTCTGGTGTTGGGCTACCAATTCTTTGAAAGCGGAACACTGGATCAACAATCCGCCTAACGCCCTGAAGTCGAGACGGCACCACCATTACACCCAGCAGAGTATATTCGCCGCTGCCGACTTTTTCGGTGTATAATTCATACAAAGGTTTGTATCGAACCGCAAGGTAGTTGAGGGCGCGCAGGTCGTCCTGATTGCCGAAATTATCGGCGGTCCGGGCAAGCCTGCCGAAGAGTGCAGCGCCGAGTTCTTCCGGTGTCGGCGGCGCTGCGGCGGGCCGTGCAGCGCCGCTTCCCCTAGTCCTTGGAGGGCGTTTCTCGGCCGTCGGAGGCGCGACTTCGCACAATTTAGTAAAGTATGCTAAATTGTATCTAGACACTTGTTCGACCAGCAGTACCGGTGCTGTGATTCCGGCGAATGTTTCAAGTCGCGTTGGCGAACTCGTTCCAACCAACAGGACCAGGTCGTTGCCTGGGCGCTTGTGGGGCTCGCCCAGACACAAGATCAGAAAGTCGAGGTCCTGCCAATCACGCAAGGCCAAATGATACGCGGGTTCGTCCTCCACCCTCAATATCCAGCACAGTTGGCGCGCAATGTAGCGAGGTCCTGGCTTTGTCGGGTCTTGGCCAATGGAACCTGTGGCATCGGTCTGATCGTTAGCGCCGGTCTGATCCGAAGCACCGTTCGCGTCCCTCGAGTTGGCGGTCAACACTCGATAGACGAAGCTGCGCTCAGACTTATCATCGCGCTGCGTGATGCCGACCGTGTCCGCTACGGCTTGAAATTCCTCGGACACGGATTGATCAGGAAATTCACAGTCCACGGTGCCAAGAACGTAGACGAAACTAGAATGCGCAGCCCCGCCGTTCGAACACGTACAAGATCCACTCAATGCGCCACACGCGCAACCGCCTGAGCCCTGTGCTAGGGCAATCGTGTCGCCGGAACCCGGAGACGAAGCCGCCGCGCGAGCGACGATTTTCTGCAGCCCATTGCCATCATGCATTTTGCTTCCTCCCTGCAATTTCGAACCACTTGGTCCGCTGGATTGCGGCGCAATACGGGCTGCCGCCGAACGCGAAGCGAGAATTTGGTCGAGCCTCACCAATAAGGCGTCGGCGCCGAGCCTCGGCGGAGCCTGCCCTTCGGTTCGGCTGAGACCTGTCAGCGCAGCACGAATAGAGTCGCCCTCTGCATTTGGACGCGCTGACCACACCTGAGCCACAACTCCGGTCGCGACTGCTGTTGCAACGCTGGTTCCCGACATCACAGTTGTCCCGCCGTCGGGCGCATAGCCGCGCACTTGATGCCCAAGAGCCGCGACGCCTTTGCGCGAAATCAACGGACCAAAATTGCAATCCGGCAGGAGATTTCCCGCCGCGTCCATTGCGACCACCGGGATCGTGACGGGATGAGACAAGATTTGGCTTGCAGTCCATCGGCCTTGATTGCCCGCGGCAGCCATGACGACTACGCCGGCCCCTTCCGCTCGATCGAGCGCAATCGCCAGTGCATTCTCCGACCGGCCGTCGTCGCCCAAAATGGCGAGACTGAGATTGATCAGGGACGCGCCGGATGCGACAGCATCGTCGATCGCGCGCGCCAAATCAGTTACGCCCGCCTGTGCCGCATCTTCATCGGCAAACAGAGAAATATGCACGAGATCGTAGTCCGGGCACCAGCCCGGGATCGGGGCGTCCGTTCGTGCGCCAAGAAGCCCAAGGATGAAAGTGCCGTGTCCGCACGCGCTGTTTGGACGAACCGCGCACGTAGCGCTACCGAGATTGACTGGTTCTCGCGCCAGTACGTTGGACAGCGCCGCCGCATTGTAAGGGCCATCGATTATAGCGATCCGCGGCGGGGCAAGTTGATCGCCGGCGTCAAAAGCGGCGCCGTGTTTCTCTCCATACAGATAGGAAGAGGAGCGGCCGCGGAGGCCGCCTGCTTTCGCCGTGACTGCTGGGTATCCATGAAAGAGCGGCGTCGCACACAGCGCAAAACTCGACTGGGAATGAGCAACCGGGAGCTTCATGGCAACACCCCGCAGTGCCGTATCACTGAAAGGCTTTGTTGGCTCCCGCCGTCGCAATGCCAGTAAATGCTGCCACGTGCAGTGACTGCGCTGCATCCGCAAGAACCGGAGGGTTTGCCTTCTGTAGCGGGCCAAAAGTAACCAGAAGCGTGTCCGTCTTCATTCTCGTCGCGCTGAAAAACGGTGAGCCAGGATTAACAATGACCTGTTCGATGTGCCATGTCGGGGTTACGCTTGCCCCGAATGATGCGACGAAAGTAAGCGTGGTTTGAAATGTGCCAAACGGGTTCTGCTTCAGCCCGCCCACTGACACAGCTGTTGTGGGCTCGCTAGACACGGCGACTGTCGCTTTGTCCCAAATGAACTGGTCAAGCTTCAGGTCGCTTTCTATCTGAATCCCGTTCATGCCATAACCGCAATCCACGCCAGTGACCGGTTGGCCAAGGCTCATTTGAGTTTCCCTTGCGGTCATTTCGTTATTCAGCAATTCTGCGTTTGCAAAGCTGAATGTAATGTTCTCCTGTCGGGTTGAATGCGCCGCCAAGCTTCCGCCGAGGCCAAGAAAGAACGTTTCTGGATATGCTACGCCGCCGTGGCCGTGAAATATCCCAAATTGATTGGATCCCGACGTGCTCGGGTTTACGCCACTCATTTCTTCGACCTGCAAATTAAGGCCTACAGTAGCGCCCCATCCATTCTTTCCACCACTCCACAACCAACTCGCATTGGATATGCCGGCATCCCTCGCACGCGCGAGACCTTTTCCGATACTACACCTTATATGCTGTATAAGGAGAGATTGAAAACCTCCATTGGTTGAATAGTAAGGTCCTGTCGGCGGACTGTCGGGCGCGACTCCATCGGGCTGAAGTATATTCATTTCGGGTACAGTCAAACCGCATCCGCTCAACTCAAAGGACGCCAGTAGTGCAAAAATATAGCCGAGCTTTGCTGGCATGGAAACGCTCCAGGAGCGCGTCCATCTAAGCCGAATCAGTTAGATATTTAATCCACCCGAACATACGTTATGACTTCAAACAATACAGCACTAAACTTATCCACAGGCAAAAACTTCTGACTTGGGGTAGAAGCCTTGGGTCTAGTAAAGACGCGGGATTTCAACGGAGCGAACAATCGCAATGCGCACGATCGCCCTTGAGGAACATTTCGCCACGCCCGCTTATCTCGAAGGTCCTGCCTACCGGCTGAAGGAGCAGGCGGAACGGGCCGGTGGGAGGTTCGCGGCCCTCATCGAGCAGTTCGTCGACATTGGCGATGGCCCGCGTCGCGACGGTCGACGCCGCCGGCGTCCCTCCACGCAGCCTGCGATCTTCAGAGTCAGCGCCCAAACCTGCCGACCACGGCGCTGATCGCTTCGGCATTGGCCCTTGCGGCGCAAGCGGGCTTCGCGGCCTGGATCGAATTCTCGATATAGCGCTTGGCTTGGCCCGATAGCGTCCAGTCCATCGGAGGGTCGTAGGAGATCGTTCGGCCGCTATCCAGCTTGACGTCGCCCGCGCACAGGACCAGCGCGGCGTATGGGTTGTCGCCGGTCAGCCGCGAGACGTAGGGATCGGGAGCGACAATGGCGGTTTGACCGGCGAGCTTCATCTCCCGCGCCAGATGGGCTTCGTGCGCGCCCATGCCGTTGTAGAGGCCGAGCACCGGCGCGAAGACGTCGTTGGGTATGAGCGAGGCGATGCGGTCGGAGACCCATGCCTTGACGCCCGTCGCGGGCGCGGGCGGGGACTTCGCGGGGTCGTGGTTGGCGTAGCCGATCAGGATGAAGACGATGTCCAGGTCTTTTTCCCCGCCGCCGTCGAGATTGCGGATGGCGCGCGTCATTTCGCGCAAGGTCTCGGCTCCGGCATTGTCGAAATAGCCGCCGTCGAGAACGTGGTCGTTGGACTTGGCGCCGCCGTCTTTGGCGTAGCAGGGCTGATGCGGGAACGTGCCGCCGGGGCTCACCCACGGAAAGCGCGCGCCGTTGAGGATGGCGGTCGAGGCGGCGACATCATGGCCGATGCTATCGAGGAGGTCGTCGGCGTCGACCTCGTCGCAAGTGAACTTGACGGCGCTCGTCAGCATGCGGCGCCCTCCGCTCTCGCTTGCGCCCTGCACGATGAGGAGCGGCCGCCACGGTTCGCCGTCCTTCGGGGCAAGCGCGAGGAACGGCGCGCGAATGGTCCCGGCTGTCCTGGGGGCCACGCCGGTGCGGTCGTCAGGGGCGTCCCACGCCTCTTCCCAGGCGCGCTCGAGCGTCTCCGCGCGATCGGGAAGCAACGGCAACGGCAGAAAACGGTAGAGCAAGTCGGAATAGAGCGTACCCGTGAGCGCGGGGCCGAGCGCGTCGCGGCCGGCGAAACCGAGAAGATCGTTGGTGAGGGTCTCGGAATCCGCGACATTCGTCGGCGTCCTGACGTTCGGCGCCGCGGTTTTCAGCATGGCGGCATAGCCGACCGAGCCGACGCTGCCGCCCGACACCGAGCTGATGGCGAACACATGGGCGCTGAAATCGACCGGCTTGCCGTCCATTCCGGTCAGCTTCGCCGCAGCTGTCTGAAGCTGCGCCAGCGCCACGGCGGTCCAATAGCCTGCCCGCGACGCGCCGCCCTGGACGGCGATGAGAACCATCGTCCTCTTGCCGTTCGGGCCGACCGGTTGGCCTTTGGCCCAGAGCCGGAAGGCGTTCTCCAACGTCGGCCGATCCGTCGACCCGCCCGTTTCCGCGATCAAGGCGCGCCGCCCGACCCGGTGATTGTCGAAGAACATTCCGAGCAGGACCGCCCATAGGAGGAGCGCGCCCGTGACCGGGATCCTGAGGCTCGTACCAAGCTGGCAGGCGATCGTGATCAAGGGAATGATGAAGCCGAGCCCGAAGAACACGATCGCCGGGCCGCCAAGCGCGACGCCGATTCCGGCGGGCCAGAGGACGGCGACCACCATCGCGCCGAAGGCCATGGCGAGTCCGGCGATGACCCAGGTGCCCGGAATCCACGGCGCCGTCTCCGTATTTCCAACGAGACGCTTCGTTAGCGGCTCCCTGGCGATGACCAAGAGGAGGAAGATCACGCCGATCGCGAGCAGGAGCAAGCCGACGGGCGCGTTCCACTTGAAACTGATCAGGAGCGCGAGACCGGCTGCGGCAAAAGGCAGGAAGGCCAGCACCCTCGGCCCCCATTCGAGGAGCCAGCGCGGCCGCCAGCGGGTGCGGTCGGTTCCGTAGTTCGAGGCAATGACGATGCGCGACCAGCTCCAGGCCTGAATGGCGAAGAACAAAATCCCGAGAGCGAAAGCGATCGCCACGCGGCCCAGTCCGTCCTCGCCGACGCCGCGGACGAGGTCCCGCCCCTGCGGCATGAAGAGAAGGATCCCCGAGACGCCAAGGGCGAAGGCGGCGATGACAGACACGCCGGCGGTGCGATTGAAGATGTCGACGAGATTGCGCCACCGGCCGGAGAGGCCGCCGACCGCGTTCGTCGGCCCCGCGGCGACGCCGCCGGGAGCGACGGTCAGCGTCACCGCGCCGCGATTGCTGGCATAGCCGTCGAGCCGGTCGTTGGCGAAGACAACAAGTTCGCCCGACCGCGCGAAGGTTTTGGTGCAACCGGCCCCGATCGGAAAGGCAGCCGAATCAGGCTCGTCCCCGAACTTGCCCATGAGCTTGAGGCGAGCTGCGCCCGGCGCGCGCGGCTTAAAATCAAGAGCATCGTAGAGGAAGTTGCGATAGCCGTCTGGACCACAGCGGACGAAGCGGGCGCCCCACTCGCCGGCCGCCGAAAAGGACCAAGTGTCTCCGGCCGAGACGGTCCCGATGGCGACTTCCCGCTCCCCCGACGGGACTTGAATTTCGCGTGACGTCTCTGGAGGTTGATGCCCCATCGGTTCCTCCCGGCCCCGCGATTGATGCGCGGCTGTCCGGCTGTTCCGCGACGCGAAGGCCTTGATCGATCCTTCGTCGCCGCAAAACGAATCGTCTCTTCAATCATCGCACAAGGAACACGTCGCCTCCATGGGCCAAATCGGGGGAGCGCAGATGTGCTTCGCGGCGAACCGGCCAGTTCGACGATCTCGCCCGGCGCGCGCCCATTCATCGCCACATGCGCCGAGCACACTCGCTGTCGCGGGGATCCCGAGCGCGGGTCAGCCCGGCCTTCGCCGGGTTGACCGTGGGGTACGAAATTGCTTGGATTTGTGGCGCCATCCATTTCGGCGCGCCTTTGGGAAGGACGCTTGAGACATGATCGAGAACGGGGCGCATAATATCGACTTCGGCGCGGACCGTTTCGGTTTCCGCGATCTTGCCGAGATCAACTGGAATCTCGGCGCGCCGCAGCTCTACGAGCACGCGTTGCAACGCAACGAAGCGCGTGTCGCCGCGCATGGACCCCTCGTCGCCGACACGGGCGCGCATACCGGACGCAGCCCGAAGGATAAGTTGGTGGTGCGCGACGCGAACACCGAGGGTGTTGTCTGGTGGGACAACAACAATGCGATGTCGGTCGAGCATTTCGACGTTCTGCTCGCCGACTTCATCGCTCACGCCAAAGGCAAGGCGCTGTTCGCTCAGGATCTCTATGGAGGCGCCGATCCTCAGTTGCGCATACGCGCGCGCGTCTTCACCGAATACGCCTGGCACTCGCTCTTCATCCGCAATCTCCTGATCCGTCCGCCGGCGGAGGAGCTGGCGAACTTTGTCCCCGAGCTGACGATCGTCGATCTGCCTTCGTTTCGCGCCGACCCCAAGCGGCACGGGGCGCGAAGCGAGACGATCATCGCCTGCGACTTCACGCGCAAGATCGTACTGATCGGCGGCACGAGCTATGCGGGCGAGATGAAAAAATCGGTGTTCACCGTCCTCAATTACCTCTTGCCGGCGAAACAGGTCATGCCGATGCATTGCTCGGCCAACACCGGCAAGGATGGCGATTCGGCGATCTTCTTCGGCCTCTCCGGCACCGGCAAGACCACGCTTTCCGCCGATCCGCAACGCACGCTCATCGGCGACGACGAACATGGGTGGGGGCGGGGCGGAATCTTCAATTTCGAGGGCGGCTGCTACGCCAAGGCGATCAAGCTCTCGCGCGAGGCCGAACCGGAGATCTATGCGACCACCGAACGCTTCGGCTCCGTCATGGAGAACGTGACGCTCGATTCGGAGTCGAGGATTCCCGACTTCGACGACGAATCGAAGACCGAGAATACGCGTATCGCCTATCCGCTGAATTTCATCGCCAACGCGTCGACGACCGGGCGCGCCGGTCATCCCAAGAACATCATCATGCTGACCTGCGACGCGTTCGGGGTGTTGCCGCCAATCGCGAAGCTCGACCCGGCGCAGGCGATGTATCATTTTCTGTCCGGCTACACCGCCAAGGTGGCCGGCACCGAGAAGGGCGTCACCGAGCCGCAAGCGACGTTTTCGACCTGTTTCGGCGCGCCGTTCCTGCCGTTGCACCCGACGGTTTACGGCAATCTCCTGCGCGAATTGGTCGCGCGTCACCATGTCGATTGCTGGCTCGTCAACACCGGATGGACTGGCGGCAAGTTCGGCGCCGGAAGGCGCATGCCGATCCGGGTGACGCGGCGTCTGGTGGCGGCTGCGCTTGATGGTTCTCTGCAGCGCGCCGATTTCCGCACCGATCCGTATTTCGGCCTCGCCGTGCCTGCGCAAGTGCCGGGCGTCGAGCCGCACATTCTCGAACCGATTAAGACTTGGCGCAGCAAGGCCGAATTCGCCGAAGTCGCCGGCCGTGTGGTGCAGATGTTCCGCGACAATTTCAAGCGGTTCGAGAGTCAGGCCGACGAGCACGTTCGCGCCGCCGGGCCGACGCCGCGCATCGCGCTGGCGTGACGGACGCCTCGGTCTCCCACAAAGCCGTATATTGACCAGAGGTACCTATATTGACCAGAGGTAAAAGCGCGATCGGATGCGGTTCGTCGATCGCGGTTAGCCCATAGCGTCCCGGCGACAAAGAACGAGACAGCCGCCGAGGCCGGCACGCGGCCCGATGGTAAGCGCGGTTTTCATATCACTTTGCCGCGCGACGTACTCAACAGGCTCAAACTCATACGCGAGGCGGGCGAGAGTTACAGCGATGTAATTGTGAGGATAAGCTGCAAGCGAGGCTTGTGATCAGTCGACTGATATGGGAAACGGTGCTTCAACTGTGCATAATTGGGCGCTGAACAAGTGAGCTTAGATATTTCAATTTTATTGTTTTGTGCTGTTGCCATCATTGCGTCAATTTGGATGACAGCACCAAAACACAGCCATAAACCAGCAAGCGTACTTCAGGAGGATGCGAGCCAACAACCGTCCAATGACTTCTCGGCTCTTATATACACTATACGTGAGCAGGGGGAAGCCTACAGAAAGGAAGAGAAGAATGAAGAGAGAGAGAAGCGTATTCGAGACTGGGTTACGATTTGTATCCTTGCCTTCACCCTCATTGCTCTAACCGCCACCTATTGCGCGATCAGCGAACAAGTTTCTGAGATGAAGAAAGTCTATAGCCCGATCAAAGATGCGACTGATGCGACCAAGAGGCAACTCGCAGAATTGATAGCCGATAGGCGACCATTCGTAGGAGTTGAACCAAGCGAAATAATTATAAACAAACCGCTGAGCTTTGACACACAAGGCGCTAGTATGAATTTCGATTTGTTGTTTCGCAATACCGGGAAATCTGCCGCCATAAGTACCACTTCTCTCGGCAGCGAACTAATCATCACGCCACTTGAAGTGTTTTCAGACTCGACTCATATTAATTATTGCAATAAAGACAATGCTGCCGACTTTACAAGCGTGGGGACGATAATATTACCTGGTGGTCGCTCCAAATACCACATTAACAGCATTGTCCCACGAACGCACTTCCAATTTGATCCAAGCGGATTGGTCTCCGCATGGTTCCGTTTATGCATCGAAGATGGAGAAGAAGGATGCGATAGACCTGATCTTTTAGCAGGCGCCAGAGACGGG
The DNA here is from genome assembly GCA_963702825.1 of uncultured Alphaproteobacteria bacterium. GTDB lineage: Bacteria > Pseudomonadota > Alphaproteobacteria > Rhizobiales > Beijerinckiaceae > Roseiarcus. Next base: position 62,429 of record CAVPEE010000060.1, read on the forward strand.
GGCGGAATTTTTTATTTGAATCGCCCGTAACCCATTGAAAAGTCCCGATTCGAAAAAATAAACGCTAGTAAACGCTAGCAAATTTACTAGCGCTTACTAACGTTTATTGGCGTTTAGGAGCATTTATCCGGGCGGATTTCCGCCGTCCGTCTCCAGGTCGCGCGGCTGACCGAGGCGCTGCGCTGCACGGAGTCCCCACAACTCGCGCTCACGCATTCGCCAGGCGCGGCGGCGCCGGAAGTGTTCGAGGACGAAAAAAGTTGCGCGAAAGCGCAGCTAAGCTTCTGAAATCATTCGCCCGCGTAAACTTGTGCGCGCGGCGCAAAAAGGTCTGAGCCAGCTCCGCGCGCCGGGTCGGCAACCCGTACGGAAGGTTGAGCTATTTCGACGCTAGAGACGCGACTCGCTCGCGAGCCCCGGGCGCGCCGGCGGTGACCGCGCGCGAATAATAGTCACGCGCCTTGGCTTCATCGCCTTTGAGCCCGACGACGCCGAGACGGGTGAGAGTCGCCGGATCGAACGTGTCGCCGAGCCCGACAAGCGCGCGGGCGTCGCCAGCCGAGGTGGCGCTGACAAAGAAGGCGCGCGCGGTCGCGATATCGCCCTTGGCGAAAGCGACCAGGCCTTCCGCGAACAGCTTGCGACCATCGTCGATCGGTATCGCCAGCGTCGCGCCGCCCACGCTGCCGACGGCTTCCTTGTCAGTGGGTTGCTCGCGCAGCGCGGTCGCGAGCTTGTTCATCGCGACCTTGTCGATCGGCTGAGCCGTCATCGCCGGCGCCGTCCGCTTGGCTATCGCGGCAAGAGGCGTGACGAAAGATGGGCTGCTCGACCGCAGCCTTGACGTGCATGGCCGACGGTTCAAGCCGCGGCCAAGCCGCCAACACCAGCATGCCGGCAATGACGGCGGCGAGAACGCTCGACAGGGCTTTCCAGGAAATGGCCAGCGTTCGTCCTCCTATTGCATCAACCCGCGCCAGTGCGTCAGGCCCTCATAAAGTCGATCCGAATCCGCCGCGCTTGGCCAACTGGCCGATGTGGCGGCCGACTTGGCCGAGGCGCGGAACGTATCGAGCGATCCGTCGGCGGACGATTTCTTCGCGTCCAGCCAGCTTTGCGCAGCGCCAAGTCGGGGCCAAGCTCCGGTCGGCCACGAGGCGTCCGCCGCCAAATTGACGTCGCGCCAATGCGAATCGCGCTCATCGGCGAGGAACCCATCGTAGTTGTCAAAGAAGAGCCGCGCAATTCGGCCCAGTCCATCCGCGCGCGCCGATCCCGGGGCCGCATCGAGCGCGACCAGCGCCATCGGTTCGCCGATTGTTTCGACCGGAACGGTCGGGTTGACGAGATTGGGCCGGTCGGCCGCGGTGACGTGAGCGGGAGCATACACGGGCTCGAGAGCCGACGACCACGGAATGGGTACGATGTGAAAGCGGCCATCGCCGCCAAAATCGCTGAGCGCGGGCGAGTCTTCCGCGCCGAGAATGACGACCGCGTCGACCTTGCCGGCCGAGAGCCTGTCGAGCGCCTCCGGCAGTGGCTCGTTGGTTTGAGTCGCGGTCACGCCCAGACGAGAAAACAGCATTCTTCCGCTGGTCGACGTGGCGCTGTCCAGGTCGCCAAAGCTTACCGTTTTTCCCTGCAGGTCGCTGATCGATTTCACTTCACGCGGCGCGATCACCGCCACGGTCTCGGGCGCCAGGCGGGCCACATAGGGCGCGCGCTTCATCCATTCCGGGTCGCCCTTGGCGCTGGACAGAAGGCTGTCGAGCGAGACGATCGCGAAGTCCGCCACGTCGCTCTTGAGGACCTTTCCCAGACCGTTCGGCGACGTGCCGCCGACGATAGCGCGCCCCGGCGCGCCATCCGCGCTCATGACGGTCGCGAAATCCTTGGCCATCCGGCTTGCTCTGACGTCGCCGGGGTCCGCAAGGACCGTAAACTCCTTTGCAACCGCTGGTTGGGCTGGCTCCGGCGCGAGCGCGAGGAGGGGTTTGGCGCCAGCCGGCGCGACAGACTGGCGCGCGTATCGGCCTAGGGCGCCGCCCCGCCAGGCGCCGTGCCACAACATTCTCTTGCCGTTTTTATAGACAGGACGGCCGTAAGGCACCATGCCATAGGGGATTTTCTGGGCCTGGACGGCCAAGTCCCCTCCGGCCAGCAGCATAGCGAGACTTAACCCGGCAGCCGCGCAGACGGAACCGCGCCGTGGCCCCCGCCCAAGCTTCCCCAAACCAGAATAAAAAAATGTCGGGCGCCCGCCCTGACGCGTTCCGCTCGTCATCACGCGCAATCCTTGGCCAGCAAATGCGACCTCATCAAGGCAATCACCACATCGCTCTCCAGCGGAATTGCAGTCAAAAGCTGGGGTTGATGGGGCTATCATGGCGCGCTTAGGTCGTTTCGACGACCGCGTTGAGAGCGGCGTCGAGCTCGTCGTCGTGGATCTCGGTGAGCGTCGGCCCGTCGAGATAGACGAGCGCCGCTCGGATCCTCTGGCTGCGGTAGAGCGGCTGCAAAGCGGCGCGATAGAGCGCAAGTTGAGCGACATGGGCCGCCGCCGGGCGCTCGGGCTTTTCGCCCAGTTTGAAGTCGACGATCAATACACCCTGGCCGGTTGCGACAAGCCGATCGAGACGGCCGCTATAGGGCAGGTCGGGACGCCCTGGCCGAGGCAGAAGTCCCGCCAACGCGACCTCGGTACGGGCGTCTGGGGCTAAAAATATGGCTCAGCTCCGGCGCGTCGATCGCCGCCAGGACCTTGGAGGCGAGCGCGACGCGAGCTGATTCGGCAAGCGCGCCGCCCCACGCATCGAGGTAGGCCGCCGCCGCGCCCGGGCGTCGTTGCGGCAGGAGATTGGGCAGCATCTCGAGCAGAGCATGCGCAAGCCGTCCCTCGAGGGCCCGTTCGCGGTCGCCCCCGCCGACACCGCCAGCGCGTGAAGGGTTCAGCGCGGTAGCCGCCATCTCGGGCGCCGCACTTGCGATGAGCCAGTCGGGCAGGGAGCCGGGAGCGCGGTCGGGCGCCGTTTCGCCCAAGCCCTCAGCCTGAAGGCCCTCGCCGAATCGCAGGATCGTTCCGTCCCCGCGAAACGGCGCCGCCCCTTCGACGAGCGCATCGGCAAGGCCCGAATGGACGAGATCCCACCAGCAATCCAGCGGCCGGCGCCTCGAGGTTTCGTAACCTGCGACGATAAGGCGCTGCGCTGCGCGGGTCATGGCGACATAGAGCAGACGGCGATGTTCGCCGGCCTGAGCCTCTCGCGCCTCGGCCCGCGCTGCGGCGACCGCGTCGGCGTCCTCGATCGACTTCCTGGCCCAGGCCAGGACCGGCGGATCGCCCGGCCGCGGCGATGAAAGCGGCATCAGCTTGGGTTCGTGCCGCGCGTCCGGACCGCCGCATGCGTCGGGCAGAAAGACGATCGGCGCCTCGAGTCCCTTGCTGGCGTGGACGGTCAACACCCGCACCCCCTCCGTCTCGACCTCCATGTCGCGCTTGATCTCGACGTCGATTGTTTCGACCTGGCTAAGAAAATTGTACAGCGACGGGGCCTCGCGCTGCTCATGCGCCAGCGCCAGGGCCAAGAATTCATCGATCGGGTCGGCGGCTTCGGGCCCGAGCCGGCCGATCAGCGCTCGCCGGCCGCCATCCTGGCCGAGCAGCAGCGCATAAAAGGCAAAGGGCGAAAGCGCCTTCGCCCGCGCGCGCCACCCTTCGAGCCGGCGCGCGGCTTCGACGGCGACGCCTTCGTCCGCGGCTGCGAGCGCCTCGGCGAGCGAACCGCTCCGTCGCGCCGCAATTTTCATGAGCGCGTCGTCGTCAAAACCCATGAGCGGCGACTTGAGCGCGCAGGCCAGCGTCAGATCATCGTCGGGCAGCAGCGCCGCGCGGCCGACGGCGATGAGATCCATCACCGCGATATGGTCTTTAAGCTTGAGCCGGTCAGCGCCGGCGGTCTTCACATCCGCGGCCTTGAGCGCCCGAATCATCGCCTCGAAAAAGGCGTTGCGGCTGCGAACCAGGATCATGACATCGCTCTCGCGGATGCGCCTGATTTCGCCGGACGCGGGATCGACCACCCGCTCGGGCGAGGTCGGCTTCAGCCAACCCTTGATCACTTCGGCGATCCGCTTGGCGAGCACCACCGGGGGGTCGTCGTCTGCCGGCTGCTCGAGCACGCGCCAGTCTTCCGGCTCCGGCGCGGGGCTTGGGGTGATCGGCGGCCACAGCTCGACCACGCCTTTCAAGTGACTGCGAATTGCGTCGTGTTTTGGGGGCGGCTCGCCGGCGGCGGCGACGCCGCGCCAAGCCAGTTCGGTCTGGAAGGTCCTGTCGACGGCGTCGAGAATTGTTCTGCGACGAGCGGAACGAGAAGGTGAGCGGGACGTCGGCGAACGGCCGCTCGGCGTCACTATGACGCTTTTCGAACGCGCGCTTCATTTCCGCGAACATCTGGGGCGCCGCGCCCTGGAAGGCGAAGATGGACTGCTTCTCGTCGCCGACTGCGAAGACGGTTCGGTTCTTGGGCCGCGCGCCCGCGCCGGCAAAAAACTCGGCGCTCAGCGCCGCAAGGATGCCCCATTGCGGATGAGAGGCGTCCTGGGCTTCATCGAGCAGCAGGTGATCGAGCCCATAGTCGAGCTTGTGCAGCACCCACGCGGCGCTCGAACGCGTCACCAGCGCCAGCGCACGCGCGATCTGGTCATTGAAATCGAGCGCGCCGCGCTCGGCCTTCATCCGCGCGAAGGTCCCTACGATCGATCTTGCGACGACGAACAAAGCGGCGCTCCGTTCAAGCGTCAGCGCCGCCCGCCTGCGCTCGCGCAAGGGGAGCAAGCGGTCTTGCTCGCGACGCAGATCTTCCTCGAGCGTCGGAAACTTTTCGCGCAGATTCTTGGTCGTTAATCCCCCGTTCTCTCCTCCGTGGGGCCCGCCCTCGCCATCCTTCTGGAAAAAAGCCTGGAGAAGGGGTTGGATCCGAGCGTGGCTCGCACCGTCCTCGCTCGCTGCACGGAGGCTCTCGGCCAAGGCGCGATCCTGTTTCTTGCCGGCCTCAAGGGCTTGCGCCCATCGCTCGCGTCGCATGCGGCCAACGTCGCCGCCAAGCATTTCGGCCTCGACGCTCGCTGTTGTCACGCCGGGTGCAAGACCGAGGGGAGCGCGAAGCGCGGCGGCGTAGGCGAGCGCGTCGTCGTGGGCGCCGAAGATCTCGGCGCAGCCGAGGGCCTCCGTCAGAAGCGCGTCGAATATGGTCGGGCCCGATTCGCGCGCCACCAGGTCGAGCGCGCCCGCGCTCTCGCTCGAGGCGCCGAGTTCGACGAGCGCCGCGTCGCGCGCCTCGAGCAAGAGCCGCTTCGAGTCGCTTTCGTCGAGAACGTTGAAGTGCGCAGGGACATTCGCCTCGAAAGGGAAGAGGCGCAGCAAGCGCTCGGCGAAGGCGTGCAACGTCTGAATCTTGAGGCCGCCAGGGCTCTCGATGGTGCGCGCGAACAATTGCCGCGCGAAGATGAGATCGCGCGGACCCGGCGCGTCCGCGCCGCTCTCGACAATTGCCTTCGCCAGGGCGCTGTCGCTGAGGCTCGTCCACTGCGCGAGCTTGCTGAACACGCGATCGGCCATATTCGCAGCCGCTGCCTTGGTGTAAGCGAGGCATAGGATCTGCGCCGGCGGCGTTCCGTCGAGCAGCAAGCGCAGCACGCGCTGTGTCAGGACATGGGTCTTGCCGCTGCCCGCGTTGGCGGAGACCCAGGCCGACGTCCTCGGATTTGACGCCCGGGTCTGTCGCTGCCTCAAGGATTTGGGAATGGCGAGAGGGCGGCTCACGGCGTATCGCCCGAATCGCTCTCGCCCCCAGTCGCCGACCATTCCTTGACCCGCGCGAGATGGTCATAGTCGGAGAAACGGGGAACGAATTTGGGGAACGGGCGCGACAGGTAGGGCGTGTCCTCGCAGGCGAAGGCGTCGAGCAGCATCTTGAGCCCGGCAAAATGTTGCTCGGCAAGCTCAAGGATTTTCTCGCTTTTTCCGCCGGCGTGTTTTTCTTCGCCGCCTGTCGCGCCTCCAAGCTTGAGGTAAATAGCCTGCTCGGTTTTGAGCGCCGGCAGCCCCTCGAAGCCCCCCTGCTGCAGCATCGCTGCTTCCAGCGTCAGCTGCGGCGAAAAACCCGCTTTGACGTCCTTGGCGATCGGGGGCGCTCCGCTCTTGTAGTCGATGAGCCGCGCGCCGCCTGATTGCAGAAAATCGATTCGGTCTGCCCGCGCGCTGAGCTTGAACGCGGTTCCGCTCGCGACCGGCACGGCAAGCGCGCCTTGCCGCTCGACCCAGGCTTGCGCGACCGAGCCGCGCGTATCGCGCTCGAAGGCGAGGAAGAAGTCGAGGCCTTTTTCGATATTGGGCCAATGGAGCGCGAAAGCCGGATCGTCGCTGAGCAGCGCGAAGCAGGCTCGCGCCATGGAAAGGAGACGATCACGCGCCTCTGGCGGGAGGGCGCCGGACGGGTAGGCCTCGATAAATTGCTGCAGTGTCGCGTGCCAAGCCATTCCCGTTTCGCGCGGCCCAATCTCACGTTCGACAGCCTCGAGCGCCTTCAATCGGAGAATATATTCCGCGTAGACCGCATAAGGATCGCGGCGCAAAGTCTCGATTCGAGTGACGCTCAGCGCTTTCGGGCGGAGTTCAACCGCAGGGCGCGGCGCTGGTCTTCGCTGTGGCTGGAAATCGGTCGGCCGATCCAGTGCGCGCGCGAACGCGAGATAAAGCTCGCCGCGCTCTTCCGGTTCCTTCATCGCTAAGGGGCCAGCCGCAGCCGCCATGCGCTGGAGAAAGCGCGAAGCGACGGTCGGCTGGCCGCCGCGCTTCTTCGCCCGGCTCAAGATCGCCTCGCGCGCGCCGAGCGCGGCGACGAAATCGTGCGCCGTCTGGCCGATGCGCCGCTCGGGCGCCGACAAGCCCAGCGCGGCGCGCATCGGCCGGTTGAGAAAGGCGTCGGTCTCAACCGCGGGCGGCCAGACCGTTTCGTCGAGGCCCGCCAAAAGCACACGATCGAAGCTCAAGAGACGCGCTTCGAGGAGGCCCAGGATCTGCAGGCGTGGGTGTCCGCCGTTCGCCGGCGGAGCGCGCGTCGCAGTCAACGCGTCGTCGAACAGGGCGGCATATTCGTTGAGCGCAGTGGGGAAGGTCCCGACCGCCGCCTCGCTCCATTCGTCCATGAGTTGCGTCAGCTGCTCGAATCCCGGCCCGTCCTCCGTCGAGCCGTGCGGTCCCGCAACCGTGGCGGCGATCGCGGTCCGATGCTGAACGAGGCAGTCGCGCAAGGAAGCGGAGGGCCCAAGGGCGCGCAAGGGGGCGAGCGTGCTTGCGACATCGCGCGCGAGCGCCTCCGCCGCGCGCCGATTGGCCTCGCCGATGCGGCGAATTGCAGGGATGCGCGTGCCTGTCGTCGGCCGCTGCGCGCGCCGCCGTGAACGCCCGTTCGAGATCATCGAGGGACGCAATCGGGACGGCGCGAAAGACGGCAAGCTCCAATGCGCGCGTCGCGGCTTCGACTTGGCCAAGCGAGCGGCCAAAGCGGACGGCAGGATGCGCGAGGAGCGCCAGAAACGAGCGCGGCGTGAACTCGATCGCCGCCTCAAGGATGAGCCTCGCCAGCACGCCGGCCGGGCTTTGAGCCAATGTCCGTCCGGCCGAGTCTTCGACCTCTATCCCCCATCGGGCAAGCTCGGTTGCGACTCGCCGGGCAATCGAGGGATCGGGTGTGACGAGGGCCGCGGTTTTGTCGGGCGTCTCCAGCGTCTCGCGCATCGCGATCGCCAGCGCCAAGCCTTCTTCAGTCTCGTTGTCGGCGACCATGATCGTGACGCCTTGAAACGCGGCCGCAAGAGCCAGCGGCGACAATGTCCAACCTCGTTCGCGCCAAAGATCCGTCGACTCCGCGGGACGGAGCGCTTCGCTCAGGAAGGCGGAGCGCGCCTCAAGCGCAGGCGAGGGCGCGCCAAGAGTCGTGACATCCTCACGCTTAACCCCGATCGCGCCAATGAGCCGATGCAACAGCGCCTGTGGATGACCCGCAAGTCCGAGCGAGGCGTCCTCGCTGGCGCCGACCATCGCCCACGAGCGATCATCGAGATTGAGGTCGAGGTCAGGCAGTACGACAGCGCCTTGTGGCGCGCGTGCGATGGCCGCGATCAGGCGGGCGGTCGCCCGATTGGCGCCGGTCGAGCCGGCGATGATGGTCGGACCGCGTCGCGATCCCTCGAGCGCGTTGATCTCGTCCTCGATCAGGAGCGCGATCCGTTTCGCCCGGTCGATGAGGCCGCGCTCGGCCAGCCAGTCCGGCCAATGGGCGAAGGCGATCTTGAGGAAATCGAGGGTGATGCGCCAATAGGAATCATAAAGATCAGGCGCGAGCGTTTCGAGCCTCGACCACGGCGCGCCCTCGATGATCATGTCGTCGATGAGCGCCGCGAGATCGCCGGCGAGCGCGTAAGCCTGCGCGGGCGTCGCGGCGACCAAAGCCGGCTCGGCCGGATCGACGATGAGTCGCCCGTCGGCGTCGGCCTGGCGAATTGCGCCTCGCAGCGCCTTTCCCCAGGCGCGGGTGAGGGTCGCGAGCGCATGGCGGCGCGTCAGCGCGCCAACCGCCGGAGGCACGGCCGCGCGGGGGAGTTCCTCTCCCTCGGGGTCGAAGATCGCGGCCGCCTCGTCCGGTTCGAAGGCGCCCAGGGGAGCGATGCGCGGCAACAGCAGGCTGCGCCCGCCGCTTGCCGAGAGCAGCGCTTTGGCAAGCGCCTGAGCGGCGCGTTGCGTCGGCACATAGATCGTGGCGTCGGCCAGCGCCATCGGCCCACTCTCGCCGGGGAACCCGTCGATGAGCACCCCGTCCAGGAGCGCGCGGCTCAGGGTCGGCAGAAACGGCGCCCCAGAGGGAATCGTGAAGACTCGCGGCGCGCGATGGGCCATGAGCGCCTTTTATGCGGCGCGCGGGGGAAGGCAAGCAGACGGCTCGAGGAGCGCTTCAGCTTACCCTCTCAGCGCCGTGGCGAGCCGTTCCCATGCGGTCTCGTCGGCGGGAATCCCAAATCGGACCCGGTCTGGAGCGTCTGCGAAGGGGCGGGCGAGAATTCCTGCGGCCAGGAGCTGTTCAAAGGCGGCGCGTGCATCGGCACGAGCGGCCAGCCGAAAAAGCGACGTGCCGCCTATGATTCGCCAGCCGGCGTTCTGCAGGAGAAGGTCGAGCCGCGCGGCCTCCTGGCCGAGGCGCGCGCGCGTTGCTTCGAGCCAATCCGAATCGGCCAGCGCGCGAACTCCGATCGCAATCGCCGGCCCGCTGACCGGCCACGGGCCGAGGGCGGCCCGCAAGGACGCGACGATGTCTGGCGAGGCGAGCGCGAAACCGAGCCGCAGGCCGGCCAGTCCATAAGCCTTGCCGAACGAGCGCAGCACGACCACGCGGTTTGTGGGCAGCATTGGCGCGAGGCTTTCGCTCTCGGCGTCGAAATCCGCGAAGGCTTCGTCTACGATCAGCGTGCCTCCGCGCCCCGCGAGGCGCTCATGAAGATCGAGGAGGGCTGCGCGCGGCGTGAACCGTCCGTCTGGGTTGTTCGGGTTGACCACGATCGCGACGTCGAAGCCGTCCAATTCCTCGAACCGGTTCACCTCGACGAAGCGGGCGCCCGTCGCGCCGAAGCCGGAGGCAAAACCGCTGTAGGTCGGCCCCAGCGCGCCGACCGCCTCGATGCGGCCAATATGCGAGAAAGGGCTTGGATGAGCGCCTGCGAACCGGGACCCGCGACAACACTACGCGGCGGCCGCGCCGTAACGCCGAGCGGCCACGGCTTCGAGCTTCGCCAGCGCTCCGCTTTCGGGCAAGCGCGTCCACGATTCGGGCCGAAGATCGGGCAGGGGATAGGCGTGCGGATTGATGCCGGTTGAGAGGTCGATCCAGGGCTCGGGCGCCGCTTGGGCGCCAGCCGCCGGGCGACTTCGAGCGCGCCGCCGTGATAGGTGAAGGCTCCGAAGTCCGCGATCCGGTCCAATCCCGCTGTCATGTGGTTCTCGTTTTCGCTGCCGCTCGCGCTCGCCGCTCTGATCGTCGAGGCGCTGATCGGCTATCCGGCGCCTCTCTATCGCGCGATTGGCCATCCCGTCACTTGGATGGGTCGCTGGCTGGCTTGGCTGGAGGCGGCACTCAATCGTGCGGACGCCACCTCTGCCACGCGCCGGGCGGCGGGTGTCCTCGCGCTTTGCCTCTATCTTGCGCCAGTCGGGGTTGTCGCCTGGGCGGCGACGCGCGTCTGCGCTTCCGGCGGCGCGCTCGGTTTTGCTCTGCTTGGCCTACTCGCCGCGAGCCTGCCGGCGCAGCGCAGCCTCGGCGTCCACGTGAGCGCGGTGGCCGAAGGGCTCGACGCGAGCCTCGAAGAGGGCCGTCGCGCGGTCGCGAAGATCGTCGGTCGCAATCCGGACGTGCTGGACGAGGCGGGCGTCGCGCGCGCGGCGATCGAGAGCCTGGCGGAAAATTTCTCGGACGGTGTGGTCGCGCCGATCCTTTGGATCGCTCTCGGCGGGCTCGTCGGCGGCGCGCTTTATAAGGCGATCAACACCGCCGACAGCATGATCGGACATCGGGACGAACGGCACAAAGCGTTCGGCTGGGCGGCGGCGCGGCTCGACGATCTCGTCAATCTGCCGGCGTCGCGTCTTGCGGCGCTGTGGCTCATTCTGGCCGCCTTGCTCACCTCGGGCGCCTCGGCGCGGGACGCGGCGCGCGCAATATGGCGCGACGCCTCGCGTCATCGCTCGCCCAACGCGGGCTGGCCCGAAGCGGCGATGGCGGGCGCGCTCGGCCTCAAGCTCGCCGGACCGCGCGTCTATGGAGAGACGCTGGTCGATGACGCGTTCATGGGGAGCGGCCGACGTGAGGCTGACGCCGCCGACATCCGGCGGGCGCTGCGGCTCTTCACGCGAGCGTGTGCAATCCAGGCCGGAACGCTCGCCGCGGCGGCCGTTTGGGCCCTGCGCTGGGGGTGACTTCGGGAGGGCTGCGGTTCCGAGCCCGTTTCCAGCGATTCCAAAGGTTTGCGACGCCATTTCCGAGTCGCCGGCGCCCGTGCTCTCGGGAGGCCTTTTTTGCGAAGGCCTGCCGAGCAGTCGACCACGAAGTGTGCGTTGAGCGGGCGGCTGGGTATAAAATTATGCAACAAACCCAATAGATTAGAGGACAATACACACTATATGACAGTAAAAATCATGCAACAGTGACGCTCCTGGCGGGGTTGGCTATTCTCTTCGTTGGGAAGCGCCGCTATCGGGAGAGAATGATGATCGGTTGGCTCAGACGCGTTGGGATCGGCGTGGCCTGCGCTCGCTCTCTATGATAGCGGCGGCGGACGCGCGGATCACGCATATCGAGATCACCAAAACAGAGCCCGCCTTCGGCGGCCAGTCCTTCGGCGACACTGGCGCTTATGAGCGTCTGACCGGCCGAGCCACGGGGGAGCTCGATCCCGCCGATCCCGCTAACTCCGGGATTCAGGACATCAATCTCGCGCCCCGCAATGCGCGGGGCATGGTCGAATATGTGACCAATATCGAGCTCTTGAAGCCTGCGGACATGGCGCGTGGGAATCGAATCCTGTTCTTCGAGGTCAACAATCGCGGCAACAAGCTTGCGCCGGGATCTTTCAACGTAGGCGTTGCGGGCGGCGTCGCGGATCGGAATGCGTTGTCGTCCGCCGGCGACGGCTGGCTCATGCGGGCCGGCTACACGATGGTGTGGTTCGGCTGGGAAATGGACGCGCGTCCGGGCCTGAACCGCATTGGTATGCCGGCGATTGTGGCGCACAATCACGACGGCTCTCCGGTCACCGGTCTCGTGCGCTCCGAGATCATCACGCCGGTTCCGGCGACAAGCGTGCCGATCAGCCTCAGTCAGCAGATCCAAAACTATCCAATCGACAGCTACGACAGCTATCCGAGCGCGAACCTCGACAATTCCGCGCCGTTCGCGGACGGCTTTCTGCCGACGCTGACCGTCCGGGCGCGCGAGCAGGATCCGCGCGAGCCGATTCCGAACTCGGCTTGGAGCTTTGGAACTTGCGAGCAGGACGGGGCTTTGACGCCGGACGAGAGGCATCTCTGCTATCGCGACGGCTTCAAACCGGGACATCTTTACGAATTGATCTACCGCGCGAAGGATCCGACCGTGGGCGGCCTCGGATTTGCCGCCGCGCGTGATCTCGGCGCCTTCCTGCGCAATTCCGACAAGGACGATTCGGGAACCGCCAATCCGGTGTACCGAGCCGACAATCTGGCCGTCATCGAAGGCAGTTCGCAAAGCGGGCGGATGATCCGCAGCCTGCTGGCGCTTGGCTTCAACCGTGACGAGGCGGGACGTCGCGTTTTCGACGGCGCCTTTCCGCATATTGGGGGCGGCCTCATGCCGCTCAACCTTCGCTTTGGCCAGCCGGTGCGAGCGTGGGGCGAGCAGACCGATCATCTCTATCCGGCCTACGATTTCCCTTTCACCTATGCGCGGCAAACTGACCCTTTGACACAACGAACGGGAGGCCTGTTCGACCGGTGCGGCGCGACTGACACCTGTCCGAAACTGTTTCACGTCGCGACATCGCTCGAAATGTGGGAAGGACGTCAATCGCTTGGGCTAACCGATCCGCTCGGCCGGACCGACGTCGCCGATCCTCCCAACGTCCGCACCTACATCATGGCGAGCACGCAACATTCGCCGGCCCCGCTGCCGCTCGCCGCGCGTCCGCCTTTTGGCAATTGCCAGCAGCAACCAAACCCGAACCCGCAAATCTGGACAATGCGGGCCCTATTGACCGCTTTCACCGCATGGGTGCGCGATGGGGTCGATCCGCCGCCGAGCGCGAAGCCAAGCATCGCCGACGGCACGCTGGTTCCTCCTGACAGGGTCCGCCTGCCAGAGATTCCGGCGAACTTTTACGGCGAGGTAGAGCGGCCTGCGGTTTCGCCTCTCAGAATCTACGACACTCTGCACGTTCTCGATTTTGGTCCGCTCTACCGCGCCGAAGACTCGAGCGGAATCATCACGCGCGAGCCGCCTCAAGTCGGATCGGGAAGTTATGGCGTGCTCGAGATGCAGGTCGACGCCGACGGCAACGACCTGGCCGGCATTCGCTCCGTGTTCTTGCATGCTCCAATTGGCACATACACAGGCTGGAATCTGGGTCGCAAGGACCGCTTCGAGAACGGCATGTGCAATTTGCAGGGCAGCTTTATTCCCTTCGCCGCCACGAAAGCCGAGCGTATCGCGACTGGCGACCCGCGGCTTTCGATTGAGGAGCGGTATCCCTCGAAGGACGTCTACCTCGCGGCGTTCAAGAAGGCGGCCGATGATCTCGTGGCGCAGCGCTTTTTGTTGCCGGACGATGCGGACGCGCTGGTCAAGACTGCCGAGACCGAGGGCGTTCGGAACGCGCCTTAGGGGCAAAACGCAATTGGCGCCCACTCGACTCCGCCTTCTCTCGGTGCTTCCATACGGACGCTGATTCTTTTGGGCTAAGGCAACCCCAATGTTTCGAGTCACAGCGCTGTTAGGGATCTCTCTCGCCATGCTGGGCGCGGCGATGGCGCAGGAAGACGCCAAGCCAGAGACCGTCCAGGTTCATGGCAAGTCGCTTGCGCTCAGCTGCGCAGAGTGGAAGCGCAATCAGGACGGATCGTGGATTAGCACCGGCCCACTCGTCGTTGGGACAGAGACGGTGAACAGCGTAACTTTGCGCGGCGCGAAGGAAACGAACGTCTTAGAAGCGAAGTGCGCAAACGCGTCGAGTCCAGCCGCTAAGCCGTCGCACAGTGATGAGCCGACCAAACATGCGGGGCATAGGCATCACTCGGCGGAGCCTAGCGACGGGACTTAGAGGCGCGCGCAGTCTGCGATGATGCCGATCGAGGCCCGTCGCGGCTTAGTCCCTATGCCGCATCAGTGCGCAGCGTCGAGAAGCGCATCGCAATCGAGATGCGCCTCGCAATGGTCCGCAAGCGCGTCGAGCGTGCTCTCGATGGTCGGCTCGTAGTTGAAGCCGCTCGTCGTTCCGAGCGCCGCCAGCCACGCCGCCCGCTGGCGATCGTCGGCGAACAGCCCATGCACATAGGCGCCGGCGATTTGGCCGCTTTGAGACATCGCGCCGTCAAGCTGGCCATTAGCGAAGCGAAGGAGCGGCCGCGCGCAGTCCGGACCGCTCGTCTCGCCGACATGCATCTCGTAGCCCCGAAACGGCGCGCCGTTCGTGAGGCACGCGCCTTCGACTTGCCTCAGAGTCTTGTCGCCGGTCAGCACGGTGGCGACATCAAGCAGCTTGAGGCCTTCGATCTCGCCCGGCGGGCCCTCCATGCCCTGCGGGTCTGACACGGTTTTGCCCAGCATCTGGTAGCCGCCGCAGATGCCAAGAATCTGTCCGCCGCGCCGCGCATGGGCGAGAAGGTCGATATCCCAGCCTTGCTCACGAAAAAATTTGAGATCGGCGATCGTCGCCTTGCTACCGGGCAGGATGACAAGGTCGGCTAGCGGCAGCGGCTCGCCAGGGCGCACAAAAATGAGCCGCACGGACGGCTCCATGCGCAACGGGTCGAAATCGTCGAAATTGGCGATGCGCGCCAGCATCGGCACGGCGATGGTCACCGCGCCCTCCGCTCGCGACTTCTTGTCGCCGAGGCCGAAAGCATCCTCCGCGGGCAGCCGCGCTGCGCCGGCAAAGAACGGCATGAGGCCGAAAGCCCGCCAGCCGGTGCGCTCAGCGATCGTCGTCATGGCGCCCTCGAACAGGGTCGCGTCGCCGCGGAACTTGTTGACGATGAAGCCCACGATCATCGCGGCGTCCTCGGGCGGGAGCGCTGCTTTGACGCCGAGAATCTGGGCGAATATGCCGCCGCGATCGATGTCGCCGATCAGCACGACGGGGCAGTTCGCGGCGTGGGCGAAGCCCATATTGGCGATGTCGCCCTCGCGCAGGTTGAGCTCGGCTGCGCTGCCCGCGCCTTCGACGAGCACGAGGTCGGCGTCCGTGCGCATGCGCGCGTAGCTGTCGAGCACGGCGTTCATGAGCTTGGGTTTGAGCGCCTGATATTCGCGCGCGCGAGCGGCGCCAATGACCTTGCCCTGAACGACGACCTGCGAGCCGACTTCACTCTGCGGCTTCAACAAGATCGGGTTCATGTGCACGCTCGATGACACTCCGCATGCGCGCGCCTGCAGCGCCTGGGCGCGGCCGATCTCGCCGCCGTCGTCCGTCACCGCAGCGTTGTTCGACATGTTCTGCGGCTTGAACGGGCGGACGCGAAACCCGCGCCGGGCGAAAGCGCGACAGAGGCCTGCGACGATGAGCGACTTGCCGACGTCCGATCCCGTCCCTTGGAACATGAGCGCCCGCGCGGTCAAAATTCGATCGCCTCTTGCGCCCGCACGCCGGCGGCGAAATGATGTTTCACGAGCGCAAACTCGGTGACGCAATCGGCCGCCTCGATCAGCTCTGGCTTGGCGTTGCGGCCGGTCACGACGACATGCAGGCCGGGGCGCCGCTTGACGAGCGCCGCGACGACTTCGGTCAGCGAAAGGTACTCGTAGCGAAGCGCGATGTTCAGCTCGTCGAGCACGACGAGACGGATCGTGGGATCGGCCATCATGCGCTCGGCCTCCGCCCACGCGGCGCTCGCCGCGGCGACATCGCGCGCGCGGTCCTGCGTCTCCCAGGTGAAGCCCTCGCCCATCGTCCGCCACTCGGCCTGGGCGCCGAAGCGCTCGATGGCGGTGCGCTCGCCGGTCGACCACGCGCCCTTGATGAACTGCACCACGCCAACGCGAAGGCCACGGCCAAGCGCCCGCAACACGAGTCCGAAAGCTGCCGTCGACTTGCCTTTGCCCGGACCGGTGTGGACGATGAGGAGACCTTTTTCCAAAATAGGCTTCGCCGCGACCTCGGCGTCCTGCGACAGCCTTGCGCTTCGCCATTTTTGCTTTGTGCCGATCGTCTTCGGGGCGGTTCATGGAGGGCTTTCGCGCGAGTGTGAGCTTATGGGCGGGGCCGAGCGCCGCTGCGCAACCGGGCGCAGCATAGACTGCTTCATCGCGATGCGACGAGCGGTGGGGTCGCGCCGCACCGCTCAAGCACCATCGGCGACCTCTCCGGTTCGGAGCCTCTGGCGACCCGGAGCAGTCCGTTGTCCAGATCGGTCAGGCTGTGCAGGGCGATTGGAGCGCCTTGAAAGACCCGGAAGCGGACGCTGACGACACGCGGATTGCAAGGGGACAAGGGGATCGTGTGCAGCATGATCAGCCGGCCGTAGGCGAGCACTTCGCCGAATTCGTAGACGCGCTCTATCCCCAATCCTTGCACGTTGCGATCCCGGTTCGGGGGGTCGACCGAATAAAATCCGGTCACCATAGAGGGATCGAAGGCGTAGACGCGACGGATCCGCCGATCGGAATAAGCGGCGAGCTGAGCCAGCCCGCCGCCTAACGAGTGGCCAACGGCGATAAGCTCGGTCGCGCCTTTCCGATAGCAACTGTCGGCTTCGATATGGCCGATGAAGTCGCCGATATGGTCACGGACCTGATCGTATTGATCGTAGATGGGAAAAGCGCGCAAGATCCAGTGGAAGTTGGATTCCCAGTCTCCCTTGTCGCCGCCGACGGTTCCGCGAAAGGCGATGACAGCTTCGGGACATCGGACGCCCTTGCGCGCCCAGATTTGAACCCCGAGGCCGTCGGCGACGGGCTCGCTCTGCCCTGTCATCCGCACTCCGCATGCGTCTGCTCCATTGCAGCTCCATACGTAGCGCCATTCATCGAGCCAGCGGGCCGCGCGTTCGTCGTCGGCGCGCGCGGCGCAATCCGCGGCGCCATTCACGCCGCATACGCTGGCGCGCGGCGTGAACGTGTGAGTTGCATAGACGTTAGGGTCGTAGGACTGCTCCGCGAGCAGGGCGTAGGGCAGGACGCGGGCCGCGACTGGTCCGGCCTTCTGCTTCTGGGCGTAGTTGTCTTCGCCTTCGGTGCGCTGGATGACCTGATCCGGTTCCTGGTCGAGATGGAGCCCTGCGCAGGCCGAAAGGAAGGGCAGCGCGATCGCCGCGGCGATCGCCTTGACAGCTCGAGCGCACGCCATCGCTTCCATGCAAGCCCGCCTGCCCCAAGCGAGATTCGCGTCTCGAGGCATGCTCAGCGCTGAAGGAGCAATCCGTCAAGGCGGAACGAAGTCGGCGTGCTTAGATTACGGATCGAACTGAGCAAATCAGGGGCAAAGGCGCCGCCAAAACAAAACCGCAGGTTGCGTGTAGTTCAGGACCGTAGCCCTAAGCTCCCCCGATTTGGGATGTCCACGAGGCCTAAGAATGCTGTTAGAATTGCCAATGGAGCGACCTAAGAACAATAGAGATCCCCGCGCTCCGTCATCGGCGTCAGCGTTGGCGGAATGCAATCGCCGACGCGTATTCATCAGCAAGCGCCCGTGGATTGCCAACGATGGGTTCTCTTGTTGTCCCTCGGCGTCGATTCCTGCGGGGCTTGGCCTCGCTGGGGGTTTGCGCGCCCGCTGTCGTGCGCGCTTCGAGCCTCATGCAGGTCAGCGCCAGATTTTGCGGTTCTTCCCACACGACTCCGCCATGGGCGGCCACTCAGGATGCACTCGCCCTGTTGCAGCAGGAAATGGAGCGCCGATTCGCCGAAACGCTGTTCGGCGCAGAGACTTTTTCAGCGGAGGCTGAGAGCTCCGTCGCGACCCGGCGACTCCGTCTTCGCGGAAACCAAAATTACAGCGTTGTGGGAGCTGCGAACGTCGTTCGGGCCTCGAGGTTCGCCCCCCAAATCGTTCGCAGAGTCTGCCCGCCGAAGTTCGGGCCAATCTTTTTCGATGTTTGGAGCCTGCCCCGACGGAAGGCTCTGAGCCGTGGGCGGCGAGGTTCACCGGCTTCGCTGCGCAGCGAAAGCGGTTTGCGCTCCATTTGACAACCCCTCCCGAAGCTGGAACATGACAGCGCACGGTCCCTCGGTTACGCCCGAGGGTGAAAAGGGAACACGGTAGGCTTTGTCGTCGATCCGTGGCCGCCCCCGCGACTGTGAGCGGCGTGTCGACGCTTTTCTCGCCACTGGACTTTTTCATAGGTCTGGGAAGGCGGCGTCGGCGATACGCTGTGAGCCAGGAGACCTGCCGTGCGCGATAAGTCCTGTACGGCCGCCGGAGGGGCGGCCTTGGAGCGTTCATGACCGCCCGACAGATTTCCAAATTCGCGCCGAGCTCGTTGCCGCCGACTGGGACTGTCGCGCTATGAACGCCCACAGCGGCCCGTCCGCCTCCGCGACGCTGCTCGTCTGCGTCACGTGCAAATCCGAGGCCGGCCCGATGGGGCCTGGGATGTTCGAGGCGCTCGGCGAGCGTCTCGCGTCGGAGCCCGATATTGCGCTTAAAGCCGTCGAATGCCTCTCCGTTTGCAAGCGCCCGTGCACGGTCGCGCTCGCCGCGCCTGGCAAATGGACTTACGTCGTCGGCGATCTTGACCGCGAGTCGCACCTCGAGGACATCGTCGTTGCCGCGAGGCGCTATGCGGCCTCGGCCGAGGGCATCGTTCCGTGGCGCGAGCGGCCGCTCTCGTTTCGCAAGGGTGTCGTGTCGCGCACGCCTCCGCTCGCCCTCGCTGAAACGGCGCCCGCTTAAGGATCGGCCGCATGCTCGCCAAAACACCCGTCACCATCGTCACCGGCTTTCTTGGCGCTGGCAAAACGACGCTGATCCGCCATCTGATGGCCAACGCCGGCGGGCGGCGGCTCGCGTTCATCATCAACGAATTCGGCGATGTCGGAGTCGACGGCGATCTCATCAAGAGTTGTTCGGACGCGGCCTGCCCGGAAGACGCGATCATCGAGCTTGCCAACGGCTGCATCTGCTGCACGGTGGCCGATGATTTCGCGCCCGCGATCACGGCGCTGCTCGCTCGCGAGCCGAAGCCGGATCACATCATAGTCGAAACCTCGGGACTCGCGTTGCCCAAGCCGCTCATCAAGGCCTTCGACTGGCCGGATCTGCGCTCGAGACTCACCGTCGATGGGGTCGTCGCGGTGGTCGACGCCGCCGCCGTCGCCGAGGGTCGCTTCGCCGACGATCCCGCCCGCGTCGCCGCACAGCGACTGGCCGACCCGTCGCTCGATCACGATAACCCGCTCGAAGAGGTCTATGAGGATCAGCTTATGAGCGCCGATCTCGTCGTGCTCAACAAGGCTGACTTGGTCGACAAAGGCCAGCTCGAAGCCCTCAAGGCGCAAATCGCTCAAGCCGTGCCGCGCGCGGTCAAAATCGCGCCCGCGCGCGAAGGCGCGATCGACGCGGATGTGCTCATCGGCATGAACGCCGCGGCCGAGGATGATCTCAACGCGCGTCCTTCGCACCATGACGCTGAAGGCGAGCATGATCACGACGATTTCGACACGTTCATCGTTACAATTCCCCCGGTCCACGATCCCGATAAGCTTATCGACCGACTGGTCGCGGCGACGCGCGCGCACGACATCTTGCGTGTCAAAGGCTTTATCGAAGTGGCCGGCAAGCCGCTGCGGATGCTGGTGCAAGGCGTGGGGCAACGCTTCCGCCGCGACTTCGACCGGCCCTGGGGTGTGGGAGAGCCGCGGCTGAGCCGTCTTGTCGTGATCGCCGAGCGGGGCGTCGACCGCGAGGCCGTCGCCTCGGCGCTCGGGGCCTGACGAGCTTTCCAGCATGCACGTCCCCCGGATCGAAACAAGGACGCTCGACGAGACGGTCGAAGCGCTCGATCTGGGTCAGACGCCGGCGGACATCGTGTTCCTGTCTTTCTCCGACAGCGATCTCAATGCGCTGGCGCGCGCTTATGACGGTCTTCCCGAGCCGAAGCCGAGCTTAAGGATCGCTTCGCTCGCGGCGTTGCGCCACCCATTCTCAGTTGACCTCTATCTGGAACGCGTGTGCGCGCGCGCTAAGATGGTGGTCGCGCGCGTGCTGGGGGGCGCCGACTATTGGCGCTACGGGGTGGATGAACTCAGTGCGTTGGCGCGCCGAAGCGACCTTAAGTTGGCGCTGCTGCCGGGAGACCGGCGGCGCGACGCGCGCCTTGACGAGGCCTCGACGCTCGATCCCGGCGCGGTCCTGCAGATCTGGCGCTATTTTGACGAAGGCGGTCCTGAGAACATGAGGGCCTGCCTTGCTTTTCTCGCCTCCCAGATCGGCGCGACAACTCGGGCTCCGCCCCCAGTTCCGGTCAGCGCCTTCGGCCGCTTCGACGCTGCCTGCCTGAAGGCCGGGCAGGGCGCAGCGCGCGCCCTCATCGTGTTCTATCGCTCCATCTATCTCGCCAACGATCTTGAGCCCATCGAAGCGTTGGCCCAAGCGCTTCACGACAAGGGCTTCGCGGTCACGAGCGTTTTCGTGACCAGTCTCAAGGACGAGGCCGCGCTCGCGCCCTTGCGCGCTTTCCTCGCCGGGCGGTCCTTCGA
This sequence comes from uncultured Alphaproteobacteria bacterium, assembly GCA_963702825.1. GTDB lineage: Bacteria > Pseudomonadota > Alphaproteobacteria > Rhizobiales > Beijerinckiaceae > Roseiarcus. Next base: position 82,921 of record CAVPEE010000060.1, read on the forward strand.
CGTCGTTCTCAACGCCACAGCCTTTTCCGCGCGGATGGACATGAGTGAGGGAACGGCGCTCGACACGCTCGATGCGCCGATCATGCAGATCGTGCTGGCCGGAGTGAGCCTCGACGCCTGGCGCGGCTCTCAGCGCGGACTTGGGCCTTCCGATCTCGCGATGCATGTCGCGTTGCCGGAAATCGATGGGCGAATTCTCACGCGCGCTATTTCCTTCAAGGAGCCGAGCCCACGCGACGCGCACACCGAATTCGCCGCTGTCGCGCATCGCCCGCTCGCCGACCGCGTCGAGTTCACCGCCGAGCTCGCTCGTCGCTGGGCGAGCCTCCGCCGCAAACCGCCGTCGGACAAACACCTCGCCTGCGTGCTGCCGGATTATCCGGCGCGCGGCGGACGCACCGGCTATGCCGTCGGCCTCGATACGCCGGCGAGCGCCATCGCCATCAGCGAGACCCTGCGCGCTGCGGGCTACGATGTGGCTGATGGTCTGGACGCGCCGTCGCTGATCGCGGCTCTCGCCGAAGGGCCGCTTCAGGCGGCGCTGACGTTGGCCGAATACGAGGCCGAGCTTGCTTCGACCCCGGCGGACTTCCGGCAATCTCTGTTCGCCGCGTGGGGCGACCCCGCCGACGATCGCGACGCCATCGACGGGGCGTTCCAGTTCCGCTTCGTGCGGCTTGGCAAGCTCATCGTCACGGTTCAGCCTGATCGCGGCGACGCGTTCTCGCGCAAGGGCGACTATCACAATCTCAATCTGCCGCCGCGCCATGCCTATGTCGCATTCTATTTCTGGCTCACCCGCAAGGAGAATGTCGACGCGATCGTTCAACTTGGCGCGCATGGCACGCTCGAATGGCTGCCGGGCAAGGCGGTCGCGCTTAGCGAGAGTTGCGCGCCGGAAGTCTTGCTCGGCTCGACGCCGGTCGTCTATCCGTTCATCGTCAACAATCCAGGCGAAGCTGCGCAGGCCAAGCGCCGCATCAGTGCGGTCACGATCGGTCATCTGACGCCGCCGTTGATCGCCGCCGGGTCGCATGGCGCAACGCTCGAGCTCGAAGGGTTGTTCGATGAATTCGCGGAGGCGCAGGCGCTCGATCCGCGCCGGGCTCGCGCCATCGCGGCGCTCATTCTCGAACGGGGCGGTGAGAGCGGCCTCCTCAAGGAATGCGCGGCTGATGACAAGCCGCCAGAGGACGCTCTCGTCGCCCTCGACGCCTGGCTCTGCGACCTCAAGGAGATGCGCATCGGCGACGGCTTGCATGTGTTCGGACGGTCGCCCGAGGGCGCTGATGGCTTCGCTCTCCCCTCTCCTGTGGGAGAGGGGTCGGGGGTGAGGGATTCTCATCCGGCCGACGTTGTCGGCCACCTTCTGCCGGATGGAGAAGGATTGAGCGAGCGCGTGGCCGCCTGCGGCGCCGCCGAGTCGCTTGGGCTGTTGCGCGCCCTCGGCGGACAATTCGTGCCGCCAGGGCCGGCTGGCGCGCCGGCGCGCGGGCGCCTCGACGTTCTGCCGACCGGCCGCAATCTCTACGCCATCGATCCGCGCTCAGCCCCGACTCGCAACGCCTGGGAGATCGGGCGCCGCGCGGCCGAGGAGATCGTCAAGCGCTACGCGCAGGACCATGGCGAATGGCCGAAGCGCATCGTGCTTGACCTGTGGGGTTCGGCGACGATGCGCACCGGCGGCGATGATCTGGCGCAGGCGTTTGCGCTGATCGGTTGCCGCCCGACCTGGGACGCCGCGTCGACTCGCGTCAACGGCTTTGAGGTTCTGCCGCTCGCCATGCTGGGCGGGTCGCGGGTCGATGTAACGTTGCGCATTTCCGGCCTGTTCCGAGACGTCTTTCCAAGCCAGATCGCCCTCTTCGCAGCCGCCGTTCGCGCCGTCGCTGCGCTTGAGGAGAGCGCCGAAGACAATCCTTTGGCCGGTCTTCAGAGTGCAGCGAGAATATTTGGCGCGGCGCCAGGCAGCTATGGTGTCGGGCTCGGCGCGCGTATCGCCCGCGGCGAGTGGACGGATCGGTCCGAGCTTGCGGAGACTTATCTTGCCGCGACCAGCCATGCCTATGATGGTGAGGGCGAAGCGCGCGAAGCGGCGGCGGAGTTTCGAACGAGGGTCGCCGGCGCCGAGGCCTTCGTTCATGTGCAGGACTTGCCCGGACAGGATGCGCTCGACGCCGACGCTTTCGCCGAGCATGAAGGCGGCTTCGCCGCCGCGGCGGCGGAAACTGGGGCCAATCCGGCGCTCTATCATCTCGAACTCGACTATCCCCGGCGCCCCCAAGATCCGCACCTTGGGCCAAGAGATCGCGCGCTCTCTCCGTGGACGCGCCGCCAATCCGCGCTGGCTTCAGGGCCAGATGCGCCACGGCCATCGCGGCGCGGCGGAAATCGTACAGTCGCTGGACAATCTCTTTTGTTTCGCCGCCTTGACGGATGCGGTGGAAAGCGCCCAATTCGATCTCATGTTTGACGCCACGCTCGGCGACAATTCCGTGCGCGCCTTTCTGGTCGGCGCCAATCGCCAGGCCGCGTGTCACATGGCGAATATCTTCGAGCAGGCCGCGGGGCGCGGCTTCTGGCTCTCGCGCCGCAATTCAAGCGCGCGCATTCTGGCCTCGGTGTTGCAGGAGGCGGCATGAGCGCGATTGCGCAGCGTCTCGCCTCGCCAGCGTATCGGAAAGGCTGGTGTCCAGGGGCTTTGCGGCCGATGGAGACCGGCGACGGGCTGCTCGCGCGGGTGCGGGCGCCGAGAGGGCGATTCTCGCTCGATCAGGCCGCTGCGGTCGCGGATGCCGCGATTGCCTGCGGCAATGGCGCGATCGGCCTTTCATCCCGCGCCAATCTGCACCTGCGAGGGTTGAGAGAGAGCACGCTTGCCGACCTGCATGCGCGGCTTGAGGACGCGGGACTCATCGACGCCGATCCCGAGATCGAGCGCCTGCGCAACATCGTTGCTAGTCCGCTCGATGACGTCGATCCGGAAGCGTTCGACCTCGGACCGAGCGTCGCAGCGCTCGAGGCACGGCTCAGGGATGACGAGGACCTGCGCCGACTGCCGGCGAAGTTCAGCTTCGTCCTTGACGCGCAGGGGCGCTTGCCGCTTGGCGACGTTGACGCGGACGTGCGCTTCGAGGCTGCGCCAGGCGGTATGTTCGCCGTCACTCTCGCGGACGACGATGGGCTCGCTGCGCAATGCGCGCCCGACGAAACGGGCGATGTCGCGGCGCGGCTTGGCCTCGCTTTTCTCGCGCTTGCGGGCGACGGCGAAGCGGCGCCGCGCCGGATGCGCACGCTGGTCGAGCGCGAAGGCGCAGAGGCGATCTTCGCGAAGGCGGCGCTCCGAGCGAAGCCATGCAAGGGGTCGCGACGGCGGCCAGCGTTGCGTGAGGTCCTCGGCGCGCATGCCTATGGCGCGGAGTTCGTCGTTGGCGCAGCAGCAGCCTTTGGCGAAATGGAGGCGGCTCGCTTCAAGGCGCTAATCGAACGCGCGCGCGGTCTTTATGCGCATAGCCTGAGGCTCACGCCTTGGCGCGCGTTTCTCATTGCGGGCCTCGGCGGGCGTGGCGCAGAGGCGCTGGTCGATTCCATGGCCGATCTCGGATTCATCGTCGACGCAGCCGACCCGCGCTTGCGCATCGCGGCTTGTCCCGGCGGTCCCGCCTGCATGCACGGCCACCGACGCGCGCGCGATGACGCGACCCGGTGGGCGGCAATGCTGCCTGAGGGAGACGGAGTCATTCTGCACCTCAGCGGTTGCGCCAAAGGATGCGCCAGGCCGGCCGCGACGGTAGCGACTTTCACCGCGACCGCGACGGGCTACGATTTCATTGTCAACGGCAGAGCGGGCGATCCGCCAGCGCGGCGGGGCCTTTCGAGCGCCGAGGTTGCTCACCTTCTAGCCGGCGACGACGCGAGCCCGTTTGCTGGCGCGAGGCCGACGTGAAGCCGAGCTACGCATACGAGAAGGATCCGGCGGCGATCTATCGCCGATCCTTCGCGATCATTCGCGGCGAAGCCGACCTTGCGCGCTTCTCGCCCGTTGAAGAGCGGGTCGCCGTGAGGGTCGTCCACGCCTGCGGCATGGTCGAGGCCGCCCGCGATCTCGTCTTCTCACCGGGCGCTGCCGAAGCCGCGCGCGACGCGCTTCGGGCCGGCGCGCCGATCTTCTGCGATGCGCGCATGGTCGCCGAAGGGGTCACGCGCGCTCGACTTCCTGCGAACAACGACGTTGTTTGCACGCTCTCCGACCCATCCACGCCCGAACTCGCAGCCAAGTTTGGCACGACGCGCACGGCGGCGGCGATTGAGCTCTGGTTGCCGCGTCTCGGCGGCTCCGTGGTCGCCATCGGCAATGCTCCGACGGCTCTGTTCCGCCTGCTCGAGGCGATCTCCGCCGGCGCGCCGCGGCCGGCCGCAATCATCGGCATGCCGGTCGGCTTCGTCGGCGCCGCCGAATCGAAAGAGGCGCTGATCGAGAGCGGCCTGCCAGCCATCATGGTGCGCGGGCGCAAAGGCGGCAGCGCGATGGCCGCCGCCGCCGTCAATGCGCTGGCGAGCGACATCGAATGAGCGCGTTTGGCCGCCTCTATGGCGTCGGGATCGGCCCGGGCGATCCCGATCTGCTCACCGTCAAGGCCACCAAGGTCATCGCGGCGTCGCCCGTCGTCGCCTATTTCGCCAAGGCGGGAAGGCGTGGCAACGCGCGCGCGATCGTCGACTGTTGGCTGAATCCGTCGCATGTCGAACTGCCGCTCTATTACCCGATGACCAACGAAACGCATTTCGACGATCCGCCCTATCGCGATGCGCTGGCGCGTTTCTATAAGGAATGCACGGTCGCGATTGCGTCCCATCTTGAAGCCGGCCGCGATGTCGCGCTTTTGAGCGAGGGCGACCCAATGCTCTACGGCTCGTTCATGCATCTGTTCATTCGCTTGCGCGACAATTTCGATGTCAGCATTGTGCCGGGCGTGTCGAGCATTTGCGGGGCCTGGGGCGTGGCGGCCGCGCCGATGACTTGGGGCGATGACGCGCTCGTTATCTTGCCCGCGACGCTGCCGCTCGATGAGCTCAAGCGCCGGCTTGCGCTCGCCGACGCGGCGGTGATCATGAAGATCGGTCGCAATTTTGCACGCGCGAAGGAGGCGCTCACCGCGGCGGGTATGGCGGACGGCGCCATCTATGTCGAGCGCGCGACGATGGCGGGCGAGGTCGTGACGCCGCTGTGCGACAAGCAAGATGATTCCGCGCCTTATTTCTCCATCATTCTCGCGCCGGGGAGGGGGCGGCGCCCATGACCGGGCGCGTCATGATTGTCGGGCTCGGTCCGGGCCCGGCCGAATGGATCACGCCGGAAGCGAGCGCGGCGATTGAGACTGCGAGCGACATTGTCGGCTACGGCCCGTATGCGCAGCGGCTCGCCTTGCGGCCGGACCAACGCGTGCATGCGAGCGACAATCGGGTTGAAATGGAGCGCGCCCGGCTTGCATTGAAGCTCGCCACGGAAGGCCGTGAAGTCGCCGTGGTGTCCGGCGGCGATCCGGGCGTATTTGCGATGGCTGCGGCGGTGTTCGAAGCCATCGCAGATAATCCGCAATGGCTGAAGCTCGACATTCAGGTCGCGCCAGGGGTGACCGCGATGCAAGCGGCGGCGGCGCGGCTCGGCGCGCCGCTGGGCCATGACTTTTGCGCCATCTCGCTCTCCGACAATCTCAAACCGTGGGCCATCGTCGAGCGCCGGCTCCGCGCCGCCGCCGACGGCGATTTTGTCATCGCGCTTTACAATCCCGCCTCGCAGGCGCGGCCAACGCGCATCACGCAAGCGTTTGACTTGCTCCGAACCGTGAAGTCGACAACGACGCCGGTTGCTTTCGCTCACGCAGTCGGACGAGCCGACGAGAGGCTGACGCTCACGACATTGGGCGAAGCCGACGCAAGTCTCGCCGACATGGCGACGCTGGTCGTCATCGGTTCGAGCGAGACGCGCCTCATTGCGCGCGACGGCGCGCGGCCATGGATGCTGACGCCACGCGCCTATGGGGTCCGTCGATGAGCGGCGATCCAGGACAGGACCGCGTCGAGGTTGTGAAGCGTTTCGGCTTCCGGCGCGGGCGGCCGGCACACGATGACGACTTCAATTCCAAGCGCGCGCGCCGCTTCGATCTTGGCGCAGGTCGCGCGCCCACCGCTGTTCTTGGTCACCAGCGTCTCAATATGCTCGCGTTTCATGAGAGCAAGTTCATCAGCGTGAGAGAACGGACCGCGCGCGAGAATCAGTTTACAGTCGGGGAGGGCGCCAATCTCTGCCGGCCGGTCTATCGCGCGCACGATGTAGCGATGTTGCGGGGCTCGCGCGAAGGCGGCGAGCTGCAGCCGGCCTTGCGTCAGAAAGACTGTCTTTGGCTTTTGCCCAAGAGCGTCGATGGCCGCATCGATTGTCGCGACCTCGATCCAGCGGTCGCCGGGCTCGCATGTCCACGGCGGCCGGCTGAAGACGACGAGCGGCGTATCGGTCGCTCGGCAGGCTGCAAACGCGTTCGCGGACATGCGCGCAGCGAACGGATGGGTCGCGTCGACAACGGTGTCGATGTGCTCTCTGGCGAGAAACGCCGCCAAGCCTTCGGCGCCGCGGAAGCCGCCGATGCGTCGCGTGATTGGCGATGGGGCGGGGTCGGCGGTCGCGCCCGCAAGCGACAGGATTGCCGCAACATCGGGCTCATCAGCAAGCCGGCGCGCAAGCGTGCTGGCTTCCGACGTGCCGCCGAGAATGAGCAGGCGAAGGCGCTTCAGTGGGCGGCTCCATGAGCAGGGAACGCTGGCTTGGCCTCGTCGGCATTGGCGAGGACGGGATCGACGGCCTCACTCCTGCCGCGCGACGGCTCATCGCGCAAGCGGTCTTCATTGTCGGCGGCAAGCGCCATCTCGCTCTGGCAGGACCGTCGAGAGCCGAGACGATGATCTGGCCGTCCCCGATCGAGAACGCTCTCGACGCCATCGAGGAGCGGCGTGGATGCTCAATATGCGTGCTCGCCAGTGGCGACCCATTCTTCTTCGGCGTCGGCGCCATGCTCATGCGCCGTTTCCCGGCCGACGAAATGATCTCAATCCCGGCGCCCTCGGCCTTTGCGCTTGCTGCGTCTCGACTCGGCTGGAGCCAGCAGGATTGCGCTTTGCTTACACTCCACGGGCGCCCGCTCGAAGCGATCATTCCGCATCTGCAGCCGGGCGCGCGCATTCTGGCGCTGTCTTGGGACGACGCGACCCCAGCCAAGTTGGCGGCGCTTTTGACGACGCGCGGCATGGGACGATCGAGGCTTACGGTTTGCGAGGCAATGGGGGGTCCGCGCGAGCGCATTCGCACGACGGAGGCGCAAGACTTTGCGCTCGATAACGTCGCCGCCTTGAACACGATCGCGCTTGAGGTAATCGCAGAGCAGGGCGCCCGCATTCTGCCGCGCGCGGCGGGGCTGCCCGAGGAATGGTTCGAGCACGACGGGCAGATCACGAAACGCGAAATCCGCGCGATGACTTTGTCGTCCCTCGCGCCCCGACGCGGAGAGTTGCTGTGGGACGTCGGCTCGGGCTCGGGGTCGGTCGCGATCGAATGGATGCTCGCCGATCCCGCGAACAGCGCGGTCGCGGTCGAGCTTCGTAACGACCGAGCCGAGCGCATTGCGCGCAATGCGTTGAGCTTCGGCGTTCCCGGCCTGTCTGTCGTCACGGGCGAGGCGCCGCATGCCTTCGCCGAACTGCCTAGGCCAGATGCGATCTTCATCGGCGGCGGGGCCAGCGCGCCAGGCATGATCGATCGCGCTTACGATGCGCTCGCGGCGGGCGGACGGCTGGTCGTCAACGCCGTGACGCTCGAGACGCAGGCCGCATGCGTTGATTGGCGCGCGCGCTGGGGCGGAGAGCTTACGCAGATCGCAATCGCCCACGCCGAGCCGGTTGGCCGCTATTCCGGCTGGCGCGCGGCGATGCCGATTGTGCAATGGCGGCTCATCAAGCCATGAGCCGGATCGTCGCCATTGGAATCGGCTGCCGCGCAGGCGTCGCCGGCGAGGCGATCGCTGCGCTGGCGCGTCGCGCACTTAACGAGGCTGGCGCGCCCGAGGGCGAGCGACAGATGTTCACGCTTGCCGCCAAGGCCGATGAGCCTGGGCTCATCGAGGCCGCGCGCATCATCGGCGTCGCCCTCACGCCGCTGCCGCTCGCCGCGCTCAACGCGCAATCCGAACGCATCTTAACGCCCTCCGCGCCTGCGCAGGCGCGCTTCGGCGCGCCCAACATCGCCGAAGCCGCGGCGCTCGCGGGGGCGGGCGAGGGCGGACGGCTGCTTGGGCCGCGGCTCGCCGCCGACGGCGCGACTTGCGCAATCGCTCTATCCCCGGAGCGGCCATGCGACGGCGCAACTTGCGCCGTCGCTCTAACCCCGGAAACAACGATGACCGTGCACTTCATCGGCGCCGGGCCGGGCGCTCCCGATCTCATCACAATGCGCGGGCGCGATCTCATCGCGCGCTCACCCGTGTGCCTCTATGCCGGCTCCTTGATACCGCGGGCGTTGCTCGACCACTGCCCTGAAGGCGCGCGGATCGTCGACACGGCGCCGCTCGATCTCGACGCGATCGTTAAGCTTTGCGTCGAAGCGACCGCGGGCGGCGAGGACGTCGCCCGGCTCCATTCGGGGGACCTCTCGATCTGGAGCGCGATGGGTGAGCAACTGCGCCGCTTGAAGCGGGCAGGGGTGCCCTACACGGTCACGCCCGGCGTGCCCGCTTTCGCCGCCGCCGCCGCTGCGCTCGAGTGCGAACTGACTTTGCCGGGTCTCGCGCAATCGCTGGTGCTGACGCGCACGTCGGGCCGCGCCTCGCCGATGCCCGAGCGTGAGACGCTGGCCAATTTCGCCGCGACCGGCGCGACGCTCGCCATCCATCTCTCGATCCATGCGCTCAAGGATGTGGTCGCCGAGCTCACGCCGTTCTATGGGCCCGATTGTCCGGCGGCGATCGTGGCGCGCGCGTCATGGCCGGACGAGCGGATCGTGCGCGCGACGCTCGGCGAAATCGTCGCCGCTCTGCGCGAGACGCCGATCGAGCGCACGGCGCTTATCCTCGTAGGCCCCGTGCTTGGGTCCGAGGACTTTCGCGAGAGCGAGCTTTACAACGCGGATTATGTGCGCCGGTTTCGCAGTCCGCCGAGCGAGGGAGAGTGAGTCTACTGGCAAAGGCCCTCATCCGGCGCCATAGCCCGTCGCGAGACGGGCGTTCTTGCAAACGCCCTACGGCGCCACCTTCTCCCCGAGGGAGAAGGGACGCGCCTCCTCCTCTTCTCCCTCCCCTCTCCCTCGGGAGAGGGTCGGGGTGAGGGTTTTTGCCGGCCATTTCGCTAGAGCCTGCGAAATCCGCTGCTTGCGAGAACTCGCCCGTCGCGGCCGACGACAATCGTTTCAAGCTCGCCCGACTGGCCGGCGAGCACGCGTGCGGCGGTCGCCCATGCGCCGTCGGCGACGAGCGCCGGCAGGTCGAAGCCCGCGGCCTGGGCAAGTTCGAACGCGTGCAGGCCGCTGTTGGCGCTGGCGATCGCCGCAGACGAGCGAGGGCGCGCCGGCCCGCGCGTGCGATCCGCTCGCTAAGCGCCGCAAGGTCGACGGCGCCGCGCTTCGAATGCAAGTCGAGCTTGCCTTCGGCGAGCTTGGTCATCTTCGCCGGACCGCCGGCGATGGTGAGGCGCGGGACGGGATGCTCGCGCAGGTACTTCAACAACCCGCCGACGAAATCGCCCATCTCGATCAGCGCGTGATCGGGCAGGCCGTACAGCGCTCGGATCGCGGCCTCGGAGGTTTCGCCGGTCGCCGCGCCGATGTGTGCGCATCCGCTTGCGCGTGCGACGTCCACGCCACGGTGGATCGAGTGGATCCAGGCCGAACACGAATAGGGGATGACGATTCCCGTCGTGCCCAGGATCGACAGGCCGCCGAGGATGCCGAGCCGTCCGTTGGCGGTGCGCTTGGCGATCTTCTCGCCGTCGGGAACGGAGATTTCGACGATCGCGTCGACGCCTGCGCCCAGCCTCGCGGCCACCTCTTCGAGATTGGCGCGGATCATCGCGCGCGGCGCGGGATTGATCGCGGGCTCGCCGACCGGCAGCGGCAAGCCGGGCCGGGTCACCATGCCTACGCCTTCGCCGGCCTTGAAGCTCACGCCTGCCCCTGGGGGCGCGCGGCGCACGGTCGCGACGATCAGGGCGCCATGCGTGACGTCGGGATCGTCGCCCGCGTCCTTGATGATCCCGGCGCGGGCGAAATCCGCGCCAAGCTCCTGCGTGGCGAGGACGAATTCCGGCCGCAACCCCTTCGGCAGCGCGACGGGAACCGGATCGGGAAACAGGCCGGTCAGCAGCGCTTCGAACGCGGCGCGGGCCGCGCCCGTTGCACAGGCGCCTGTCGTCCAGCCGCGCTTGAGCGGCGTCCCGCTTTCCGCCTCGGACATGGGCCGTGGCGTAGCGCGCGTCGTCGGTTTTGCCTAGAGCGCGTCGCTATGAGCTGGAGTCGCGTCGCACTCCTCCCCCCTTGTGGGGGAGGTTGGGAGGGGGGTCGCGCAGCCCCATTGGCGGACAGCGCGACCCCCCACCCCGTCCCGCCCCCACAAGGGGGGCGGGGGCGCCAATCGGCAGTTGGCGATCTGGCGTCTGCCCGGAATGCTCCAAGGGCCGCCCTATGACCCGCGGCCTCATGATCGCCGCGCCTCGCTCCGGCAGCGGCAAGACGACGGCGACGCTGGGGCTCCTACGCGCGTTCAAGCGCCGCGGCGTCGACGTCGTCGGCCTCAAATCCGGCCCGGACTATATCGACCCTGCCTTCCACGCGGCAGCGTGCGGCCGGGAGGGCGTGAATCTCGATTCGTGGGCCATGGCGCCCAACCTTCTGGCCGCGCTCGCTGCGCAAACGGTGAACGAAAGCACGCTTGCCCTGTGCGAAGCGTCGATGGGGTTGTTCGACGGCGTTCCGGCTGAACGAGGGCGCACGGGCGCCTCGGCCGACGTCGCGGCGTCGCTCGGCATGCCGGTCCTGCTGGTCATCGACGTACCGGCCAGGCGCAGTCGGCGGCGGCGATCGTCAAGGGCTGCGCAGCCTATGACGCGCGGCTCAAAGTCGCGGGCGTGATCGTCAATCGCGTTGGGAGCGAGCGCCATCGCCGGCTCGTGGTCGAGGCGATCGAGGCGATGGGTGTTCCGGTCGTGGGCGCGCTGCCGCGCAATGACACAATTGCGCTGCCCGAGCGTCATCTGGGCCTGGTGCAGGCGGGCGAGACCGAGGCGCTCGAAGCGCGCCTCGATGCGATCGCCGATTTCATCGAGGCGCATGTCGATTGCGACCGGGTCCTCGCGCTCGCCGCCGATCTCAACCTCGCTTCGTCCTCGCCAGCCCCGGCCGCCATACGGCCGCCCGGACAGCGCATCGCGCTCGCGCGCGACGCGGCGTTCTCGTTCATCTACCCGCATCTTGTGCAAGGGTGGCGGGCGGCGGGAGCTGAGATCGTTCCATTCTCCCCACTCGCTGACGAGCCTCCTCCTTCCGATTGCGACGTCTGCTGGCTTCCGGGCGGCTATCCGGAATTGCACGCCGGGCGACTAGCGGCGGCTGAGCGCTTTCGCGACGGCTTACGTCGGTTCGCCGAGACACGCCCGGTCCACGGCGAATGCGGGGGCTATATGGCGCTGGGCGAAAGCCTGATCGACGCCTCCGGCGTCGCTCATCCGATGGCGGGCCTGCTTGGCGTCGAGACCAGTTTTGAAAAGCGCCGAATGACGCTCGGCTATCGCGAGGCGCGGATCGCGTCGGATTGCGCGCTCGGGACCGCGGGCGTGGTTCTGCGCGGCCATGAGTTTCACTATGCGACCATCGTCGCGAGCGGCGCCGACGACCCCTTCGCCTTTGTTCGGGACGTGTATGGCGCGCCCGAAGCGCCGTCGGGTTCGCGAAGCGGCCGGGTCACCGGGTCGTTTTTTCACGTCATCGCCGAGGGGTGACTTTGTCCCCGCCCACAAAAGTCCAAGGGCTAGATCTGACATTTGCCGCCCGATCGCCGATGGGCCGGACAGCCGCATGCGACCCAAACCGGACTTGGCGAGAGGCGATTCTCAACCAAGGTCTACTTGCCGTAGGCTTGCGCGATCTGCCCCACGAGCTTGGCCCAGGGCATGTCCATGGCGCCGTACACAGCCCCAGCTTCCGGCCGCGCGTTGTCGCGGAGGATTTCCACCATCAAGGTGGCGTAGTCGGAGAGGATCACGCCGGCCTGCAGCATGCGCAGAAGACCAACCTGTCGCTTGGTCTCGCTGAACGTTCCGGAGGCGTCGACGGCCACATAGGCGTCGAGGCCCATGCCGACGGCGGTGATCGCGGGGAAGGCCGCGCAGACTTCGAGGGAGATGCCAGCGAAGATCAGCTTCTTGCGGCCGGTCGTAGTGATCGCCCGGGCGACCGCGGGATCGTCGAACGCGTTGACCGACGAGCGGTCGATGATCGGGACGCCGGGTAGCGCCTCCACGAGTTCCGGAAATGTCGGACCCCACATGCTGTCGCGCGCGGTGGTGGTGACGATGATCGGCAATTGCAGGGCTTTGGCCGCTTTGGCCAGCGCCACGACGTTGTGCTTAAGCTCTCCGGTCGAATAGTCGCGAACACCGGTCATAAGGCCGATCTGGTGGTCGACGAGGACGAGCGCGGCGTTCTCAGATGTAAGGGGCTGGTAGGGGCTGGTCGGGTCGGACATTGCATTCTCCTGCAGAAAAGAAGGGTGATAAGTCGCGGCTGCGGCCGAGGCTGCGCCAAGGATTGTCGCGGCGGCGCCCAGCACGCTCGATTGAAGGAATTGACGCCGTTCCATTCGGGCTCCGCTGAATTCCGGGCGGCCTTGGCGCCTCCGGGCTGCGATCGTCGCTCGCATCGCCGGAACCTAGCGACTCGACTATCGGCTAAGAAGTCTCGAGAATTAGAACTCAGCGTCCGGCCAAATGGACGATGGAGTCGCGCGTGCTGGATTTGAATGACTTCTTCTTGTTGGTGCAGGTGGTCGATCGCGGCGGGTTTACGGCGGCGGGCCGCACGCTGCGAATGCCCAAATCTACACTGAGCCATCGCATCCAGCAGCTCGAGACCAGCCTCGGGGTCAGGCTGCTCAACCGCACGTCGAGGCGGTTCGGGGTGACCGACGCGGGCCGGGAATTCTATCGCCACGCGGTGGCGATGTTGCGTGAGGCCGAACAAGCCGAGACCGCCATACGGCATCGGTTGAGCGAACCGACCGGCATCGTTCGCTGCACCGCGGGCGTGGCCACCATGCAGTTCGCGATGCGCGACATCGTGGCGGACTTTCTCGTCCGCTATCCCAAGGTCAATGTCGTCGCGCATGCGACCGACCAGTATGTCGACATCGTCGGGGAGAACTACGACATCGCGGTGAGAGCCCATTCGGACCCACTCCCGGACTCGACCCTGGTGCAACGGAGCCTAGCGCCGGCGCCCTGGTTCCTCTTCGCAGGCTCGGCGTACCTCGATGCCGGCGAAGCGCCGCAAACGCCCCAAGATCTTGAGAAACGCCCTTCGCTGTTCATGATGCGCGAGGGGGTTCCCCCCGTTTGGCGCCTTCGTCATTCGAGCAAAGCCAAGAATGAAGTGGTCATGCCGCTGACGCCCCGGCTCTTGAGTGACGATATGATAGCCTTGAAACAGGCGGCGATCGCCGGCCTCGGAATTGTCGCGTTGCCCGGCTACGTCTGCCGCGAAGACGTTCGATCGGGCGCCTTGCGGCGGGTGTTGCCAACTTGGCTTGCGGGCGATTCCACGTTCACCGCTCTCATAGCTTACAGGCAGGGCCTTCTGCCGTCGGTCCGCGTCTTTGTCGATTATCTGGCGGCCGAATTGCCGAAGGCGGTCCTCATGGAGACGGTGGACGGAATCTCGGATCGCCAGTCGTGAATCAGAAATATCAACACTTGATTGCTAAAAGCCGAAGCCCGTGCTATAAACTGACCACTCTGCGGATTTGAGCCGCGCCTGCGGGTTCCCAGCGGAGAGGAGACAGGAGTGAGAAACCCGGTTGTGACATTTGAGATACAGTGTGACATGAGGGGACAATAATTTTTTATTTGAATCGCTTGTAACCCATTGAAAAGTCTCGATTCGAAAAAATAAACGCTAGTAAATGAAAGCTATTTTACTAACGTTTACTTGCGTTTACTAGCGTTTATTGTCGCTTATTTGGCTTGATTGGACTCGGCTGCCTGCCGAAAGCCCTGGCGCGACTAAATGGGAGGCGTGTCTCAAACGAGCGTCGCGTACTCCCCGTGGCGACGGACCAGAACCGGTTCCTCGGCGCCCTCCTTGAGGCTCACGACGGCGCCGAGGAGGATCGTATGGGAATGGCGCTCGATGACCTCTTCGACCAGGCAGTCGAACGCGGCGACCGCATCGGCGAGCACCGGGGCGCCGGTCGAGAGCGTCGTCCATTGCGCCGTGTCGAAACGGCGAGCCCCATGCACGCCGCTGTGCCCGCTGAAGCGATGGGCGAGCGCCTGATGGCGCGCGGCGAGCAAGCTGATGGAGAAAGCGCGCGTCTCGCGCAATCGGGCGAGCGTCGAGGACGAGCGCGCGAGGCACACGAGGAGGGTCGGCGGGGCCAGCGACAGGGACGTAAGCGAGGAGGCCGTGCAGCCGGCGCGCGCTTCGTCCTCTCCGCAGGCGATGATCGCGACCCCCGCGGAGAGGGCTCCCATCGCATGCCGAAAGGCGTCGCTGTCGGCGTGGCGCAGTCGCCGGTCGCTCACGTCCGCGCCCCGACGAGCCGGTTCGCCAAGGCATGAGCGAACATGCAGAGTCCCTTCAGGGCGCGTTTCCAATGGGCGCCGAACGTGCAAAACAGGTTGGGCCCTAATTGGTCGCGCGCGGACGCCCTGTCAAGGAACCGGAAATTCGGCTCCGGCGGCTCAATTCATGACGATAACCGACAGGAGGCGGCCATAGTCCGGCTCCTTGCGATGGGTGGCGCGGCGATAGCTGAAGAACCGGCGCTCGTCGGCGTAGGTGTCGAGGCGAAGATCCTCGAAGCGTCCAACCCCCGCGCGCGCAGCGCGTTCGGCGATATAAGCATTGAGGTCGAACATCGAATGGCCTGCCCTTCGGCTTGGGGCGAAGTAGCGCGCGGTGTCGCCCGCGCCTTCGAAGGCGGCGACGAACTCTGGGCCAACCTCGTAGGAAGTGTTGCCGATGCAAGGGCCAAGCGCGGCGACGATGTCGCTGCGCTGGGCGCCAAGCCTCTCCATCGCCGTCACGGTCGCTTCGACGATCCCAGTCAGCGCGCCTTTCCAGCCGGCATGCGCCGCTCCGATGACGCGTGCGCGCTCATCGGCGAACAGGATCATGCCGCAGTCAGCGCCCGTCACGCCGAGCGCCAGGCCGGGGGTGGCCGTCACAAGCGCATCGCACCGGGGGCGCGCGCTTTCCGGCCACAGCTCGGTTATGGCGATCGCGTCGGGCGAGTGAATTTGGAACGGCACGGCGAGACGCTCCGGCGCCGCTCCGAGCTCTGCCGCGATCCGGGCGCGATTCTCGGTCACCGCCTCCGGCGTGTCACGCGAGCCGACGCCACCATTCAGCGACGCGTAAACGCCTTGCGAGACCCCGCCGAGACGGGTGAAAAAGCCATGCGCGACACCGGGAATCCGAAGCGATTCCGCAGTCAGGAATTGAGCCGCGCTCACGCGGATTTAGCGCTTGCGGATTGGAACCCGGGTGGCGGCGGCAGCCTGCGGTCGGCGACCGCCATTGTCTTGAATAGAGCGCCCATTTCGCCCTGACCCTTGCCCACCAGCCGCGCCCGCGCCCGCTCGAACTCCTCTGCGTGGTCAAGAGTGGCGCGCTCGGCAAGCGCCTTTGTCCTCAAGTCGATGCCGATCGCGCGCAGGAAATCGCCTTGGTCGATCGGCCCATAGACGGCAGCGCCGGCTGCGCTCGCGCTGCGGGCCATGGCGGCGAAATCGACATGCGCGGTCAGGTCGCACTCGCCGGGCGCAACGAGAGGGTCGATATAGCGGTGAGCGCGCAAAGCCTGCAGTGTGTCGCCAAATCGGGTGACCACATGGCCATAATCGATCAGCAGCGCCGCGCCGCCTTGCTTCGCGACTCGAGCGCCGAGTTCAAACATCACCCGGTGCGCGGAAGGGTTCACTTCGAGGATTTCGCCGTTTGCGGCGTTGGCTCTTATATAAGGCTCGGCCTTGTCGGCGGCGGTGAAGACAAGCGCACCGTCGCCGTTCACACGCACCGTGCGTTCGCGCCACTGGCCATTCACGCGCACGAACTGGCGCACGGGCAGGGCGTCGAGAAACTCGTTGCCGATCACGATCGCGGGCCCGTCCGGAACCTCCTTGAGAGTCTGGGCCCAAGAGACCGCAACCCCCGAATCGACGAGCAGTTCGTGCTGCATGGCCGCCAGAGCCGGGCTCGTCTCGACGAGCCGGACATCGAGCGCGTTGCGGAAGGCCGGAACAATGCGAGCGGCGCGCAGCGCGTCGCTCATCAGCGTACCTCGCCCAGGGCCGAGTTCTATGAGGCGCACCGGATCGGGCGAGCCCATGCTCGACCACACTTCAGCCGCCCAAAGCCCGATAAGCTCGCCGAACATCTGGGATATTTCCGGCGCGGTCGTGAAATCGCCCGTCGCGCCGAATGGATCCCGGTTCATGTAATAGCCGAGATCAGGGTGGGCGAGCGCCAATTGCATGTATTGTTCGACCGAGATCGGTCCGCGCTCGGCGACCATGGCTCGGATTTCATCGAGGAGTTGCGTCATGGCGAAACTCCCCGCCGGAAGCTCCACGCCAGAATTCCCATACCGGCGATGATGAGCGGAAGCGAAAGGACCATTCCCATCGTCAGCCCCCACCTGAGGTATCCGAGCTGCGGATCGGGCTCGCGAAAGAATTCGCTGAAAATGCGCGCCGCGCCGTAAAGAATCGCAAACACGCCGGCGATGACTCCCGGACGGCGCAGAGCGCCCATTTGCGCGAGGATGTAAAGGATGATGAACGCCAGAAGCCCTTCGAGCAGGGCTTCGTAAATCTGGCTCGGATGGCGCGGTAGGCCGTCCGTTCCCGGGAAGACAACGGCCCAGGGGACGTCAGTCGGGCGGCCCCAGAGTTCAGGACGAATGAAGTTGGCGATTCGGCCAAGGAAGATGCCAATCGGCGCGACGAGCGAGCACAGGTCAAGCACAGTCAACGCCGGCGCTTTGTAGCGGCGGCAGAACAGGAGGATGCCGATCAGCGCGCCGATCAGCCCGCCGTGAAAGGCCATGCCGCCTTCCCAGATTTTGAAGATCTCGATCGGATGGGAAAAGTAATATTGTGGATTGTAGAACAGAACGATGCCGACCCGCCCGCCGATGATGACGCCGAAGGCGCAATAGACCAGGAGATCGTCGATGCTGTCGGCGCTCGGGCGCTTTTTCCCATTCCAATACCGCTCGTCGGACACGATCCGGCGAATGAGCAGCCAACCCAGGACAAGGCCAGCGATATAGGCGAGCGCGTACCAGCGGATGGCCAGCGGACCCCATTGCACGAGAACAGGATTTATCGCCGGAAAAGGCAGAACGAGTGTTGGCATCGGACGCATGCAGATGCGCTGGGGCCGGCACGGCGTCAAGTCGGCGCGCTGGATCGTGCGCTCGAGCTCTGCGATCGGCGGCCCGATCGGCGCGATCGCGTTCGACGCCCAGGGAAACGTGTTGAATGTGGATCCACGCCGCACGGAGCGCGCGCGCCGCCAAGGCTGATAATGACGTAGTGATCGCGGGAATCAGCGACGCCCTCCTGCCCGTCGGCTAAAGCGGAACGCGCAAGGTCAGGCATGATTCGGTTCTCGCTGTAAAGTTGGACACCGCCCGTGGGCGGTGAGAGGAGTTGATCCCGATGGCCTCGGCAATCTCTATCAATGATTACGACCTCCTTCTCGCGATCGACCTGCAGGCCGATTTCATGCCTGGCGGGGCGCTGGCGGTCGATGGAGGCGACACGATCGTTCCGCTCGTCAATCGACTGGCGAGACGATTCGAGAACGTCGTCGTGACGCAGGACTGGCATCCGCCGACGCACGCTTCTTTCGCGGCCAGCCACGAAGGCGCCAAGCCCTTCGATACGAAACGTCTCCACTACGGCGACCAGACCCTCTGGCCCGAGCATTGCGTGCAGGAGACCCCCGGCGCAGCGTTGCATCCCGACTTAGCCGTCGACCGCGCCTTCCTCATCCTGCGCAAGGGCATGCATTCGGCGGTCGACTCCTATTCCGCCTTCGTCGAGGCCGACGGCAAGACCACCACCGGCCTCGCGGCGCTCCTCAAGGCGCGCGGGGTGAAGCGCGTTTTCGCCTGCGGTCTCGCGACCGACTTTTGCGTCGCCCATTCGGCCCTAGACGCGCGCCGCGAGGGCTTCGAAACCTTCGTGATCGAGGACGCCTGTCGGGCGATCGACGCCAACAATTCGCTGAGCGAGGCCTGGGCGCGCATGAACGCTGCCGAAGTCTGGCGCGTCCAGTCGGCCGAGATCCTGGGCTAGCCCATCCGACCGCGTCCGAGCCGAAGCCCATCCAAATAAACGCGCTTAAACGCCTCTAAACGATAATAAACGTTAGTTAATTTGCTTTCATTTACTAACGTTTATTTTTTCGAATTCGGGACTTTTCAATGGGTTACGGCCAATTCAAACAAAAAAATCTTCCCGCTCGATTTTCGCTCGTCAGGTTCCCGTGCGCCGCGCCTCGCGCCACCTCTCTCCGCTGGACACTCCGGGTTTCCATCAGGAAAAGTATACGGGGGGATCGCGGATCAGCCAAGGATTTGTTGGTTGCAACCGGAATACGCAGCCGAAAGGTCTAAGCCTGACAAAGACTTGGCGACGGTGATGCGAAGGATGACGGATCATAGGGGAGTAGGGGTTGTGGTGATGGATCTGGAGACGCCTGAGAGCGGGCGCTCTGATTGACGAAGCGCCCTGCGGTTAACCATCGGTTAATTGCGCAGATAGCAATATCAATCACTTAGAGGGGTCGTCGCCGCTAAGGGAAGCGAAGGGGATCGCGGCCGCACTAGACGTCGCCGCGCTCACCTCTCGCCTTCGGCAAATAGCCATGCTGCTCGAGCCATCCGGTCATCACTATTTCGATCAACACGGCGACGGAACGCTTATCCGTCTCGGCGGCGCGCTTTAAGGCGTCAACAATATCGTCGTTCGTCACCCGGAAGGTGACGGTCCGCTTCTTCGTCTTCGGCATAAGATTCATGTTCGCCTCGATTTTGTCCATTGACAAGCTGATGTCAGCTTGATACCAGCAAGGCGTCAACTAGTCAATAGGAGCAAACCCAATGTCCACAAACACTCCGGGGACAAACGCCCAAGCCCTGCCTGAAGCATCCAACCGCCGCGCCGTTCTGCGCGGTGTCCTCGCCGCCGGCGCCGTAGGAGCGACGCTCGCGCTGCCGGCAGTTGCCGCAGCGAGCGACGCACCGAGCCATCATCCTGACGCCGACCTCTTTGCGCTCATCGAGCGCGCAAAGACCGCCAACTCTGTTTCGACCGACGCATGCATGGCGGCTGCCGATCTTTTGAATGAAACAAGGCCCTCGTTCCCGCAGGCTCTTGTCTGGACCGAGGCCGACGAGCCGCATTGGTATGGAGTGAGATCGGGGAAACGCGATGGTTCCGACCATCGTCGCCAGGCGCTCGGCCGTGTTGGAGCTACCGGGCTCTTTCAGGAACTTTTGGCCGATGCGCGCGAGCTCGCCCAAGTCGCCGCCGTAGCCGAACGCCATGCCATTCCCGGTCTGAGCGTTAACACGGCCCGCAAGCAAAGCGGGGCTCACGTCGCCCGTAGGCGATTTGGGGCTGCTCATTGTTGATTTAATCGCGCGGCTTGCCAAGCATAAGCCCGAACTGGCCGCTCTTTGGGGAATCGGGGAATATGCCTCGCGGTGGTAGGCGTTCAACATCCTTCACGCCCGGAAAGGGCGGCCCAGGCCGTCCCAAAAAAAAGGCAGAGGAAAAGGCAAGCGTCCTTGCCAGAAAGGCAATCCTTGACGTTAAGGCCGCTGCAAAAGAATGCACAGAAGACGCAATAAAAGCTTTGAAATCAATCGTAAAGGATAGCTCAAAGCCGGCCGCGGCTCGGGTCAGCGCCGCAACCGTAATTCTCGATCGAGGCTGGGGCAAGCCCAACGTGACGATCGCAGGCGATCCAGAGAACCCGATCGAGCACCACATTGTGTTTACCGATGCTGAGCGGGCCGCAGCGGTTATGGCCCTCCTCGCTAAGGCGAAGGATTAGTCGATCGGCGGCAGGCCGAACGCGATAGCGGCGCATGCCAGGGCGATGTAGCGGGGGATAGGCGTTTTGCCCCTCTCCCATGCGGTGATGCTGTTAGGCGAGCATCCGAGGGCCTTGGCGGCGGCATTGGCGCGGAGCTTTAGGCGAGTTCGCCATGCGATGAATGAGGCGGGCGTCATGAGGCGAGTATCTCCCAATTGGAGATGAGCCATGATGCCCCTGATCACCGCATGCGTGATGTTCGGCATTACGCACGAGATCCGCTGCGTCGAGAGCACCCCGACATCGAATTTCGTGCCCGAGCATGTGCTCCAGGAAATGCATCGACGGCATCCAGAGGATACTTTCTGGTTCGTGCTCACCAAGCCCAAGGGCGCGTGAACGCTTTTTCCTTTTCCTTTTCGGTTTGCCGCTGCGCCTGGTGTCAGCAACTCATACGCTGTTGTGAGCGTGAGCCCTGAGTAATCTTGGCTTGTTGGCGTAGCGGCATCAAACCATCGCTACAATGCCTTCCGCGCCACGGCGCAGCCGATGAACACCCAGCCGGTGCTATCCTACATTGACGCGCAACTGGTGAAGTCCACAGGGGCTGTCGCTGATGTTCTAAAAACGGCCAAAGGCTATCTTACCCAGTCTGTTCAGGGTCCGACCGGGCAAATGCTCGTCCCGAAGGACGATCCGCAGACGCTGCTTGGCGCGCGGCAAGCCCTGGACGATCTCATTGAGCGGCGAGGAACGGCCGAAACATCGGCTGGGTCCAATGCCATCCGCCAAGCGCAGGCTGTGCGCGGTCAACTTGATCAGGTGCTGAAGACCGACCCGAACGTCGCGGCCGGCGACGCCATTTATTCCGCGAAAATGGCCGAAAACAACGCTCTTCAGGAAGGAACAGACCTATTTAAGAGCGGAACGAGAATTGAGGATCTTCAGCGCAGCATCGCGGCGAAGACGCCCGATCAACTCGACGCCATGCGAACCGGCGCGCTCTCGGCGCTGCATGATCAGCTCGACGGCGTTTCGGGGGATTTCTCCGCCGCCCGAAGGCTCTTCGCCAAGGCGACTGCCAATCGCGCCAAACTTGACGCCCTCTTTCCGGGGGGATGCGCAGCAGTTATTCGATAGGGTCTAAGGCGAAATGGCGATGCGCGCGACCGAAACGACGGCTGCTCATGGGTCACAGACCGCAGCAAGAACGGCGTTTCGCGAAACGTTCGCGCCGCCGCAAAACGGGTCAGGTGCGGACATAGGCCCGACCATCCTCGGCGAGGCGTTGGCAGGCGGTGGCGGAGCCATCGCCGGCAAGGTGGGCTCGACCCTCTATCGCAATACGCTCGGCTCGTTGGCGCCGCCTCACGCGCTCGAATGGCCACACAAGCAGCGCAGGGCTCGATGGCGGGGGCAGGATCGCCGCTTATGGATCAAATCAGCCGCGCCTATGGAACGAACGCCCTGACGCGTTCCTTGGGCTATGGCGGCAACATGATCGGCAACGCGCTTACCAGAAACGCCGCTCCCTTAGTGCCGCCTTCTGTTCTGCCGTCAGGAAACTTTCCGGCGCTACCTTTTGCACGGCCAGCATTAACACAAGGATAGACATCATTCCGGCGACAAATCCCTCGCCGAATGAGTGACCGTCGACGCCCATAACGACGACGATTCCGACCAGCTTCCACAAGCTCCACATCATCACGCCGTAGAAGGCGACCCGGAAAAGGATGACGCACGCCTTGAGAATATTCGCGTGATCGTGCGTTCGGACGGTTCGGTCGAGCGCTGGCAGCAACCCGAGCTTAAGTCCTGGGAGATTCCGAGGCGGGATCCGCGTGAGCGGCGGCCCCAGCATCCGGCGGTGGCGGCGCAGCGCCGGGAGGCTGCGCGACGACAGCGCGAACGTCAACGCGCTCTTAACCCGCATTCGCCGGATGACGTAATGATTTGAGGCGGTTTCTCGACAATTCAGCTATAATAATCAGCATGTTAAGCCGATTCGGAAGCTGATGTCGTGACGAACCCAGCGGGTAAATCGAATGGCGAGGCGCTCAGGCTCGATTTCGACCGTCGACTGACACTTCAATTTCGTGGTTCGGTCGTCACTTCCGATGCTGGGCTGCTTGCCTACCGCGAACTCGACGACGCGCTCGGCCTTTCGGATTTGGCCGGCGGAAGGCTCTCGCCGACGCGCGGACGGGGAAGAACGGCCGCCACGCTCTGGTAGGAATGTTGCGGCAGGCGGTGTTCGGGCGGCTTGCCGGATACGAGGATGTGAATGACGCCGAGCGGCTTCGGCATGATCCGGCGATGCGATGGATCGTCGGCGGCAAGGCGGCTCATGGTTGTGCAGCCTCGGCGAGCCAAATGGGGCGTTTCGAGACCCGCTGGCTGACGGCCGCAAAGAACCTCTCGGCGCTTGCTGATCTATCCGGCCATTGGATCGACAAGGTTCATGGCCGCCGTCCGCCACGAGGCGTCGTGCTCGACATGGATTCGAGCGTCAGCCCAACGCATGGCGAGCAGGAGATGAGCGTCTGGAACGGCCATTTCGAATGCACCTGCTATCATCCGCTGTTCGTGTTCAACCAGTTTGGCGATCTGGAACGCTGCGCCTTGCGCCCCGGCAACGTTCACAGCGCCGATGGATGGGAGGGCGCGCTGAAGCCGGTCTTGGCGCGCTATCGCGGCAAGGTCTCGCGCATCTATTTTCGCGCCGACGCAGGCTTCGCCAATCCTGACATCTATGAGTTTCTCGAAACCGAGCGCGTCAAGTATGCGATCCGTCTCCCCACCAACCGCGTCCTGCAAGATCGGATCGGCTACCTGCTCAAGCGCCCTGTCGGCCGCCCGAGTCCCACGATGTCCGGCAATTCTACGCGAACTTCAATTATCAAGCGGGAAGCTGGACGAAGCTGCGCGCGTCATCGCTAAGGTGGAGTGGCATCCGGGCGAGCTTTATCCGCGCGTCGGCTTCATCATCACCAACATGGCGAGGCCCGCCGAGAACGTCGTGGCTTTCTACAACAAACGCGGGACCTGC
Source organism: uncultured Alphaproteobacteria bacterium (assembly GCA_963702825.1). Lineage (GTDB taxonomy): Bacteria > Pseudomonadota > Alphaproteobacteria > Rhizobiales > Beijerinckiaceae > Roseiarcus. The sequence goes on from CAVPEE010000060.1 coordinate 106,335, forward strand.
GAGCAGTGGATCAAGCAGGGCAAGGGAGCGATCCGATGGACGCGGCTCTCGTGCCGCTCTTTTCGCCGCCAACGCCGTCCGCCTTCAGCTTCATGCACTCGCCTACAATCTCGGCAACTTCCTACGCACCCTGGCGACGCCCGAGCCGATCAAAGACTGGTCGCTGACGAGCCTCAAGGAAAGGCTGATCAAGACCGGCGCGAAGGATCGTCAGCCATGGGCGCTATTCGCTTTCCAGATGGCCGAAGTCGCCGTTTCTGAGAACTCTCTTTGCCGGATATCCTGCGGCGGATCGCGGAGTTGCGGCCGCCACCCGTTATATCGACAGCGTAATGCGTTCGGGCTGGCGTCTGACGAGTACCACCAAAAAACTACGGGAGACCGTGCGTCTTGATGACAGAAAAATTCGGCATCCCTCGGCATGCCCCCGCGAGCCGGCCCGCCCCGAAAACGTATCTACAAGCCACGGCGGGGTCTCAACAATATTTCGGTCTTGTCCAAGTGTCGCTATGGACGCAGTTTCAGCGTCGGTAAGGCCGTCATCTGGCGAATGTCGGCTAAGCTCTTGCCGAGACCGCGAACGGCCGCATGTTGGAGCTGATCCGGCAGCCATGTGGCGGATGTCGGTTTTCTGGGCTAATGTCTCTGTTTGCGGGGCGAATGTCCTGTAAACAAGCAAGGCCCTTGAAGCAGATGCGGTTCGTTGGATAGAAGGCTAAGAAATGAGTGTTGCGACAAAGGTCGCCCGTTTTCCGCTGCCGCTGCCTGATAAGTGGAAGGCGGTCGTTAAAGATTTACTGCCTCCAGTGCTCCTGAGGGCGGCTAAGCGTCGGCCCAAGCGAGAACATCCTCGAGCAGATAGAGACAGCGGCGGCCGTAGCGTCTTGCTACAACAGGGCCCTTACCAGCTGTGCATAGGGTATCGTAATATCGCCACGAAGCAGGGATGCCGAGCACATTGCGAATGTGCTCCCATGACTGCCTACGAGTAAGAAATGGGCCGGTGGCCATAGTGTGATTCCTTCTCTCCAACGCGTTGTTCTGCGCTAAGAGAGGGATTACCCGCGTCGCTACGGGCGGGTCGCGTAAATAGTCTATCCGCTAGAGACTATTTACTCTTTTCGTAATACCGCTCGAGCGCACGGCGGATAATGATTTCCAGAGACTTGTAGTCGGCGGAAGCGGTGACGTGGCCTTTCACCATCATCAATCTGGCGAGTTCGGCGGGGTTTGCGACAAGGTCGGGGTTCTCGACGATGAGCTGCCAACTCGCCGCCCCTGGCGAAGACGACGGCTCTTCACATCAGGGCCATGTTTCTTGACTGGCTCGAGCCTGAGCGCCGCGATAACGTCAAAAGGCGTGGCGTCTACCTCTCGCTCAACAAGTTTGCCGTTCTCCCAGCGCGTGACAGTCTCTTTCGGCTGGCTCACTGCCGCGCGCCGAGAGCGATCACGTTGGACGCCGGTGGGTGAGCGATGCGCTCAATAAGTGACGACAGCGCCTCGAAGGCGGCGCGCTGCTCTTCGATGAATTTGTGATGGTCGTAAGTCTTCTGCATGGAGGGCCGCGCGTGACCCAACATGCGCTCGGCCAGATCGAAATCGATCTTCGCGCGGGACATCAATGTGCGCGCGGTCTTTTCGCAGTCCGTGCAAACCCCAGTTGGCGACGCCGCTCTCGCGGTCGAACCTGTCCTTCGCCGCCGTCCAATTGCCGAAACCGCGCTGACCGAAGATGTAGGGCGAGCCTTGGATGCGCGGCTGCGCGTTTACGATCGCCATGGCGGCTTTGCTAAGCGGACGCACGAGCTCGCCGGCGCTTCGGCCCGTCTTGTGACGCTCGGGCGGGAGCGTCCGTAGTCGCCTTGATCTCGTCCCACCGCATGGCGCCGATTTCTTCGCGCCTTGCCGCGGTCAAGAGCAGCAACCGCACAATCGTGTGGAAGGGCTCAGGAGACGCGCTGGCGGACCATACGCGCCGTACCTCGTCGTCGTCGGTCAAGACGCGGCTGCCTGACGCGCCTGTGGCCTTCCTGGGCCCCATGCCGGCCACCATGGGCGAGACGAACCGGCTATCTCGTGTCGCGTGCCACGACATGACCCGGCGCACGATGGCCAGCGTCGCTTCGCCATGCCCACGCCGCGGCCGGCTTTTACAAATCGATGTCCGGAAGAGGGCAAAAAGGGGGGGAAAGAGCCCGATTTGTAAAAAATTTTTCGGCCGCCACAACACGATTGTCACCAACAATTAACCTGTGACGGGCAGCGGTGGGTCGCCGGCTCGCGCTCGAGCATCTCGTCGCACTAGGGGGAGGCGGCCTTGCGGCGCGGTACGGTAGCGGAGGCGATCGACGCGCTTGAGCGGCGCAACACGCCAAGCCCGCTCGGGGAGTAGGGCGTCATGGCTAGTCGGCGAGACGCTGGAGCGCGCCCTGTCATGCCCGCACGTACACCCCGCGCCATGCCCGACAATTTGGCGCTTGTGGGCGTCCTGGAAGCCTCCATCGAGACTCTGAAGGCCGAG
>CAVPEE010000061.1:0-72773 GCA_963702825.1 uncultured Alphaproteobacteria bacterium
GCTCGACGCGGACTACTGGGCCATAGCCCCCGCGAACGGCGGCTGGCGGGTCGAACTGGCTTTCACTGATGGCGAGCGGGACTGGAATGCGCTCGCGCACACGCTATTTGGCGTGAGGGAAAACGGCGGCGTGCTCTCGTACGCCGACCGGGAGGCCGGCCAACTTCGTTTCGCCAGCTTTACGATGGATCGTCTGACAGGCGCCCTCTTCCTCGCCGCCGAGCCGGTCGCCGTCTCGCGCAACTGGGCTGTGGATCAGCTTGGCGTCAATTTTTCCGAGCCACGAGCACGTTTTGCGGTTGTCGCGGGGCGCGCCGGCAAGGGGATTGTGGACAGGGGGGCGACCGTTTGTTCCTGCTTCGGAGTCGGCGTCAAGCAAATCGCAACCGCCGTCGCGAGCGGGTGCGTCACTGTCGACGCGATAGGCCGAGCCCTGCAAGCCGGCACGAATTGCGGATCATGCCGCTCCGAGATCCAAGAGATCATTGATGCGCATCGTCTCCAAGCGGCCGAGTAACCGCGACCCGCGGCGCCTGCGCGGGCTTTCCGTCCTGCCGGTGTTCTTTCATTGGAAGGTAAGGCGGCACTCGTTTGCGGCGCAAATAGCTGAGATCGCCCAACGGCGCGGCGAGAGGGTCAAATCGCTAAGACGTTTGGCAGGTTTGGTCGACGATCGCGCGTGAGCACAGCAAAGGAACGTTGTGGTTCACAGGAAGATGTGACGTCGATCGTCTCAAGTCTGTTATCGAGCCGCGGCCGACATACTCTAAGGTGAGCTTGCTCGCATTGTGGGTGCAGCTCAGTAGTCTACGCTTCACGACCGGCTGCCCTCGGGAGAGTCGATCAAGGAGGGCGTCCTCAACGGCGATGACCAAGACCGATGCCGATTGTCTTCGCCTTTTGCCGGACCGCCGCCTCGGTCCGTTTCATCGCCTTCGCGACCTCGAACCACAGGTGTCCTTGTTTTCGAATGGGCTTTGAGTTGTCGCAGATCCTCTTTGGTCCACGGATTGCGGACAAGGGTCTTCTTTTTCGGCATGGCTTCCATTCCTCTCTCATACGGATCGATGTTGCTATCGTCGCAGCTCGCGCGGAGCGATTCGATTGAGGTTTGTCGACTTACGTAGTCAGGTACCACACCTCAGATGGACGAAGGGCGGATTCGCAAGATCATCCACATCGACATGGACGCGTTCTATGCGTCGGTGGAGCAACGCGACGATCCGACTCTCAAGGGCAAGCCGGTTGCGGTCGGCTATCCGGCCAAACGCGGCGTCGTTGCTGCGGCGAGCTACGAGGCGCGAGGTTTCGGGGTTCGCTCGGCGATGCCGTCAACCGTCGCAATTCGGAAGTGCGCCGAACTCGTGTTCGTCCCGCCAAGGTTCGACGTTTACCGCGAAGTGTCCAAACAGGTTCAAGCGATCTTCAAGGACTACACCCCGTTGGTCGAACCGCTCTCTCTCGATGAGGCCTATCTAGACGTAACCGACAATCTCAAGAGGCATCCCAACTGCATGGGAGACCGCGAAGGAAATCAGGGCGCGCATCTACGAGGAGACCAGGCTCACGGCCTCGGCCGGAATTTCCTGCAACAAGTTCCTTGCCAAGATCGCATCGGACTATCGCAAACCAAACGGCCAGTTCGCGATCATGCCCGACCAAGCGGAAGCTTTTGTCGCGACCCTACCGGTCGCGAAGTTCCACGGCGTGGGCCCAAAGATGACCGTTAAGATGCGCGCCCTTGGCATCGAGACGGGCGCGGACTTGCGACGGCAGACTCTTTCTTTTCTGCAGGAGCACTTCGGCAAGGCGGGGAGCTGGTACCACGACATCGCACGAGGTCGGGACAACCGGCTGGTTCAACCTGACAGGGAACGAAAGTCTTCGGGGTCGGAGACGACTTTCTCGGAGGACTTGATAGATCCCGTTCAAATCGAGGCCGGCGTGATCGCGATGGCTGACGATGTCTGGGCCTGGTGCGAGAAAGCGAACGCTCATGGCCGGACCGTCACGGTGAAGATCAAATGGGCCGACTTTAAAATATCCACTCGTAGCCGGTCGATGGAGATGACGATCCAAACGAGGGAGAAGCTGCATCAGGTCGCCCTCGATCTGATCCGGTCGGTATTCCCGCCGCCGAAAGGCGTTCGAACTCGTCGGCGTGACCCTCTCGAACTTTCGATCGCAATCCGGTAGCGAGGCGGCTGAACTCCCTTTTCGTGAAATGTAATCGCGCCTACCGACCCGCGCCCCATCCGCTGGCGCCAGCTGAGCGCAGAAAAAGCGACAGCAAAATTGCCCCGATCGCCGCGGTGATGGCCAGACCCCTCCAACGAAAAGAAAATTAAAACGGGGCAGAAGCCGCTCGCCAATCATCGCCACAGCCTGCCCCTTTATGCGCACGTCTTGCCATGCAGCGCTTTTGAAGGCTCTGCACCTTCCGCTTCGCGCAAATAACGGTCATTCCGGGGAAGGTAACCCGCTGAACTCCATCCAAATTACGGCCCTAAGCGGCCATCAAAAACCGCATTCCAACAAAAAGCGTGTGGAGACGCCGTCTGGGCGCGGTCAACTTAAGGGTTAGGGTGCAATCGGCGTCTCCTCAAGCCGCACCACGTGGCCCCACAGACGGCGGATGTGGCGCAGCGTTGCCTCCCGGTCGACTTCGGCGAGGCGGACGCCGTTGCGTAACGCGTGGCGCAGCACAAGTGACCGTTCGCCAAGGAGGTCGACGTCGACGACCTGGATGTCCGGCTCGTTCGCCGAGACATCGTAGCTGTCGGCGAGCGCCGACCGTACACGGCGATAACCCTCCGCGTCGTGGATCGCCTCGATTCTTACGCTCGAGTCGGAGGCCTTGTTGGAGACCGCGAATAGGCGGAACTTGCGGATCAGATTCGGCGAGAGGAACTGCCGTACAAAGGATTCGTCACGATAATTCGCCCAGACATTGCGCAGCACGGCGCGCCAGTCTTCCCGGCCGGCGATCTCGGGGAACCATTCGCGGTCCTCATCATTCGGCGCAACGCAGATGCGCTGAATGTCCTGCATCATCGCGAAGCCGAGAGCATAGGGGTTGATTCCGCCGTAACGCTTGTCGTCGAAATCGAACTGCGTAAGCACGTTGGCGTGGCCGTGCAGGATCTCGAGTAGTGCGCCTTCGGAAATAAGCCCTTTGTCATAAAGCCTATTGACAATCGTGTAATGAACGAAGGTCGCACAACCCTCATTCATCAACTTGGTCTGTCTCTGGGGATAAAAATATTGAGCGAGATTACGTACGATGCGTAGAAGCTCACGCTGCCAGTCACGCAATGTAGGGCTGTTCTTCTCCAGGAAATAGAGAAGGTTTTCCTCAGGCAGGCGCAGGCGGAGCTTGCGCTCGCGCGCGTCCCGTTCGTCGAGGTCACCGGTGGGCGCGGGCGCAGCGCCGGGCACGGTGCGCCAAAGATCGCGATAGTCCCGCGTCTCACGCTCCACCCGCTCGCGCCGGCGACGCTCGTACTCAGCAAACTTCAGTTTGGCGGCGCGTGGGTAGCGAAACACACCTTGTCCCATCAGGGCGTGCGCCGCGTCGAGCGTCGATTCGACCGCCTCGTGGCCGTGTAGTTCCTCGCATGAGGCGATGTAGCGCTTCGCGAAATCGAGATAGTCGAGAATCCCGCCGGCGTCTGTCCACTGTTGGAACAGATAGTTGTTCTTGAAAAAGTGGTTGTGGCCGAAGGCGGCGTGGGCGATGACGACGGCCTGCATCGCCATCGTGTTCTCCTCCATGCAATAGCTGATGCAAGGATTGGAGTTAATGACGATCTCGTAGGCGAGAGCCTGGTAGCCCTTGCGGTAAAGGGCCTCGTCGCGGACGAATCGTTTGCCGTATGACCAATGCGCGTACATCAACGGCATGCCAACGGAGGAATAGGCGTCGAGCATCTGCTCAGCGGAGATTATCTCGATCTGATTGGGGTAGACGTCGAGGCCAAGGTCCTCGCGCGCAATGACTTCGATCGCCGCGTAAACGCGCCGCACCGTCTCAAAGTCCCATTCGGCGCCCTCGAACAAGAGGCCGTCGCCTGCGGTCGAGGCGCCTGCCGTCAGCGTCGTTGCCGTCATGGCGCCCCTCCGTGTCTCGTTTGCCTCGCAAAGAGCTGGCGGAACACAGGATAAATGTCGGCGCGTGTGGCGACGCGCGCCATCGCGAAATTGGACGCCGCCTCCTTGAGGCTGGCGTACGCGCGCCAGAGGTCTGTGTGACGGCTCTCGTCGCTATTGATCGCGCCCTCGGCAGCGATCTCGATATGGGCGTAATATTGGGTTAGCGGCAGGATCGCTTCGGCAAGCAGCGCGACGCAATCACGCGAGTCGCCGCCCGAATTGTCTCCGTCGGAGGCCTGGGCGCAATAGACGTTCCAGTCTGCGGCGGGATATCGGGCCTCGCGCGCCGCGATCATCGCCTTCAGCGCGGAGCTGACCACGGTGCCGCCGCTGTCGCGGCCATAAAAAAATTCCTGCTCGTCGACTTCAGCCGCCTCGTGGCTGTGACGGATGAAAACGATGTCGACGCGTTCATATTTGCGCTTGAGGAAGAGGTGCAACAGGATGAAGAAGCGCTTCGCCAGATCTTTTTCGCGTTCACCCATCGAGGCCGAAACGTCCATCAGGCAGAACATGACCGCCTTGGCTCGCGGAACGTTCGTCGGCGTGAACCGATTGTAGCGCACGTCGATCGGATCGATGAATGGCACGGAGCGCTGTCGTCGCTTGAGCAGCTCGATGTCCCGGCAGAGCTCGCCGATGCGCAGTTCGTCTGCGGGCTCGCGAGCAGCCCTGGCCTTTAGCGCCGCAAGCTCCGCCTCGAGCCGGTCGACCTCTGCCTTGGTCGGGCGACGAAGCGCGAATCGGCGGCTCATGCTGACGCGCATCGTCCGCAGCACTGCGAGGTTCGGAGTCGCTCCGTCGTTCGTGTACCCCGCCCGGCGGAACTCTTTTGCGCTCACATCCTTAAGCGACGCCTTGACGAGGTCTGGAAGCTCGAGGTCCTCAAACAGGATATCGAGGAACTCAGCTTCTGTGAGCGCAAACGAAAACGGGTCCTGGTCGCTCCCGGACTCAGCCCCTTCGCGCCCCGAACCGCCGGCGCCGCCCTTCGGCTTGTCGATGCGGTCTCCTGCGACGAAGTCCTTATTGCCGGGCCGAACGTATTCCCGCTCGCCGCTCTCGTTCGAGAGATGGAATTGCGGCTCGCCAATTCCGTCGGTCGGGATGGAGACAGCGCCACCCTTGCTGGCGTCGGCGATGGAGCGCTCAGCCACTGCCTTGTCGACCGCACGCCTGACCTCGACGCGGGTGCGGCGAAGGAACCGCTGGCGATTACCAAGGCTCTTGTCGCGCGGATTGAGGCGGCGGTCGACAAATTGAGCCATGGCCGCTTATCCGCTCTCCACCTATCCGGCCTTGTTGACCCGCATGTACCACTCGACCAGGCGGCGCACCTGCCGCTCGGTGTAGCCACGCGCCTTCATCCGGTCGAGAAAGTCGGCGTGCTGCCTATCGGTTTTGGAATCCTGCTTGGCCCCAAAGCTGATGATCGGCAGCAGGTCCTCGACTTGGCTAAACATACGCTTCTCGATCACTTCGCGGATCTTCTCATAAGCCGTCCACGAGGGGTTCTTGCCGTTATTGTTCGCGCGAGCGCGCAACGCGAACTTGACGATCTCGTTGCGGAAGTCCTTCGGGTTGGCGATTCCGGCCGGCTTCTCGGTCTTGGACAGTTCCGTGTCGAGCACCTGCCGGTCGAACACTTGGCCGGTGTCGGGGTCCTTGAAGTCTTGCTCCTCGATCCAGGCGTCGGCATATGCGATGTAACGGTCAAACAGGTTCTGCCCGTATTCGCTATACGATTCGATGTAGGCCTTTTGGATTTCGCGGCCTATGAACTCGGCATAGCGAACGGCAAGATTGGACTTGATGAAATCGAGATAACGCTCCTCGACATCCTTGGGAAGTTGCTCGCGCTTAATCGCCTGCTCGAGCACATACATGAGATGGACCGGGTCGGCGGCGATCTCCTCGCTGTCGAGGTTGAAGGTCTCCGACAGAATTTTGAAGGCAAAGCGGGTGGAGACGCCGGTCATGCCTTCGGCGACCCCCGCGACCTCTCGATATTCCTGCAGTGATTTCGCCTTGGGATCGGTGTCCTTCAGGCTCTCGCCGTTGTAGACGCGCAGTTTCGAAAACAGCGGCGAATTCTGGTGCTCCTTGAGGCGAGTCAGGATGCAGAAGCGCGCAAGAATCTCGAGCACCTCCGGCGCGCAGGGAGCTTCGCACAGTTCGCTTCCCTCGAGTAGTTTGGCGTAGATCATCGCCTCTTCTGTAACCCGCAGACAGTACGGCACCTTGACGACACAGATGCGGTCGAGAAACGCCTCATTGTTTTTGTTGTTCCTGAACTGGTCCCACTCCGATTCGTTGGAGTGGGCAAGCACGATTCCTTGGAAAGGAAGGGCGCCGAGGTTCTCAGTACCCGCGTAATTACCTTCCTGCGTCGCCGTCAGCAGGGGGTGGAGCACTTTGATCGGGGCCTTGAACATCTCGACGAATTCCAAAAGTCCCTGCGTCGTGCGGTTGAGGCCGCCGGAATAACTATAGGCGTCTGGATCATGCTGAGAGAAATGCTCGAGCTGGCGGATATCGACCTTGCCGACCAGTGTGGAGATGTCCTGATTGTTCTCGTCGCCAGGCTCCGTCTTGGCGACGCCTATTTGGCGAAGCCGGGAAGGATAGACTTTGACAACTGAGAAGCGAGAGATGTCGCCGTCGAAGGAGTCCAAGCGTTTGGTCGCCCACGGCGAGCAGATCCCGGCAAGGCGCCGGGTGGGAATTCCGTAACGGCCCTGGAGGGTAGCGCCCATCGTCTCCGGGCGGAAAAGGCCTAACGGAGATTCAAACACCGGGCTGAGTTCGTCGCCGGCAGCGAGCACATAAATCGGCTGCGTCTCGATCAACGCCTTGAGGCGCTCGGCGAGCGAAGACTTGCCGCCGCCGACCGGACCAAGGAGGTAGAGGATCTGCTTGCGCTCCTCGAGTCCTTGCGCAGCGTGCTGGAAGAAGCTCACCACACGCTGGATCGTGTCTTCCATGCCGAAGAATCCGGACAGGGAGGGATAGAGCTTGATCGTCCGGTTAAGGAAGATGCGCCCGAGGCGCGGGTCCCTAGCGGTGTCGACAACGACCGGATCGCCTATGGCGGCGATCATTCGCTCGGCTGCGCTCGCCGTCATGCCCGGATCGTCTCGGCAGCCGTCGAGAAATTCGGTAAGGCTCATCGCCTCGCGCCGCTCGCGCGCGTAGGCCATCGAGAAGATGCTGAAAATCTCTGCGCCTCGTCCCGCCGCCGCGCGCGGCGCATCCGTCGAACCCGGTTGCGCGAAGGCGTGCGCGGTCTCGGCTTTCATCGCGAATCTCCACCACTGTCAGCTTCTTTCTGCCAGTTCTAAAACGTGATGAGAAATGGTTAACAAAGATTTTCCACTGGTTTCGAAGTGAGACACACGTGCGCTCGCGACCCACCAAAAGTGCTAGCCGTGGAGCAGCGGCCGGGACAATCTCGGCACGCTGAAGATGGCGCTCGGCGCGGAAACTTTCGGCCAGCCGAGGTCGAGTCGCCGTCAAAATATCCTGAAGCGGCTGGAGGCGAAGCGCACCGCCGGCACGGCCATCATCGGCGCAAGCGCCGGCGCGGCATTTCGGCAAAATTCTTGCACGCGGGCGGTGCGGACCTCATCTTCATCTACAATTCCGGCCGCTTCCGCATGCAGGGGCTCTCCTCATGGGCGGGCCACCTGCCGTTCGGCGACGCCAACGCCATTGTCATGGAAATGGGCGAACGCGAGATCATGCCGGTCGTGTCCGAGGCGGATGTCATCGCCGGGTCTGCGGTTTTGACCCGACGCGGCGCATGAGCCATTTCCTGCCCAGGATCGCTGAGGCCGGGTTCGCCGGCGTGATCAACTATCCGACCGTCGCGGTGATCGACGGGCGCATGCGGGCCGACTCGAGGCCGGCATCCGCTGCGATCGCGAGGGGAGATGTCCGCTCAGCTCGACAGGCGATCATGCCTTCGATCGGTCGTGATGATTGATCTGCAGCTGGTCCTTCCGACCAACTTCAGAAGCGCAACGGGCGGTGGTACGGCATGCTCCCGGCGGGCCGCCAACTTAGATCAGTCCCGCTTTGTCTGCCTTTGCCGCCGCCTGTGTGCGATTCACCACGTTCAGCGCTTTGAAGATTGCCGTAACGTGGACTTTGACGGTCTTTTGAGAGACTCCGAGCATCCGACCGATTTCCTTGTTCGAACGCCCTTCGCAAAGCAGCCGCAACACATCGATTTGACGGCTGGTTAAGCTCACACCGCTTTTCGGGAAGCTACGGTCCGCAGACTGGCCTTCCGTGGAGGCTGTGTCCTGAGCCAATAGGGTCGGCAAATAAACATTGCCGGCGAGCACGAACCGCACCGCCGCGAGGATGGTTCGCGGCGGCGCGGATTTGGGAATATAGCCGAGGGCCCCAGACGCTAGCGCGCGGCGCACGTCGCGAGGGTCTTCGGACGAGGACAGGACGACGACTGGAAATTGAGGCTGGAGCCTGCCGAATTCATGAAGCGCCGCAAATCCGTCGCTCCCGGGCATTGCCAGATCGAGAATAACGACATCGAGATCCGGATGAGCATCGGCTATGCTGAGCCCCTGCGAGGCGCCCTCGGCCAGCAACACAGTGACCTCCGGCCCCAACTGCCGCAGCAACGCAGCGAGGCCGTCCCGCACGACCGGGTGGTCATCAATGATCAATAGCTTCATGGACCGATCGTCGACCACGATCCCTCGCCGCACAAGATTGGCCTAAGGACCTAGGTCCTGTCCTAGGCCTTTAGGTCGATCGACGGAATGCGGCCTCGCCCCAAAAGTTTCAACTGCCAGCGCGCGTGCTATAGAATGGTTTACATTTCCGTGTAGGAACCGCCCGTGCCGAACGCTGCCGCGGTCGAACCCGCTCAACTCGAACCCATGGTCCGAAATTCGCCGGTGGGCGCGGCGAGCGCTTTGGTGGGCGGCGGCATCATGGTCGGCGCCGTCGCTTACGAGGACGGCTTCCTAAGTCTCGACTGGCGCTCTGGTACGGGCTCTTGGCCGTGATCTATGCCGGCCAAGTCGGACTTGCCTTCATGCTCCGCGAGCGCGCGAGCCCTCGCCTTAACACGCGCACGGCGCTGGCGCTGTTCACCGCTATTGGTCTGGTCGAGGGTCTGGTCTGGAGCATCGGGATCGTCGGCGTCAGCGCAAGACGGCCGATCGAGCAGGAACTCACCGTTCTGCTGATCGGCGCCGGCGTCGCGGCCGGGGCGGCGCTCAGCTTCGGCTTCCACATGCCAACTTTTCTCTGCCGGTTCCTGGGCGCGACCGTTCCTTATGTCCTCTGGGCGATCTTCCGGGGCGACGGGCTCCATCTGATGCTGGCGCTCACCGTGTTCGTCTATTCAATTTCGAGCATTCAGCTGACGCTCGGCTTCAACAAGAGCTTCATCCTCAATACCCGCCTCACGCTCGAGAACGAGAATTTGGTCCGCGAGTTGCGCGTTCAAAAAGAGGCTGCGGAACTGGCCAATGTCGCCAAATCGAAGTTTATCGCCACTGCGAGTCACGATTTGCGGCAGCCAGTGCACGCCCTCGGACTGTTGGCGGGCGCCTTGCAAGGCCACGCAATGAACGACGACATGCGCCGTCTCGTTGGGCAAATCGGCGGTTCGGTCACCGCCATGGATGGCCTGTTCAACTCGCTCCTCGACATCTCCCGCCTCGACGCCGGCGTCGTTGAGACACAGATTGAAGACTTTCCGATCCAGACGGTGCTGGAGCGTGTTTGTCGCGACTACCTCGCCGAGGCCGAGACCAAGGGTCTGAGGCTGGTTTGGAACCGGTGCTCGGCGATTGTGCGCACCGATCCGTTCCTCTTGGAGCGTATCCTGCGAAATCTTGTTTCCAATGCCGTTCGCTATACGGATCGCGGCGGCATCGTCGTGGGTTGTCGTCGCGGGAACAGGCTTCGCCTCGAGGTGTGGGATACGGGCCGAGGCATCCCGCTGGAGCAACAAGGCCAGGTCTTCCGTGAGTTCTTTCAGCTGGAGACCCCTGAGCGCGACCGCGCAAAGGGACTTGGTCTCGGGCTCGCGATTGTCGACCGGCTCGCGAAGCTGCTCGACTGCGCTGTCACCTTGCGCTCCGAACCTGGGAAGGGGTCTGTGTTCATGATCAGCGTCGCGCTGGCCCAAAGCCAGCGTCTCGGCGTACCGAGCCCGCAGGGGGCGCCGATGTTCGCGATGCCTCGCGGGCTGATCCTGGTCATCGATGACGACCCGGTCATTCAGAGCGCGATGCAGAGCTTGTTGTCGAGTTGGGGGCATGATGTGATCGTGGCGGGCTCCGGCGCAGAAATGCTGGATCGCATCGCGACACGCTCCCGCCGGCCGGATCTCATCATCTGCGACTATCGGCTGCGCGATGGCGAGAACGGGATCGGCGTGATCAAGCGCCTACAGTCCAATTATAACGAACGCGTTCCAGCCGTCCTGATCACTGGCGATACTGCCTCGGATCGCCTCCAGGAGGCGCAGGAGAGCGGTCTGGTCCTGCTGCACAAACCAGTCGCGGAGATCAAGCTCAGGGCGACGGTCGGCAACCTCATGCGCGCCCGCGCTTCGTGAGCGATTCTCGAGCTTTCCATTTGCGCAGGTCGGAAGTGTAGCGGCCCGGCGCCTTGACGCATCGAGCCTCGGCCGAGGCAGCGTCCTAGGACAGGACTAGGCCCTTTGGACCAATTTACTCTGATAAAACAACGTGCAACCCTTGGCCTTGGCGCGGCGCGTCATTCGCAAAGGGGGATTTTCCATGAATTATGGTCTGGGAGCTAACGCCTCGATCCGGCTGCCTGTCCGCTGGCAATCTCGGCCGAGAGGCCCTGAAGCGCGAAGCGATAGCTGAGATCCGCGAAGGCCTGCGCGGTTCCGCCGCCATAGTCCGCTGCGGCCTGATCCCACAAGCCGGGGAAGTCTTGGGCGCTCGCTACGCGGCGGCGCCACGCAGCGGGCGTTCCGGCAGAAAAAGCACCGCCAGGAAGCCGAGCCCGGCGATCACGGCCCCAACGGTGAAGGCGGCGGACAGCCCGGCGCGATAGGCGTCCAGCACCAGCGCGCGCTCTGCGGCGGGAAGCTCGGCAATCTGCAGCACTCCGCCGGGAAGAGCTCCGACGTCGCCAGCGGCCCCATGCAGATGCGCCGCGAGCACAGCGCCTGCCAACGCGGCGCCCAAAGCGCCGCCGAGCGAGCGAAAGAACGCCGCTGACGCCGTGGCCGCGCCCAGGTCGCGACGCGGGACGGCGTTCTGGATGGCCGTGGTCAGGTTCGGCATCACCAGGCCGATTCCGAGCCCCATCACCACCAGCGCCGCCTCGACAGGCAACAGATGAACCCCGCGCCGCACGGCCCACGCGAGCGCCGCATAGGACAATGTGGCCGCCAGCAACCCGAACACGGGAAAGACCTTGTAGCGCCCGGTCCTGGAGACCAGACGACCGCCGACGACGGAGGCGACGATAACGCCGCCCATCATCGGCGCGAGCATGAGGCCCGCTTGGGTGGGACTCGCATCCATGAGCAGCTGAAACATGAGCGGCAGGAAGACGACGGCTGCGAACAGCGCCATCATGGCCAGCGCAATCACGGCCGCCGCCACCACGAAGACGGAATTGCCGAACAGCTCGGGAGGCAGGATCGGCTCGGCCGCTCGCCGCTCGACGACCGCCAGAGCCACGAATGACCCGATAGCGACGGCGGCCAGTCCCAGCACGGGCGCCGAAAGCCAGGCATAGGCGCCGCCGCCCCAGCTCAGCGCCAGCAGAAGACTGCAAGCGCCGGTGGTCAAGCAGGACAGCGCCCGTGCAGGTCCAGCCGAGGCTTGGCGTCAAGCGCCTTTGGCCGAAGCCCAACGGCGATGAACGCCAGCGCGGCGCCCCCCACCGGCAGATTGACGTAGAATATCCAGCGCCAGGAGGCATATTCGGTGATGATTCCGCCCAGCAGCGGTCCGGCCACCGAGCATGCCGCGAATACGGCCGCGAACATGCCCTGGTAGCGGCCGCGCTCGCGCGGCGAAACCAGATCGCCGATCACCGTTTGCGCCAGCACGATAAGGCCGCCGGCGCCGAGGCCCTGCACCGTTCGGAACGCGATCAGCTGGCCCATGCTTGCGGCAAAGCCGCACAGCGCGGAGCCGGCGAGGAAGATCGAGATCGAGGCGATGAAGGCCGGCTTGCGGCCATAGAGGTCGCTGAGCTTGCCATAGAGCGGCGCCGATACGGTGCTGGCGACGATGAAGCTCGTGACCACCCACGAAAGATGCTGCAGGCTGCCGAACTCGCCGGTAATGCGGGGCAGAGCGGTCGCCACGATGTTCTGGCAGGGCGCCGTGAAGGTGAACTCGCCGTCCTTTTCGGTCACCACGACGAAGCGCATATCCGCGCCGCGCGGCCGATACGGGCGCCAGCCGTCTTCGCCTGCGGGTCCGGTCGGCCCTTCGTATCGGCTGGCGAATTTCGCACTGGGCACGAGGAACTCCTCGTTTCCGCTTTCAGGACACCGATTGCGAACCACCATGTCGCCTGCTTTGGCCGGTGGGCTCTGCGTTTCCTTGCCTTCCCCTTTGATGACGGTGACGACGATTTCGCCCGGCGTGGCCTCTCGCACATCGACGGTCTTTGTCTTACGAGCGAGACCGTCGCGGCCGAGGTCACGCGCTGTTTGAAAGTAAGCGTAGATGTCGATCGGCCTTTGGGCGAAAGACATCTCCCCGGACAACAGCAGCGCGGCAAATCCTGCACATAGAGTTCGGCGCATCGTCACGGAGCCTTAGCCCTTCGCTCAATCATGGCGTTGCGTGCTCGCTCACAGTTCGAGCGCTGCGCCGGGACGAGGGGGCAACGCGCAAGTTATCTGGCTTCGGACAATTCAACCCGTGCGTTCGGATCGGCTTCAATCACGCGCGCGACGTCCTGTTTGAGCAAGTAGATCGAAACCGCCAAAAGAACGACATCCTTCATCAGGAAGGGCACAATGCCGGCCATCGCCGGAAATCCCGCAGCCGGGTCCCAGCCGTTCGGCATGAACGGAATGATGGTGACCGTCCCGATGAAAGTGAGCGTCGAACCGATGGCTCCCAGAATTCCCAGTCGCTTGTTCCAAAATCCCAAGAACAGCAGCGCGCCAAATGTCCATTCGGAAACGCCCAGAAACCAACTGGCCCCGCGGACGCCAAAGACGGGATACAGCCAGAAAATCAGCGGGCCATTGCTGATGTATGGGATCAGGACCTGCGCCTCATACGCGAACCATTTCTGGTACCCAAAGGCCAGAAAGATAAGCACCATCGATGCGCGGATGAGATGGTAGTCGAGGTCTTTGGTGAGCAGCCCCGACCTCGCCAAGATGTGAGTGAGCGCGTTCATAGTTTCACTCCTTCGTGTGCTCGGCCATTGACGTAGTTTACTCCTTCATTTTCTCGGCATTGATCGGGAATTTTTGGTCGTGCGGGAGAGTTCTAGTTGAAGTTCGCGATACGAACGTCAAAGTTACATGGCGGCATATGTCCGGGCTCGCGTCCGAAAAGGCGCTATCCCGGCTAGCGCGGGGATGAATGATGGTGAGCCAGTCATTGCGCCGTTTGGGTCAATTCTGGTCGGCGCCTCTGCATGGCCTTGGCGGCTTGTGTTGCGTTGGCGTTGCTCCAATTGCCGGCCCGAGGGGACGACCTCGTGAAACATCCGACTGTCTATCGCACGACAAAGGTCGACGGGCTCTCCATTTTCTACCGGGAGGCTGGGCCGAGCGATGCGCCGACGCTCCTCTTGCTGCACGGATTTCCTTCGTCATCGCGAATGTTCGAGCCGCTTTTCGCCCGGCTCTCCGACCGCTATCATTTGGTCGCGCCCGACTATCCCGGATTCGGGCACAGCGATTGGCCGGATCCGAAGACGTTCGACTACACGTTTGACCACATCGCCTCGGTCATGGACGACTTCGTCCAATCGATGGGCTTGTCGCATTACACGCTCTACATGCAGGACTACGGCGGCCCGGTGGGCTTCCGTATGGCGCTTGCGCATCCGGAGCGGGTCGACGCGCTCATCGTTCAGGACGCGGTCGCGCATAACGAAGGCTTAGGCGAGCTTTGGAAGCCGCGTCGCGCCTTTTGGGCGGATCGCGCCGCCCATGAGAGCGCGTTTCGCGCCAATTTCCTCTCGCTGGCGACGACGCGCGCCCGCCATGCGGGCGATGATCCAAACCCGGAACCCTACGACCCGGATCTGTGGACAGACGAACTGGCGTTTCTAAGCCAGCCGGGGCAAGCGGACATCCAAACGGAGCTCTTTTACGACTATCGAACGAATGTCGACGCCTACCTCAAATGGCAGGCCTGGATGCGTGAAATACAGCCGCATTTGCTGGTAATCTGGGGCAAGCACGACTTATCGTTCGATCTTGGCGAGCCGGAACGCTATCGGAAAGACGTGCGCGACGCTCAAATTCACGTTCTCGACGCCAGCCACTTCGCACTCGACACGAAAGCCGACGAGATCGCGGCGTTGGTGCGCGACTTCATGGAGGCGCAGAAGCGATGAGCGGCGTAGCCCCCAAGAGGGACGAATGCGAAATGCCGTCAAAGGTCGAAATAGCCATCGAGCTCCGGTTTGGCCTCGATTATGGCGCGTGCACGTTCTTGCAGATTGGCCTGAACCTGCTCGAGAGACGCGTTTGCCGGCTGCTTCAACGCAATGCCGTTTATAACGGCTTCCAGCTCCGGACGGGTTTTCAGCGCGCCGTCGATCTTGCGTCTAAGGCGCGCGTTTCGGTATTGCAGTGTCGTTCTCTTTCACCGCTGCCTCCCCTTATGCCGCTTGACGCATGAAGCGATAGACAGTCGCCAATGCCGATCCCGAGCGCGCTGCGATAGCCTCGCGCGTCTGCACTCGCAAGGCGAAATGTTACGTCTTTGCGGCTTCCGCCCGGGGCTCGCGGATGAGTGATCAAGAGGTTGGGCCGACCCAACCCGCCCTGCGCAAATATCTGGCGAAAAGCTGAAACCCGTGCTATAGTTTTCCCAATCGCCGGACCGAGCACGCCGTGCATTGTGGCATTTCGGACGCAGTGTGACAGGGGAGGATTTTCTTATTTGAATCGCTCGTAACCCATTGAAAAGTCTCGTTTCGAAAAAATAAACGCTAGTAAACGCTAGCTATTTTACTAGCGTTTACTAGCGTTTATTGGCGTTTACTGGCGTTTACTCGCGCCTATCGGCCTGGCTCGACCGCGCCTCGCGTGATATCGCTTCGTCTTGGCCGCACGGCGACGGCAGGAAGCCTCTGGGAGGAGATTGGTGGCCAAACCCCTGATCGTGATCGATCCGCAGCCGCGGTCGCTCGAGGAGATCTTCGAGCCGAAGATCTGGGCGCGGCTGAAGGACCTTGGCGAGCTTGCGATACACGAAGGGCCCGGCCGCATGCCGGCCGAGCGCCTTGAATCCTACCTTCCCGAGATGGCGCTCTTGATCGGGCAGAGCGACATGCCGAAGGCGCGCCTCGACCGGGCCTCGAAGCTGCGCGCCATCATCAACGTCGAGACCAATTTCCTTCAGAACGTCGACTATGACGTCTGTTTTGAGCGCGGGATCCATGTGCTGGCGCCGGGCTCCGCTTTCGCCAAGCCGGTCGCCGAGATGGCGCTCGGGATGGCCATCGACCTTTGCCGCGGCGTGACCGCTGCGGACCGCGCGATGCGGAAGGCCCAAGAGAAATGGTTGCTCGACGGCGCGGAGGGCTGCTTCTCGCTTTACGGCGCGCGAGTGGGCCTGATCGGCTTTGGCGATCTCGCGCGCGCTTTCGTTCCCCTGGTCCAGCCGTTCGGCTGCCCGATCAAGGCCTACGATCCGTGGGTGTCCGACCATTTCATGGCCGGCTTCGGCGTCGCCTCTGCGTCCCTCGAGGAGGTGTTGAAGACGAGCCAGGCGATCATCGTGTTCGCCTCCGTGACCAGCGCGAACCAGGGCTTCCTGGGCAAGCGCGAGTTCGAGATGATCGCGCCGGGCTCTGTGTTCCTGTTGATGAGCCGCGCGGGCGTGGTCGATTTCCCCGAATTTCTGCGGCAGGTCGAGAGCGGCCGGTTTCGCGCGGCGACCGACGTCTTTCCGCAAGAGCCCGCGCCGAGCGACGAGCCGGCGCGCAAGGTCGAGGGCCTGTTGCTGTCGCCGCATCGGGCCGGCGCGATGACCGACGCGCTTTACGAGATCGGCCGGCAGACGGTCGCCGATGCTGATCTCATCCTGCGCGGGCTGCCGCCGCTCTCCTGCCGTCGCGCCCAGCGCGAGACGGTCGCGCTCTCTCGGTCGAAACCGATCGAGCGCAGTTGAGGGCGGGCTGCTTGACATCTGGCCCGTGCGGGACATAGCCTAAAACGTTATAGAGAAGCCGGCGGCGAGCCGGCTCGATTATCGGCGACGCCGGGAGGCGAACGGTCGATGGGGAGAGCGCCCACCATTCGCGACGTCGCGCTCCGCGCGGGGGTTTCGGTCGCGACCGCCTCCAATGTCGTCAATGGCGTCCGCCCGGTTGGCGAGGCGAGCCGCCGCAAGGTGCTCGAAGCGATCGAGGCGCTCGACTATCGGCTCGACCGTGCAGCCAGCGCTCTTCGCGGCCGGTCTACTCGCCTCATCGGCATGGTCGTCCCCGACATCACCAACGTCTTCTTCGCCAGCCTCGTGAACGGAGTCGAAGCGCTCGCCGAACGCGACGGCTATGATCTCCTCATCGTCTCCACGAGCGAGGACGCGGCGAACGAGCGCCGCCGTATCGAGGCTCTCGTCGCCCGCCGCATCGACGGGCTGATCGTCGTTCCGGCGGCCGATGATACGATGCCTGCGCTCAAGGACGGCAGGGACGGTTCCCGCCTCCCGCCAGCGGTGCTGATCGACCGGGGGGCGAACGCACCCGGATTCGACACCGTGCGCGCCGATTGCGTCGCTGGCGGCTATGCGGCTGCGCGCTGCCTCATCGACCTCGGACATCGCGACATTGCCGTTCTCACCCATTCGAAGCGTCTCGACAATATCGAGCAGCGCATCCTCGGCTGCCGCCGCGCTCTCGGCGAGGCGGGCCTCGATGGCCGCGACCGCGTCATCTACGGCGGCCATGATCTCGAAAGCTTGCGCGGCGCGATCGAACTCGAGCTCGACCGCGCCGATCGCCCGACCGCGATTTTCGCCCTTACCAACGTTTGCGCCTTGGCCTCGATCAAGGCCGCGCGCAGTCTCGGCCTCGAAATCCCCGGCGACGTGTCGATTGTCGGCTTCGATGACTTCGACTGGATGTCGGCGCTGAGCCCCTATCTGACCACCGTCGCGCAACCGGTCGACGATTTCGCTTCCACCGCCTGGCGCCTCCTGATGCGACGCCTCAAGGGCGATGCGGAGAACGACGTCGAACGGATCGAACTTCCCTGCACCCTCAAGGTGCGGGAATTGACCGGGCCAGCCCGCCCGCGGCTCAAGGCCGTCGCGGAAGTCCGATGAACACCAAAACATCAAGGGAGTGAGACATGTTCAAACGTTCGACTTTAGCTGCCTCAATCGCGGCGCTTGCGCTGGGCCTTGCTACGTCGGCCGCCTTCGCCGCCGATAAGCCGGTCTACGGCGTCTTGATGAAGACGCTCTCCAACCCGTTCTGGGGCGCGATGGAGAAGGGCGTTGACGAAGGCGGGAAGAACGCCGGCGTCGAGATCTTCCTGGACGCGGTCGAATCCGACCAGGCCGCCGAGCCGCAGCTCAACGCCTGCAACACCATGCTGCAGAAGAAGACCGCGGCCATGATCACCGCGGCGATCAATTCGACCATCCTCTTGCCCTGCCTCAAGCAGGCGAACGAGATGAAGATTCCAGTCGTCGACCTGGACAACAATCTCGATCCCGCCATCACCAAAAAGGCTGGCGTCGACATCGCCTTCCATATCGGCTCGGACAACGAGGCGGCCGGTGGCAAGGGCGCGGACTATCTGGTCAGCGTGCTCGGCAAGGACGCCAAGGGGCCGGTTTTGGTGATCGAAGGCCTTTCCGGCAACATCACAGGCGAGAAGCGCGCGCACGGCTTCGCCGAAGAGCTGAAGAAACAAGCCCCGGGCCTCAACATCGTCGCTTCGCTGCCAGGCGACTGGGACAGCCTGAAGGCCGCCAACATCACCAACGACACCC
The DNA here is from genome assembly GCA_963702825.1 of uncultured Alphaproteobacteria bacterium. GTDB lineage: Bacteria > Pseudomonadota > Alphaproteobacteria > Rhizobiales > Beijerinckiaceae > Roseiarcus. The sequence goes on from CAVPEE010000061.1 coordinate 18,339, forward strand.
TGCAGCGAACACCGGATTTGGTCGCCATCTTCTGCGCCAATGACGACATGGCGCTGGGTTCGGTCGAGGCGGCGCGCGCGGCGGGCAAGGACAAGCTCATCGTTATTGGCGTCGACGGCAATTCCAACGCCGTCAAATCGATCAAGGCCGGCCGGCTCAACGCCTCGGTCGCGCAACTGCCCTATCTTGTCGGCATGCAGGCGGTCGAGAACGTAAAAAAGCTCCTCGCCGGCGACAAAGTTCAAGAGACGATCAATGTCCCGACCCTCGTTCTGACAAAGGAGGTCATCGAGGCGAACAAGGATCCGATGCTGCAATACGTCAAGTGAATCCGACTGGCTCCGTTGGCACGCCTGATCAGGCGTGCCTACTTGATTTGAGGATGGCCTGATGACTTCGGCGTCGACGGGCGCCGCGCCTCCCTCGTGGCGCGCGCGCTTCGCCAGCGGAGCCGCGGTGCGGCTCGAATCACTCATCGTGCTCGCGGTTCTCTGCATCGTGATGGCGATGCTGTCGAACGCGTTCCTTTCCGTCTCCAACATCCTCAACATCCTGCTCTCGACGTCGGTGTTCGGCACGTTGGCGATCGGCATGACATTTGTCATTTCGTCCGCGGGCATCGACCTTTCGGTCGGATCGATTCTTGCGCTCTCGGGCGTCGTCGGCGCGATCCTGACTTCCAACCTTGAGCTCCCCTGGTGGATCGGCGTTCTGGGTTGTCTTGCAACGGGGTCGCTCACCGGCGCGCTTAACGGATTCTTCGTCACCAAGGCCGCGATCCCGCCATTCATCGTCACGCTCGGAATGCTTGGAATTGCGCGCGGCTTCGCGCTGGTGCTGAGCAACGGGGTTTCGATTTATGGCCTGCCCCCGGAGATCGTTTGGCTTGGACAGGGACGCCCATTCGGCGTGCCGACTCCGGTCATAGTCCTTCTGCTTGCCGCGCTCGTCGCGCATGTGCTGCTCGCTCACACACGCTTCGGCGTTTATGCGCAGGTCATCGGCGACAACGAAGGCGCGGCGCGTGCGATGGGCGTGCGTGTCGAGCGGATGAAAGTGCTGCTCTACACCCTGTCCGGCCTGCTCTCGGGCCTTGCGGGATTGCTGTTCGCCGCGCGCGTCAATTCGGGCGAGCCGACGGCGGGTCTCAGCTACGAGCTCACCGCCATCACCGCGACCATTCTGGGAGGAACAAACCTGTTCGGCGGCCGTGGCAGCGTTCTTGGCACGCTGATCGGCGCTCTGATCATGGGGGTGCTGCAGAACGGGCTGAACCTGATGGCTGTGCGGCCTTTCTATCAGCAAATCGCCATTGGCGCGGTGCTGATCCTCGCAGTCTGGCTCGACCGCATCAATAGCAAGGAAGGCTGGCGTCGATGAGCCTTCTTGAACTTAAGGGCGTCCGCAAGTCTTTCGGCGCCATTGAAGCTTTGCGCGGCGTCACCTTCTCGGTCGACGCAGGCAGCGCGGTGGCGCTCGTTGGCGACAATGGCGCAGGCAAATCGACGCTGATGAAGACGATCACCGGCGTCCATCGTCCCGACACAGGCGAGATCCGCTTCGACGGCGTCTCCATCGTCGGCAAGGATCCGGGCCGAATTCGCGAGGCCGGCATCGAGATGATCTACCAGGACCTCGCGCTCGCCCGCATGCGGGACGTCGCCTCGAATATTTTTCTCGGCCGTGAGCTCACGCGCTCCGTTCTCGGCGTGAGGTTCATCGACACCAACCGCATGCGCAACGAAGCCGAGGCGATGGTCGCGCGGCTCGGCGCCCGCATTCCCTCCGTGTCCCAGATGACCGGTCAGCTCTCCGGCGGCCAGCAACAGTCGGTCGCGATCGCCCGCGCGCTCACCTTCAACCCCAAGCTCGTGATCATGGACGAGCCAACCGCCGCGCTCGCCGTGCGAGAGGTCGAGCATGTGCTGGACCTCATCCGTGCTCTCAAGAAGGACGGCATTTCCGTCATCTTGATCAGCCACCGACTAACCGACGTGTTCTCGGTCTCCGACCGCATCGTCGTCTTGCGCCAGGGTCAGGTCATCGCGGACGATGCGACCCGCGACACCAGCATGAACGCTGTCGTCGCCCATATCGTCGGCGCGCATTCGGAGCCAGCTTCGTAAGCCCGAGTGCTGATGACGCTTCCCCTTCAAGACATGGAGACGCAATTGAAATTCGGCATTTATTACTCGTACTGGGAGCAGGAGTGGAGCGCCGACTGCCTGAAATATGTCGAGAAAGTCGCCAAGCTGGGTTTCGACGTCATCGAAATCGCCGCCCATCACCTGAACAGCTATAGCCCTGCGCATATCGCTGAAGTCGGCCGCTCCGCTCGAGACAACGGCATCACGATCACGGCCGGCTTGGGTCCATCCCAGCAGAGAAACCTGTCTTCCGCCGACCCCGCGATCCGAAAAGCGGGGCGGGCCTTTTTCGAAGAGACGCTGACCAACCTCGCCAAACTCGATATCCGCATCATCGGCGGCGCTCTCCACTCCTACTGGCCGATCGACTATTCGAAGCCCGTCGACAAGGCGGGAGACAGGGCGCGAGGCCTCGAGGGCATCTCGAGCCTCGCCGATTTTGCAGCCAATCTTGGCGTTAATCTGTGCCTGGAGGTGCTCAACCGGTTCGAGAATCATGTCCTCAACACCGCCGAAGAGGGAGTGGCGTTCGTCCGGGAGGTCGGCAAGCCGAACGTCAAGGTTATGCTCGATACGTTCCATATGAACATCGAGGAGGACAGCTTCGGCAAGGCGATCCGGACAGCGGGCCCGCTGCTCGGCCATTTCCACACCGGCGAGAACAATCGCCGCGTTCCCGGCAAGGGCGGGTTGCCCTGGCACGAAATCGGAACGGCGCTGCGCGAGATCGGTTATTGCGGCGCGGTCGTCATGGAGCCGTTCGTCAAGATGGGCGGCCAGGTCGGCGCCGACATCAGGGTCTGGCGCGATCTCAGCGACAACGCGGACGAAGCCCAGATGGACGAGGCGGCGCGACAAGCTTTGGCGTTCTCCCGTTTCGTGATCGGCGGCGAGCCGCAACGCAACACGGCGACCGGCTGACCTTCATGCGTTTGGAATGTTGCGCGCGAGCGCTTCGAGCACCGCCATGCGCACGGCGACCCCCATTTCCACCTGCTCGCGAATAAGCGACTGCGCGCTGTCGGCGACCAGCGTGTCGATCTCGACCCCGCGGTTCATGGGGCCTGGATGCATGACGAGCGCGCCGGGCTTGGCGTAGCTGAGCTTCTCCTCGTCGAGCCCGAAATAGCGGAAGTATTCGCGCGCCGACGGCACGAAGGCGCCGCTCATCCGCTCGCGCTGCAGGCGCAACATCATGACGATGTCCGCGTCCTTGAGGCCTGAGCGCATGTCGCGCGCGACTTCGACGCCCATGCGCTCGACGCCCGACGGAAGCAGCGTCGAGGGCCCGACGACTCGCACATAAGCGCCGAGTTTGCTGAGCAGCAGGATGTTCGAGCGCGCCACGCGCGAGTGAAGGATGTCGCCGCAGATGGCGACGGTGAGGCCCTCGATGCGGCCGAGATTGCGCCGGATGGTCAGCGCGTCGAGCAGCGCCTGGGTTGGATGCTCATGCGCGCCGTCGCCGGCGTTGACGACCGAGCAATCGACTTTGCGGGCCAGGAAATGCACCGCGCCCGCGTGATGATGCCTCACCACCAGAATGTCGGGCCGCATGGCGTTGAGCGTCATGGCGGTGTCGATCAGCGTCTCGCCCTTTTTGACGCTCGACGCCGCAACCGCCATGTTCATCACGTCCGCGCCAAGCCGTTTTCCCGCGAGCTCGAACGACGACTGGGTGCGGGTCGACGCCTCGAAGAACAGATTGATCTGGGTGCGGCCACGCAGAGTGGCGCGCTTCTTCTCGACCTGCCGCGAGATCGTGACCGCTTCGTCGGCAAGATCGAGCAACGCCACGATCTCCTCCCGCGACAGGTGCTCGACGCCGAGGAGATGGCGCTGGGAGAAGACAGGCGGGGACGGGGCGGTCATTGTTGCGGGCTCGATTCCGGGCGCCAATGAGTGAGCCAAAACGCGAGGCGCTTCAATCCCGTTGGACCCCCACCGTCTCGATAAGCCACAGCGACCCGCTCGGGGCTCTGGGCGAGCGCGCCAAGCAAAACCAAATAAACGCGCCTTAAACGCCCTTAAACGCGACTAAACGCTAGTAAATTTGCTAGCGTTTACTAGCGTTTATTTTTCCGAATCGGGACTTTTCAATGGGTTACAGCCGATTCAAAATAAAAAAATCCTTCCCGCTGTTACCCTCTGTCTCGAACGCCGCACCGGTCCTCAACCTCGCCGCCAAAGCAAGGCGCCGGGTCGCGGCGGCGAATTGGGAAATCAATAGCACAGACCTCGGATTTTCGCAACATAATGTCGTGCGCTTTCGATCGCCCGAATATGCGACCTAGAGCTTCGCAAGCGTGGCCGGATCCGAGGCGCCGGCAAAATACTTGTCGATGCAACGCTGAAAGACGTCGTCGTCCGGCGCGGCCCGGGCGAACAGGGTCATGGACGAGCGGAATTTCATCTCGTCGATCGAACCGAAGATGTCGCGCGCGGTCTTGCCCTCCACGTCGAGCGTGAGCTGCGCGCATTCCCTGAGCCTCGCGCCGAGGACCGGGTGGGCGAGATAGGCTTTCGCCTCGTCCAGCGAGGCGATCGCGAAACGGACCGACATGGGGCTCTGTCCGAGGCCCGCGATCTGGGGAAAAATGAACCACATCCAGTGGCTCTGCTTCCGCCCAACCTTCAGCTCCTGGCGAACGCGCTCGTAGACCGGCGCCTGTGCGTCCACGAACCGTTGGAGATCAAAAGGGTCCGCTATCTGCGCCTCCCAAAGCCGCCGCGACGTTCCAAGGCGGCGCCCAATTCCGGTTGCGCGCGCCTCGGGCAACTTGCGTCTGGCTTGAACCGCGACCGTCATTGCGACCGGGGAACAAGCCCGGGAGCGCAATACGGGCGTATTTCGACGCCCTTTGGCTCCCCGCGATGACAATTCCGTCAATAAACTGCCGCTCTAGTTCGTCTTTGGATAGTCCGCGCCACGCGCCGCCGCCTCGAGCGAAGCGTGTTCCTTGCGCACAGCCTCGATCTCCGCCCCCATGGATTCGTAAGCGAATGCGCCAAGCGGCAGCCGGAGCGGCGGATGCTCCTGTTCAACCGCGGTGATGATCGCTTCGGACGCGCGGACAGGATCGCCCGGCTGATTTCCGCTGTAGCTCTGGATCTGGCGCCGCCGCCCGATCGCCGTCTCCGCGTAGGCGTCGACGGGCTTCTTTGGCGTCTTCAAAGAGCGGCCGGCCCAGTCGGTGCGGAAGGGGCCGGGTTCGACGATGATGACCTTGATTCCGAACGGCGCGACTTCTTTCGACAGCGCCTCGGACAGGCCTTCGACGGCGAACTTCGTCGCCGCGTAATAGCCCGAACCCGGGAAACCGATGAAGCCGCCGATCGACGAGATGTTGACGATCGCCCCCGACTTCTGGGCGCGCATGATCGGCAGCACCGCGCGCGTCATGGCGGCGAGGCCGAAGAAATTGGTGTCGAACATCGCGCGCACGTCGGAATCGTCGCCTTCTTCGACGGCCGCGAGATAGCCGTAGCCGGCATTGTTGACGAGGACGTCGATGCGGCCGAACCGAGCTTCGGTCGCCTTGACCGCGGCGTCGATCTGATCCTGTTTGTCGACGTCGAGCTTAAGCGCGAGGCCGGTCTTGTCATGGCCCGCGACAATGTCGTCGACCTTGGCCTTGTCGCGCGCGGTCACGACGACACGGTAGCCGCGCTTAAGCAGGATGACGGAGAGCTCCCGACCGAATCCGGTCGAGCAGCCGGTGATGAACCAAACGGGTTTGGAATGGGCGTCCGCCATGACGGCCTCGCGCAGTTGGAAGTGGGGAAGGCGAGAGTTTCGCACGACGCCCCTCGGAGAGTGCAACGCTTGCCGTATTGATGGGCGAGCTTATATTCAATACACATGAAGACCGAAGCCTCCATGCTCCAAATTCGAAACCGTCGCGTCGTCGAGCTGGCGGCGAAGCTGGCCGCGGTTCGCCGCAGCACAAAGACGGACGCCGTGCTCCATGCGTTCGAGAACGAGCTTGCCGCATCGAACGGGAGAAGTCGCTGCGCGGAGCGCGTGAAGACGCTCGCGGAGCGCGTAAAACCTATTCAAGATCGCGTCATGAGCCGCCCCGCCACCGGGCTTGAGGCCGATAAGGCGTTCTACGACGATCTCAGCGGCGATCTGTGATCGTCGTTGACGCTTCCGCAATCGTCGCGATGCTTACCCGCGAGCCGGACGCGGATACGCTTTGTCGGCGCTGGCGGCTGCGGGCGCCGCAGAGACGACCCCGATCGCCGTTTACGAAGCCGTGCTCGGCTTGTCGCGGAAGCGGCAATGGTCCGTCGCGGAAGCGGAAACGCACGTCGGAGACTTTCTGAGAGCCGCCGGCGTCGCCGTTCAGCCGATCCAGCCGGAAACCGCCCATGTCGCGCTCGAAGCCTTTGCTCGCTACGGCAAGGGAAGAGGACATCGGGCGCGGCTCAACCTTGGGGACTGTTTCATCTACGCTCAGGCCAAGGTCGGCGGCGCTTCTCTTCTCTACAAAGGGGAAGATTTCTCGAAGACGGACATCGAGAGCGCATCCTGAGCAGCGTCGCTCCCCGACGCCCCGTCATTTGACAGGCGGCCTCGGCGTCTCCATATCCCGCGGCCGAACGGCCGGTGGCAATCAAGACCACGTCGCCGGCTGCTCAAGGGAATAGCCTTTCATGAAAGTCGTGATCGTCGAGTTGCCAGCCAAGGCGAAGACCATCAACAAATATCTGGGCAAGGACTACGACGTCTATGCCTCATTCGGCCATGTGCGGGATCTCACCGCGAAGGACGGCTCGGTCGACCCGGACGACGATTTCGCCATGCGCTGGGAAGTCGACGCGAAGTCCGCCAAGCGAATGAGCGACATCGGCGGCGCGGTTAGGACCGCCGACCGCGTGATCCTGGCGACCGACCCGGACCGGGAAGGCGAGGCCATCTCCTGGCACATCCACGAAATTCTGAAGAGCAAGAAGCTGCTCAAGGACAAGCGCGTCGATCGCGTGGTGTTCAACGCGGTGACCAAGGACGCAGTCCAGGAGGCGATGCGCAATCCGCGCGAGATCGACGAGGCGCTCGTCGACGCCTACCGGGCGCGCCGCGCGCTCGACTATCTGGTCGGCTTCAACCTGTCGCCGGTCCTGTGGCGCAAACTGCCAGGCGCACGCTCGGCGGGCCGGGTGCAGTCGGTCGCCTTGCGTATTGTCTGCGACCGCGAGCTCGAGATCGAAAAGTTTGTCGCCCGCGAATATTGGTCGATCATCGCCCATCTTGCGCACGGAAGCGAAGGCGCCCTTCACCGCCCGGCTGGTCGGCGCCGACGGCAAGAAGATCAACCGGCTCGACATTGGCTCGGGCGCGGAGGCCGAAGCCTTCAAGACCGCGCTCGAGCAGGCGCTCTTCTCGGTCGCCGCGATCGAATCGAAACCGGTCAAGCGCCACCCTTATCCGCCGTTCACCACTTCGACGCTGCAGCAGGAGGCGTCGCGGAAGCTCGGTCTCGCGCCGGCGCGCACCATGCAGATTGCGCAGCGGCTCTACGAAGGCGTCGATGTCGGCGACGGCGCGGCCGGTCTTATTACTTATATGCGCACCGACGGCGTCGATCTCGCGCCCGAGGCGGTTGCGTCGGCGCGACGCGTCATCGCCAAGGATTTCGGCGACAATTACGTGCCGTCCGCGCCGCGGAAATACACCGCCAAGGCCAAGAACGCGCAAGAGGCGCACGAAGCGATCCGTCCGACCGACATGACGAAGCGCCCCCGCGACGTCGCCCGACACCTCGAGCCCGAGCAGGCGAAGCTCTACGAACTCATCTGGACGCGCACGATCGCCTGCCAGATGGAGAGCGCGGAGCTCGAGCGCACGACCGTCGACATTCTGGCTGAGGCCGGCGCGCGCAAGCTCGAATTTCGCGCGACCGGCCAGGTTGTGCGCTTTCCCGGTTTCCTCGCTCTCTACCAGGAGGGCCGGGACGACGAGGAAGACGAAGAATCGAGCCGTCTGCCCGCGATGCGCCAAGGCGAGAAGCTCGCCAAGGAGCGGATCGAGGCAAGCCAGCACTTCACCGAGCCGCCGCCCCGCTACACCGAGGCGACGCTCGTCAAGCGCATGGAGGAGCTCGGCATCGGCCGCCCTTCGACTTACGCATCGACCATCGCGGTGCTCAAGGATCGCGACTACGTGCGGATCGAGAAGAAGCGCTTGTTTCCGGAGGACAAGGGCCGGATCGTCACGGCCTTCCTCGAGTCGTTCTTCGCCAAATACGTCGGCTACGATTTCACCGCCGATCTGGAGGAGAAGCTCGACAAGGTCTCGAACAGCGAGATCGACTGGAAGGCGCTCTTGCGCGATTTCTGGAACGATTTCTCCGGCGCCATCGGCGACATCAAGGATCTCGGCACGCGGCAGGTGCTCGACAGCCTGAATGAGCTTCTGGGCCCGCATATTTTTCCCTCGCGCGGCGAGGGGGTCGATCCACGCCTCTGCCCGCTGTGCAACGAAGGCCAATTGTCGCTGAAGCTCGGCAAGTTTGGCGCCTTTATCGGCTGCTCGCGCTATCCGGAATGCAAGTTCTCACGCGTTCTTGCGCCGTCGGGCGCGGAGGCCTCCGAGGGCGATCGGCCGGGCGTGCGCGTGCTCGGCGAGGACCCCACGACCGGCGAAGAGATCACTTTGCGCAACGGGCGCTTTGGCGAGTACATCCAGCAGGGCGAGGGCGAGAAGCCCAAGCGATCGTCGCTGCCGAAGGGCCTAAGCGCGGACGACGTGACGCTCGAAAAGGCGCTCAAGCTGCTCGCCCTGCCCCGGGAAGTGGCGCGCCACCCGACGAGCGGCGAGGCGATCCTCGCCGGGATCGGCCGCTACGGCGCCTATGTGCAGCACGGCAAGACCTACGCCAACCTCGGCCGCGACGACGACGTGCTGGAGATCGGCGGCAACCGGGCGATCGATCTCATCGTCGCCAAGGAGAGCGGCGCCGGCGGCTCCCGCTTCGGCGCCGGCGCGGGGCGCGAACTTGGCGAGCATCCGGAGGGTGGCAAGGTCAGCGTGAAGTCCGGACGGTTCGGCTCCTATGTCAATCACGGCAAGATCAACGCGACCATCGCCAAGGGGACCGACCCCGCGAGCCTCACCCTCGCCGAGGCGGTTGAACTGCTCAAAGCCAAGGCGGCAGGCGGCGGCGTCATCGGTCGCCTGGTTGGCGAGCATCCGGATGGCGGGCCGGTCACCGTGCGCGACGGGCGCTACGGCGCTTATGTCAACTGGGGCAAGGTCAACGCGACGATTTCCAAGGGAACTGCGCCGGACTCCGTTACCCTCTCCGACGCTTTGGAGCTGATCGCCGAGCGCGAAGGCAAGCCCGCGGCTCAGCCGCGCAAATCGGCAGAAACGCGCGCCAGCAAAGGGCAAAGCTTCCCCCGCTAAGGCTGCCGAGAGCCCGGGCGCCAGGGCGAAACCCGCGAGCGGGAAGAAAGCGGCGGCCAAAAAGGCGCCGCCGGCCAAGCGGAAGTCCGCTGCGTCAGGCAAGCGCGGATAATCTCCGCGCTTGGGCTGCCTATCACGCGGGCTTGCGGCACGTGGCCTCGATGTTGTTGCCGTCAGGGTCGAGGACGAAGGCCGCGTAATGATCCGGGTGGTAGTGAGGCCTTAACCCCGGCGGGCCATTGTCCCGGCCGCCGGCGGCCAAAGCCGCGCGGTAGAAAGAATCGACGTCGGCCCGCGTGGGGGCTGTAAAGGCGACATGCGACCCACCTTTGGGCTTTGCGCCCCCGCCGATCCAGAAGAACGCCTTGTTGTCTTTGCCGAATCCGGCGTGGGCCTCGGCCCCCGTCTGCTCCGCCGTCACTTCCATCACCACGCCAATGCCGAGCGGCTTGAGGGCGTCGACGTAGAAGGTTTTCGACCGCTGCATATTGGAGACGGCAAAGCCGATATGGTCAATCATGCGTGGACCCCTTATAAGGCTCCGGCCTTTTGGCGATGTGTGTCGCCGCCGCGGCACAGATTCAGGGTATAGTGCGTTGAGCCAGTCTGGGCGAGGGGCGAGCGGGCGTGAGCCTGTCGGGAGGGCCCGACAATGAATCCGATCAACGCGACGCAAGCCTACGCCGGGCATAGTGCGGAAGCGGCCTATAGCCGCTGGGCGCCGATCTACGACCTCATCTTCGATTTGCCTTTCCATCCCGGCCGGGCGGCGGCCGCGCGCGCGGCCGCTCAAGCGGCAGGGCCTGGCGGCGAGATCCTCGTTGTCGGCGTGGGCACTGGACTCGAACTGCCGCTTCTGCCGGGCAACGTGCTGGTGACCGGCATCGATATCTCGGCGCCGATGCTGCGCGCGGCGCGCACGCGGGTCGATCGAAAAGGGCTGGCGCAGGTCAAGGGGCTCCATGTGATGGACGCCGGCGCGCTCGAATTTCCCGACGCGGCGTTTGACGTCGCGCTCGCGCCTTATGTGATGAGCGTCGTTCCCAGTCCGGATCGGGTGCTGGCCGAGGCCTGGCGGGTGCTTCGGCCGGGCGGGACTCTGATCGTCATGAATCACTTCGCCGCATCGGGCGGGCTGCGCGCGGGCGTCGAGCGCCGGATGGAAACGGCCGCCGCCTGGCTCGGCTGGCATCCGAACTTTCCCTATTCCGCTGTCGGAAACTGGATCGCGTCTCGCCCCGACGCCCGCATTGTCGAGCGCAGCGAGCTTTCGCCGATGAAACTGTTCACGCTGCTCAGGATCGAGAAGGCGGCCGGCTGAGCCGTCGGCGTTCGGGCCGGGCGCGGGGCGACCCGGCTTGTTTCCTTGGACCATCGAACTTACCTTGGCACGTGGGGCGCGCCTTTTGCGGCCCTTGAGAAATTGGAACCCTTGCAAAATCAAAAAATACATCGGCGCTCAACAAGCGCCGTTCACGGCGCCGTGGAGGCGAAAGCCGCCACGTTGCCTTCGCGCGAAGAGGTGATCGCGTTCATTGGCGGCGCGCCCGCGCCCAATGGCGAGCGAGCGCCGGCTCAAGTCACCAAGCGCGACATTGCCCGCGCCTTCGGCGTGAAGGGCGAAGCGAAAGCGGAATTGAAGCTCCTCATCAAGGATCTGCAGGCCGAGGGCGCTGTCGCGCATGGCCGTAAGGCGCTGACGGTCCAGGGCCGCCTGCCGTCGCTTGTCGTCGCCGACATCGCCGAGAAAGACCGATACGGCGAACTGATCGCGAAACCCGTGGAATGGAACGGCGACGAGCCGGCGCCCCGCATTCTCGTGCGCCGGTCCCGCGTGAAACGCGACCGCAGCCCCGCGCCAAGCGTGGGGGCGCGGGTTTTGATGCGGGTCGAGTTTGACCCCGACGCCGGTCTTAAGGCGCCCGCCTATTCCGGCCGCGTGGTCAAGATCCTCGACAAGATGAAGGCGCGCACCTTCGCCGTCTATCGCAGCGCGGCGGATGGATCGGGACGTGCGGTTCCGGTCGACAAGAAGGCCGCGGGCCGTGAATTTGTCGTGCCTGCTGGCATGGCCGGCGAAGCCAAGGACGGCGACCTCGTCGCCATCGAGCCTTTGCGCGAGGGACGGCTTGGCTTTCCGCCCGCGCGCGTCGTCGAGACTATAGGTTCGGTGAAATCCGAGCGAGCGGTCAGCCTCATCGCGCTCGAGACGCACCATATTCCGCATGTCTTTTCGCCCGCGGCCCTGAAAGAGGCCGAAGACGCGCGGCCCGTTCGATTGAGCGCGCCGCGCGAGGATTGGCGCACGCTGCCGCTTGTCACGATCGATCCGCCCGACGCCAAGGATCACGACGACGCCGTCCACGCTGAGCTCGATCCCGATCCTGCAAGAACTCGGGCGGATTCATCGTCACCGTCGCCATCGCCGACGTCGCCGCTTACGTTCAACCTGGCATGGCGATGGATCGAGAAGCGCTCGAGCGCGGCAACTCGGTCTATTTCCCCGACCGCGTCGTGCCGATGCTGCCGGAGCGCATCTCCAACGACCTCTGCTCGCTACGCCAACACGAGGACCGGCCCGCGCTCGCATTGCGCATGGTCCTTGGGGCCGACGGGCGCAAGCGCTCGCACAAGTTTCACCGCATCATGATGCGGTCTGCGGCCAAGCTCTCTTACGAGCAGGCCCAGGCGGCGATCGACGGTCGACCGGACGAGACGACAGAGCCGCTTGTCGACACCGTGCTCAAGCCGCTCTACGCCGCGCATTCGGTCGTCAAGATCGAGCGCGAGCAACGCAATCCGCTGGATCTCGATCTGCCGGAGCGCAAGCTTGTTCTCGATTCCGAGGGACGGCTGAAGGACGTGCGGTGGCCCGAGCGGCTCGAAGCGCATCGGCTGATCGAAGAGTTCATGATCCTCGCCAATGTCGCCGCCGCGGAGTCGCTGGAAGCCGCGCATTCGCCGCTGCTCTATCGCGCCCATGATGCGCCGAGCGCCGAGAAGCTCGACGATCTGATCGAGTTCCTCCGCACCATCGGCGTCAAGCTGGCGAAGGGGGAGCGGGTCCGCCCGGCGCATTTCAACGGCATCTTGAGCCGGGTGCGCGGACAGGGGGTCGAGGCCTTGGTCAACGAAGTGGTTCTGCGGGCGCAGGCGCAGGCCGAATACAGCCACGAAAACTACGGCCATTTCGGCCTCAACCTGCGCCGCTACGCGCATTTCACTTCCCCGATCCGGCGCTACGCCGATCTCATCGTCCATCGCGCGCTGATCCGAGCGTTGAACCTCGGTCCGGGCGGTCTCAACGATATGCGCGCGGGAGAGTTGGCCCAGATCGCCGAGCACATTTCTGGCGCCGAACGGCGGGCGATGGCGGCCGAACGGGAAACCGTCGACCGCGTGATCGCCGCGCATCTGGCCGATCGCGTTGGCGCGGTCTTCACTGGCCGCATCGCGGGCGTGACTCGCGTCGGCCTGTTCGTGAAACTCAGCGAAACCGGGGCTGACGGGTTCATCCCTGCTGGAACGTTGGGCGATGAATATTTCCGCTTCGAGGAGGCCAACCGCGCGCTGGTCGGCACGCGAAGCAAAGAAACGTTCCGGCTCGGCGGCCCGGTCAACGTCCGCCTTGTCGAGGCCGCACCATTCGCCGGGGCGCTGAGGTTCGAGATTGTGCGACCAGGGTCCGAGGCGCGCGTGCGAAATGGAGGCGCGTCCGCGCCGCGTAAGTCAGTTTACAAGGGCAAACGTCGATGAACGACATGTCCCGCATTTGGCGCATTCCGACGCCCCCGCCCGACCGCTCGCTGTACGAGGCGATGGCGCGCGGTTTCATGGGGCGGTGTCCGTCCTGCGGACGGGGCCGCCTGTTTCGCTCCTATCTCAAGGTCGTCAACACCTGCGAGATATGTGGCGAAGATCTCAGTGGTCATCGTGCGGACGACGCGCCAGCCTATGTGACGCTCTTGATCGTCGCGCACGTGGTCGGCGCCGGAATCCTGCTGTCGGATGAAATCTGGCCGCATTCGTCGATGCTCTGGGTCATTGCGTTTTGGCTGGCGGCGACGGCGCTTGCGAGTCTCATCATCTTGCCACGCGCAAAGGGCGCGATTGTCGGTCAGCAATGGGCCCTCGGCATGCATGGATTCGGGTCGCACATCGGCACCAAAACGTGACCGACGCCGCTCCGCGGGAACGCACGCTGCGCCCGCGTGATGCGGCGACGCTCATTCTGGTCGACGGCTCGGAGCGCGGAAAAGCGCGGGTGCTGATGGGCAAGCGGCACGCCGGGCACCGGTTCATGCCGGGCAAGTTCGTCTTTCCCGGCGGTCGGGTCGAGCCCGAGGATCGGCGCATGGTCGCGGCAGGGGCGCTCGACGCCCATGTCGAGGAGAAGCTGAACGCGCGCGTCCGTCGACCCTCGCCCAGCTTCGCGCGGGCTCTCGCGCTTGCCGCAATTCGCGAAACTTTTGAAGAAACGGGTCTCGCCATCGGCGTTCTCGGCTCGAGCGCGCCAGAAAATCCGCCGCCTGGCGCCTGGACCCGCTTCGCGGCGACCGGCGTCCATCCTTCGCTCGACGCCATCGACTTCCTCGCCCGCGCGATCACCCCGCCGGGACGCCCGAGGCGGTTCGACGCCCGCTTTCTGATCGTCGACGCCCGCTTCATCGCCATGCGCGTCGACGGCGCCGTTCATTCTGAGGCTGAATTGGTCGAGCTCGTCTGGACGCCGCTCGACGAGGCGCGAAACCTCGATCTGCCCGCGATCACCCACATGGCGCTCGACGACCTCGCCCAAGCGCTCGAAGGCGGCCTCGACAAGCGCCGGCCGCGCCCGTTCTACCGCGAGATCAGAGGAAAACAGCTGCGCGAGCCTTTGTAGCCGCGCTCATAGCCCGTCGAAAGACGGGCGTCCTTCCGGACGCCCTATGGAGCGCGGCCGACGCGGTCATCGACCGCGTCTACACAATCTGCCTCAAGCGGCCAGCCGCACCGGCGGCAATCGTCCGGCCAGCTCCATCAGCGCGAGATGATAGGCCCTGGCGGTTCGGTGCCGAGCGATTGTAGCGCGACATCACCACATCGAGCAGTTCGATCATGATGTCGCCGTCGACCTCCGCCAGATGATCGAGCGTGAGATCGCAAGGCTCGAGCGCGCCGACAAGCGTCTCGCGCAATTCCTCGAAGCCCTCCATGTCGTCGGCGATAAGGGCGCGCCAGACGCGCGCGTGTAGGCGAGTGAGGCCGCGCGCCAGCTCGCGGTCTTCGATGAGCTTATAATAGGCGGCGATCAGCCGATCGAAGATGACGGGCTCGGACCATTGCCTGAGCCCCGAGAGGCCCTCGGATCGGTCTGCCAACAGCATGGGCGAGCCTCCGGCAACTGATTTCGCGTCGCGAATCAGCAGGTTAGCCATCGCGACAGCGCTCAGACAGTGATCGGCGATGGTTAATGCGGAGTAAATTGCCTGCGGCGGTTTATCCACAGGCTTTTTGTAACGAATCCGCATTTCAACTTGACGCAGCGGAATTGTCAAAATGCGGCCGGGGCCGCGGGAGTCTGGCGTTCCGACCTGCTGTCTGCGCGGCGCGTTCGTTGAAGCCGCCAGCGTCGGTTGATCCTGGAGACGCTCCTTGGCCCGCTATCTGCGCGCCTTGCGTTTCGGCGCAGCCTTCGCCCGCTTCGCAGCCTTTGCCGGCGGCGTGTCCTGCAGCCCGTAGGTCGCGAAGCCGCTCGCCGTTTCGGCGATCTGCTCGTCGGACAGAACGACTGGATTGCCGAGCGCGAGCGAGAGGTAATATTGCTTGGCGATCGTCTCGAGTTCGACCGCGAGCCACATGGCTTTATCCAAGTTGGCGCCGAGCGCGATCATGCCGTGATTGGCGAGGAGGCAGCCGTTTCGCCCCTCGAGCGCATGAAGCGCAAAGTCCGACAGTTCTTTCGTTCCGTAACGCGCGTAGCCAGCGCATCGGATCGTGGTCCCGCCGAAAGCGGCCATCATATAGTGGCAAGCGGGTATTTCCTTGCGGGCGATCGCCAGGACGGTCGCGTAAGTCGAGTGCGTATGCACGATCGCGCCGACGTCCGGCCGCGCCTTCGTGATGTCGAAGTGAAACCGCCATTCCGTCGATGGTTTCAGCGGTCCGCTCCAGGCGCCGTACTCTCCGTCGAGCGGCATGGCCGCGATCGACTCCGGCGTCATCGAATCGTAGGGCGTCGCTGACGGGGTGATGAGCAGCACGTCCTTGTAGCGGGCGGAGATGTTGCCGGAGGTGCCTTGATTGAGGCCGATCGCGTTCATCCACCGGGCCTTGGCCACGATATCCGCGCGCAACGCCCTTTCGTCCCTGGTCATTGATCCACCCTCTTGCGCCGCGTCCGACCGAGCCCGCGATCGCTGGCCGCGTCGCGGAGCGCCTTGTTATCAAGGCTCGCTCTTTGCGTCTTGACTCGCGGATTGCATCATGAAAAAAATCTCATGCCAAGAAAAAAATATCAGGGAGCGAAATGCGAGACATCGCATCGCCAGCGATCGACGAACGGGACCAGGAGCTCTGCGCTCGGGCGGCCTGGCTCTATCACGGCGCCGGCCTTACCCAGGGCGAAGTCGCCAGACGCCTCGGAGTTCCGAGCGTCAAGGCGCATCGCTTGATTGCGCGCGCGAACCGGCTCGGCTTCATTCACGTCTCCATCGACGCCCCAGTCGCCGCTTGCGTCCATCTCGAAAACGAACTGCAGAGAAAGTTTGGGCTCGAACAATGCGTGGTCGCGCCTGAACTCGACGACGGTCCTATGCCTCTGAGGGCCTTGGGTCTGTCCGGCGGCCGGTTTCTCCAACTGGCGATCGAAAGCGGGATGCACCAGGTGATCGGCGTGGGTCACGGCCGCACGCTTGCGGCTTGCGTCAACCATCTTTCGCGCATGGACATTCCTGATCTCAAACTGGTTTCGCTTCTCGGTGGAATGACGCGACGCTATGTGACCACGCCTTTCGACGTGATCCATCGTCTCGCCGAGAAAACCAACGCCGCTGCTTATGTGTTGCCGCTCCCCTTTCTGGCCAATACGCCCGAGGATCGCAAAGTTCTGCTCGAGCAGCGCGGCGTCGCGGACGTGTTCGAGCTCGGCGTGAAGTCGACCCTGCGCCTGGTCGGAATCGGCGCGATCGATGATGACGCGTCGATTCTGTCGACAGGCTTGGTCGAGAGACATGAGTTCGAGGAAGCGCGCGCTCTCGGCGCGGTCGGCGAGTTGCTGGGCCATCTCTTTTCCTCGCGCGGCGACTTGATCGAGAGCGGCGTCTCGGCGCGGGCTCTGTCCATGTCCGCTGCCGATATTCAGCAACGCGCGACGGTCGCCGTCGCGGGGGGAACGGCGAAGCTTCATGCGATCAGAGGCGTGCTTGCAAGCGGATTGCTGCATGGCCTGATCACCGACGAGAATACCGCGAGACATCTCGTGGACGAACCATCATCGCGAACGTGATGAGGGAAGGAAACCAAGGAGGAAGCGATGCACGACAAGGCGAAAGAATTGTTCACGGCATTCAAGGCCGGCAAGATGAGCCGGCGCGAACTGATGAGCGGCGCAGCGAAGCTAGGCGTCAGCGCCGCGACCGCCAATTTCCTGTTCAACGCGGCCGCAACGCAGGCGCTCGCGGCCGATTTCGACTGGAAAAAATTCCAGGGCACAAAGCTTCACCTTCTCCTGAACAAGCATCCTTACGCCGACGCGATGATCGCGGACCTCGACAACTTCAAGGGTCTGACGGGCATGGACGTCACCTACGACATCTTCCCGGAGGATGTGTACTTCGACAAGGTGACGGCCGCTCTCTCGTCGAAGTCGAGCCAGTACGACGCCTTCATGACCGGCGCCTACATGACCTGGACCTACGGGCCGGCGGGCTGGATCGAAGACCTCAACGCGTGGATCAAGGATCCCGCCAAGACCAATCCGAAATACGATTGGGAAGACGTGCAGCCTGGCTTAAGGGCGTCCACCGCATGGAACGGCGTGCCTGGAGCCGCGCTCGGATCGGCCGACGCCAAGCAATGGTGCATACCGTGGGGCTTCGAGCTGAACTCGACCGCGTATAACCGCAAGATGTACGACAAGGCCGGAGTGAAGCCTGCGAACAATCTCCCGGAGCTCATCGAGACCACCGCCAAGCTCACCAAGGATCTGGGCGGGCCGTACGGCATCGGCGTCCGCGGCTCGCGCTCCTGGGCGACGATCCATCCCGGTTTTCTGTCCGGCTATTCCAACTATGGGCAGCGGGACTTCACCGTCACCGACGGCAAGTTGAAGGCCGCGATGAACACCGCCGAATCCAAGGCGTTCCACAAGATGTGGGTGCAGATGATTCAGGATTCGGGGCCCAAGAACTGGTCGACCTACACCTGGTACCAGGTCGGAACCGATCTCGGCGCCGGCGCTTCGGCCACCATCTACGACGCCGACATTCTCGGCTATTTCATGGATGGCGGCGACAACAAGGAGAAGGGCAATCTCGGTTTCCACGCTTTCGCGGCCAATCCCGGAAGCCAAAGCTCCGACTCCGAACGTGTGGATCTGGTCGCTGGCCTTGAACACCGCCGGCAAACAGAAGGATGCCGCTTGGTATTGGATGCAATGGGCGTCGTCGACCGAGCACGATCTGTTCGGCGCGCGCAAGATGGACTTCGTCAATCCCGTTCGCACCTCCGTCTGGAAGGACGACGAGTTCCGCAACCGGATCGACAAGTCCTATAGCGGCTACCTCGCGCAATACGACGCGTCGGCGCCGGGCGCTCGCATCTACTTCACGCCGCAACCCTTGTTCTTCGACGTCACCACGCAATGGGCGGAGACGCTGCAGAAGATGGTCGCCAAGGAAGTGCCGGTCGACGACGGGCTCGATCAGTTGGCCGCCTCCATCGATAAGCAGCTCAAGGACGCGGGACTCGGCTGAGCTTTGATCAAAACGCGAGCGCGCGGACCTGAATTTGCAGCCCGCGCGCCGCGGATCGCCAAGCTTGGCGCATGTCCGAGATGATCAGGGTCAGGGATCACAGGTAAGGTTGGTTTTGTGACTGACACTGCAGTCAAGCACGCCGACGCGCCAGCGCGTCGGCGGATCAATTACCTGCCATACTTGCTCAGCCTGCCGGCGCTGCTCGTCTGCATCGGGATTCTGATTCCCTTCGTCACCGCTGTCTATTATTCCCTGCAGCGTTATCGTCTGAACCTGCCGATGATGCGGGGGTTCATCTGGTTCCAGAACTACATCGACTTTTTGACGGACCGCGAGTTCTGGCACACCGTTCAGGTGTCGCTCGAATATACGGTGCTGACGGTCGGGGTCGAGCTCGTGTTCGGCCTAGGCATCGCCATGCTTCTGCAGAAGCAGACCCGGATCAACAACATCGTCTCGATCCTGCTTCTTCTGCCTCTCATGACGGCGCCGGCGATCGCCGCGCTCATGTGGAAGCTGATGACCAACCCGAACTTCGGCGTCCTCTCCTATTTTGTGCAGCTTCTCGGATTCAACAATTTCAAGTGGGCGTCCGACCCGAGCACCGCTTTGTTCACCGTCGTGCTCGTCGACGTCTGGGTCTACACGCCCTTCATCATGATTTTGCTTCTGGCTGGCTTGCGCTCCTTGCCGACGCAGCCGTTCGAAGCCGCGGCGCTCGACGGCGTTCCAAGGCGGTTCGTCTTCTTTCGGATTACGCTGCCGATGCTGACGCCCTACATCATCACAGCCGCGCTGTTCCGGATGCTCAATTCGATCCAGCAATTCGACATCATCTATCCGATGACCCAGGGCGGACCCGGCAACACGCTGCTTGTCTTCCAGGTGCGCGCCTATCTCGAATTCTACCAATATACGAACGTGGGCAAGTCCGCCGCGCTTCTGATCATCCTGTGGGCGATGACCTATGCGCTGTCGAACGTCTTCATCAAACAATGGTTGAAACTGCGCGAACGCGCCCGCGGGCTGGCTTAAGGAGAAGGCGGCTTTGGAGCATATGTCTCTTCTGGAGCGTGTCGTGCGGGGCGTCCTGATCGCCCTCATCGTCCTTTTCTTCCTGTTCCCGATCTTCTGGATCTTCCTCATGTCCTTCCAGACCAATGAGGACATCCTGCGCATCCCGCCCAGCCTCTTCTTCACGCCGACGCTCTCCAATTACTCGGCGCTGATCACCGGCAAACTCGTTTCGACGGCGGGAACGCTCGACATCGCGTTCATGAGAAACCTATGGAACAGCGTGCTTCTCTCGACGGCCTCTGTCGCGGTCGCGCTCGTTCTCGGCGTTCCCGCGGCTTATGCGTTCGCACGCTTCAAGTTTCGCCTCGGCGAAGACATCGCGTTCACGCTTCTGTCGTTTCGCTTCGCGCCGCCGCTGCTCGTGCTGCTGCCTCTCTCGCTTTATTTCCAGCAGCTGGGGCTGACCGACACCTATGTCGGTCTCATCTGGGTCTATCAGCTGATCGCGCTGCCGCTCATCCTCTGGATCGTGCGCGGCTATTTCGAAGATCTCTCCCCCGACATTGAATACGCCTATCGCGTTGCGGGTCATTCGTGGTGGCGCACGTTCACCCGCATCGCTATTCCGCTGGCGGGACCTGGGATCGCCGCGGCCGGGCTCCTGGCTTTCATTTTCTGCTGGAACAACTTCGTCTTCGCGCTCATTTTGGCGTCGGCCGAGAAACAACCGGTCACGGTCGGCGCGCTCGCCTTCGTGACCGCTTCCGGCATTCAATATGGACAGATCGCCGCGGCAATCGTGCTTTCGGTAGCCCCGACGCTCGCGCTTGCGCTCTATGCGCAACGCTATCTCGTCGAGGGTCTCTCGCTCGGCGCGTTGAAGGGCTAGTCATGGCCAATATCGAGATCCGCTCGGTCAGCAAGGAATTCAAGACGGGCAAGGTGCTCGACCGGATTTCGCTTGCGGCGGAGGAGGGCGAGATTGTCGCCATTTTCGGGCCGTCAGGATCGGGCAAGACCGTGCTTCTCCGGCTTGTCGCCGGCGTCGAGCAACCCGACGAGGGGCGTATTTTGCTCGGCGGTCGCGACGTCACCGACCAGGCGCCCGAGACGCGCGGCGTGGGAATGGCGTTCCAGAACTTCGCGCTCTTTCCCCACATGTCAGCGTTCGACAACGTTGCGAGCGCGCTGACCGCCCACAAGGTTCCGCGAGACATGATCCGCGCGAAGGTCGAGAAGGTCGCCGCTCTTTTGAAGATCGAGCACGTTCTTGGGCACGCGCCGCGCGAACTGTCCAACGGCCAGAAGCAGCGCACCGCTCTGGCGAGGGCGTTGGTGGCCGAACCCAAAATCCTGCTGCTCGATGATCCGTTGCGCAACGTCGACGCCAAATTGCGTTATGAGATGCGCCTGGAACTGCCTTCTCTGCTCAAGGCGTCCGGCTCGACGGTTCTCTACGTCACTCAGGACTATAAGGAAGCGATGGCCCTTGGCGACAGGATCGCGGTGCTGTCAGACCGGGACTTTGCGCAGATCGCCCGGCCTGCGGAGATTTATGTGAAGGCCCGCGACGATCAATGTCGCGAGCCTGTTCGGAGATCCGACGATCAACCTGATGCCGGTCGAGCCGCTGGCTTCATCCGCCGGTCCGAAGATCGGTATTGGCGGCGCCGCGTTGTCGCTGCCTCCCGGTTATGGCCACATGGCTGGGAAAGCCTGCGTTCTGGGGTTGCGGGCGGAAAATATTGTCGTTGAAGACATGGCGTCGCCAGAGAGCCTTCCGGTTGAGGTGGTCGCGGTGACGCCGCTGAATGAGCGAACCCTCCTTCTTCTCCGCACCGATGACGGTCGCGAAATTCTGGCGTCTGAAGCCGGAACGAACGAGGCCCCGCGCAGGCATGGGCCCGCTTTCGCTCGCTTCGACGCCGAAGCTGTTCTTCTCTTCGACCCCGCCAGCGGTCGTCGCATCGTTCCTCAGTCAGCGTGAGAGCCATGTCCGAGGCCGCTCTCTCGATCAAAAGCGTCGACAAGATCTACGAGGGACGCGGGAAAGGTCCAGTCCACGCGGTGAAGAACCTCGACATGGACGTGCAAAGAGGCGAGATCGTCGCGCTGCTGGGCTCGTCCGGGTGCGGCAAGACCTCGACCTTGCGCATGATCGCAGGCTTCGAGGAAGTCACGCGCGGGGACATCGTGCTCGAGGGCCGGCGGGTCAATCAGATGCCGCCGGCGCGTCGAAAAGTCGCGATGGCGTTTGAAGGCTATTCGCTCTATCCGCCTCTCACGGTCCGCGACAATATCGCATTCGCGTTGAAAAGCGCCCGCACGTCCGCGAAGGATGCGCAAAAGTCGGTGGCGGACGTCGCGCAGATTTTGGAGATCGAGGGGATCCTCGATCGATATCCAAGCTCCATTTCGGGCGGAGAGCAGCAGCGCGCCAGTCTCGCTCGCGCGCTCGTGCGTCAGGCCGATCTCTATCTCCTGGACGAACCCATGGGCCAACTCGAGCCGCGGCTGCGCGCTGTCCTGCGAGGTCGCCTGAAGAGCCTTCTGGTCGATCGCCGCATGACCGCGATCTTTGTCACTCACGACCAGACCGAAGCCAATGCGCTCGCCGACCGCGTCGCGGTCATGGAAGGCGGCGTGCTGCAACAATTCGCCAGCCAGAAGGATTTGCGCGAAAGGCCGGCCAATCTGTTTGTCGCCACGTTTGTGGGCGAGCCGCCGATGAACGTGTTCGAATCCAAGGTCGTGAACAGCGATCGGGTTCGCTTCGCGATCGATGGCGGCCCGACCTTCGATTTCGCCGATAGCGACATTCCCCAGAGCGTTCGCGCAGCAATTGGCAGACGCGAGAAAGTTGTCATTGGCGTTCGCCCCCACGCCGTTCGGTTGGGCGCCGGGTCTGACGACGCCCGCATCGTCTCCAATCAATGGCTGGGCGACCAGAGCCATTTGGCGATGGAAGTGGCGGGGAAACTCATGGTCGCCGTTTCGCATGCGCCGATCCCGGCCAAAGTCGGGGAACGGCTGCGCTTCGGCGTCTCCGCGTCGGATCTGCACGTGTTCGACGCCAGCACATCGGCGGCTTTATCGCACGGGCTGGAGGCGGCATGAGTTCCGCCGCCCGCGCCGCAAACGCGCAGTCTCGCCCATGACTCGCGACATCCTCATAGGGATCGACGCCGGCACCTCCGTCATCAAGGCGGTCGCGTTTTCGCTTGCCGGCGAACAGATCGCGGTCGCCGCGCGACCCAATGTCTATCAGACGCTTGGCGGGGGTCAGGTCGAGCAAGACATGCATCGGACCTGGGCCGATTGCGCCGCGACATTACGGGAGCTCACCGAACGCGTTCCGGACCTCGCGCGCCGCGTCGCCGCTCTCGCCGTGACCGCGCAGGGCGACGGGTCATGGTTGATTGACTCCGACGGCGAGCCGGTCGGCGGCGGGCTGCTTTGGCTCGATTCCCGCGCAGCCAGCCTGGCGTCGGATTACCTGAAAACCGACGCGTATCGCGAGCATTACGCCCGCACCGGCTCAGGTCTCAATGCCTGCATGGCTTCGGCCCAGCTTGCGTGGATGAAGCGTTGGCAACCCGATCGCATCGCGCGAGCCGCGACCTGCTTTCACTGCAAGGACTGGCTCTATTTCAAGTTGACCGGCGCTCGCGTGACCGATCCGGCCGAAGGCAATTTCACCTTCGGCAATTACCGCACCCGGGAATACGAGCCGTCGATTCTGGAAGGCATGGGGATCGCCGACTGCGCGCGCCTGCTGCCGCCAATGATCGACGGCGTCAGCGAGACAGGAAAGCTCACGGCGTCCGCCGCAGCCGAGACGCTGCTGCCCGAGGGCTTGCCGGTCTCGCTCGCCTATCTTGACGTGGTGTGCACCGCGCTTGGCGGCGGACTTTGCGATCCCGTCGCGGAGGTCGGCGTCTCGGTTCTCGGCTCGACGGGCATGCACATGCGTTATGCTCCGACGCCCGACGACGTGCGGCTCAACGAGGACCGCTCCGGCTACACGATGTGCCTGCCGATCGAGCGCGCCTGCTCTTCGATGCAGTCCAATATGGCGGCCACGCTCAACATCGATTGGCTGATGGACATGGCCCGCGAAGCCGCGGAGATGGCGGGCGTGAAGACAAGTCGCGCGGCGCTTCTTTCTGGACTGGACGAGAGAGTGCTTGGCGCCGATCCCGGCCAAGCCGTCTACCATCCCTATATTTTCGAGGCTGGCGAGCGCGGTCCTTTCCTCAATCCTGACGCGCGGGCGCAGTTCAGCGGCCTTTCGACGCAGACGAGTTTCGCTGGGCTCGCGCGAGCGGTTTTTGAAGGCCTCGCCTTCGCGACGCGCGACTGCTACCTCGCTTCCGGCTCGATTCCGAGCGAAGTCCGGTTAGGCGGAGGCGCCGCGCGATCGAAGGCGATGCGCGCCATTCTCGCCGCGGCGCTCAACGCGAATGTGCGGACGCTCACGCGCGAGGAGCTTGGCGCTTCCGGCGCCGCGATGATGGCTGCGGTCAACATCGGCGCCTATCCGAACATGAGTGCATGCGCTGACGCATGGGTCGCTCCGTTTCTCGATAAGGTGACCGTCCCCGACCCGCAGCTTAGCGCCTATTACGCGAAGCTTTACCCGATCTACCGAACCATCAGAGCGGCCATGTCGCCGGCTTGGGGTCATTTGGGCCGGCTCAGACAGGAGTACGCGGCGTGAGCAAGGACTCCGAACGCCGAAGGCCGATCATATCGATCATGGGCGACCGTTTCATGCTGCCGTCCATGTTCGAGCAGGCGATCCGAGAGAAGTGCGGAGAGGCGCCTGAGATCAGATCGTACGAGATGCCGTGGCCAGACGAACCGATGGAGCACGGCTATGCCGAGCCGGGCATGGAGGGGCTAAAGGAATATCAGGGGACGGCCGACGAAGTCGTGGCGCATATGGACGGCGCGGAGATCGCCGTCACCCATCTCGCGCCGTTTTCCGCCGGCGTGATCGAACGGCTGCCTCAGTTGAAGCTGATTGCGGTCTCTCGCGGAGGTCCGGTCAACATCGACATGGCCGCGGCGCGCAAGCGGAAGATTCGGGTCGTCAACACCCCGGGCCGGAACGCGTCCGCGGTCGCCGAATTCGCCATCGGCGCAATCCTCGCCGAGACTCGGCTCATTACAAGAGGACACGAAAGCCTGCGTCGCGGCGAGTGGCGGGGCGATCTTTATCGCGCCGATCTCACCGGCGAGGAATTGTCGGAAATGACGGTCGGCGTGATCGGGTATGGGCATATAGGGACCAAGGTCGTGCGCATCCTCAAGGCGTTCGGCTGCCGCATTCTCGTCTGCGACCCTTATGTTCAGCTCTCGGCCGACGACTTGCGGGACGGGGTCGTTCAAGTCTCGCTCGACCGGCTTTTGCGCGAGAGCGACGTCGTGACGTTGCACGCGCGGGTGACGGAGGAGACGCGCGGGTTCATCGGCAAAGAACAATTCGAACAGATGAAACGCGGCGCCTATTTCGTGAACACGGCGCGCGGGCCGATGGTCGACTACGACGCGCTCACGGAGGCGCTCAAGACACGGCATTTGCGCGGCGCCGCCCTGGAAACTTTCGCGGTCGAGCCAGCGCCCCCCAATTTGGAATTGCTTCAGCTCGATAACGTCACTTTGACTCCTCATATCGCCGGCGCGTCGGTCAAGACCGTCAAGATCGCCGCCGCAGCTGCCGCTGAGGAAGTCCGCCGATACCTCGCAGGGGAAGGTCCCCTCAATCCTTGTTGAGCCGCTCCCACACCGAATGACCCGAGACCTTGGCCAGTTCGACCTGATTGTCGTTGGCGGCGGCGTCAACGGAGCCGGCATCGCTCGCGACGCTGTGGGCCGCGGCCTCTCGGTGCTGCTCTGCGAGAAGGACGATCTCGCGCAGGGGACCTCCTCCCGGTCGGGCAAGCTTGTTCACGGCGGGCTTACGCTATCTCGAATATTACGAGTTTCGGCTCGTCCGCGAGGCGCTGATCGAGCGCGAGGTCCTGCTCCGTGCGGCGCCGCACATCATCTGGCCGATGCGGTTTGTCCTGCCTCACAGCCCGGAGCAACGTCCGGCCTGGATGGTCCGAGCGGGCCTGTTTCTCTACGATCACTTGGGCGGGCGCAAAATCTTAGCCCCGACGCGAAGCCTCGACCTCACAAAGGCGCCCGAGGGCGAGCCGCTGCGCAAGAATTTCAGCCGCGCCTTCGAATATTCGGACTGCTGGGTGGACGACGCACGACTGGTTGTCCTGAACGCAGTGGACGTCCGCAAACGTGGCGGCATGGTGTTGACGAGGACGCCGCTCGCATCGGCGCGGCGCGTGGCCGACACATGGCGCGTCGATTTGCGAAGCGCGAGGGACGGGAAACACTCTCCAGGCGACCGGAAAGATTCTTGTCAACGCTGCGGGCCCCTGGGTCGAGGATGTTCTGCATCGAGCGGGCCGCAACGCCGCGAGTCGCGTCCGGCTCGTCAAGGGCAGCCATATTGTCACCCGTAAATTCTGGAGCGGCGATCAAGCCTATCTGCTTCAGAACAGCGATAAGCGCGTGATTTTCGTCAACCCGTACGAAGGCGACCTCGCCTTGATCGGAACCACG
This sequence comes from uncultured Alphaproteobacteria bacterium, assembly GCA_963702825.1. Classification (GTDB taxonomy): domain Bacteria; phylum Pseudomonadota; class Alphaproteobacteria; order Rhizobiales; family Beijerinckiaceae; genus Roseiarcus. The sequence goes on from CAVPEE010000061.1 coordinate 44,498, forward strand.
GACATTCCGTTCGAGGGGCGAGCCGAAGACGTGCGCATCGACAAGAGCGAAGTCGAATATCTTCTCTCGGTCGTCGACCGCTACTTCTTAGGCGCGCCCAAGATTGGCGAGGTCGTCGACTCGTTTTCCGGCGTACGCCCCCTGTTCGACGACAAATCAGCCAACCCGAGCGCCGTCACCCGCGACTACGTCTTCGATGTCGAGGCGCCGGCGGGCCAAGCCCCGATGCTCTCCGTCTTCGGCGGCAAGATCACCACCTATCGCACGCCTCGCGGAGCACGCGTTGGAGAAGCTTTCCCCCTACCTTCCGCAGATGTCGGCTGCGTGGACGGAGCGCGCCGCGTTGCCGGGAGGAGACATTCCTGACGCCAATTTCTCTCTCTTTCTGCAGGAGCTGCGCCGGCGGCGCCCTTGGCTTCCGCAGGACGTCGCGCACGGGTATGCGCGGCGATACGGCACGAGAGTCGAGAACTTGTTGAACGGCGCGAAGTCGATCAGCGACCTCGGGCGGCGGTTCGGCGGAACGCTTTACGAACGCGAAGCCCGTTTCCTTGCGGAGGAGGAATGGGCGATCGATGCCGAGGATATCCTTGAGCGACGGACGAAACATGCCTTGCATCTTACGGACAAGGAGCGCGCAGATTTTACCGCCTGGTTTCAAATGCTGACTCCGCAGCCAGTCTGATGACCTCCTCGCATATCGATGACAGCGAATTTACCGCGCTGCGGAAGCTGTCCGCCGCGCTTGGCGCCGATCCGCTGCGGACGCAGGGCGCTGGCGGCAACACGTCGATCAAACGAGACGGCGTCATGTGGATCAAGGCGTCGGGAACGTGGCTCGCCGACGCGCTTGCGCAGGATATCATGACGCCTGTTCGTCTGGACCCTCTGCGCAAAGCGATCGCCGATGAAGATCCCCGCGCCGCGGCCGCGAGTCGACTTTGTGGATGCGCAGCGGAATGCCAGCGGCCTACGGCCTTCGATCGAGACCAGCGTGCACGCGATCATCCCGTCGCCGGTCGTCGTCCATATCCATTGCGTGAACACGATCGCGCTCGCCGTTCGACACGACGGCGAATCTCTTGCGCGCGAACGCTTGAGGCCGCATGCGGACGTCGCGCTTGCGTTCATACCGTACCGCAAGCCCGGCTTGCCGCTCGCCCATGCGATTGCGGAACGGCTGACGAAGGACACGAACGTTTTCGTCCTCGCCAATCACGGCCTCGTCGTTGCCGGTGAGACGGTTGCGGAAGTCGCCGATCGCATTGAGCGCGTGTGCGAAGCGTTTTCCGCGCCGGCGCGCGCAACGCCACAAGTCGGCGCCGAAAAGCTTGCCGCGATCGTCGAGGGCACGGACTATCGTCTGCCGCAAGATCCCACCGTCCACGCTGTCGCGCTCGACCCGAAAAGCCTCATGATCGCGCGGCTCGGCTCGCTCTATCCTGACCATGTGGTGTTCCTCGGGCCGGGTCTCGTGGAGGCCTCGGTCGACGGCGGCCGACTTCGCGCGCCGCCCGAAGGTCGCCGCCCCCCGCTGATGATGGCGTTGCCGGGTCTCGGCGTGGTTCTCCATCGTTCGACATCGAAGAACGCGGAAGCGATGGCGCGATGTCTTGCGGACGTTGCGGCCCGCATTCCCGAAGAGGCGCCGATACGCGTGCTGACTGGCGCCGAAGAAGAGGAGCTCATGAACTGGGAAGCGGAAGCCTATCGTCAGTCGATCGGAAGATAGGGTCGTGGGCTTGATGGGCGCGCGCGTGATCGGAATTGATGTCGGCACGTCGGGAGTGCGTGCGGCCGCGCTTGCCGATGACGGCGCGACTGTCGGTTCAGCGGCCGTCGCAATGACGACTTTCGGCGACGCAACGGCTCCCGCGACATGGTGGAATTGCGTTCGCGCGGTCATCTCTGAACTGGGTTCATCGTGCGACTTGAGCCAGGTGCGCGCGCTCGCCGTCGATGGCACTTCCGGCACGATGCTCGCCGTGGACCGGTTCGGAGAGCCAGTCGGGCCAGCCCGTATGTACGACGAGCCCTGCACCGACGAAGCCGTCATCCGGGCGATCGCGGAACATGCGCCCGCTGAGAGCGCAGCTCGAGGAGCCACCTCCGCCTTGGCGCGCGCTTTGATGATGCAAAGCCGGCCAGGCGTTCGCCACATGCTGCACCAGGCTGACTGGATCAGCGGCAAGCTCAGCGGGAGGTTCGACCGCAGCGACTGGAACAACGCGCTGAAGACCGGCTACGACCCGGTCGCCGCCCGATGGCCCGACTGGATCGAACGAACCGGCGCGGATCTTGGAAAATTGCCTGTCGTTCTGGAGCCTGGCGCCGCCATTGGTCAGGTCAGCGCAGAGGCCGTGGGTCTCGGCATACCAGAGTCAGCGATTGTGCATGCCGGAACGACGGATGGCTGCGCTTCGTTTCTCGCGACCGGCGCCTCAGAGGCAGGCGACGGAGTGACCGCGCTCGGATCGACGCTGGTCGTCAAGCTTCTGTGCGACCACCCAATCTTCGCTCCCGAGTTCGGCATTTACAGTCATCGGATTGGCTCGACGTGGCTCGCCGGCGGCGCCTCGAATACCGGCGGCAAGGTCATCGAACAGTTCTTTCCGCGCGATCGTCTTGCGACGCTCTCTGCGGGTATGAATCCGGAGAGACCCACTGGTATTGAACTATTATCCACTTCTGAAGCCAGGCGAACGCTTTCCGATCAACGATCCCAAGCTTCCGCCGCGGCTCGAGCCCAGGCCCAAAGACGACACGACGTTCCTTCAGGCGATCCTTGAAGGCGTCGCTGAGGTCGAAGCGCTGGCCTATCGTAAACTCGCAGAACTCGGAGCGCCGCCTCTGCGCTCTGTCCGCACCGTCGGCGGCGGAGCCGCAAATTCCGCCTGGACAAAGATCCGGGAGCGCAAGTTGGCGGCGCCTTTCAAATCTGCGGAGTCGCAAGAGGCATGTGCGGGAGTGGCTCGTCTCGCGCTGCAAAGCCTGCGCAATTTGGGTTGAGCGCTTTGTCTCGCTTCATCGCGATCGCGTCTTCCTTCAAGGCGGTGTTCTTCGACCAATACGGCGTGCTGCACGATGGACGAAGCCCGTATCCCGGCGCGAGGGACGCTCTGGCGGCGCTGAAGTCGCGCGGCGTCAAAATCGTCGTCCTCTCCAACTCCGGGCGCACGGGCGCCGCCAACGCCGAGCGCATGACGAAATTGGGCTTTGAGCCAGGGCTTTACGACTTGCTGGTTACTTCCGGCGATGTGGCGCGGACTCTGCTCGAGCGTGGGCGCTTTCCCGCGCTGCTTGCGCCCGGGGCTCGCTGCTTCGTCATTTCGACCGGCGGAGATGATGAATTCGCTTCGGCGCTCGGCGTCGTCCCGACCCCTCACAGCGACGCAGCCGATCTCGTCATCATCGCCGGCAGCCAAGCGGACAAGGTGTCGCTTGACGACTATCGCACAATGCTGGCGCCGGCGGCGCGGCGTGGCGCGCCATGCCTGTGCACGAACCCAGACAAGCTTATGCTGACAGCGTCCGGCAACGCGCCCGGCGCCGGACGCATCGCCGAGATTTATGAGGAACTGGGCGGCGCCGTGACATGGGTTGGCAAGCCTTTCCCCGAGATCTATCGGGCGGCTGCGGAATTGGCCGAAGTTCAGAACCCGCGCGACGTTCTCTGTGTTGGCGATAGCGTCGAACACGACATCGCCGGCGCCAATCTTTTCGGCGCCTTCGCCGCTCTTGTGAGGACGGGCATTCTCGCTGGCCTCTCCGACAAGGAGCTGGCCGCGGAAATCGGCCGGCACGAGGCGTTGCCGGACTACGTGTTCCGGAATCTGGCGTCGTAAGGACGGTCGAGCGCGTCCCGGCGTCCCGCCTCGTCGCGAATTGCGATGAACCCTTTCCAAGTGACGACTTCTTGGCGCCGCCGCCCGCGATATACGGTTCACAACAATAGTGTTTTTCGCTGGCGATAATGGGTTGGAAGCGGAACAGGGAGGATGAAAATGAAGTTCCCAAAATTATTGAAGTCGGCCACGGCTTTGGCCTTTTTGAGCGCGCTCGCAGCAAGCACGGGCCTGACGCCCGCTCACGCGGAAGACAAGATCAACATCATCATGGATGGCGGTCCCCTCTGGGATCCGTTCTTCGGCGCGATGAAGAAGGGCGGGGAAGACGCGGCCAAGGACCTCGGCGCCGACTTTCAGTGGGTCACCAGCACCGACACGGCCAATTTCGACACCGACTACGCCAAACTTGTCAAACAGTCGGCGAGTCGTCACCCGTCGGCGCTGATCATCGGCAATTACTTTCCCCATGCGCTCGACCCGATCATCAAGGACATCACCGCCGCGGGCGAGCCGGTCTTCATTTTCCACGACGGCGGCGCTTCATGGAAAGAGGACGGCGCGATCGGCTATATCGGCTTCGACTCCTACGCTCTCGGAAAACGAGTGGCTGGCCTGACCATGAAGGCGGGCGCCAAGAAGGGCATCTGCGTCAACCACGTTCCCGGCAACGTGACTCTCGAGAATGAGTGCAAGGGTTACCAGGATGCGTTCAAGGAGGCGGGGAATAGTTCGAAGCTGCTCATGATTCAGTTCTCGGACGCCTATAATCCAACGTTCGTGACGCAGGCGATCAAGGGGCAGCTCCAAGCTGACCAAGCGATCGATGCGGTTTACACCGTAGGCGCCGAACAAGGGCTCGCGGCCGCTGCGGCGATCGAGCAACTCGGCAAGAAGGACAAGATCGTCAACGGGTCCCTTGGTCTGTCGGTTAATGCGCTCCAGGCGTTGCGCGACGGCAAGATCCTGTTCATCGCCGATTTGCAGCCCTATCTCGATGGCTATTACGCCGTCGTCGAGGCCTATCAATACGCCAAATACGGAATGCTGCCGGCTGGCGAGATTTGGACCGGGGCGCAGATCCTCACCAAGGACAATGTCGATAAGGTCCTGGACATCAACAAGAAGTTCCCGGGCGTTCGCGGCGCCTCTTGACACAAGGAAATCGGCTTGGACGCGCGCCTTCCCGGGCGGCGTCCAAGTTCTCTAGATGCAGAAACGAGCTTCGATTTCTCAAGGAGCGTCATGGCTTCGGTAGTGGACTCAGCGGCGGAGGGAGTTCACGACGCGTCCGGGCGCGGTCGATGGTCGTTGAAGGGGATGGCCCGACGCCCGGAATTTGGCGCGGTCGTTGCGACCGCGCTCGTCTATCTTTTTTTCGCGATAACCACGCAAGGCGCGGGTTTCGTCTCGATCGACGGAACCGCAGGCTGGCTCGACACGGCCGCCGAACTCGGCATCATCGCCATACCCGTCGGCGTCCTCATGATTGCGGGGGAATTCGACCTTTCGGTCGGATCCATTGTCGGCGCCTCCGCGGTCTTTCTCGCGATCGGCACGACAGTCTTTAACGTGCCATTCTGGCTGATGATCGCCATCGTGCTCCTTGCGGGCGCGTGCGTCGGGCTCATCAATGGGATCATCACGGTTCGCACTGGCCTCCCGTCATTCATCGTGTCGCTTGCGGCGAGCTTTTGCGTCGCCGGCGGCGCGACCGGTTTGGCGCGCTTGCTCACGAATACGACCAACATCTCAGTGAACCCGCCGCCGGACGTGCATCTATTGTTTGGGTCAGCCTGGGGGCAGGCCAACGTTTCGATCCTGTGGTGGATTGCTGTCACCGCCGCCGCCGGCATCGTCCTGTCGCGCACCGCATTCGGAAACTGGATCTATGCGACAGGCGGCGATCCGGTCGCCGCGCGCGGCGCAGGCGTGCCAACCAATCTCGTCAAAGTTATCTTGTTCATAGCGACGGGCGTCGCGGCCGCGTTTGTTGGCGTGATCCAGGGTGTCGAATATCACTCCGGCAACGCCACCGCTGGCCTTGGCTACGTCTTCCAATCCATCATCGTCGCGGTGGTCGGCGGCGTTCTTCTCGGCGGCGGCTATGGCTCGGCGTTCGGCGTGTTCCTCGGCACGATGATCTACGGGATCATCAACGTCGGCATCTTCTACACCGGGTGGAGCACGGACTGGGTGCAGCTTTTCCTTGGCGTTCTCTTGCTTTGCGCGGTGCTGGCCAACAGCTACTTCCGCCGCTTTGCGATGAGCGCTCGATAGGAGCCTTCGCCCATGACCGAGCCTCTCATCGAACTGCGCAATGTCAGCAAGCACTTCGCCGGAGTGAGGGCGCTGACCGACGTTTCGATCGCCGTTCACCCGGGCGAGGTCGTGTGCCTATTGGGAGACAACGGCGCCGGCAAGTCGACGCTGATCAAGATCCTGTCCGGGTTTCATCCGCCCAGCAGCGGCTCGATCTATCTCGACGGACAGGAGACCCGCTTCGCCGACCCACGCGACGCGCGTTCGCGCGGCATCGCCACCGTCCACCAGGAGGTGGGAACGATTCCGCTCATGAGCGTGGGACGCAATTTCTTCCTTGGCGCGGAGCTGAAAAAGGGTAAGCCGCCGTTCCGCTGGCTCGACACCGAACGATGCAACAGCATCGCGCTCGAGCAGATACGGAAGTTCGGCATCACCCGAGTGCGGGATGGCGATCAGCTGGTCGGCACTTTGTCCGGCGGCGAGCGTCAGGTTATCGCGATCGGCAGAGCGATGTATTTCGGCGCGAAAGTGCTGATCCTCGATGAGCCGACCTCGCTCCTTGGCGTCAAAGAGGCCTCGACCGTTCTGCGCTTTATCAATCACGCCAAGAACCAGGGCGTGGGCGTCGTCTTCATCACGCACAATGCGCATCACGCGATGTCTTCGGGCGACACTTTCGTGGTGTTGATCCAGGGCCAGGTCGCGGCGCGCTTTCGGCGCGGGGAGAAGAGCAGCGTCGAGGTCCTGTCGCTCATGGCCGGCGGCGAGCAGATCGAAGATGTCGCCGGAGAGTTCGCCCATCTTGGCAAAAATGACGCGGCCGCGCGCCCTGCCGCACAAGGCTAATCAGCGTCTGCAAGTTCGCGCAACGAAAAGAGCGACGGAGAGAGCGAGTCATGGGCATGAGCGAGCGCATCGATCGCGTTCTTGACGATCTCGTCAAATCCGGCGCGGCGCCCGGTGTGGTGGCGATGGTCATCAACGACCGCGGCTCCCTCTACAGCGGCGCCACAGGGACGAAGGGCGTGGGCCGCAGCGAGCCGATGACGACTGACACGATGTTCTGGTACGCGTCGATGACGAAGGCGCTCGTCGCGACTGGCGCCATGCAGCTCGTCGAGCAAGGCCGGCTCAAGCTCGATGAACCAGCAAGCAACGTCCTGCCGGAGCTCGCCGCAGTGAAGGTGCTCGATGGCTTCGAGGCCGACGGCGCGCCGAAGTTGAGGCCTGCCAAACGGCCGATCACGCCTCGCCAATTGCTCACCCATACGGCCGGTTATGGATACAACTGGGCGAACGGAATCATCCTGCGCTATCTCGAGAAATACGAACTTCCCGATCTCATTCATTGCAAGCGGCGCTCGCTCGATCAGCCGCTCCTCGCCGACCCTGGCGATCGCTGGGAATATGGCATCAGCATCGACTGGATCGGGCAATTGATCGAAAAGGTCAGCGGCCAGTCGCTGCGCGACTACTTGCGCACGAACCTGTTCGATCCGCTCGGGATGGACGACACCGATTTCATCCAGACAGCCGAACAGAAGGCTCGTCGCGCGACCGTCCACCAGAAGCATCCGGACGGAACGATTGCTCCAATCGTCGATCATGAGGTCGCGCAGGATCCCGAATTTTTTATGGGCGGCGGAGGGCTCTGCGGCGTACCGGCCGACTATTCCGCGTTCATGCAGATGATGCTTGCGGGGGGCAAATCGAAGAGCGGAGAGGCCGTGCTGAAGCCGGAGACGGTCGCCCTCATGGGACAAAATCATATTGCGCCGCTTGAGGCCGGGGTGATCAAGGTGGTGATGCCCAATCTGTCGCACGATGTGGATTTCTTCCCCGGACAGCGCCAGGGCTGGGGCTTGAGCTTCCTTATCAATCTCGAGCGCTCGGCCGAAGGGCGGAGCCCGGGCAGCCTGAGCTGGGGCGGCCTCGCGAACACCTATTTCTGGATCGACCCAACGGCGAAGATCGGCGGCCTCATGATGACGCAGGTGATCCCGTTCGCGGATCCTGCAATCTTGAAAGCTTATCGCGCGTTTGAACGGACGGTTTACGAGGAGCTCGCGGGAGCGAAGGCGGCTTAGCGAAAGCAAGGATGCCCCGTCGCGATCTGCGATGAACCTGTTCTGAATCGCGACTTAGCGACAACGCTTGACCCCTATAACGTCGATTACCGCGGCCTTGACGAGCGCATCTGTCGATTTCCGACTGCGCGACGAATTCAATTCGAACCCAACGAGTGGACGACACAATGAAGATCGCAGTCCTGCCCGGCGACGGAATCGGCAAGGAGGTCACCGCACAGGCCGTGAGAGTTCTGGAAGCCACTCTAGGGAACTCGGTGTCGTATGAATTGAAGGAAGCGCCAATTGGCGGAGCCGGGCTCGAAGCCGTCGGCAATGCGTTGCCGCCGGAAACTCTGGAATTGGCGAGGGCTTCGGACGCTATCCTCCTGGGGGGCGCAGGCGTCATCGAAGACGAGAAGAGGCCTCCGAGCGAGGGGGCGGGAAATGGGCTCTTGCGCCTGCGCAAGGCGCTGACGCTGTTCGCCAACTATCGGCCGATTTTTCTCTTTCCTGAGCTTGAGGAGGCTTCGTCGCTCAAAAGGTCGGTGGTCAGCGGCGTCGACATTCTCATGCTGCGGGAGCTCAACGGCGACCTCTATTTCGGCGAGCCGCGCGGGATCGAGACAAACGCCGCGGGCGAGCGCATGGGCGTCAACACGATGCGCTATTCCGAATCAGAAATCGAACGCATCATGCATGTCGCATTCCGAGAGGCGCGCCGAAGACGCCACAAAGTTTGCTCGGTCGACAAATCGAATGTGCTCGAGACGATGGCTCTGTGGCGAGAGGTCGCGACGCGTGTGGGCAAGTCCTATCCCGATGTCGAGCTTACCCACCTCTATGTCGACGCTGCGGTCATGCATCTCGTGCGCGATCCGCGGCAGTTCGACGTCATGGTCATGGGCAACGTGTTTGGCGACATTCTCTCCGACGCCGCGGCGATGCTGACCGGTTCGATCGGGATGCTCCCCTCGGCGTCCCTTGGCGACAACAAGAAGGGGCTCTACGAACCGGTCCACGGCACTGCGCCTGACATAGCGGGCAAGAATATCGCCAATCCGCTCGCCGCGATTCTGTCGACCGCGATGATGCTGCGTTACTCCTTTGACATGGAGGAACCTGCGAAGAGGATCGAGAACGCCGTCCGCAAAGTGCTGGCGGATGGTTATCGAACCGCCGACATCATGCAGGAAGGCGGCAAGAAGGTCGGCACCGACGCGATGGGCGAAGCGGTGGTCGCCGCGGTGCGGGCGACCGGTTGACTAGGGCAGGCGCCTATCTCCGACGCGCGCGCGTTCCCGCATCGGCAAAATTGACCACGCGTGTCGGGCGGTCGGCGTCTTTTGAGCTCAGATGCTCCACGAGAATGCGGACCGGAGGCGGCTGAGAGGCGGGATCGCGCACGCATATCTTCCAGTTGCGCGTCGCCCATTCCTCATCGAGCGGCACGGCCGTGACCTGTCCGGCGGCGACATAACGTTTGGCGCAACGCTCGGGGACAAGACCAACACCGAGGTTGGCCTCGACCATACTGCAGACCGTCTCGAAGCCGTTGACGCGTATCCTCATCTTGAGCGCCAGATTGAGCTCGCCCACGGCTTTCATAACCAGCGAGTTGAGGAAGCTCCCTTTTTGCGGGCCGACAAGATCGAATTCTGCAAGCTCCACGAACTTGACCTTCTTGCGCTCGGCGAGAGGATGTCCGACCGGCATGATCGCGACGAGCTTGTCGGACCGATAGGGAAGGACCTGAAGCCCGGTCGCTGGCAGATAACCGCCGAAAATGCCGATGTCCGCCGCATTCTCGGCGACGGAGCGAACGACCTGCTGACTTGTGCCCTCCTCGAGGTCGATACGGATTGCGCTGTGAATGGCGAGGAAATTGGCGAGGTCGCGCGGGAGATGCTGAAGGATCGTCGAAACGCTCGCGTGAATTCTCACCCTGCCGCAGAGACCCGTCGCATGCTCCGCGAGCTCGTATTCCATCTGTTGCAGGTCGCGCATGACGACCCGCGCATGGCGTAACAGGGCTTGCGCCGAAGCGGTCGGCTCCAGACCTTTGGTCGTCCGGTGAAACAACGGCGCTTTCACCAGCTCTTCAAGGTCCGAAATTCGCTTGCTGACCGCCGAGGCGGCGATATGCTCTCTGGCGGCCGCGCGAGAAATGCTTTTGCTTTCGCAGACCGCGACGAACAATTTCAGCGATAACAGGTCAAAACGCATCGGCGGACATTCTGAATGACGGCTAAGGCGGCCGAACGGCCCGCAGAGCACCGCGCGCCTTCCGGTGGTGGATCACCTGACCATTAACATCTTACATCCAAACATCCCGCCACAAAAGCGTGTCCGCTGCATTAAGTATTTGTGAGATATGGCGTTACGAACCCAAGCAGCATTGAGACGCGTCGCGAAACGCGATGATAAATTGTCCAAGTACGATTTCGCCGCCGATGACCGGCGCCTATATGAGTTGCACGCTGAGGGTGTTGAGAAGGGAGGCTCCTCGTGACGGCCGCAGCGGCTCGCACCATGTTCGAGAAGATCTGGTCTCGACACCGCATTCTTGAGCGGCCTGACGGCCAGACTTTGCTCTACATTGATCGCCATCTCATTCACGACGGCTACGCCCCGGCCTTCGAATTCTTGACGGCGCGCGGTCTCAAACCGCATGCGCCATCGCAGACATTCGCGACGCCTGATCACTACGTGCCCACGGATACGCGCGAGGCGACAGAGATCCCTGACGCCGAACGGCGATACATGGTCGAATCTGCTTGCCCAATACACCTCCGACTTTGGCGTCCAGATGTTCGGCCTGAAGGACCAGCGGCACGGCATCGTGCACGTCGTTGGTCCCGAACAGGGCATCAGCCAGCCCGGAATGATCGTCGTCTGCGCAGACAGCCATACTTCGACGCATGGCGCGGTCGGCGCCCTCGCCTTTGGCCTTGGAATGACCGAAGCCAACCACATCCTGGCGACCCAGACGCTTTGGCAGCGCATGCCAAAGACGATGCGCATCACCGTCGATGGGCGGCTCGGCGCTGGCGTGTGCGCCAAAGATATCATTCTCGCCATTATCGGCCGGATCGGCACGGCTGGCGCGACAGGGCATGTGATCGAATATGCGGGCTCGGCGATCACCGGTCTGACGATGGAGGGGCGTCTCACCGTCTGCAACATGTCGATCGAGGCCGGCGCGCGTGCAGGAATGATCGCGCCGGATGAGACCACTTTCTCCTATCTGGCTGGGCGGCCCTACGCGCCTAAAGGCGAAGAATGGGACCGGGCGCTTGCGCGCTGGCGCAAGCTTCCGACTGATCTTGAGGCAAGCTTCGACAGCGAGATCAGTCTCGATAGTTCGGAGATTGCCCCGATGGTGACATGGGGCACCAGCCCCCAGGATGTCGCTGCCGATCGATGGGGCCGTTCCTGATCCGGCCGAGGCCCCGAGCCCGGAACGGCGCGAGAGCATGGAGCGCGCGCTCAAATACATGGACCTCAAGCCGGGCGACCGTCTCGACTCGGTTGCAGTCGATCGCGTTTTCATCGGCTCCTGCACGAACGGGCGGATCGAGGACTTGCGCAGCGCCGCGGCGGTCGCGGCAGGCCGCAAGGTGCATGAAAACGTGCGCGGCTGGGTCGTTCCGGGATCCGGCCTGGTTAAGGCGCAGGCGGAGGCGGAGGGCCTGGACATCGTTTTCAAACAGGCCGGATTCGAATGGCGCGAAGCGGGTTGCTCGATGTGTCTCGGCACGAACGGCGAAACGGTCGGCGAGTTCGAACGGTGCGCGTCGACCTCGAACAGGAATTTCGTAGGGCGGCAAGGAAGAAATGCGCGCACTCATTTGCTGAGCCCCCAGATGGCTGCCGCAGCCGCTGTCGCAGGTCATCTGACCGACGTGCGCAAGATGCTGCCCGGGGAATGAAGTGAAGGCGTTCAAGAGTTTGGAATCGGCGGCGGCCCCCTTCCTTCAGCCAAATATCGACACAGACCAGATCATTCCTGCGCGTTTTCTGCAGAAGCCCCGCAGCGGCGGCTTCGGCCAATATCTGTTCCACGACCTGCGCTTCGACGTGAATGGAGCAGAACGCCCAGAGTTTGCGCTGAACCAGCCCCATCACCGTGACGCGCGCGTCGTGGTCGCCAATGTCAATTTCGGATGTGGCTCCTCGCGCGAGAATGCTGTCTGGGCGCTCTCCGACTACGGGTTCGAAGTCGTTATCGCGCCGAGCTTCGGCGATATCTTCCATACCAATTGCGTCAAGAACGGCCTCCTACCAATCCGACTGCCGGAGGCGGTCGTCGCCGATTTGTTGGCGCGTGTCTCCGAAACGCCGGATCTGGCGATCCGGGTGGATCTCGAAGCGCAGACGGTTACGCTGCCGGACGGCTCAACGCATTCCTTCGAGATCGACCCATTCGCCAAATATTGCCTGATCAATGGCTTCGACGAGCTCGATTACACCCTGTCCCACCGTGACCAAATCGCTGCTTTTGAGAACCGGTATGGACGCGAGAACGATTGACGGTCACATCAGCGACACATACGTCGCCAACGGCGAGGGACGCGTGCCGAATAACGTCTTTGAGATTGGCCCGCCGACGATAAAGTGCGCCAGTCCGCCCAACCCGAATGAACGACGACCGTCGCGCAATGACGTGCGGCTTAACATCCGAGGAGCCTGAGGAGCCATGCAATCGGCGATCTTCGAAAACGCGCGCATTCTCGACGGCTCGAGCGACGAAGGCGAGCATGATCGCTTCGTCCGCGTCGCCGACGGGCTCATCAAGGAGATTTCGGACAAGCCGATCAAGGACTCCTCCGCCCACCGCATCGACCTGCGCGGCAAGACCTTGATGCCGGGCCTCATCGACTGCCACACCCATATCGTGTCGCCGTTCCCCGACCCTGCCGACAACGCGCGACTGCCCGATTCGCTGATCGCGCTGCACGCTGCGCGGATCATGAAGCAGATGCTTTTGCGCGGGTTCACCTCGATCCGTGACCTCGGCGGCGCCGACATCGGCTTCCAGCGCGCCATTGATCAGAAGATCATCGAAGGACCGCGCCTGTTCATCTGCGGCAAGGCGTTCGTCCAGACCGGCGGTCATACCGACGTCCGCCAACCCTTTGACGGCAGCGATGTCGAAACGCTCAATCGCCGCCTGGGATCGGTCAGCCGCGTCGTCGACGGCGTCGAGGCCGTCCGCTTCGCCGTGCGCGAAGAGCTGCGCAACGGCGCCCAGTTCATCAAGGTGATGGCGGCCGGCGGCGCGGCCTCGGGCAAGTTCCCGATCAAGCGGCTTGGCTTTTCGCGCGACGAGTTGCTCACGTTCGTCGAGGAGGCGGACAAGGCGCAGACCTATGTCTGCGGCCATCTCTATTCGGATGAGGCGGTGCGCCGCGCCGTCGAGGTCGGCTTCCAGTCGGTCGAACATGCGACGCTCGTCGAGCCGGCGACAGCAAAGTTGATGGCAGAGAAGAACGTTATCGTCACCCCGACGATCATCGCTTACGAATCGCAAAAGACGGAAGAGAAAGCGCTGCGCCTCGATCCCGGGTTCTCTTCGCGGCTCGACTACGTGATCAAGAAGAGCCCGGAATCGCTCGAGATCATGCACAAGGCCGGCGTCAAGATGGCCTACGGCACCGATCTGCTCGGCTTCCTGCATAAGTACCAGGGCGCACGAGTTCGTCATTCGCGGCCGCACGCTGCCCGCGATTGACGTGATCCGCTCGGCCACCTTGAACGCGGCCGAACTCATCCAGATGAGCGGAAAGGTTGGGACTGTCGCAGTCGGCGCCTATGCCGATCTCATCGTCGTCGAGAAGGATCCGCTCAAGGACCTCTCGGCGCTTGACGAAGAGGGGCGATACATCCCGCTGGTGATGAAGGATGGGGACTTCATCAAGAACGTTCTGAACTGAGAATCTCGGGGCGCTGCCAGACAAGGCGAGGCCGCCTCTCCTCGCCCTCTCGCACTGCTTTCAAGTTCGTCCTCGGTCCTCCCACCGACGGCCGTAGCGCCCGCGCTGACCCATCTTAGCCAGCGCGGGCGCATTTTTTTCTAAAGCAGATTGCACTTGGCTTGATCCGGCCCTTGTAGCGGCCGGCGCGGTCCAAAGGGCGTTCGGAAGGACGCCCGTCTATCGACGGGCTATGGACCGCGCCTACAGCGCCCGATTCGACGGAATTGCAATCTGGTCCAACCCTAAGACAGCCGGAGCTTACGGGCGCGGCTGCATCTTCGAGAATGGCTTGGCGAGCTGCGGCCAAGCGGCCGGCGCGTGCGCCTGAGTCGCCGGGTCGGTCCCCAGGCTCTCGTCCCACTCGACCGCGATGAAGCGCTGCCCGGTGACCTTGTCCGCCCGCTTCTGTGAACAGAGCCAGCATCGGCGGGGACATGACGTTGGGGGAGATGAGCGCGCTGCGGTCTTCGCCAGGCACCATGATCGTGTCCACCGGGCCGCCGGGCAGGACAACATTGACCGTGATGCCGCTTCCCTCCAGTTGGCGCGACAGGATCAGCGACCAAGCCTCGAGCGCGGCTTTGGTCGGCCCGTAGGGCACGAAGCCCTTGCGCATCATCGTCAGAATGCTCGTCGAGACGTTGATGACGCGCCCCCATTTCTGCTTGCGGAAGATTGGCACGACCGCACGCGTCATGGAGAAGGCGCCGCCCACGTTGACGGCGAAGAAGCGTCGCCACAGATCATCGGGCACGTCCTCGATCTGCAGATGCTCGTCGTCGTAATCGTCCGCCACGGAGTTCATGCCGAGTGCGGCGTTGTTGACGAGAATGTGCGCCGTTCCGAGCCGCTCGGCGACGGTTGCGACTTGCCGGCGGCAGTCCTCCGGGTCTGAAACGTCGATTCGGAGGCCGAGGACCTTTGCTTCCCCGTGCTTCTCCTGCAGGGCGCGGACCCCCTTCTCGTCAATGTCGAGCGCCGCGACGCGCAGGCCCTCCTTGACGAAGCCGTCGACGAGAGCTTTTCCGATCCCGCCCGCGGCCCCCGTCACGATGGCCACTTTTCCTTCAATCCCTGGATAAGCCACGTGTCTTCACGCCCTCTTTTCAAGTTCGTTCCGCTGGTCAAAGCGGGAGGCGCCATGTCTAGCAGCCGCCCAACGCGCGGCGAATTCGTAAGGCGGAAGCGCACCATCGCCAACGGCGAGGCGCAGTCGTCCCCACGGAGCGCGACGGGCGCGTTAAGCGACGCTGTGCAACAATTGAAGCAGCTCGCGGTGCATGGTTCCGTTGCCGCAGCAGATCGACCCGGTTTCGAGGAAGTTGTCTTCGCCGTCCGCGCCGGTGACAAATCCCCCGGCTTCTCGGATCAGAAGCGAACCCGCCGCAATGTCCCAAGAGTTCAGGCCTCGCTCCCAGAAGGCGTCGAACCGGCCCGCGGCGACATAGGCCAGATCGAGCGCGGCGCAACCCATCCGACGCACATTGACGACGCGGGCCATCACAGCCGCGAGCTCGGCTCTGAATCGAGGATGCTGCGCCGCCTTGCCGAGATGGGGAATGCCGCAGCCAAAGATGGCCTGCGACAAGTCGCTGCGCCCCGCCACGCGCAGCCGGCGGTTGCGGCCAAAGGCTCCCTGGCCCTTCTCGGTCACGTACATGTCGTCGTCCGCCGGATTGTAGATAACGCCGGCGACGATCTGCCCTTCGCGCTCCAGCGCGATAGAGATTGCGAACAACGGGATCGCGTGCAGGAAGTTCGTCGTCGCATCGAGCGGATCGATGTGCCAGGTGTGGCTCTTATCGGTCCCCTCGACGCGCCCGCCTTCCTCCAGGACGAAGCCATAGCCCGGGCGCGCCTTGGCAAGCTCCTCGTAGAGGCTCTTTTCCGCGCGCTTGTCGGCAAGACTCACAAAGTCGCCCGGTCCCTTCATCGACACTTGCAATTCGCTGACTTCGCCAAAATCGCGTTTGAGCCCGCGGCCAGCCTTGATCGCAGCGCTGGTCATCACGGTCATCAAAGCAGAGCGGATCATGGAAGTCTTTCATCGGCGGCAGGAAGCGCGAGGGAGGTTTATGGAAGGCGTCGCGTCGAGGCAACCGCGCGCCGGGCGGGCTGGCTCAGTAGACGTAAGGAATGAGGCGCCAGGTGCGGGCTCGATAGGCGTCGTATTCGGCGCCGAAGGTCTCGCTGAGCAGCCGCTCCTCGGACTTGATGCGAGCGAGCAAGACAACGAGCATCATGACGGCGATAATCACGCCGACGCCGGAGCGGAACGCCAGCGCCCAGCCGAGCACGGAGACAAAGAGGCCGAGATAGCTCGGGTGGCGGATGACCCCATAGAGGCCGTTGGTGACCAACCGATGTTCGGGCTGGATCGCGACGAGGCCGCTGAAGCGCCGCCCGAGCACGAAGACCGGCGCGAGACGAAGAACGCCTCCGGCTGAGTAGAGGAGGAATCCGAACCAGCGCACGCCTTCGCCGCCGAAGGTGAGAAAGTCGATCCGGTCGGTATAGGCGGGCAAGTAGGCGTCGATGACGCTAAGCACGCCGAGAGCGGCGATCACCCAACGATTGGAGCGGTCCTCCTTGACGCCGGCGCCGATGTGGCCCTCGGTGAATAGCGCAGCAAACCCAAGCGCGATCGTCACCGCCGTCATCGCAATCAGCGGAGGATGCGAAAAGAATCGCGCCGGGCCTCCCGCCCCGACGATCGCCAGACCGAGAAAGGCGGCCAAACTGACAGTCGTGAGAGCGGCAATCCGCAGCTTTGTCATGGCTCGTTCCTCGCGCTTGATTGGCTATCGCGCCGCGCGGCGACGATGACGCGCCTGGCTACTACGCGCGCGCGCCGTTCATCGTCACGATTCGCGCTTGCCAAAACAGGCGGGCCAGACGATTCGTGCCTAACGTTTATGGCGGCCAGACGGCGGGTCGAGGGGAAGGCATTGGTTCATGGCGTCTGACATCGAAATCGCGCGCGCCGCGCGCTTGAAGCCGATCGCGGAGATCGCGGCGAAGATCGGCGCGCCGGAATCCGCCTTGCGTCCGTTCGGCCGCTTCATCGCCAAGCTTGAGTATGATTTTCTGAGCAGTCTCTCGAACCGCCCGGACGGGAAGCTCATTCTTGTCACGGCAATCAGCCCAACCCCGGCGGGCGAGGGCAAGACGACAACCACCGTCGGCCTGGGCGACGCGCTCAATCGCATCGGCAAGAAGACGATGATCTGTCTGCGCGAACCCTCGCTCGGGCCGAGCTTCGGCATGAAGGGGGGCGCGACCGGCGGCGGCCACGCCCAGGTTGTTCCCATGGACGAGATCAACCTCCATTTCACCGGCGATTTTCACGCCATCACATCGGCGCACAATCTGCTTGCCGCGATGATCGACAATCACATGTACTGGGGCAACGCGCTCCGCCTCGATCAGCGGCGCGTCGCCTGGCGGCGCGTGCTCGACATGAACGACCGCGCGCTTCGCGAAACAATTGTCGGGCTCGGCTCGGGCAACGGCTTTCCACGCGAGGACGGTTTCGACATTACCGTCGCCTCGGAGGTTATGGCGGCCTTCTGCCTCGCAACCAGTCTTGAGGAGCTCGAGGAGCAGCTCGGCCGCATGGTGGTCGGCTGGGCCAGAGACAGGCGGCCGATCAGCGCCTTGGATCTCAAAGCGCCTGGCGCTATGACGGCGCTCCTCAAGGAGGCGCTCAAGCCCAATCTCGTGCAAACGCTCGAAGCTTCGCCCGCGCTGGTGCACGGAGGCCCCTTCGCCAACATCGCCCACGGTTGCAATTCGGTGATGGCGACGCGAGCGGCGCTCAAACTCGCCGATTACGTCGTCACTGAAGCGGGCTTCGGCGCGGATCTCGGCGCCGAGAAATTTTTCGACATCAAGTGCCGCAAGGCTGGATTTAAGCCGGCGGCCACGGTGCTCGTCGCGACCGTCCGCGCGCTCAAGATGCACGGCGGAGTGGCCAAGGATGCGCTTAGCGCCGAGGACCTTCCCGCGCTCGAAGCCGGCCTCGCGAACCTCGCTCGGCATATCGCCAATCTGCGAAAGTTTGGACTGCCAGTCGTTGTCGCAATCAATCGATTTGACAGCGACACCAAGGCTGAACTCGCCTTTGTCGAGGATAGGGTGGCGCGCGAATTCGGGGTCAAGACCGTCGTCTGCGAACACTGGGCCCGAGGCGGGGCCGGAGCAGAAGATCTCGCCCGCGTCGTCGCCGCGCTTGCCGATGCGGGCGAGGCGAAATTTCGGCCGCTGTATGGCGACGAGATGAGTTTATGGGACAAGACGCTAACAATCGCGCGAGAGATTTACGGCGCCGCCGACATCGCGGCGGAGGCCTCGGTGCGAGCGAAATTTGACGAGCTCGAGGCCGCGGGCTGGGGTCGCCTGCCGATATGCGTCGCCAAGACCCAATATTCGTTCTCGGACGATCCCTCTCTTATGGGCGCGCCCAGCGGGCACGTCCCAAGGATCCGCGACGTTCGCCTCCGCGCAGGCGCGGGCTTTGTCGTCGTGCTGATGGGAGACATCCGCACGATGCCAGGATTGCCGCGCATCCCGGCTGCCGAGAGGATTCGCGTCGTCAATGGCGAGATCGACGGCCTGAGTTAAGGACCAATAGCGACGCTCAACGTGGCGTTGGCGCGTCCTCGCGCAAGAGCTTCTCTGCTTTTAGCGCGCGCCAGAGCGCAGCCGGCGGCTTTGTTCTCATCATTGCAGCGTTCCGCCTGACTTCGCTTGCGCGTTGGGCGCCGGCGATCACGCTGACGACCGCAGGATGACCGAGCGGAAAGCGCAGAGCGGCCTCCGGTAACGCGACTTTGAAACTCTTGCATATCTGCTGGATTCGGCGCACCCGGTCCTTCACCTCATCCGACGCCGGACTATAGTTGTAGCGAGCCTCGCCCTTCACGCCCGTCGCGAGGATGCCGGAATTGAATGGGCCGCCGATCACCACGGCGATCTTCTTTTCCTCGCAGAGCGGCAAGAAACTCGTCAACGCCTCCTGTTCGAGAAGGGTGTAGCGGCCCGCGAGAAGAAACGCGTCGAAGTCGGCCGCGCGCGCCAACTTCTCGGCGATCTCCCATTCATTGACCCCGGCTCCGATGGCCTTGACCGTGCCTGACGCCCGCAACTGGTCCAGAGCGCGATAGCCCCCATTCATAAACTCCTTGATCCGCGCGTCGGCGGCTTCCTTGCTTCCGTGGGTGAAGACATCGACATCGTGGCAGTAGACGATATCCACGTGGTCGAGACCAAGGCGCTCGAGCGAGAATTCGAGCGAGCGCATCACGCCGTCGTAGGAATAGTCGAAGCGCTCCCGCCGCGAGGGCGTTTCAAAGAACATGCCCTGACCTGAACGTTTCTGCGGCTCACACAGATCGAGCAACCGGCCGACCTTGGTGGAAATCAAATAGGAGCCGCGCGGCTTCGGACGCAGGAAACCGTTCAGTCGGGTCTCAGAAAGTCCCAGCCCATAGAGCGGCGCGGTGTCGAAGTAGCGACAGCCGGCCGCCCAGACGGCGTCCAGCATCACACGCGCTTCTCTTTCCGTCATAGGTCGATAGAGATTGCCGAGCGGCACTCCGCCGAAACCGAGCTCCGTGAATTGCAGCTCGACTCCACCGCGCGTCGTGAACTCTCGGACCCGCGCGCTCCGCCCATTCGCGGTCGCCGCCATCAAGTCTTCCCTCCCTGGCAAGCGCGCGAACTCACGGCGTCGCTTTGGGTGTATGGCGCCCAGCTCCGGTGGCCCGCGCTCAAACAAATCCCCGCGCGGTCGACGTCACATCAGCGAGAAAAATCGGGCAATGCGACGTTGCTGTTTGCCGGATGAACGCATAAACCTTTAGCACTCCTCGGGACAAGTCAAGCGATCTGCAACCCATCGAGGCCTTCTCCCGTTTCGAGACATTCTTGAGAACCGTCGAACGAGTGCTATCGATCCTCTCGCAACCATTTCCGATCGTTCGAGGCAATAAAGGCGCGAAGCCTCGGCAGGCTTGGATCATCCGGAGCCTTCGCCTCCAGATCGGCCAGAATCTTCCGCAAGGCGAGGCGCGCCACAGGCCAATTGTAAGAGCCCTGCTTCAACATTAACCGCGCGTGGCGGATCGACCGACGAACGACTTCGTCAATAAAAGGGTCCATCGGGGCGGCCCACTGCTCATCCATCGGCGACAATCTGGATGAGACAGCGGCAAACGCGGCGCCGTTGACGTAAAGCGGCAAGCGTCTCGATTTGGATCAGGGCGCCGTAACATTGTTCGAAACGACAAGCGTGTGCGCGCTGACAACGCGCTCAGTTTGAGACTGGGCCGCTAGAGCTGAGCGTCGTGCGATCGCCTCAAACAGACGCGCGCTGGCGATAGCCAAGTCGTTCGTTGAGCCGTTCGAGCAGGTCCTGCGCGGCCTCGGCGATGACGGCGCCAGGCGGGAATATCGCGTCCGCGCCCGCCTCGCGGAGGGCGGCGAAGTCTTGGGCGGGGATGACGCCGCCGACGACGATCATCGTCGCGCCAAGACCGAGCTTGTCGAGCTCTCTCTTTAAAGCCGGGACGAGCGCGAGGTGGCCGGCGGCAAGCGACGAGACGCCGACGATGTGAACCTGCCCTTTGGCCGCGCGCGCCGCAACCTCTTCGGGCGTTGCGAACAACGGGCCGATGTCAACGTCGAATCCAAGATCCGCGAACGCCGAAGCGATGATCTTCTGCCCGCGATCATGTCCATCCTGGCCCATTTTGGCGACGAGGATGCGCGGCGCGTGACCTTCATTCTCGGCGAACGCGCGGGTCATTGCGATCACGCGTTCGTTGGCCTCCGCGCCCGGCCCAGCCTCCGAGAGATAGACGCCGGAGATGGCGCGGGCTTCCGCGACATGACGGCCGAACGCGCTCTCCAGGGCGAAGGAGATCTCACCGACCGTGGCCTTCGCCCGCGCCGCCTCGACGGACAGTTGCAACAGATTGGCGCGACCTCGCGCACCTTCGGTAAGCGCCGCGAGCGCGGCCTGCGTCGCCGCCTCGTCCCGCTCGGCGCGCAGGCGGTTAAGCTTCTCGACTTGACGCGTGCGCACCGCCGCGGCGTCAACCTTCAGCACATTGAGATCTCGCTCGATGGTCGGCGCAAAAGTGTTAACCCCAATCACCGGCTGGCGGCCGGAATCGATACGCGCCTGCGTTCGCGCCGCCGCCTCTTCAATGCGCCGCTTGGGCAAGCCGCTCTCGATCGCCCTCGCCATCCCGCCGAGGCGTTCGATCTCGTCGATGTGCGCTTCCGCCCGCGCGGCCAGTTCGGCCGTGAGGCGCTCGACGTAATAAGAGCCGCCCCAGGCGTCGATGACCTTCGTTGTTCCAGTCTCCTCGATGAGGAAAAGCTGAGTGTTGCGGGCAATCCGGGCCGAAAAGGGCGTTGGCAGCGCCAGCGCCTCATCGAGCGCGTTGGTGTGAAGCGACTGCGTATGCCCCTGCGTTGCCGCCATCGCTTCGATTTGCGTGCGCACGATATTGTTGAATGGGTCTTGTGCGGTCAACGACCAGCCCGACGTCTGACAATGCGCGCGCAACGCCAGCGACTTGTCCGATTTGGGCCGAAGCCCTTGACGATGCCCGCCCAAAGCTTGCGCGCAGCGCGCAGCTTGGCGACCTCCATGAAAAAATTCATGCCCACCGCCCAGAAGAACGACAGCCGCGGAGCAAACGCGTCGATGCTCATTCCGGCGGCGACGCCGGCGCGCACATATTCGAGACCGTCAGCCAGCGTATAGGCGAGCTCCAGATCCTGCGTCGCGCCCGCCTCCTGCATGTGATAGCCGGAGATCGAGATCGAGTTGAATTTCGGCATGTTCGCCGCAGTGAAGGCAAAAATATCGGCGACGATCCGCATCGAGGCCGCGGGCGGATAAATGTAGGTGTTGCGGACCATGAACTCTTTCAGAATATCGTTCTGAATGGTCCCCGAGAGCGCCGCCATGGGCACGCCCTGTTCCTCGGCAGCGACAATGAACAGAGCCATTACCGGCAGCACGGCGCCGTTCATCGTCATCGACACGCTCATCGAACCGAGCGGGATGCCGGAAAACAAAGTGCGCATGTCATAGATCGAATCGATCGCGACGCCCGCCATGCCGACGTCGCCGGCCACGCGCGGATGATCCGAGTCGTAGCCACGATGCGTCGCCAGGTCGAAGGCGATGGAAAGGCCCTTCTGACCCCCGGCGAGATTGGCGCGGTAGAAAGCATTCGATTCTTCGGCGGTCGAGAAGCCGGCATATTGCCGCACCGTCCAAGGCTGGGTGAGGTACATGGTCGGATACGGCCCCCGCAAAAAGGGCGGGAGGCCCGGCCATTCACTCGAAAGATCGATGCCGTCGCGATCGCGCGGTCCGTAGAACGACTTGACCTCAATGCCTTCGGGCGTCGCCCAGATTCGCTTGTCTCCCGAGTCGACCGACTTCGACGGGGCCGCGAATGGAACGCTCGAGAAGTCAGGGATGCAACTCATGACGTCACCGTGGCGGCCGCCGCCATATCGACGGTGATGCGGCGATAGAGGCTCTGCAGCGTCGCGACGGCGTCTCCGCCAGCAAAGATGAAGTCGTCGACGCCTGCGGCGCGCCATGCGCGCTCGGATTCGCCAGGGCGTCCCGCGAGCGCAACACCCTTCACGCTCGAAGCCATGAACGCTTTCGCAAAGGCTTCCGCGTGCTCGGAATATGCGTCATCGGTCCCGCACAGGCAGACGAGTAGCGCCCCGCTCTCTCTAACGCGTGCGACCGCCTCCTCGACCGTTGCAGTCTCGCCGTTGTAAACGGTGTCGAAACCGCCAACCTCCAGCCATTCGCGCATGAACTGGACCCGGCGGCGGTGCTTGGCCTCAGGGCCCAGCGCGACGAGATAAACCTTCGGCCGCGCGCCAGTGCTCCGAAGGAAGGCGTCGGAACGATCGCGCAAATGTTCGAACGGCTCTGCGAGCCGCATCGGCATGAGCGCGCCTTCGGCCGGCGCAAATGCCTCGCGCTCCGGCGCGCCAATCGCAACTTCGACCGGCGGCTCGTCGAGATCGGCGTGTGCGCTGACACCGGTGATCGGCGCCTTCAGGCAAGCGGCGTTTCGAGCGAGCGCCGCCGCGCTCGCGGCGACCTGTCGTTGAAACGCGCCGTTCGCGAGCGCCGACGGCAGTCCACCCAGTCCTTCGATCTCCTGAAACAGCCGCCAGGCCTTGTCGCAAAGCGCCTGGGTCATCGCCTCGAACGCGCCGGCGCCGGCGGCGGGGTCGGCGACAAATCCAAGGTTGGATTCGCGCAAGAGGACGACCTGGGCATTGCGGACGAGACGCCGCGCGAGGCCGTCAGGAAGGCCGGCCGCGAGCGTGTGCGGCAGAACGCTGACGCTGTCGGCGCCGCCGAGACCGGCCGAGAACGCCGCTGCCGCGCCGCGCATCACATTCACGTAAGGGTCGCGCGCCGTCATCATGCGCCAGGCGCTTTCCGCCTGCACACGAGCCGCGCGCGGCTCGAGGCCGCAGGTTTCCTCAACGCGCGACCAGGCAATGCGCAACGCGCGGAATTTCGACAATGTCGCCAGTTCGTCCGCATCGGCGGCAAGCCGGAACGCGATGAGGGCGCATGCTTCGCCAAGCGGCGTCCCGACCTGTTCAAGCCGACGCAATAGGGCCAATGCGGCTGCGAGCGCAAAGGCAAGCTCTTGCGCCGGGCTGCCGCCAGCCGCATGAACAGCGCGCGCGTCAGCAACCAGGAACGGCCCTAGGAAACCCTTGCTTCGCAACGCGAGCGCGGTCTCCGCACAGCGCCTCGCTTGAGCGCTCCAGTCGGCTGGAAACGGTCCGCGGGCCGAAGCCGCGAAAGCGTCGAGACCGAACGAGACCGCGCAGTCCTCGGGCTTCGCGCCTGAGCGCTCGATCAGAGCGGCGAACCGAAGCGCCTGATCGGCGCCGTCGGGCCCAAGATCGAGTTCGAAATTCGCGCCCGCATCGAAGCGCACGCCATTAAACGCCTTGTGAAGTGTGGCGGAGTCGAAGCTTCGAAGACCAAAACCGTAGGCTCCGAGCGCGCCGGAGGACACGATCTGCAGGCCGTCGGCTCCATTGGCGAGGTCGTCGAGCGCCTCGGTGTTGGCTTCGACGGCGTTGGGATGATCGAGTCGCGCAATGATCCGCCACGGACCGCCGGGTCGAATAGCTCTTGGGCCTTCCGCGGGCGGATAGACGGGTTTGATCCGAACGCCATCCGCAGTCTCGGACACAAGCGTTTCGAGGCTCGCGCCCTTGAGCGCGGCTTCAGCCGCCTTGCGCCAATCGGCTTCGGTAGTGGCGGGAAAGAGGTTCGCGACTGCGCCCAACGCCGCCTCTCGCTAGATGAATTGGGAAAGCCCAGGAATCGACGCGGAGATTTCGCCCACGACCTGATCGCCCGCAGTTTCGCGCGCGTAGGCGAAGACTTCCTTTCCAACCGTCTGGATCTGCTCCATGTCGAGGCCCAGGCTCAACAATTCCGAGCCCAGCGCCATCAGGCCGCCCCCGCCCATCGCTCCGCTCGACACGCCCATCAGCCCCTTCAAACCTACCCCCATGCCCTCTCCCCCGGTCTGCGTGCTCGAGGCGATAATGGACGGAAAGGCCGGCGCCTTTTCGAACAGGTCCTTGACGGCTTCCTCGGGCGCCTCGCGCTGGATGAAATCGCCAATCAGAGCGACGGCCTTGCGGGCGACGTCCGGGCTCAAGTCCGCGGCGGTCGCGACGCGGGCTATCAAATTGTCCATTTCACGCTCCTTGGCCGCCGGGAAAAAGACCCGCGGCGTCGGTTTGTCTCGCGGCTTGCGCAGCCGAAATCAAGCGCCTTTCAACCATAGCACTTCCTTGAGCGTTCGGTGCGACATCGAGGGACGGCCCGCGCGGACTCCCGCAGACACTAGGGAGATGGATATCTTTTTGCGGCGCCGCACCATCGGCATAGTCATGATTTCTTCACATATGTAAACGCCAGTTAATAATCCTACCGGCTCACTTTCTGCCTGAAATGGCCACTTTTCCGGCAATGAAAACCAAGAGCAGGCACAATTTTGCCTATCAGGCGATAAAAACGTCCTATACAATGCCATAAACGCATAGCTGGGCTTCGCATGTCGTGCCTACTGCTAATCTCAAAGGGCGACTATGTTGCAGCGCGGTAGGCCAGTGCCTGCCGGAAATGGAGTCAATATGTCCCCTCTCAAGACGATTTCGGAGAAGCTCGCAGCTTGGCGCCGATATCGCGACGCGGTGCGTGAATTGTCTCAGCTCTCCAATCGCGAGCTGGACGATATCGGCATTCGCCGCGGCGATATCGAATTCATCGTGCGCCGATCTGTTGCGAGCCAGGTTTCGGCCTGATCGCGAGATCCTGAAAAGCCGAGACGCGCCGGGAAACCGGCGCGTCGGCCCAGGGTCCGCCCTCGAGGCCGCGGCCCTTCCCTGACAATCCAGACGAAAACCATTGACGACGCCGGGCAGCTTTGTGACAAGCGCGCCCATGCGTCCGATCCACATCATTGGCGGAGGCCTGGCCGGCTCGGAAGCGGCATGGCAAGCGGCAAATTCCGGCGTCCCGGTGGTTCTGCATGAGATGCGGCCCTTCCAAACGACGGCTGCCCACCACACTCCCCATCTCGCCGAGCTCGTTTGCTCGAATTCCTTCCGATCCGACGACGCCTCGACCAACGCGGTCGGGATCCTGCATCGCGAGATGCGCGCCCTCGGCTCGATCATCCTTCAAGCGGCTGATGCCCACCAGGTGCCGGCCGGAGGCGCCCTCGCTGTCGACCGCGACGGATTTTCGCAGGCTGTCGAAGCCGCCCTTCTCAGTCATCCTCATATAACTCTCGACCGCGGAGAGATCGCCGGCCTGCCGCCGGAGGACTGGGACAATGTGATTGTCGCGACCGGTCCGCTCACCTCCCCGGCGCTGGCCGAAGCGATCGGAGGATTGACGGGCGAGGGCGCGCTCGCCTTTTTCGACGCGATCGCGCCGATCGTGCACCGTCATTCGATCAATATGGAACTTGGCGTGGATGCAGTCGCGCTACGACAAGGTAGGGCCGGGAGGGGATGCCGAGGCATACGTCAATTGCCCGATGAGCCGCGAGCAGTACGAGGCCTTCATCGACGCGCTTCTCGCGGCGGAAAAGACCGAGTTTCGCGAATTCGAGGGCACGCCCTATTTCGACGGCTGCCTGCCGATCGAAGTCATGGCCGAGCGCGGGCCGCGAGACCCTGCGCTACGGGCCGATGAAGCCGGTCGGGCTCACCAACGCGCATGATCCGACGGTCAAACCCTACGCCGTGGTCCAGCTCAGGCAGGACAATGCGCTCGGCACCCTCTTCAACATCGTCGGCTTCCAGACCAAGCTCAAATATGGCGAGCAGAGCCGCATCTTCCGCATGATTCCGGGGCTCGAAGGCGCGGAATTCGCCCGCCTCGGCGGCATGCATCGCAACACCTATCTCAATTCGCCTCGCCTGCTCGACGCGCGTCTGCGCCTGAAGGCTGCGCCCCGCGCTGCGCTTCGCCGGCCAGATCACCGGCTGCGAGGGCTATGTCGAAAGCGCCGCGGTCGGCCTCATCGCCGGCCGCCTCGCCGCCGCCGAACGGCTGGGGCTTCCGCTTGACCCGCCGCCGCCGACGACCGCGATCGGCGCGCTCCTCAATCACATCACCGGCGGCCATATCGAATCGATCGAGCGCCGGCCCGCGCTCGTTCCAGCCGATGAACGTCAATTTCGGCCTGTTTCCCCCAATCGCCACGCCGCGGTTGGACGAAGCGGGAAAACGTCTGCCCGGGCCGGAGCGCGGCCTCGCCCGCAAGCGCGCGCTCTCTGCACGGGCGGAGGGGGACCTGGCGCGATGGGCGGAGCGGGCTCGGCAGCCGGCGCCGTTTGCGGCGGCCTGAGGCTACCGGCGGAGATTGTACGCGCGGGCGCGGTGTACGGTTTTGCGCGCGACTTAAGGTTTTCAGTCGCTTAGGCTCATTTTTTTCTACAATGTGAGCCAGCGCCAGCACTCCTCGCGGCTCGATCCAAATCAATAAATTGCTCTTCCCATATGAATAGTTATATGATTTGCGAGACCCTCGTATTCAAGCTTCCGCCTTGCCCACGCGCTCCACCGCAAACTCGGCTCGTCGCGGTCAGGGTGGAAGCCTGATGCGGCTTGCAGCAACGGCTCCAAGGGGGCAGACTATTCGGTTAAC
Source organism: uncultured Alphaproteobacteria bacterium (assembly GCA_963702825.1). Classification (GTDB taxonomy): domain Bacteria; phylum Pseudomonadota; class Alphaproteobacteria; order Rhizobiales; family Beijerinckiaceae; genus Roseiarcus. The sequence continues at coordinate 71,908 of CAVPEE010000061.1, forward strand.
AGGCGACCATCCGGCGAGCGCCGGGTACTGCGGGTTCGCGAAATTGCGGATAGGCGCGTTTTGGACGCCACAGCACCGGCGAGGAGATCGCTGATGAGGAGAATTGCAGCCTGCAATATCTCGCTGGCTTTGGCGATCTTCATCGGCGCGACTGAGCTCGCGCGGCCCAGAATACGCACATGCCAGCGTCCCATCCGTGCGGGATGTGCGGCGTGTCAATATAGCGGACACGCTTTCCGCGGCCGAGGTCGACGACTTCGTTATTGGCCAGAATTCGCGGCGTCCGGTCGGCCATGTCGTTGAGGGAGACGAGGGCGCCGGTCTGCCCATGCATGACCTCGGCGTGCGGGGCGGCGGCGAGCCATTCGTTCATCGCGCCGCACTCGTCGGCCTCGTAATGGCCAAAGCGGATCCACCGCAGCTTCTGGACCGAAAGGACCTTCTCAACCGCCGCGCGAACGACCGGAAACATGCGCCTGAGCCCGGTATGGAACAGCAGGGGCTCATCGCCGAGGACGAGGAAATGGTTGTAGGTGAACCCCGCAGGCGGCGCGATATCCGGCACATAGGCCGAGATGCGATAGACGCCATCCGCAATCTCGTCGACCTTGGCTCCCCATTTCACCCTCCCTTTGATCCAGTCCTCAGGCAGATCTTCAAGGCCCTGCGTCACTCCTCCTCTACGCGATTTTTCGTTGGGCGCGCTTTTCGCGTCCGCCGCCCGCCGATTCGACGGCTGATGCGTCGCGCGGCCGCCCCAGAGCCAAAACCCAAACGGCCCTTTCGGAACGGCCGCTTTATGTCGACAGGCGACGTATCGCGGTCATTGCCAATTGCGAAGCTGACGGGCGGGCGGCCGCCTTATT
>CAVPEE010000062.1:0-116111 GCA_963702825.1 uncultured Alphaproteobacteria bacterium
GTTTCCCCCAATCCTGCAACGCCGCAACAGGTGACCGAGGTATGGACGTATAAGAGACCGTCGGGTGGCTCATCTGGCGACTGGAAGTTGGCGGCGATCCAGCAAGCCTGACAGCCACGGGGCAAGCCCATCGCGTCCATCTTCGCGCGCGCCTCCGAAGACGATCAATCGAGTCCGAGATTGCCTTTCGCGTCGTCACGCGCGCCGTCGAGCGCGCGCGTCGCCTCGTCCAGTTGGGTGTTCAAACGACGGAAATCCAGGACCACCCAGCCGATCATCGCGCCGATTGTCGCCGCTGCGACCGCATAGGCCGCAATGATAAAACCGATATGGGAATTGCCCATCATGCGCCCCCCGCCGCAAATTCCGGCGCGAGCCGATCGCCCTCGACGGCCGCGAGCATCGAGACCCGAGCGATCCGCCGGCGCAAGATTTCGTTGCGGATCGCCATCAGATGCAGCGTCAGGAAAAGGCAGGTGAAGGCGAGCGACATCATGATGAGCGGCATGAGCAGTTCGGGCGCGATCGTCGGACCGTCGAGCCGGAACACCGACGCCGGCTGATGCAGGGTGTTCCACCAGTCGACCGAGAATTTAATGATCGGCAGGTCGACAGCCCCAACCAGCGTCAGGATCGCCGCCGCTTTGGCGGCGCGGCCCGGATCATCGATCGCGCGCCATAGCGCAATGAGGCCGAGATAGAGAATGAACAGCACCAGCACCGAGGTCAGGCGCGCGTCCCACACCCAATAGGTGCCCCACATCGGCTTGCCCCAAAGCGAGCCGGTGACGAGGCAGATGAACGCGGATCCGCGCCGAGCGGCGCCGCCGCCTTCTGCGCCGCGTCGGCAAGGGGATGGCGCCAGACCAGCGTGCCGAGGGCAGCGGCCGTCATGACGCCGTAAACGAAGGTCGCCATCCAGGCCGCCGGCACGTGGAGATACATGATCTTGACCGTCTCGCCCTGCTGATAGTCGGGCGGGGCAGCGAACGAGAGCCACAGACCGGCGACAAACAACACCAATGTCGCCGCCGCGAGCCAGGGTAGAACCCGGCGCGTCAGCTCGACGAAGGCCGTAGGATTGGCGAGATTGACCATGGGCGGCCTCTCTTATGCCAGAGCGAAGGGGGCGGCAATGCGGCGCCTTCGTGCGAACAAAGCGCCGGCGAGCGCGGCCACGCTGCAGAGGCGAAGCGCAAGGAGTTTTATACGTCCGCAATGCTTAAAAGATGGCGCCTGTTTCCTGTCCGGGCCTCGTCGATCCGCCTCAGGTAACCACGGTCGGCGCCTCACGAGGGGTGCGGGCGTCGACCCCGGCCGGTTCGGATGACAGGCGGATGGGATTGGAAAGCACGGCCTGCGTCTCCTGATCAAGCTTGCCCTGGGCGCCTCGCAATGTTCAATAAGGGCCCCGAATGTCGCGCCAGGCGAGGGTTCGGAAGTCCGGCCGGAGGAAACTATGGCTTATGACGTGGAGCAATTGCTCAAGGACGCCAAGACCGACTTCGAGACCGCGCTAAACGCGGCGAGAACAGCCTTAAACGACGCCCCGTCGCCGTTCATGGCCAATTTGGTCCGGGCGCTCGGCAATTATAACCGCGCTACGACCGACGTGCTGCTTGCGGTTCTGCAGAGGATCGACGACGTTAATCGCAACGTGAACGGGGTCGCGATGCGCCTCGATGGGAAGCCCGGTCCCTATAACCTCAAGATGCGCTAACGAGCGCTCGGCCAGACGCGCGCGCTCGGCAAAGCAACGCTCTCTTACGTGATCACGGTCGGTTCCTTACGGCCGGTCCGGGCGTCGATCCCCGCCAGTTCGTGCGAAAGCCGGATGAGATCGGCGAGCGCGGCTTGCGTCTCCTGATCGAGCTTGCCCGAGGGCGGCTCGTAATGCTCGATATAGACGCGCAGCGTCGCCCCGACAGTGCCCGTTCCGGATAGCCGGTAGACGATGCGCGAGCCGCCCTCGAACATCACTCTGATGCCCTGATCGGCCGCATCCGAACCGTCGACCGGATCGTGATAGGCGAAATCATCCGCCGCCTCGACCTTGTGGGCGCCGAAGCTCTTGCCGGGAAGGGTCTTGGTCGCGTCGCCAAGCGCCGCCATCAGGCCTTTGGCGGCGGTGAGATCAATCGCCTCGTAGTCGTGGCGCGTATAATAGTTGCGGCCGTAAGTTCGCCAATGCTCGCGCACGAGGTCGAGCACGGACATGCGACGCTGGGCAAGGATATTGAGCCAGAACAGCACCGCCCACACGCCGTCCTTCTCGCGGATGTGGTTCGAGCCGGTGCCGAAGCTTTCCTCGCCGCACAGCGTCGCCAAGCCCGCGTCGAGCAGGTTGCCGAAGAACTTCCATCCCGTCGGGGTCTCATATGACTTGATGCCGAGCTTGGCGGCGACACGGTCGGCGGCGGCGCTGGTCGGCATCGAACGCGCGACGCCCGCAAGACCCTTGGCGTAGCCCGGGGCGCAATGGGCGTTGGCGCACAGGATCGCGAGCGAATCGGACGGCGTGACATAGGCATTGCGGCCTAAGATCATGTTGCGGTCGCCGTCGCCGTCCGACGCGGCTCCGAAGTCCGGCGCATTCGCCGACATCATGAAGTCGAACAGGTCCTTGGCGTAGGTCGGATTGGGATCGGGGTGATGCCCCCCAAAGTCGGGCAGAGGCGCGCCGTTGACCACCGTGCCAGCGCCGGCTTTCAGTTCGTCCTCGAAGATCACATGCGCGTAAGGGCCGGTCACCGCGTGCAAGCCATCGAAACGCATGCGAAAGCCCGAGGCGAACAAAGCGCGGATCGCATCGAAGTCGAACAGGGTCTTCATGAGCGAGAGATATTGCGTGACCGGGTCGATGACCTCGATCTCCATCCCCTCGACCTTGACGGTCCCGAGGCGGTCGATGTCCACGTCAGCGGCGTCGGCGATTTTATAGGAGGCGATCGTCTTGGTATGGCCGAAGATCGCCTCGGTGACATTCTCCGGGGCCGGCCCGCCGGCGCTGATGTTGTACTTGACGCCGAAATCGCCGTGCGGGCCGCCGGGGTTGTGGCTCGCCGACAAGATGATCCCGCCATAGGCGGAGAGCGCGCGAATCAACGCCGAGACGGCGGGTGTCGAAAGGATCCCGCCTCTGCCGACGACAATTCGCCCGAAGCCGTTCGCCGCGGCGATCTTGATCACGACCTGGATCGCCTCGCGGTTGAAAAAGCGCCCGTCGCCGCCGAGGACGAGCGTCTTGCCTTGAAAGCCCTCAATCGAATTGAAAGTCGACTGAATGAAGTTTTCGAGGTAGTGCGGCTCCTGAAAGACCGTGACCTGCTTGCGCAGACCCGAAGTGCCTGGCCTTTGGTCGGCGAACGGCTTGGTGGCGACGGTTCGGATCATCGGCGTTCTCCCGAAAAGCGGCTGGAATTTGCGAGCGCGGGTGAAGCACTCTAGGCGCCATGCGCGGGGTGGGCAACGCCGCCTGGTAGCGTTAACGTCTAGCAACGAATTGTGAAACTTTTGTCCGCACATATGGGGTATGAGCGTGACGCAGCGTTCGAATCGCGGCGGGGTGTCGCCGGGGAGCTGTTACATGGCGCGAAGGTATTTTGGCACCGACGGCATTCGGGGTCGAGCCAACAGCCAGATCACGGCGGATATGGCGCTGAAGGTCGGCCAGGCGGCCGGCCTTGCGTTTCACCGGGGCGACCACCGCCATCGGGTGGTGATCGGCAAGGATACGCGGCTCTCGAGTTACATGATCGAATATGCGCTGGTCGCGGGCTTCACCTCGGTCGGCGCTGACGTCCTCCTGCTGGGGCCGGTTCCAACGCCGGCGGTGGCGATGCTGACGCGCTCGATGCGCTGCGACCTCGGGGTGATGATCTCCGCTTCCCACAATCCTTATGAGGACAACGGCATCAAGCTGTTCGGGCCGGACGGCTACAAATTGTCCGACGAGGTCGAGGCGCGCATCGAAGCTCTAATGGACGGCGACGTTGCGCCGAAGCTCGCCAATTCCCCCGACCTCGGCCGCGCCAAGCGCATCGACGACGTCGAGGCCCGCTACATCGAATACGCCAAGCGGACACTGAGCCGCGAGGTGTCGCTCGAGGGCCTGCGCGTGGTCGTCGACTGCGCCAATGGCGCGGCTTACAAGGTCGCGCCCGAAGCGTTGTGGGAGCTCGGCGCCGAGGTGATCAAGATTGGCGTCGAGCCGAACGGGCTCAACATCAATTTCGAGGTCGGCTCAACCGCGCCTGAGGCCTTGGCGCGCAAGGTCCGCGAGATGCGGGCGGATGTCGGCATCGCGCTCGACGGCGACGCCGACCGGATGATCCTGATCGACGAGAAGGGCCATCTGATCGACGGCGATCAGGTGATGGCGGTCGTCGCCGAGAGCTGGCGCGACGAGGGCCGATTGTCCAAGCCGGGCGTGGTCGCCACCGTGATGTCGAACCTCGGGCTTGAACGCCATCTCGCGAGCCTGGGGTTAACGCTCGAGCGCACGGCGGTTGGCGACCGGTACGTGATCGAGCGCATGCGGCAAAAAGGCTTCAACGTGGGCGGCGAGCAATCCGGCCATATCATACTGTCCGACTATTCGACCACCGGCGACGGCCTTGTGGCGGCGATGCAGGTGCTGGCGATGGTGCAGAAGCTCGGCAAGCCGGCGAGCGAAGTCTGCCGACGGTTCGAGCCGGTGCCGCAGGTGCTGCGCAGCGTTCGTTTCAAGGGCGGCCGGCCGCTCGAGAATCCGGCGGTGGCCAAGGCGATCGCGGACGCGACCGCTCGCTTGGGCGAACGCGGCCGGATCCTGGTCCGCCCGTCGGGCACCGAGCCAGTCATCCGGGTGATGGGTGAAGCGGACGACCAGGCCCTGGTCGACGCCCTCGTCAGCAACGTCTGCGAAGCGGTCGCCGGCGCCGCCTAAAGCAAGTTGCATTTGGGTCGAACCGCGATCGTCATTGCGATCCCCGGGCTTTGGGATCCGGTGGGAAGACGGGCGTCTTTCGACGCCCTATAGCTCCTCGCAATGAGGATTCCATCCGACCGCAGCGCGCCCTAGCAACAGCGAGCGGGCGGCTCGCCATTTCCGAGTCCGGTTTGAGCGATTTCAATGGCTTGCGGCGCCATTCCCGAGCTATTCCCCGTTCTGGACGCCGAACTTCGGCCGCACGTCGCCGATGGGGAAAGAACCAGCGTGGCTTGCGGGATTTTCTGAAAAACAATACCACGTCCCAGCTGGTTTGGCAAGAAATTGTCGATTTTTCTTAAATCACCTTCCCGGCTCTCATCGGGCGCATTGGTGACTCTTGGGGAACGCCGAGCGGCTCCATCCCAATGAGGCCCTACCCACTACGCCAGCCCCGCTCGCAGCCGAGGCGCGGCGAAATCCAGAGCCATGCGCACTTTGAGCGGGGTCAATCCCTGAGGGCCATGGATGAGGCTGACCGGCGCCGGCGCTGGCTCGTACTCACTAAGGACAATCTGAATTCGACCGTCCGAGACGGCTTGCGCGACCTGATAGGAGAGGACGCGCGTGACGCCGAGGCCGGCGGCCACCCCATCGATCGCCGCTTCCGCAGTGTTGACGGTCAGGCGCGAGCGCACCGGCGCGCGCAGTTCCCGTTTCGACTTTGGATCGCGGAAGACCCAATGCTGCGATGGTGAGAAGGGATCAAAAGTCACTGCGGCGAGCGCCGATAGGTCTTCTGGCCTTTCCGGGACGCCGTGCGCGGCGAAATAGGCGGGACTGCCGCAAACGACGCTGCGCACCGCGCCAACCCGTGTCGCAAGCCACGCGCTATCCGCGAGCGCACCGATGCGCACGGCGATGTCGACATGATCCTGGATGAGGTCGAGATTGCGGTCGGCGAGGACAAGCCGGACGTTGATCTCAGGCCATTGGCTAAGAAACTCGGCGACGACCGGCAGCACGTGCAGCCGGCCAAAGACCACGGGCGCGGTGATGACGAGGTCGCCTCGTGGCGCGGCATGTTCCCCCGACGCCGCGCGCTCGGCCTCGCCCACCTCATCGAGGATGCGCTTTGCCGCGGCGAGATAGGCCGCGCCCGCGTCGGTCAGCGCGAGTTTGCGGGTCGACCGGGTCAAAAGCCGCGTATTCAGATGCGCTTCCAGGTCGGAAATCTTGCGGCTGACTGTCGGCAGCGGGACGCCAAGCTTACGGCTGGCGGCGGACAGGCTGCCGGCCTCCGCAACCGACACCAGGAGCGACATGGCTTCGAGGCGGTCCATATTCCAGCAAATGAGAGAGTGCTTTCCGACGATGCCAGATTATTGAATGGGATGAAATACACTATGTTTCGCCGCGAAGGCCAATTCAGGCCGGACATCACGTGACATCAGCCTATGGCTTACGGATTTCTTGATATCGCCTCGACGCCCGGCGTGCGCGCGGCGCAGGAAGCGAATGGCAGCGGCGAATATTGGGCGAACTTCCACGGCGACCGCGCCTTTGATCGCTTCACCCCGGCGGAGGCGGCCTTCATCGCCGAGCGCGACAGCTTTTACATGGCGACCGTCTCGGAGAACGGATGGCCCTATGTCCAGCACCGCGGCGGCCCGCCCGGCTTCATCCGCATTCTCGACGAGAAGACGCTGGCGATCCCTGACTTCCGCGGCAACCGCCAGTACATCAGCACCGGCAATCTCGCGACAGATGACCGCGCTTCGCTGATCCTGATGGACTATCCCCACCGCCGCCGCCTCAAGCTTTATGCGCATGTCGAGGCGAGGGATCTGAGCGCCGATCCGGAGCTCGCCGCCGAGCTGGCGTTGCCAGGCTACCGGGCGAAGGTCGAGCGCGGGCTTATCATCCATCTCGCCGCGTTCGACTGGAACTGTCCGCAGCACATTATCGCCGCGATTCAGCGAAGCCGAGCTCGAGCCCGCGCTCGCGCCGTTTCGTGCGCGGCTCGAAGCGCTGGAGGAGGAAAACAAGGCGTTGCGCGCCGAGCTGGGGGCCAGGTCAGCCGCTCGGCAGGCCGGGTAAGCTGACGCCGAAGGCCTGAAGCAAAAGAACGGCGTTCAAAATCAGGATCGCGAAAGCGCCGAAGATCGCGGCGACGTTGGTCAGGCGGCTGTTGGCGAAAGCGCCCATAATGTCCTTGCGGCGGGTGAACAGGATGAGCGCGATGACCGGCGCGGGCAGGGCGATGCTGAGCACCACCTGGCTGACGATGAGCGCGTTGGTCGAATTGACGCCGAACCAGACGACGACGAACGCCGGGATCATGGTCACCAGACGGCGGACGATGATCGGAATGCGGAAACCGACGAAGCCCTGCATGATCATCTGGCCGGCCATCGTGCCGACCGCCGAGCTCGACAGGCCGGAGGCCAAGAGCGCCGTCAGGAACACGCCCGCCGCGGCCGGGCCGAGCAGCGGCGTTAGCGTCGAATAGGCGGTCTCGATCTCGGCGACGTCGCTGTGGCCGGCGTGGAACGCGCTCGCGGCCATGATGACCATCGCCATATTGACGAGGCCGGCGACCCCGAGGGCGACGAGGACCTCGATGTTGGAGAACCGCACCAGGAGCCGGCGCTCGCGGTCATTGCGCGCCGGGGCCCGGTTCTGGGTGAGCCCGGAATGCAAGAAGATCGCGTGCGGCATGATCGTCGCGCCGACGATGCCGACCGCGATCGTCAGCGCGCCGGCGTCCGGCAAGCGAGGAACCACGCTGCCCAGCCCCGCCGCGGCCCAGTCGATCGGCGCGATGACCATCTCGACGAGGTAGCAAAGAGCGATGGCGGCGACGAGCGCGCCGATGATCAGCTCGATCGGCCGGAACCCGCGTCCATCGAACATGAGAAGGCCGTAGGTGAGGACCGCCGTGACGCCCATGCCGGCGATGAGCGGGACATGGAGGAGCAGCGAGAGACCGATCGCGCCGCCGAGGAATTCGGCGAGGTCGGTCGCCATCGCCGCCACTTCGCTGACGATCCATAAAGCCCAGACCACGGGCTTGGAGAAATGGTCGCGGCACAACTCGGCCAGGTTGCGCCCGGTGACGATGCCGAGCTTGGCCGATAACGCCTGATAGAGCATGGCGGTGACATTGGCGATGAGCACCACCCACAACAGCGCATAGCCGTATTTCGCCCCGGCCTGGATGTTGGTGGCGAAATTGCCGGGGTCCATATAGGCGATCGACGCGATCACCGCCGGACCGGCGAACAGCAACGGGCTGCGCCAGCGCATCCTGCCGGCCAGAACCTCGCGGATGCCCGCGACGGTCCGATCCGTCATCCCCCCGCGCCCGGCGGCCTCGACCCCCACGCGCGCCACGGCGTCGCTCATCGCCTAATCTCCAGAATTTTCCCGCCTCAACTGCATAATGTACCCTTAGCTACGTCATAGTCAATAGGCTAAAAATAAGCGCAAAGGCTGGATGAAACGCGCGGATGCCGAAGACGGGTTGCATTTTGCAGCCAAGGCTGCACTATGAAAACGAGGGGCGACACGGCGTGCGGCGGGGCAAGCGAGGGCGATTTGGCGACCACGAAGCGCGGCAAAGAGCCGCCGTCCGCCAATGCGGGACTGGCGGCCGAGCCCGCGCAAGCCGACCGGTTCTTGAAGGCGCGCTCGGCCCGCTCAGCCTCGCTGCTCGAGGACTACACCGAACTGATCGCGGACCTGATCGCCGCCAACGGCGAAGCGCGCACGACCGACATCGCGCGGCGCATGGGCGTCGCCCACCCCACCGCCAGCAAGACCATCGCTCGCCTGAAGCGCGAGGGGCTGGCGCGCGCCAAGCCCTACCGCGGGATCTTCCTGACCGAGACCGGCGCAGCGATGGCGAAAAGCGCGCGCGAGCGCCATCGGCTGGTGGTCGACCTGCTCATCGCCGTTGGCGCGCCGCGCGAAGCGGCGGAGGCCGACGCCGAGGGCATCGAGCACTACGTCTCCGCTACGACGCTCAGCGCCTTCGAGGCGTTCCTGCACGGCCGCGGCGAATCCTAGCGCAGACGGCGCATAGGTCGGCGCGGATTGTAGCCGCGCTCCATAGCCAGTCGTGAGACGGGCGTTCTTCCGAACGCCCTTTGGAGCGCGGCGGACGCGGTCAGCGACCGCGTCTACAGCAGCCCGACCCGAGGGATCGGCGGCTTCCCCTCACGGGGCCCGGGTCCAGTCGAACGACTGGCAGATGAGCCCGCCGAGCACGCAGCCGGCGGTGACGAGACGGTCGCCCGAGAGCGTTAGCTTCGCCGTGTAGTGTTTGCCGTCTTCGGGATTGAACGCTGTCCCGGCCCAGGAGTCTTTGCCATTCGGCTTCATGCCGGAGAACAGTTGCTGACCGATTCTGGCCGGGCCGTCTGGGCCCTTCTTCCAGGCCAGAAAGCCGCATATCGCATCGCCTCCGCAAGCTGAGAAGCGAAGCTTGGCGGACCCGTCGTCCCGCATCCATATTCCGGTAACGTCGCTGGCGATCGCAGGCGGCGCGGACGCCGCCAAGACTGCCAGAGCGACGAGCATAGCGCGCGTCATCGATCTATCCTTAGGAAACCATTTTGCTGGGGAGCAGGCAGATTAAGCCACGGGCGAGGAGCGGTCAACGCGAGATAATCGCCTCCGGCCAGAGGGGCCGATACCCGCCCTTGAGCGCGGCGACGGTCGAGGGCGGGGTCAAGACATCAACGACGGCCTCGGGCTCAAGCGGCTCCGGCGCGCCGTAGCCGGCGAAGCTCCACGGCAAGAGGGCGCCCGAGCGCACGGCATAGGGTCGGCGATCACGCGCGATCATCGCCCCGTCCGGAAGATCGCCCAGTCGCGCCCGCCACGAGCGTTTCCGCCGGTTCTCGACCCGTTCGCGATGGAGCGCTTCGTCCATCGCCTCCACGTGGCTCGGAGCGCCGGGAAAAGCGGCGATAAAGGCTTTCGCGGCCTGCCGGCGGCACTCGAAGCACGGGCGGTGGCCGGCGGCGAGCGCGGTCGGCTCGTCGAGGAAAAAGAGCTCCGTGTAATACCGGCCCCAGACGTCGCGGCGTCGGCCCTTGAATTCGCAGACGCAGATGAGCCAGTGCTTGTTTTTCCAGCGGCTGCCGCTCAGCGTCTGATCGTCGCGATGCAGCCGCCCGCCGCGATTGCCCATCAGCCCGCCGCGCTCGGCGACGGCGTGCAATTCGCCGAACGGATCGACGCGATTTTGCAGCGGCCGCGGAGCTTGAGACATGCCCGCCGGCGACAGTTTGCGTTCCACGAGAGGCAGGTCCACGCTTCAAGGCCTTGGCGTCTTTGGGGAGGAGACATGGCGCTCGAACTTCGGCCGAATTGCGAATATTGCGACAAGGACCTGGCGCCTGACGCTACGGACGCGCGCATCTGCAGCTACGAATGCACCTTCTGCGCCGATTGCGTCGAGCGATACTTGAGCAACGTCTGCCCCAATTGCGGCGGCGGCTTGTTCCGCGGCCGATCCGGCCAGCGCGGGAGTGGCGGAGCGGCCTATCGCGCGCCAGGCAGCCGGCGTCGACGAAACGGGTAGGGCTGTCTCATAGTCGCGAGGAGATCGCCGCATTCGTTCGCGAGGTTGCGGCAATTCCGCCCGATCACCGCTGACACGCGCCTAGCTATCGCACCGGCGCAGCCTGCGCGCTCACCTGCGCTTCGCCGACATTGTCGACATTGTAGACGTCGTCGCGGAAATTGGCCGGCCCGTCGCCATTCGACCAGCCGGTCAGATAGACCCAGATCACCGGCACCGCCTTCACGAGGTTGATGTCGTAGCGCGCGCCTTCCTTGATCTTGGCTTGAAGCGCCGCTTTGTCCCAGCCGCCGGAGGGTCCACCAGCCCGTGCCTTCCAACAGCCACGCCGCGTAATCGTAAACGCCCTGCACCCGGACACAGCCGTGGCTTAGGAAGCGGTAGTCGGCGCCGAACAGCCCCTTCGAGGGCGTGTCGTGCATATAGACGGCGAGCTTGTTGGGCATGCCGATGCGGATCGAGCCGAGCGAATTGCCCGCGCCCGAATCCTGCCGCAGCGTATAATTGGTCGCCCGCTCGGTGCTCCAGTTCACCGACTTCGGATTGATCTCCTTGCCCGAGCCGTCGAGAATCCGGATCTTGGCGCGCGTCAGGTAACCCGGATCGCGCTGCATCCGGGGAATGATTTCCTTCTTGATGATCGACGTCGGGACGGTCCAGGTCGGGTTGAGGTTGACGACCTGGATATGGGCGGAGATTTCGGGCGACGGATGCTCCGGATCGCCGACGATCGCGACGTAGCGATGGGCGACGCGGCCGTTCTCGACCGCCTCGACCGAAGTCGAGGGCAGGTTGACCACCACATAGCGTTCATCGAAGGAGAAATTGAGCCCCGCGAGGCGATTGGCGCTCGAGGCAAGCTGGTTGAAGCGCACCCTCGCCGGAATGTTGATGGCTTTCAGCGTCGCGCCGGAGACGATTCCGGTCTGGCGGAGCCCCATGCGCGCCTGGAAGCGCTTGACCCCCGCCGTGAGCCCGTTGTCCCAGGCGAGCCCGCTCGCCTCTCCCCCTGACAGGTCGCCTTCGATCGCCAGGCGCTTGCGCAATTTCACCACCGCGGGGCCCTTCGTTCCGGGCCCGATCGCAGCGATGTCCGTTGGCCAGCCGCCCGCGTCCACGATCGCCGAATAGCGCTCGGACGCCTTGGCGGTGGCGAAGAAGGTGTCGGGCTGAAGGGTTGGGCGAGGATCGTCGCTGAGCGCGGTCTCGCGCGGCGGCGCAGGCGGCGCAACTTTCTTCGGCTTGGGCGCCGCCGCGGCCTGGGCGGGACGGCGCAGCCGTAGACGGAGAAGCGCTGGGCGCCGAATCGGTCCCCGCCGTCGGCGCCGGCATGGGCATGAACGGGCTTACGAGGCCTTGAGTCGGCGCCGGCGGATTCGCCGGAGTGGACGGCGGCGTTGATGTGGCCGTCGCGGCAGGCTGATTCGCCGGGATCTGCGCGGCCGGGCTTGCCGAATTAGCCGACGGCGCCGGGGAGGTCGCGGCGGCAGGCGGAGTCGCAGCGGTCTGCGCCAGCGCGCCCGAAACAAGGAGAGGCAGCGCGGCGAGCGCGCCTGCAAACAAAACCCGCAGCGTCATGCGACAGGACCCGACACAGAAGAAACGCGCTTCATGCGCGCCCCAAACTGATTCACTATCCACATTAAGGTTACCAATTTGTCGCCGCGGGCACTATCGCGGCATTGGCGATGGCTTTTTCGCCCATTACGACGCTTGCGCCACAAAAGCAAAGGCCGCCCCGAGGGGCGGCCTTTGAGAGGCGCGAACGCGCTTTTGGCTTTCACTCGATGCCGGGTGAGAGCCGGTTGCTACGGGACCGCCGGAAGCCGGCGACACCGAGGCCGCACACACAGAGCGCCATGAGCGCCCACGCAGACGATTCAGAAGACGCATAATTAACTGCCCCATAGGGCAACCCGATTGCGAGAGCACCGTAGCCGGCCGCGACCGCAATCCGTCGCGGATTAGCTGAGCTGATGGACATGTTACCCCCAAGTCCAAACGAGGTCAGTGCCGTAGAGTTAAGCGCCAACCGTGACAGCACTATGGCATTTGCTGCAATTGCGAACAAAAAATCTTCGCGTTGCGGTAAGACGCCCACAGCAATTAACATGCCGTTAATCCGGGGCGGTCGTCGTGGCAGGTTGCGAGCTAGGCTCAGCCGACCACGACAATATGCAGTCGTCGGGGCCCATGCGCGCCGAGCAGCAGGGTCTGCTCGATATCGGCCGACCGCGAGGGGCCGGTGATGAAATTGAGCGTGCGCGGCGCGCCGCCCTTGCCGTAGACGCCCCGCACCTTGGCGAACACGCTCTCGTAATCGGCTTCGATCGCCTCGCGCGGCAAGACGACGATATGATTGTCGGGCAGAAAATTGAGCGTCGTCGGATTATCCGGGCCGGAGACGAGGGCGAGCGTCCCGGTTTCGGCGATCCCGGCGAAGGCGGCCGAGACGGCGTTGAGGTCGTGGCCGTCGGAGGGGCCACGCAGGATCTCGAGCGCGGTCTCGCTCCACGGCATTCCGGTAAGACGCGGATCGTCGCCCATGCGCAGCGTCGCCGGACAATTGCTTTCGCGCAAGAAACGGGCGATTTCCGCCGGCGCGTCCGCCCATTCCCGCACCTCAGTCACGCTCGCCTGGGCGCGTTCCGCCTCGGCCTTGAAAGTCGCGAGCCGGGCCGAGACGTCGCCCTGACCGCGCTTCGGCACGATTCCGGGCGGCGCCTGCTTGAGCCGCGTTTCGACCTCGAACCGGCGCGTCGCTTCGTCGCCGGTGACCGCGAGTGAACGGCGAATGCTGGCGAAGACCGCCGCACGCGAACTCATCGAACCGCTCCGCTCCGCGCTCTCCATTGGCTTTGGAATGTGGCCCCCTGCGGCGCCGCAAGGTCGCGATAGCGTGTCCAGCCGCCGGCGAAGGGCGAGCCAGGCGAAGCGGCCCTTGTTCCGGCCGGCGAGATGCATGGCGCGCGCGGCCAGACCCGTCGCCAACCGATAGAGCGCCGGACGGTTGGCGAAGAACGCCCAGAAACCCAGTCCATAGCGCATTGGCGCCGGCGACAGGCGGCGCTCGAACTCGCGCTCGCGCCAGTGTCGCATCATGCCGGGCAACGGGATGCGGACCGGGCAGACCTCTTCGCAGCGGCCGCAGAAGGTCGATGCGTTGGGCAATTGCCCGCCCTCGGCGACGCCGATGAGCGAAGGCGTGAGCACCGCGCCCATCGGTCCCGGATAGACCCAGCCGTAAGCATGGCCGCCGACCGCCTGATAGACCGGGCAATGGTTCATGCAGGCGCCGCAGCGTATGCAGCGCAGCATAGGTTCGAACTCGCCGCCGAGCATCGCCGAGCGGCCATTGTCGAGAATCACGACGTGATAGGCTCTCGGACCGTCGGGATCATCCGGCCGGCGCGGCCCGGTCGACAGCGTCGTATAGACCGAGGCGTCCTGCCCGGTCGCTGAGCGCGCCAGCACGCGCAAGAGCTGTGCAGCGTCCTCGAGCGTTGGCACGATTTTTTCGATCGACGCGATGACGATGTGCGCCTCGGGCAGGATTTGCGTCAGGTCGCCGTTGCCTTCGTTGGTGACGATGATCGACGTTCCGGTTTCGGCGACCAGGAAGTTCGCGCCCGTTATGCCGACGTCGGCCGCCAGGAACTTGGCCCGCAGCACCTGGCGCGCTTCGGCCACCAATTGCTCAGGCTCCGCGAGACTGCGGTCAGCCGACAAATCGCGATGCGCCTTGCGGAATTCCTGCTCGACATCCTTCGCCAGAAGATGGATCGCCGGCGCGAGGATATGAGAGGGCGTCTCGCCGCGCAATTGAATGATGTATTCGCCGAGGTCGGTTTCGACCGGGTCGATCCCTGCTTCCTCCAGCGCATGGTTGAGGCCGATTTCCTCGGCGATCATCGACTTGCCTTTGGTGACGCTCTTCGCCCCCATCGACTTGCAGAGGTCGACGATGATTTTGCGCGCTTCGTCGGCATCCTGCGCATAGTGGACTTCGCCGCCGCTCGCGCGGACCTTCGCCTCATAGGCTTCGAGATAAAGGTCGAGATGGGCGAGCGTGTGGTCCTTGATTGCGCGGGCGCTGTCGCGCAGCGCCTCGAACTCGGGCAACCGAGCGGCGGCCGCGGCCCGACGACTGACAAAATTGCGCGAAAATGACATCGCCTCTTGCAACCGGGCGTCGGTCAGCGCCTCGTGCGCGTTGTCCTTGAATTGGGCGGAGGTCGCGACCACGCTCATCGGGCGGCATCCGGCTTGCCTTCGCCAATCGCCGGTCCGTCCGCCATTCCCGCCAGAATCTCGGCGACGTGACGCGCCTTGATCGGCGATCCGTCGCGCTGAAGCTTGCCAGCCATGTTCATGAGACACCCGAGGTCGCCCGCGAGCACCGTATCGGGTTCGACACTGCGGATGTCGTCGGCTTTGCGGGCGACGATCGCGTTCGAGAGTTCACCATATTTGGTCGCGAACAATCCACCAAACCCGCAGCAGACCTCCGCATCGCTCAATTCGACCAGCTTCAGGCCCTCGACTCCGGCCAGAAGCCGTCGCGGCTGCGTCTTGACCCCGAGTTCGCGCAGGCCTGCGCAGGAATCGTGGTAGGCGACGGTTCCCTCATAGCGCGCCGCGACCTTCTTGACGCCCATGACGTCGACCAGGAAGCTGATCAGCTCGTGGGTCTTTCCGGCGAAAAGCTCGGCCCGTTGCGCGAGATCGGGCTCGCCCGCGAAGAGGTCGGGATAGTGCTTGATCAGCATGCCCCCGCACGAGCCGCTCGGGGCGACGACGTAGTCGCAGTCCTGGAACGCGTCGATCGCCTGGCGCGCGAGCCTTTTCGCGCTTTCGCGGTCGCCGGCATTGTACGCTGGCTGACCACAGCAGGTTTGGCTTGGCACCACCACCTTGCAGCCGGCGTCCTCGAGCAATTTGACCGCCGCGAACCCGACGCTCGGCCGGATGATGTCGACGAGGCAGGTGACGAACAGTCCGACGCGAGGCTGAGATTTCGGACCTGACGAGGCCCCCGTCATATTCATCTGTTGATCGATCCTTGGCCCAAGAGGGCCGCCCGTGCTCTTGTCGCTCAGCCTTCGCCTCCTTAAACTCGCATAATGGCCACGGATATCGCAACTCGCGTCTATAATCACACGTTTCGCATCGATCCCGCGGTGCGGACGCTGCTCGACACCGATTTCTACAAGCTTTTGATGCTCCAGATGATCTGGAAACTGCATCCGAAGCGCGAGGTTGCTTTCCAGCTCATCAACCGGACGACGTCGGTCAGGCTCGCGGATATCGTGGATGAGCGCGAGCTGATCGACCAGCTCGATCATGCGCGCACCCTGCGATTCGCCAAAAACGAGCTGATCTGGCTCGCGGGCAACACTTTTTATGGCACGCGCCACATTTTCGAGCCTGAATTCATGGAGTGGCTGGCGACGTTCCAGCTTCCCGAATACGAGTTGACCAAGCGCGACGGGCAATATGAGCTCCGCTTCGCTGGGCCGTGGACCGGAACGACGATGTGGGAGATCCCCGCCCTCGCCATCATCAGCGAACTGAGGGCCCGCGCCGCGATGCGCCGCATGAGCCGCTTCGATCTCGATGTGCTCTACGCCCGCGCCAAGGCCAAGCTGTGGTCGAAAGTGGAGCGTCTGCGCGTCCTCGAGCGCGAGGCAGGGCCGGTGAGGCTGACGGATTTCGGCACCCGCCGGCGGCACAGCTTTTTGTGGCACCGCTGGTGCGTCGAGGCGATGCAGGAAGGCCTCGGAGCCAGTTTTATCGGCACTTCGAATGTCAAACACGCGATGGACACCGGGCTCGAAGCGATCGGCACCAACGCCCACGAATTGCCGATGGTCTATGCGGCGGTCGCCGAGGACGACGACGCGCTGCGCGAGGCGCCTTACAAAGTGCTCAAGGACTGGGCCAAGATGTACGGAGGCAATCTGCTGGTCGTCCTGCCCGATTGCTTTGGCACGACATCATTCCTGAAAAATGCGCCGGATTGGGTGGCGGACTGGAAGGGCGCTCGGCCGGACTCCAAACAGCCGATCGCGGCGGCGCGGGAGCTCATCGACTGGTGGAAGGAACGAGGCCGCGATCCGAGGGAAAAGCTTGTCGTGCTTTCCGACGCGATGGACATCGATTCGATCGAAGAGGCCGTGCGCGCGCTCCGCGGGCAGGTCAACGTGTCGATTGGTTGGGGCACCAACCTGACCAATGATTTCGTCGGCTGCGCCCCGGCCGGCGTGGACGGGCAGCTCAAGGCGATCTCGTTTGTCTGCAAGGTCGTGGAGGCGGACGGGCTGCCCGCGGTCAAACTCTCGGACAACCCCAATAAGGTCATGGGCCCTCCGGAGGAGGTCGAGCGCTATCGGCGGGTGTTTGGGCTCGCCGGAATGCGGACCGCGCCTGTGACCGTTTAGGGGGCGACCCGAGGATAAATGGCGTTCGCAGGTTTCGGTCCCATGGCGCTACCATTCTTCAAGGCGCGCAAGTTCCACCAGAGCAGTGGCTGCGAGGACAGCCCGTCCGACGAATTCCCCAGGCGAAAAAACGCCTCTGCAAGGCAGTCTAGAGTTCGAACGCGCTCAAGAGCAGAGGTTGACGTAGCTATAGCCTAGGTAGTTGCCGCCAGAGTCATATGTAGGCCTGTAGGTCCAGCAACCGTCGTAGCCTCCCCACCAAGCGCCAGCGACCACGGCAGGCCCCCACCACCCGTTTACAAAGACACCGTTACGGAAGAAGCCGCGATGGAAGACAAACCGTCGATTCGGGAAGAACGGATGAAAGCCGGGGTGGAAGCCGACAAACCCGGGGCGAAAGCCTGGATGGAAGCCGCCGAAGCCGGGATGGAAGCCCCGAAGCCGGGATGGAAGCCACCGCCAAAACCTCCATGGAAAGCTAAGGATGGGTTTGTCGAGCAGAGCGCCATCGCCAACGCGACGGATGTTGTGCCGATGACCTTTAATATGGATCTACGCATAGTTGCGCCTCTCCAAAATCCGCACGGCGCCGCGCCATCGCCTAGCGAACGCCGACGATCCGCGCGCCTGACCGATACAACACCCGGCGGCGGCGGGTTCTTCGATCACAATCTCATGATGAGACGAGCGCTTACGGGCTGCGGGTATCGTCGTTTTCGGGTGGGCGCTGGCCTTAGGAACGGCTAATTATCATGCCCTTGGCTTCAGCCATGCTGAGGCGGCAATGGATTTTACGAACGACATGCTCGACATTCCCAGCGCTCCGCCCGCCGGCGCGGATTACGCCACCGTCAAGCGCGCGATCGAGTTCATCTCCAAGCGCTATCGCGATCAGCCGTCGATCGAGGCGATCGCCGAGCATGTCGGCCTTTCGGCTTCGCACTTCCAGCATGTTTTCAAGCGCTGGGCGGGGTTGACGCCGAAGGCGTTTCTGCAGGCTGTCACCATCGAGCGGGCGCGCGAACTCCTGCGCGATTCGGCGAGCGTGCTCGACGCCGCCTACGACGTCGGCCTTTCCGGCCCGAGCCGGCTGCATGACCTGTTCGTCGCCCACGAGGCGCTGACCCCGGGCGACTACCGGCGCGACGATCTGACGCTGGCTTACGGCTTCCACTCTTCGCCGTTCGGCGAGGCGATCGTAGTCGCGGCGCCCCGCGGCATGGCGGGTCTCGGTTTCGTCGACGACGGGAATCGCGAAGCCGCGCTCGCCGACATGACGCGGCGCTGGCCGCGAGCGCTCCTCGTCGAGGACGAGCGCTTGACGGCCCCTTATGCAAGCCGCGCGTTCGATCCTGCCCTCTGGCGCGCCGACGCGCCGTTGCGCGTCGTCCTGATCGGCACGGATTTCGAGCTTCGGGTCTGGGAGACGCTGCTCAGCGTGCCGATGGGACGCGCGACCACCTATTCGGACATCGCTTGCAAGATCGGCAAGCCAACGGCCGCGCGAGCCGTCGGCGCGGCAGTGGGCAAAAATCCAATCTCGTTCGTCGTGCCCTGTCATCGCGTGCTGGGGCGCTCGGGAGCGCTCACCGGCTACCATTGGGGGCTGGTGCGCAAGCAGGCGATCATCGGCTGGGAGGCGGGGCGGGTTGGCCCCGGCGGGTGAGGGATTTTTCTCTGAGTTTACGCGAGGATCGCTCCGTCTGCGCATCCTCCGCCCTTGTGGGGGAGCCCGCGAACGCGGGTCGCGCCGTCCTCCGACAACCAGCGTGGCGCATCCAATAATCTCCTCGGCTTGCGCGGGACTCCCCACCCCGCCCGGCGCCCCACAAGAGGGGCGGCGCGCTAACGGCGTCGGTCCGTGCGGCCTACTTCCGCAGCACCTGAACGGCCGGCGCCGGCTTCGTCTCCGGCTCGAATCTCGACGGGACGTCCGCCGGCGGCGGCGCGGGATAGGCAATGCGCAGGCCGGCCTCCCGCATCCGGCGCAAAACCTCGAAATTGATGTCGCTTCGCGTCCGCTCCGCCTGCTCGATGTCGTCGACGAAGCAGATCAGATTGAACTTGAGCGACCAATCGCCGAACTCGGCGAACAGCACGGAAGGCGCGGGGATGGCGAGCACCTGGTCTTGCGCCTTGGCCGCGGAGATCATGAGATCGCGCACCTGATCGACGTCGCTTTCGTAAGTGACGTTGACCGAAATGATGATGCGTCCGACGCGATCGTTGTGGACCCAGTTCTTGACGACGCCGCTGACGAAGTTGGAGTTGGGAACGATCAAACTGCCGCGATCGAAGGTCTCGATCTCGGTCGCGCGCGCCTTGATCGCGCGAACGAACCCCTGATCGGATCCCACCACCACCAAGTCGCCGACGCGGATGGTGCGTTCCCACAACAGGATGAGACCGGAGACGAAATTGTTGGCGATGGTCTGCAGGCCGAAGCCGATACCGACCGACAACCCGCCGGCGATCAGGGCGAGTTTCTGCACGTCGAGGCCGATTTGGGCTCCGGCCAGCAGCGCGGCGACGATGACGCCGATATAGCCACAAATCGTCTGAACTGAATTTCGCACGCCAGCGTCAAGGCGTGTCTGCGGCAAGAGTCGCGACCCGAGCCAATTCTGGATGAGCCGGGTGAAGAAGACCGCAATGGCAAAGACGATCGCCGCGCCGATCAACGACGACAAGGACAGGGTGACGCCGCCGAACGAGAAGCCGAAATAGGCCGAGCGCAGCGCGCCGAACATGTC
This sequence comes from uncultured Alphaproteobacteria bacterium, assembly GCA_963702825.1. GTDB lineage: Bacteria > Pseudomonadota > Alphaproteobacteria > Rhizobiales > Beijerinckiaceae > Roseiarcus. The sequence continues at coordinate 19,696 of CAVPEE010000062.1, forward strand.
CTGCGACTGCACGCCCCATGGCTTCAGCACCGCCGCGACCGCAACCACAAGCACCACCACACGGGCGACGCCTTGCAGGATGACGGAGATCTGCGCGAGCGCATTGCGGCGCAGTCCCGCCATGGCCACGAGGCGCGATCCAATCGGCCCATCCGGCTTAAAGACGGCTTCGGTTCCGTCCTGGGCGATGATATCGGCGATGTAGAGGGCGGCGCCGACGATGCTGAGGTAAATCGCCTGATTGACGAGGAAAGTGGCGAAGGCGACGTAGCCGGTCACAGCGGCCAGGAAAATGATCAACGCGGCCGCCCAGCCGAGCGTTCTTAAGGGGGCCCAGGCCACGCTTTGCGGCGATCCCTGCGCGCCCGTCGGCTGCGCCCCGAGCTGGCGCATCGCGTAGGCGATCGCGATCGCGGCGACAATCGCGCCGACGCCCCGTGTGGCGACCGCGATATTGAGCGAGGCGGCGGCGTCGGCCGCAGGCTCGACCAACCGCTCGACAGCCCAGATCGCGGCAAACGTCATCGCGAGGCGATAGAGGATTCCCGCCGACCGATCGCTGATCGGAACGAGCCTCCAGGCCGGGCGCCCCGGCGCGAGCATGCCGCGGCCAAGCGCATTGACGGCGATCAGCACGCGCGCTGCCTCGAACGCGGCGTCGATGACCCCCTGCATGCTCGGATCGGAGAGATCAAAGGAGTCGAGCCCGCCGGCCAGCACGCCCAGAGCGGCGAGCGGCAGAACGGCGAAGATCACAAATGTCCAGGCGGCGGCAAGCGCACGGCGCAATCGGCTGGGCGCCGTCTTGCGCAGATCCCGATAGACAAATCGACGAGCAATCCAGCCAAGCGGAGCGGCTGCCAGCGCAAGCGCGATCACGATCGCGGCCATGCCGATCTTGGCCAGCAACGGCCGTTCGCCGATGGCGCCGAGCCAGTTGTCGATGAGATTACGGACCACCGCGGCGTCTACCGGGAGCTCGCGTCCGACAGCGGCCCAAAGCTGCGGATTGAGAACGCTGGACGAGCGAGCGAACGTTCGTTCCGCGAACAACTGACGCCGCGCCGCGCTGATGCGCGTGCTGACGTCGTTGGCCTCCAGCAACATGGCCCGCGCGGCGCGTAAGTTTGCGTCGAGCCTGTCGTGCCTCTGCTTCTCGTTCTCGAGGTCCTTGGCGGCGACGTCCGTCGTGGGCGCAGGTTGACCAGATTTGGGCGTGAGCTCGTCGAGGCGCTTCGCCGAATCCGCGAGGCGAGGGGTCAGCTCAGCGATCGCTCCCTGCAACGCGAGGGCGGTCGCGTCGCTCTGGGTGCGCAAGGCCTGCAAGCCCGTGTCGTCGAGGTTCTGTGTCCCGAAGCGCGGTTTCAGTCGCGGTCAGCGTCGCCCGCGTCTGGTCGAGGTTGAGCCGATGGGTCTCCTGCGCGCCGGCGCGCCCGAGCCCCGTGAGGAGCAGGGCGAGAACAATCCAGCGCAACAGGCGCAATGCGGATGCAGGCTTCATTACAGGCTAGATGGCCCCGGCATGATTCGGCAGCGCTTCCTTTGTCATCCGACCATGGCGGGCCTGCGGCGGCAACCGGACGCTGACGGAGCGTTCACCTTGGGCAGAGGTTAGGGGCTGCGCACCCGGCCCGGCTTTGTTAATACGGGTTAAAACCCGCGTTGAGGCTTTACCCGCCTGATGAGTAAAAACCGCGAAGGCCGCCCGTGACCCTGACCACTTCCGTCTCGGCCCCCGCCTATTCCGGGGGCCAACCGCCGCGAAGCGGCGATCCCGCCAGCCAAGGGCCGGGCGGCGCCGGCGAACGCGCGCTCGATTGTCTGCTTGCGGCCGGTTTCGGGCGCACGGAGCCGCCGATCCTGCATCCGGCGGCGATCTTTCTCGATATGTCCGGCGAGGAGGTCCGCCGCCGCCTGTTCCTCACCGCCGACGCTGCGGGTGAAGAGCTGTGCCTCAGGCCCGAATATACGATCCCCGTCTGTCGCGCCTATCTCAGTTCGGACAAGGCCGGCAAAATCGCGGAATATTCCTATCTTGGCCCGGTTTTCCGCGCTCGCGCAGGCCAAGTCGGCGAGCAGACGCAGACCGGACTCGAGAGTTTCGGGCGCCGGGACGCCGAAGCGGCCGACGCCGAGGTGTTCTCGCTCGCGATGGAGGCGGCGACCGCGGCCGGGGGCGGCGCGCTGGTTGCGCGGCTCGGCGACGCCGGCCTGTTCGACGCCATGCTGGATTCGCTGAAAATTCCGGAGCCGTGGCGAAGGCGTCTGCGTCGCGGCGTCGCCCGTGGGCGGAGCCTCGAAGCCATTTTCAGCCGCCCGAGCCAGAGCGCGCTCGCCCAGCCTGGGGTGCTGGCGGCGCTGGAGAGCGCCGATCACGCCGGCGCCAAGGCGCTGGTCGAGGACCTGCTGGCGATCGCCGGCATCGACGCGGTCGGCGGGACGCAGCGCGAGCGAGATTGCCGACCGCTTTCTGGAACAGGCGTCGCTCAGGTCGGGGCCGCCGATCGAGGCGGAGAAGCGGGCGGTGCTGGACGCCTTCTTGGCGATTTCCGGCGATCCCGACCAGGCGGCGGTCGAGCTTCGGCGCTTGACCCATTCCGCCGGCCTCGACCTTGAGCGCCGCGCTCGACGCGTTCGAGCGGCGCAACGGCTTCATCGCCGCCCGCGGCGTCGCGATCGAGGCGACGCGGTTCAGCGCCGCCTTCGTGCGCGATTTCGACTATTACACCGGCTTCGTGTTCGAGGCCCACGATCCCCATGTCTCCGGCGCGAAGACCGCGCTCGCCGGCGGACGTTACGACGGGCTTGCGAGGCGCCTCGGCGCGAATGAGGACATTCCCGCCGTCGGCGCGGCGATCACCCTCGACCGGCTCATGAATGGGGGCGAGCGCTGATGGCCGCCCATTCCGGCAATGGCGCCGAAGGGCCGTTCGTTCTCGCCGTTCCTTCCAAGGGGCGATTGCAGGAGGCCGCCGCCGCGTTCTTCGCTCGCGCCGGGCTCGAACTCGTGCAGGGGCGGGGCGCGCGCGACTATCGGGGCGCAATCGCCGGGCTGCCGGGCGTCGAGGTCGCCTATGTCTCGTCGGCCGAGATCGTCGGCCAGCTTGCCGCTGGAGCCGCGCATTTCGGCGTCGCCGGCGAGGATCTGGTGCGCGAGAAAGTGGCCGACGTCGAGGCGCGGCTCGAGCTTCTAAGCCCGCTCGGCTTCGGCCACGCCAATGTCGTGGTCGCAGCGCCCAAGGCCTGGATCGACGTGCGCACCATGGCCGATCTCGACGACGTCGCTTCGGCCTATCGCGCCAAGCGCGGCGAGCGGATGCGGGTCGCGACAAAGTATGTCAATCTCACCCGCCGCTACTTTGCCGAGCATGGCGTCGCCGACTATCGCATTGTCGAGAGTCTCGGCGCGACCGAAGGCGCCCCCGCATCGGGTGCGGCGGAGCTCATCGTCGACATCACGACCACCGGCGCGACGCTCGAAGCCAATGCGCTGAAAACCCTCGACGATGGAACGATCTTGCGCTCGCAAGCGACGCTGATCGCCTCGCTCACCGCCCCTTGGGGGGCGAACGCGAGGCAAGCCGCGCGCGATATCCTCGCCCGCATCGCGGCGAGCGAGGAAGCGCTGAAATCGCGCGAAGTCCGGGCGCGGCTGCCGAGCCCGGCGCATGTCGTGGTCGAGACGGCCGCCGAGCGCTTCGGCGCGGTCTCGGCGACCGGCGAGGACGTCGATCCGCACGGGTTCGTCGCGCTGCATTGCGCGCGCGACAAGGTGGCGGAGCTTTCGGGCTGGCTGCTCACGCAGGGCGCCGAGCGGGTCAGCGTTGCGGCGCTCGAACAAACCTTCGCCGCCCGCAATGCGCTTTACGATGCGCTGGAGAGCCGGATCGGCGCGGGCAAGCACTGATTCGTCCGGCGTCGCGCGACCCGTGCGACAAAAGCCGTCTTTGGGTCGGGTCGGCGCCGCCGCGCAAGGCGGCCTCGCGGCCGAGGAGCTGACCGTCTTCGCCTTAAGGCGGCGCTCTGCAAGACTTTGATTTCATTTATAATGTGGCGGTCAGGGCGCTCAAGCGCATTGGCTGGCAGATCCATGTCTTTGGGAAGGTCGACGACTATGTGAAGCGATGGGCCGAAGGTCGCCGCATCCCGCTCGAGGTCTACGCGTGGACCGAAGACATGCGTCATGCCGGGCTCAGGGAGAACGCGCTTTATCTCATCCGTCCCGACACCTATGTCGCGCTGGCCTTACCCGCCCCATCCGTAGACGCCGTCGAGCACTATCTGGCCAAGGTTCAGATCAATCCGTCGCCCGATCAGGCTCACGTCGCACCCGAAGGCTCGACCCGAAAGGAGCCTTCCTTGAGACCCGTGTGAAGGATCTGGGCGATCGTCTTGGGGCTCTCGCCGTTGTTCGGCGCCACCATATGCCGCGAGTCCGCAGCGAAGAGCGCGTAGAAGCCCCGGTCGTATGTCGCGATCTTGCCCTCGGCGCGATCGCCGGCGCGGGCCGCGCAGACCTCGAGCGGCGGGCGCAGCACGATGTAGCTGAGCGGCGCGTCCCTCAGGATCTTCTGCGCCGCCGGCACGAAGGGCGGCGGGATCGAGAAATCCAGGAGCACGTCGTAGCCGGTGCGCGAGAACGAGCCGGCCGCCGAGGTCATGGCGCGCATGATCACGCGGAAATCTTCGCGCCGGTCGCCCTCGGCTCGCTTGACCAGGAACGGCCAGAATTGATCCCCTTCGATATAGGCCAGCGGGGCAGGCCAGAGCGCGATTAGCTCGTTGGAAACGGCGGTCTTGCCGGCCCCGATCGGTCCGGAAAGGATGGTCACTTCGGCCATGCCTTGTCTCCGTCTTGATGGCGCGCAAGCGTTCCCGGCGCTCGACGAGCTCGCGCCTGCCGCAAGGATAATGCGCCCGCCGGCAGCCCCGCGTTCACAATCGCGCGAGATGCTTTCGGACAGGTTCGTTAGGCCGGGCAGGAACCGTTGAAGCGAAACCGCGTTCGTCGGGCGACAATTCGCGAGGAGCGGGTCCAGTGGCGTCAAGCTGGACATCGCCATCTGGAACTACGATCGCGCCGCCGCGCTCCGGGACGGCTCGGTGAAGATCGAAGGCGTCGAACCAAAATCCACTCCTGCCGCATCGTGACCGAGATCTTCAAGAGTATGGTCAAGGATCGCGCTTACAACGTCGTCGAACTTGGCCTCACCTATTTCCTGCGCACGTTTGAGGTCGATGATCCGCCGTTTCAGATGATCCCCGTTTTTTCCGATGCGCTCGTTCCGCCATTCCGCGATCTATATCAACAAGGCGAGCGACATCGAACGGCCGCAGGATCTCAACGACAGGGCCTCTCGACACGGCGCCTGACCATCGAAGACGCCTTCGTCCCCGAACTTATGGATACATGAGCCCATGAAGGTCGGCCGCGAAAATATGCAGGTGTCGCTGTATTGCGGAAGGGCTAGACTGCGTCCCAGGGGAAGGCGAGGAGAAGGGGAGCACCGGCCCGTGAGCAAGCCAAAACTGAAGTGGAGCGAGAAGGAGGAAGATGCGGATTTCGACGCCGCATTCAAATATCTTTCCCTTCTGTGGTCCGACAGGAAAGCCAGCGCGCTCGTCAAAAGCCTTCGCGCCTCGAAGCTCATCGAACATGCTGCGAAGGACTTGTTGCGCGCCGCGCAGCTCCCGCTTCTGCCCAGCGACGAACCGCACGTGAGTGAGGATCTCAAGCGAATTCAGAAGGGCAAGGGGCTTGCGCCCGTTCTCCTCGTGCGGGGCGACTTGGCAAGCGGACTTCCTCTCATTGTCGCGGACGGTTATCACCGGATCTGCGCTGTCGTCTATTTCGATGAAAGCGCGCCGGTACGTTGCAGGATCGCCGACATCGCCGACAGAAGTGCGTGATGGACTTTCGATCGTTCCTCGGCGAGCCGATAGGACAGAGCTCGCTCCAGCTCGCTGAACTCGCTCTCGCGTTCGTTCTTGCGCGTCGATCGGCCTCGAGCGCGAAATTCGCCAGAAGAGCGCCGGCCTGCGCACCTATACGCTCGTCGGCTTCTCGTCCGCGCTCGTGATGTTGGTCTCCAAATACGGCTTCACCAACATCCTCGAGTTCGGCCGGGTGGTGCTCGATCCTTCGCGTATCGCGGCGCAGATCGTGTCCGGGATCGGCTTCATCGGCGGCGGCCTCATTTTTGTTCGCAAGGATATCGTTCGGGGTCTGACGACGGCGGCGACCGTTTGGTTGACCGCCGCGGTCGGCATGGCCTGCGGAGCCGGACTTCCAATCTTGGCCATCGCGGTGACTTTTGGCCATTTCGTTGTGGTCTTCGTGTTTCCCTCGATCGAGCGCCGGCTGCCAAAATCCCGTTGGGCGCCGTCCTCTCTGCAGATTTCCTATCAGGACGGTCGCGGCGTCCTTCGCGAGGTGCTTGCATGTTGCACCCGTAACGAGTTCGCGGTGAGTCGCCTGCGAGGTCGAGCGGGACCCTTCCCACGAGACTGGCTCCGCTCGCGCGCCGAGCCAAGAGACTTTGAACTCTGAGGACGCCATTGGCGGCGATTGGACTTCGCCGCCCAAGGGCATCGTGACGCTTCGCGTCGAGGTCCGCGGCGCGAAGTCGGTCGCCCGGCTCGCCGAGCGTCTCAGCGAAATCGACGGCGTAACCTCGGTCAACGCCGGCGACGGCAATCTCTCGTCTGACTGAAAGCGGTCAATAAATGACTTTGCTCGCCGCGACAGACGCTCGTTTTGCAAACTTCGCCACGATCGCCTTCAGCTCCGGCTCTCGGATAAGCGAAATCGCCTTCTCCGGATCGACCCACTGAACCACGCGCTGTCCGTGTTCGGGCCAGGTTGCGCTTTGCCTTCGGACCAGCAGGGGGAAAATCTTCACCTCGCAATCTGGGTCGGCGCCGTTCTGACCTGTCTTTTTATATCTGAAATTGCCGATCGCCCGTGCGCCGATCTTTCCTCTTACGCCCGCTTCCTCGAACGCCTCCCGCGCAGCCGACTTCGAAGGCGTGAGCCGCTTGATCGGCCAACCCTTGGGCACGATCCATCGCCGCGATTGCCGAGTCGTGACGACGAGAACTTCAAGCGCCGCCATGGGCGTGAACCGATAGGGCAACGCGCCATATTGAACGCGGACCGCAGGCCTCGTCCTTCGTTTCTTTGGCTTCTGGGGAATAGTCGCATCTCCGGGGATTTCTTGCTTTAACGCATGACAAGTCGGATAGGCGCGAATCGGCGAAAATAAAAGTTTCGCAACGGACTCCCAGGATGCGCCTTACGCGGCACACGGTCGATGGGTGATCTCGTGCAAAGAATAGGATCACGGAAAAGTGATGCGTCTCGCACGAAAGAGTGGGCCGCCGCCATCAACAAAGGCGGCCGGTCAGGCGCAACGCTGCATAGCCGAGGCCAGCAAAACCGATGAGCATCATCGCCCACGTCGAGGGTTCCGGAACGGAGCCCACGCCGGTTAGAGGGCGATCGGTGGTCTTGATCATGAACGTGTCCGCGTCACCCGCCCCGACGCATCAGCATGCCACGCGCCGGATCATAGGCGATCACCGCGGCGCCCAGGAACGCGGCCGTGCATCCCGCCACGACCGCGAGCGCCAGCCAATTGACCTGTTCGTAGAAGGCGAAGCGGATCAGCTCGACCGAATAGGTGAAGGGATTCAGCCGGCAGACGGTCGCCAGCCACGGGCTTCCTTCCTGCACGCGCCAGAGCGGATAAAGGGCCGAGGATGCGAAGAACATGGGAAAAATGACGAAGTTCATCACCCCCGCGAAATTCTCGAGTTGCTTGATGAGCGACGACAACAGCATCCCGAGCGCGCCAAGCATTAGGCCGGACAACGCCAAGGCCGGCAGCACTGTCAGATAACCCCACCAGGTCGGCGGCTCGATCTCCCAGAAATAAGCGATGATAAGAAACGCATAGACTTGCAAAATCGAAACAGCGACGCCCGCGATCAGCTTCGACGTCAGGAGAAACCAGCGCGGCGCGGGACTCACCAGCAGCATGCGCATGCTGCCCACTTCGCGGTCGTAGACCATCGACAGCGAAGATTGCATCCCGTTGAAGAGCTGGATCATCGCGATCAGCCCCGGGGCGATATAGACCTCGTAGAGAACATAGGTGTCGTAGGGCGGCATGATCGACACGCCGAGCGTTTGCCGAAATCCGGCTGCGAAAATGAACAGCCAGACCAACGGGCGCACCAGCGCGGAAATGAAGCGCTCGCGCTGATGGAGAAAGCGCAGGCTCTCGCGCCATACGATGCCGTAGAGGCAGATCAGGCGCTGCGTCCAGCCGAACGGTCGGTCACCCTCAAGGACGGCGTCGCTCACCATTCGCCTCCTTCCCTGCCGTCGCCTGTCAACGACGTGAACGCCTCACCGATTGAGCGCGCGCCCGCGTCACCAATAATGGAACGGGACGGGCCGTTCGCGAGCACGCGCCCGTTGTGCAGCACAACAACATGGTCTTCATCGCGGATCTCGTCGACGAGATGGGTCGCCCAAAGGACGCCTATTCCCTCGTCAGCGACGAGGGTCCGTACGACTGCGAGGATCCCAGCCCGCGCCTTGATGTCGAGCCCCGCCGTCGGCTCATCAAGCAGCAACATGCGCGGCCGGTGCAGGAGCGCCCGCGCGATCTCGACCCGCCGCATCTGACCGCCGGAAAGGAATCGCACCTTGTCGCTGGCCCGGTCGGCAAGACCGACGCGGGCGAGCTGGACCGCTCCTCGCTCGCGCGTTTCACGCGCGCCGATGCCATGCAAAGCGCCATGGTAAGCAAGGTTCTGCGCGACGCTAAGGTCGGGATCAAGCGTGCGCTGCTGAAAGACGACCCCGAGCTGCGCAAGAGCGGCGCCGCTATTGCGCGCGACGTCGCGGCCGAAAATGCGCACAGCTCCCGACCGGCTCACATAAAGGTGCGTAATCACCGAGAATAGCGTGCTCTTGCCGGCGCCGTTCAAGCCCAAGAGCACGGTGAAACTCGCTGGCGCGACGTCGAAGCTTACCTCATCCAAAGCGATCCGGGCGCCATAGGCGTGCGACACCTTCTCGACCGAGAGCGCGCTGACCGCCGCCTTCGGCATTACGTCGGCGACGACAGTCATTGTTTCGAGATCGCGACGCCCCAAGGAAACGAACCGACGGGAATCGATTTGATCACCTTCAGCGCGGCCACATCGATCGACAGAAACGTCGTTCGAGACGCCGTTGGTCGACAACAGATACTTGCCATCCGGCGTGAGCTCCAGTTGCCAGACGCGCTGACCGACGAGCAGATATTTGAGCACCTGCTTGGTCGCGGCGTCGATGACTGCGACGCGATTCGCCGGACCTGTCGCGACGAACGCAAGCTTGCCGTCAGCGCTAAAGCGGATGCCGACCGGCTGGATCTGCTCCTTCGCGAGCCCCGGCACGTCGAACGTGATCTTCTGCTTAACGACGTGCTTGACCGGATCGATGACGCTGACGGTTCCTCCAACCTCCGACGTCACCCACAGCTCCGAGCCGTCCTTGTTGTACTCGGCGTAGCGCGGTCGTGGGTCGACGAGAATGTTGGCGACCGCCTTCTTGTTCTTCCAATCGATGAGGTGAGCCATGCTCGTCGTCTCGGAGGTGTTGACGACGATCGAGCCATCGGGACTGACAGCCACGCCCTCAGGCTCGACACCAACCGGATATTCGCTGACGACCTTACGCGTCGCGGTGTCGATGGCGGTCAATAGCGCGTCGTTTTCGTTGGCGACGAAGACGAGCTTCCCATCCGGGCTCACGCGCAATTGCTCGGGGTCGGGGCCCGACGGCATTTCGCCGACCTCCTTCAGGGTCTTTGTGTCGATGACCGCAATCGTATCGTCGTCGCCAAGGCAAACGAACATCAGGGCGTCGTCTTTGCTCAGCGCGATGCCGCGCGGCCTTTGGCCGGTCTTGACCGTGTGCGTGACCTCGAGCTTGTCAAGGTCGATGACCGAGATCGAGTTGCCCTTCTCGTTGGTGATATAGGCGGTCGTCGCGTGGGCCGAACCCGAGAGCGCCCAAAAGCCTGCCAGGAGAGTCAAAGAGACGCCGCGGCGCGCCATATTTTTCACTGGAGTTTGCATTTGGTCTCCGGCCTGTCGAAGCCGAGGGTGTCGAGTTCGGACGTCTGATGCAGGAAGCCTTCCTGGGGTGAAACCGAGACGGTGGCTCGCCCGTCGGTAAGCAGGATTGGCTGACGAAGCTGCTGATTCCAGGGGCGCACGGTGAGTCCCTGCCCCTTGAATGCGCCGAGCGTAAAGCTTGGCGAAAGAAGGTCGTCGTGGATCGCCTTGGGGTCGCCGGATTTGGTGTGCGCGACGGCGTCGCCGATCAAGCGCATGGCCTCCCAAGCCTGGTTGTCGCGCGCACTCATGCCGCGCTTGAACGTGCGCTGGAAGCGGTTCTGCAACTGAACAGCGCCCCAGAATTCGTGCGAAGGGTCCCAGCTCGTCGGCCGCAACCCCGCGGAGCCGACGACCGGCCGGGGATCCCAGGTGCGATAGGGCAGAAAGCCGGCGAAGACCTCGCTTTCGTCGGCCGCGACCAGCACGTCGTGGTCGGGGGCGTTTTGCGTGAACACCGGCATCTGCCGCTGAACCTGAACGCTGCCGGAGTCCGAGCGCCGGCCTCCGCCCGTATCCTGGTACACGCGCTCCTCGACAATTTTGGCGCCGAATTTCTTCGCCGATCGCCGATAAGCTTCGGCGAGCAATTGGTCCTCCGGATGCGATCCGACCACGAGGAGCCAGCGCCTCCACTGCTTCCAAATCAGATATTGCGCGAGCCCATCGGTGAGCATCGATCGAGTCGGGCTGACGTGAATCACATTGGCGCGGCAGTCCTCCTCGCGCAGACGATCGTCGGGCGCGCCGGCATTGAAGACGAGTGCGCCAGAGGCGCGCGCGGCGTCGGCGACGGCGAGAACTTCCGCAGGGGGGAGGTCGACGATGAAAAGCCGCACGCCATCCTCGAGCATGCCCTTCAGCGCCGCAAGCGCATCCTCGCCGGGCGTGAGCTTCGCGTCGACAACGGAGAAGGATTGGTCGAGAAAGCGCCCGGTGGTGTTGTTGTCGTCCATCGCCATGCGCGCGCCGGCGACAAAGTCGTCCGCGGGAGGGATATCAAGGATAGAGACCGTGTCGCGCGGATGCGCCTCGCGGATGACGCCGACTTTGACCGCGAGGGGGTCTGCGGCTGCGGACTGGCTGAGCGCCGCGCATAGAGCGAAAGCGACAACGAAAAGGGCGCAGAGCGCCTTCAATTCATGCAAGCCAGAGGAAACGCGGAACGATCGATTAAGCGTTGCTTGAGACGTGAACATTCCGCGGGGCGAGTCCTTTTCATCGAAGCGGCTTGCAGAGGCTAACCCTAGCGTCAGCACCGTTTCGAGGCAGGCGATGGTTAGACACTTCCTCCGGGCGAGAAGCCCCCGCGGCCCCCGGCCTCATCCGTAGGTAGGTTTAGTGAGAATTCGACGGCGCCTGCTCGAGCGGCTCGTCGAGGCGTTCATCACCCGGGAAAGTACCGGGGATAGCTAGACTCGACGCTATGGAGATTGGCCCGCGCACCGGCTCTGTAGCTTGCTTGGCGGCCTTCGCTCCACGTTCGTCCGCCTTATAAAGGCGGGCAGGCCGGCCGATTGTTACATCTCCGCCGACAGATACGCCGTGACTTCCATGCCAGCGCAAACCTCGACAACCACAGGCACATTCCAAGCCATGGATCCAACTCCTTGAGTTTCTCTCCTCGTGGGCCATTCCGGTCCCACCGGGGCATACGTAGCATCGCGCGCCGGCTTCGTCACGTGCTTTGAACCGTCGATCAGGGCGCCGACGAAAGCCGTGCGGAATTACGGAAAACGTGCTCAAGGAACTCAAGGACCTGAGCGGTCGTTCACAAACGGACACCCCTATCCCTGGAGCGGCGACGATTGCTAAATCACGATCCTCGCGACGGCTCGCTTCGCAGTGGGGCCGGCTCGGGATGGTGAGATCCGGGAGGACAATGTGAAGTTGTTGAGTTTTTCGCTTGCGGGGGCGGCGCTCCTTGCTTCGATGGGCGTGGCGATGGCGCAGGACGCCGCAGCTGGGGAGAAAGTCTTCGCCAAGTGCAAGATCTGTCATCAGATCGGCGAGGGCGCCAAAAACATGGTCGGTCCGGTGCTTAGCGGCGTCGTCGGCCGCAAGGCTGGCTCGTATCCCGATTACCACTATTCCGACGCCAACAAGAACTCAGGCATCACCTGGGATGAGGCGACTCTCAAGGAATACCTCAGAGATCCGAAAGCGAAGGTTCCTGGAACCAAGATGGTCTTTCCTGGCCTGAAATCCGACGACGACATCGCCAATGTCATCGCTTACCTCAAACAGTTCGGTCCCGACGGCAAGAAGATCTGATCGCCGCCGGGCGTTTTACATCGCCTCGAGATCGGACCGATCAATCTGCCGCTCGTGCAGCGCGGTTGCGATCAGCGCGCCGGACACGTCTGCTTGTTTGAGCGTCCGGAGATCGTCCGCGTTGCGGACGCCTCCCGCGGCATAGATTTCGCGCCCGTAGGCGATTGACCGGATCGAGCCGAGCCGCCCGAGATCGGGGCCTGCGCCGCTGCCGACCCGAGCGAGAGTCATGACAATGACCCGCTGCGGCCAAAGCGCGGGTTCGGCCAAGATGCCCTGCGGGCCTTGAAACGCATCGCCGCGGAAATCGAGCGAGAGCACGACGCGTGGTGAGCCCCGATGCTGTGCGATCAGCGCGCCATCATGCTGGGATTCGCTGCCAATGACGGGCGCCCCAAGATCGGCGCCGACGAGAGCCTCGATTGCGCCAGCGTCGGCCGCGCCGTTGTCAACCCACATTTGCAACGCTGGAAACTCTTCGCGGATGCGGCGCAGCGTCCGGACGTTGTCGCCGTTCCGTTGGATCGCGTCGAGATCGGCGACATAAAGGGTAGGAAAGGGGTAGACCGACAACAGGCCACGAACGACATCGATCGGGTCGCTGGTTCGCGAAAGCGGCGATTCGAGCGGCCGATAAGACGCCCGATCGCCGCTCCGCGCGCGGACGACCTGGCCATGCAAGAGGTCAATGACTGGGATAACCTGCAACGCGGCCTCCGAGGCCTGGTGAAAGGAAGGGTCGCCTCGCCCCCGCAAGGGAAGCCGCGGCCCGTGTCGCTAAACCTGGCCGAACTGGGCGTCGGGGTACAACTTCCGGTCGAGCCTCATGAAAATAAAAGCAAGTAAACGCGCGCTAATAGCATAAACGTTAGTAAATTTGCTTGCATTTGCTAACGTTTATTTTTTCGGATTGAGCTTTTTCAATGGGTTACGGCCGAGTCGCAATAAAAAAATTCACCCTCCGGTTTTCAACTCGCGTCTCAGGTTGCGTCAGCCACACACGTCCTCGCATCTCGCCATCCTTCTCCTCGAGAGAACGCGCGGTCGCGCTGTCGGAGCACGATCAACGTTATAGCATGAAGTTCTGATTTTGCCAAATGATGGTTCTGGCTCTGGATTGTCCCGTCGCGGGGCGGACGCCTCGCCTAGTGCTCCGCGTCGGCGGCGAAGACCTGCGCCGCTTTGTCCTTGAGCCAGGTCCAGGCCTCAGCCTCCGCCGGTCCGGCTGTCTTGCCGACGGCGATCTCGAGACGGGCCAGTTCGGCCTCAACTTCTGCTCGGGGCAAGAGATGAAGGCGGCTCACCAGCACCGCGCCCTCGATCACCGCCGCTTGCGCGCGATTGAAGCCTTGGAAGGGCGCGTGCGAGGCGTGATGCGCGACGCGGCACACGAAACGAGGCCTGAGCTCATGTTCGCGCACCTCGACGACAACGAGTTCGAGATGCGACAACGTCGCCGCCAAGCGCGGCGCCGCAACAAACGTGGCGGGCGTCAGCGGCCAGTTGCGGCGCCCGGTGAGGCATCCGGCGAAGACGCGCACGTCGTCGGTAAAGTTGGCGACGGCGAACGGCGCCTGACGCAGATTGTCGAGCGTCGTTGAGGGGTGAAACGGCGCCAGAATCCATTGCTCGCCCTCGGCGATCAGCCCTAGAGGCGCGATATGGGGCTCGCCGCGCGCATTGACCGTGGTCACGACGGCCTCGCGGATCAACGGCATGAGGTCACTCGTTCGCCGCGCGCGAGCGCAGCGTGTGGCCAGCTTCGCTAAGCCTCGTCCTGTCCTCGTTGCGGCGATCGACCGCGCAGCCCCAATCGAGCGGCTCGTCCTGAGCATAACGTTTGCCAAGCTGAAAAGCGATTTCCGCCTTGGTCAGCTCGGACCCAAGATAGAAGGCGTGAGCGCCGTCCGTTTCGACTCCGAGCTTATCGAACAAGGCAAACGCATCCTCAGCGACAAAATGGCCGGCGCGGTTGTAGACGTGAATTCCATCCTCGGCCGCCTCTATCCGGTAGTTGTCGTCCTTCACTTGCGCCGAAATTTCAGCGATCTCTTCACTCGTGTAGGGAAATGGCTTCTGGTCGTGGACCTGCAACAACGCCCGCCCGTAGCCTCTCGGCAGGCTATGGTCCGTCGCTGCGGCGTACATGATGCGGCGCGCCGCGTCATGCTCTTGAATCGTTCGGCGCGTGTGCGGGCTGACATGGACGGTGAGCACGTTGGCGATACCGAGCTCCGAACAGATTCCGAGCAGCAATGCCGTGACGCCTACGGAATCGGCGTCGGTCAATTCCGTCAGGTTCCCAGTGCCCATCAGCATTTCCGCATCCGGCAGACGCGCGCGCACTTCGCGATAGCGCGCGAGCGACTCGGCAAAGCCGAAGTGGATGGGATCGATAACGGGATCAAGGATAGCGCCCAGGCCTCGCTTCTGCGCGTCTTCAGCGGCGCGATAAAGCGAATCAAGATCTCCGTGCTGGGCCGGAATCAGCACCGGTCGCGCGCCCGTCTCTTCGGCGATAGCGAGATTACGCTCGGTGAGGCTGAGGAGATAATCCGCGCCGGCGGCGCCGCCGCGACGCAGTTCGTCTGGGTCAGCAGAATCGACGCTGACGGCCAATCCCCTCGCCTTCAATTCTCGCACGGCGTCCTCGAGATGGGGGAATGGGGTATCCGGCAGGCACCCGAGATCGATGACGTCGGCGCCCTCGATGCGCAAGAGTTCGGCGCGCGCGAGAATTGCCTCGAGGCTCAGCTGTGACGCATCGACGATCTCGGCGAAGATTCTGAGCGCGTGGCGCGACAAATCGAGCGCCGCTCCGGTCCTGCCGAGAAACACTGGCAGGTCTTTCAATTCATCGGGGCCGCGCTGGAACGGGACGCCAAATTCCTGAGCCAAGCGCGTCAGGTCAGCGCGGCAACGCCCCGGGACGACCACGCGGTCAGCGTTAATCGGGCGCGGCAGCCTGCGCATGAGGATGGGCTCGGTCATCAGCGCCGCAACCTTTACGCCCACGTTGAAGATGGACCAGTCGAACGGCGTCGGCGCCATCTCCTGCAACACTTTTTCGAGACGCTTCTCAGCGAGGCGGCCGGTCAAGAACAGGACGCGCTCACTCATGCCGCGACTTTGCTTCGGCGCTGCGCGATGGCTTCTTGAAGCTCGACAATCGAGTCGACCGTCGTCACGCCGGCAAAACGTCCCAGGCGCTCACGGTTCTCCAAATCAATCGCGCGCGGGTAGACTTTCACCATTCCCTTCGGCGCTTCCGTCTCGAGCTCAGGCGCCGTGTCGCAGGCGAAGACGATGGTTGGGACGCGGCATTTTCCTGCCTGAGCGAAGACGTTGGTGATGAACTCGTCGGAGATCCCGTAGACGAATTTAGCGACCGCGTTCGAAGTTGCGGGAGCGACGATCAACGTATGATAGATCCCGTAGTAGAATTGTCCGACGGTGACCGAACTCGCCGACGTGTCGCGATAAATGCGCACAGAGCGCGGCAGGTCGAGGTCCTGCTTGTACATGCGCAGGACTTCGGAACCCGCTTTGCTAAGAAAGAGGTCGACATGTTCGAGCTCATGGATCAGAGCCAGGCTTTCCTTCAGGAAATGACCGGATCCCGTGAGCGCCCATCCCCAGCGCGGCGTTTGGCGTTTCGTCATTGTGCTGCCGGCGGTCGAATTGAGGTCGCTACTACGATTTCAGGAAATATTCCTCCCCGCAACCCTTCGCTCGAGCCTTGCGCTGTCGGTTGGCCCAGCGAGCCAAGCCTGAGCCCCGCTCTCCTTTAGATAGCGCGGGAACAACGGATCGACGACGCCACGAGCGACGAGATCATGAGCATCGATGGCCGCGCCTTCGAAACGGCCATGCTTGACCAGCAGCAGACGGCCGGCGCCGAGGGCGCCCGCCAGCCAGGCGGCGAGGCTGTCGGAGGTCAGGTCCCAGGTTTCCGGCAGTGCGGCCGCGCTCGCCATCGGCTCCGGCGACCAGACGGGAACCTTGCCGTCTTCGAGCGCATGCAAAATCGCGGAGCGCGACGCGGTCAGCCGCAAGGCGGGATTGAGGCTCGCGAGCGCGCGACCGAACTGCGCCATCGCCATCAGCGCCATGGCGTGCGCGGCGCGGTCGTCATAACCGATCGAGACCTGAGCTGTCCGCACCGCGTCGGCGAAGGGGCCGCCGCCCGGCACAATGGCGATCGACCCAGCTTCGGCCGCGATCGCCGTAAGCCAGTCCTTGAGATGCGGACCTGTCGCGTGGCTGCCGCCCAACTTCACGATGGCGAGACGTGAGCGCGGGGAACGAACGCCGACCGGTTTTATGCCTTGGACCAGAATCCCTCTCAATCAATCGCAGTTTCGACGCTATTTTAGGAGTCGAGCCGACATCCTGTCGAGCAACGAGGCGCTTGCCCGACATTCTGGTAGGATTGAGCGTCGTCTTAGACAATTGGGGGCATGGTGAGCGTCGTCATCGGTTGGGACATCGGGGGCGCGCATCTGAAAGCCGCTCGCGTGAAGCACGGGCGCGTCGAAGCGGTGGTCCAGGCGGCGACGCCGCTTTGGCTGGGACTCGACAGCCTGCACGCCGCGTTCGATGCGCTTAACGCTCAACTGGGCCACGCCGATCGTCACGTGATCACCATGACGGGCGAGCTTTGCGACGCCTTTCCCTCGCGCCGAGAGGGCGTCGCGGGTCTGGCTGCAATCGCGGCCAATCATCTCTCCCCTGCAGCCCCGAGCCTCTACGCCGGCCGGGCCGGGTTCGTCGAGCTTGGCGAAGCCGCTTCCCACGCCGTCGACATCGCCTCGGCCAATTGGCACGCAAGCGCCGCGCTCCTCGCGCTCAAGCTTCCAGACGCGCTGTTCATCGACATCGGCTCGACGACAACTGACATCATCCCGATCGTCGGCGGTCAGGTCGCGGCCGTCGGCTACACCGACGCGGAGCGGCTCGCCGCGGGTGAGTTGATCTACACCGGAATGACGCGCAGCTTCGTTATGTCATTAGCCTCTAGGGCGCCGTTTCGCGGCGCCTGGACTCCGCTGATGAACGAATATTTCGCCAGCAGCGCCGACGTTCATCGGATTCTCGGCGACCTGCCCGACGGCGCGGATAAAATGTCAACCGCTGACGGACGCGAGAAGACCGTCGAGGCTTCGCGGGCGCGCCTGGCCCGGATGATCGGACGCGAGGCCGACGAAGGCTCAGATTTGGAATGGACTGGACTCGCCGCCTGGTTCGCGGAAACGCAAATACGTCAGATTACCGACGCGACGTTCCTCCGCCTGTCCCGCAACGATGTCGCGGCCGCGGCGCCGGTGGTTGCGGCGGGCGTCGGGGAAGGCCTCGCGGCGGAAGCAGCGCGCCGTCTGCGGCGGCCCTGTCTCGGATTTTCTTCGCTCATCTCGGCTCCCGCGGAAGCCTCGCATTGCGCGCCTGCGGTCGCGGTCGCCTTGTTGGGCGCAAATCGGGAAGCGCTTCCGTCAAGTGCGGAGTCGTTGTAGGTCAATCAAGGGGCGCCGAGAGAACCGATGATGCGCTTGACGAGCGTGGGGTTATTGATGTTTGCGGGCGTTCATCTCGCGAGCGCTGCGGAAGCGGCCGCCGGGTCCGCGGCTGCCAATGACTATCCGACATCCGCTCGCGCCGATTATGTCTTCGCCTGCATGAAGACCAATGGCGACACGCGCGAGGCGCTCGACCAATGCTCGTGTTCGATCGATATTATCGCTTCGCTGCTTCCCTATGACGCCTACGTGACTGCGGCGACGGTCGCGTCGATGAACCAACAGACCGGACAAATCGGCTCCATGTTCCGCGGAACCGCAATCGCGCGCGACGCGCTCGCCCGGCTGCGGCGCGCTCAGGCGGAAGGCGAAATACGCTGTTTCTGACAGCTCGGGCGCGTAACGAACGGGACCAATTACCCCCACATTTATGGCAATGACGTTATCGTGACCAAGGGTGGGTTGCCCCTTGCGCTCGAAATTCGATCGGGATATCCTCCCGTTGGTTTCGGCTGCACGAGCGTTGGGGAACGGGAGCCCTGGCGCGCTTTTCGGAGACAAGGCGAATCCCCGCGGGTATATTTGCTCGTTTCGCCCTGTCGTGACACGCTGTCGACACCTTCCCATGAGACGGTCGCTAAAAAGCGCTTTGGCCTGTGATGGGTCGCGTAGCGCTTTGCTATAAGTCTAACCGGGAGGAAACAATGCGCAAAATCCTACTTGCAAGCTGCTTCGGCGCCGCGGCCCTGTTTACGGCCGGATATGCTGTAGCGAACGACGAATTGGCGAAGCTGTCTGCGGACCCGAACCAGTGGGTTATGCCCACCCAAAACTTTGCCAATACGCGCTATTCAGAACTCAAGCAGATCAACACCGACAACGTCCACAAGATCGCGCCAGCGTGGACTTTCTCGACCGGAGTCTTACGGGGACATGAAGGGTCGCCGCTTGTCATCGGCGACACCATGTTTTTGCACGCGCCGTTCCCCAACACTGTCTTTGCGCTCGACCTTAACAACGATGGCAAGATCCTCTGGAAGTACGAGCCGAAGCAGGATCCAAACGTCATTCCTGTGATGTGCTGCGACACGGTCAACCGCGGCTTAGCCTATGCCGACGGCAAGATCTTCCTTCATCAGGCGGACACAACTCTCGTCGCGCTCGACGCAAAGACCGGTGCGGTCGTGTGGTCGGTGAAGGACGGCGATGCCTCCAAGGGCCAGACCGGCACCGATGCGCCGCATGTTTTCAAGGACAAGGTCTTCATCGGCGTGTCCGGCGGCGAGTTCGGCGTCCGCGGCTGGATGAGCGCCTATAACATCAAGGACGGCAAGCTCGCCTGGCGCGGCTATTCCATGGGTCCCGATTCCGACACGCTGATCGATCCGGAAAAGACGACCGCCCTCGGCAAGCCGGTCGGCAAGGATTCCAGCACCAGCACCTGGCAGGGCGATCAATGGAAGATCGGCGGCGGGACGACCTGGGGCTGGTATTCTTATGATCCCGCCCTCAATCTGATCTATTACGGCTCGGGTAATCCTTCGACCTGGAATCCGAAACAGCGACCTGGCGACAACAAGTGGTCGATGTCCATCTGGGCGCGTGACGTCGACACCGGCGCCGTCAAATGGATCTACCAGATGACGCCCCACGACGAATGGGACTTTGACGGCGTCAACGAGATGATCCTCACCGATCAAAAGATCGATGGCGCGGACCGAAAGCTCTTGACGCATTTCGATCGGAACGGCTTCGGCTACACGCTCGATCGCGTCACCGGCGAGTTGCTGGTTGCCAACAAGTTCGACCCGAAGGTCAACTGGGCCACCGGCATCAACATGGACAAGGCTTCGCCGGACTATGGAAAGCCGATCCGCGTCAAGGCGATGTCGACCGAGGCCAATGGCGAAGACGTCAACTCCAAGGGCATCTGCCCGGCGGCGTTGGGCTCCAAGGATGAACAGCCTGCGGCTTATTCGCCGCAGACCGAGCTCTTCTACGTGCCGACCAACCACGTCTGCATGGATTACGAGCCGTTCAAGGTGAGCTACACCGCGGGTCAGCCCTACGTCGGAGCCACGTTGTCGATGTATCCGCCCGCGGGCGAGAGCAACATGGGCAACTTCATCGCTTGGGATGGCAAGACGGGTAAGATCGTCTGGTCGGATCCGGAGCAGTTCTCGGTATGGTCCGGCGCTTTGGCGACCGCGGGCGGCGTCGTCTTCTACGGGACGCTCGAAGGTTACCTGAAGGCGGTGGACGCCAAGACGGGCAAAGAACTCTACAAGTTCAAGACTCCGTCGGGCATCATCGGCAACGTCATGACCTACGAGCACGGCGGTCGCCAGTATGTGGCGATCTTGTCCGGCGTCGGCGGCTGGGCGGGCATCGGCCTCGCGGCCGGCTTGACCAAGCCGCAGGACGGTCTGGGCGCCGTCGGCGGTTATGCGGCCTTGTCGAACTACACCTCACTCGGCGGCACGCTCACTGTGTTCGCTCTCCCGACCGATTGAGGGATCGACTGAGTCCACGGAAATAACGGGGCTCGGCGCGTGGAACAAAACGCGCGCCGAGCCCTTTCTTTGATTCTGACCTCTTGAGAAGCCAACGTGACGACTTTCAGACTTACGCTCGGGCTCGCGCTCGCGCTCGCCTTGGCTGCGCCGCTCGTCGCCCGCGCCGATCCGCCCGGAGATCCGATCGCAGTGAAGCAGGACGACGATACCGGCATGTGGCGCGACAAGAACGGCGATCCGACCTTTAAAGTGGCCGCGGACGGAACGGTCGACTGGTTCACCTTCTCCGGTTTTCGACGGTATAATTCAATATGCTTTGTCTGCCACGGCCCCGATGGGGCGGGCTCCTCATTTGGGCCAGCGCTCGCGGACTCGCTCAAAACGATCGGCTACGCCGAATTTTTCGGAATCGTAACGGGCGGCAAGCAGGATCTTGGGGCCGGCCAGGAAAGGGTCATGCCGGCCTTTGCCGAGAACAAAAACGTGATGTGCTATCTCAACGACATCTATATCTATCTACGCGCGCGTTCTCAGAACGCGATCCCGCGCGGACGGCCCGACAAACATGAACCGAAGCCGCCCGGGTTCGCGGACGCAGAAACGAAATGCATGGGTGAGTGAGGCAATGGCGAGTGCGACAAAGTCGATTGCGGTCGTAATTCTCGCGCTGGTTGGAGTCGCCCTTCCCGGCGGCGCTGGCGCGCAGGATGCAGAAGGCGCGATCGAGCTGGTCGACCCGCACGTCTTCCGGGCCTGCGCCGACCCGCGCGATCTTCCATTCTCCAACGAAGCCGGCGAGGGCTTCGAAAACAAGATCGCCGAACTTCTCGCTCACAAACTCGACAAGTCGGTCGCCTACACGTTCTATCCCGACGCGACGGGCTTCATCCGCAACACCCTGAACGCTCATCGTTGTGACGTGGTGTTGGGAATCGCTCAAGGCGTCGACATCGTTCAGCCGACCAACCCCTACTACCGAACGAGCTACGCCGCCGCGTATCGCCAGGATGGCCCCCTGAAGGGGATGGAGTCGCTCAGTGATCCGCGTCTCAAAACGGCGAGAATCGGCATTGTCGCGGGCACGCCGCCGGCGACCTTCCTGGCGGAAAACGGATTGCTCGGCCGAATCAAATCCTATGCGCTGGTCGTCGACACGCGATACAATTCGCCGACCCACGAAATGATGGACGACCTGGAGCACGGCGAGATCGACGTTGCGCTGCTCTGGGGTCCGATCGCCGGCTATTACGCGACGAAGGCTAAGACCCCGACCTCGGTCGTTCCCCTGGTGAAAGAGCAAGGCGGCCCCCAGATGGTTTTTCGGATCGTCATGGGGGTGCGGCATTCCGATCAGAACTGGAAGCGCGCGCTCAATAAGGTGATCTCCGAGAACCAGGACGAAATTCAAGCGATCTTGCGCTCCTATGGCGTCCCATTGCTCGACGAGAACGATAAGCCGATCGCGCCCTGACGGCTGGCGCCTGAGCTTGGGACCGCCACCCGCGCTCAAATTTGTGCGCGCGACCTCCGCGTCGTCCTGAGGCCCGCTAAAGCGGGGCGCCTTGAGACATGAGGAGGCGAGCACACCTAAACGCCGATCGGGTTACAGAGCCTTTTGCACCGCGCGCGCGATCTCCCCGATGCGCTGTTCAATCAGCGTCGGCGTCTCGCAGACGTAAGTGACAGTCTGACGGCGATCGTCGAAGACGCGAAGGTCCCATAGCAGCCGCTCTTGATTGTCCGCGCCGGGCGGCGTTTGGCCGTCATGATTCTGGTCCGAAGATCTTTGGACGGCTTCGTTCTCCGCGCGGATGCGATCAGCCAAAGCCTTCTGCTTGCGGCCAATTCGATCCAGGCCGGTGACGATCTGGGAGCGTTGCTGCGACAAGTCCGTGAACGCCGCGGCGAAGGCGCGCAGAAGCTTGGCGTTCGCGTCGGGGCCGGCCTTCGCTTTGAAGTCGGTGATCGCGGTCTCCACGTCAGCGATGGGAACGCGCCGTTGCGCCATTTGCGCCTTCAGATCCGCGACGTCGCTTTCGTTGTTCCAGCTCTGAGAGTCCAGATCCAGCTGAGGGCCGGCCCAGACGGAGGCGAGCGAAAAAGTGGGCGTCTTGATCTGCTGGCAGGGCCAGTCCGGATCGATCTTTCCCTTATATTCAGCGAACGCCTGCGGCGTGAGCAGGACCACCGTCGCAATCGTGAGAACGACGCGCGCCGCAGGATGCATTTGCGTTTCCTCTCGAGCGCAATAATAAGATTGGGCGTGCGGCCGATCAAGCCGCTAAAGTTCACGGTTGCGTCGCTCTTGGCGCCGTTCTGCCTCGGCGACCGCCCGGGCCGATGGACTTTTAGCGACCGCAGAGAATAGGACGCGATGACGCGCATGCTCGCCAGTGTCGCCGACGACGTCGAGGCCGGCGCTGTCGTGCAACTCGGCGCCGACATCATCGATCTGAAGGATGCGCGGCGAGGCGCGCTCGGAGCCGTAACGCTCGATGTTGCGCGCCAGGCGATCGCCGCTGTCGCGGGACGAAGCGAAACGAGCGCGGCCCTTGGCGATCCGCCTTACGATGAAGGAGCGTTGCTCGAAAGCGCGCGTGCGCTGGCCGCGATGGGCATAGACTACGTCAAGCTTGCCGTGGATGCGTCTACGGTCGATCGTCTCGGCAATTCTTTGGGCAAGCTCGCGCGCGAGGTCGCCCTTATCGGCATGATGTTCGCCGACGAAAAGCCAGATTTCGCCCTCCTCCCTAAGCTCGAGAAGCTGGGCTTCAAGGGCGCGATGCTCGACACCCGCGACAAGACACGTGGCCGGCTCGTCGCGCATCTCGAGGTCGTGCAACTTAGCGAATTTTGCACGCAATGCCGCGCGCTCAAGTTGATGAGCGGCCTGGCGGGGTCGCTTGAACCGCCTGACGTCCCGAGGCTGTTGCTGGTGCGTCCAGATGTCCTTGGATTTCGGGGCGCGCTTTGTCATGCCCGCGATCGGCGAGGGGCGATCGATCCGACCGCGGTCGTTCTCATCCGCGACCTGATCCCGCGCGAGAGACGGGAGCCGGACGCCTCGCCGAAAATCGATTGGCGGTTGCTGGCGCGCGGTCTTATTGGGGGACGCGACCAGGAAGGCGAACTCGACCGTGTGTTCGTGCATGACTTCGTCGTTTCCGCCGCGATCGGCGCCTATGATTTCGAGCGTTCCATCCGTCAGCGCGTCGTCTTCGACGTCGAGGCTCTCGTGCGCCGCGCCGGTGCGCATGCCGACGATATGCGCTCGATTTTTTCCTACGACATCATTCTGGACGCCATTCGCCTGATCGTGGGGCGCGGCCATGTCGATTTTGTCGAGACGCTCGCGGAAGAGGTCGCTGCGGTCCTCTTGCAGCATGCGCGAGTGCGCAGCGTTCGCGTCAACATCCGCAAGCTCGACGTGATCGACGGTGCGGTCGGGGTCGAAATCCGTCGCGAGCGCGCCTCGGGCTCGGCGGACGTGCGGCCGGTCGGCGTCGTCGACCGAGGCGCCTGAAGCGACCGGAAGCCTGCAAGATTCTCACGCGAGCGTGCGGGCGAGTTCGAACGCCTGACGGAAGTCGAGGCGCAATGGGGTCTTGCTCTCGGTCATCTGCTTGAACAGCCCTGATTCGGTTCGATACTTGACGTTGCCAATCGCGAGCGCGCCGATCCCAAGCGCGCCGCGCTCGCCGAGCGGGGTTCCGTTAGCGTGCGCATCCACGCCTTCGATGCCGGACGGCGGCACAGCGTTGACGTCGGCAGCGATCAGCAATTTCTCGCGCCGGCAATCTCGCCGGCGTCGAGCACGCGCACGCCCGCTTTGGCCGCGGCGAGCACGACCTCCGCGCCCGTGAGGATCGCGGCCCTGCTCTGAGGCGTCGAACCGTCAGCGACGGCAAGGTTGACGCCAAACCTGCGATTGATCTCCGCGGCGTGGCGAGTCGTGCGATCTGATCGCGTCTCGCGCGACCAAGGTGACGGATGCGCCCTCGAGCGCGGCGATGACGGCCGATGCGGTTCCCACCACGCCGGTCGCTCCGAAGACCGAGACGGCGGCGCCGCGAAGCGCGCGGTCCTTCTTCTCCTTCAGCGTCTTTTCCACAACGGCGATCATTGCGGCGGCGGTCGTGAACGAGCCGGCAGGGTCGGCGAAAAGCGAAATCTCGAACGGCTTGAACAGCGCCTTGCCGGCGGCGTCGAGCATGTCGAGGGCGAGAAGCGCGTCCTTGCCGCCAATGAAGACGCCCGTCCGCACCGCGTCGCGCGGCGAACGCGAGAACATGGCGTCCTGGATCAGGTCTGTTATCTCGCCGAGCGAAACGTTGGTGTACGACGCCGTCGCGTCATAGCCGGCGTCGAGCGCCATGTTGACGTCGAAGGGACTCATGTGCGCAAGCGGGGTCATCATGTGCAGGATGTTCTTGGCCATTGTTCCTCCCGAGTGATCACCGGACTGAAACGTCTTCTTCTTCGCGGATCTCGGCGCCGTGATCGCGCGCGCCGCAGATCCTGATCTCAACCCCCGGTTCGCGATCGACGCAAGCGCGCTGAGCAAGGAATTGCGCATGGTCGGGGTCGGATGCAAAGGCGAAACCTGTCGGTCCCCAGGAGCTCTGGCCAATCCCGCGCGCCCCGAGAGCCTTCAATCGCGCGGCGACCCGGCCCACCGGCGCGCTGACGAAACGGGCGCCGCCCTGGACAGGGCCGAAATGGTCGCCAAGGATTTCCTAAATCCTGGCGACGCCGTCGCCGAAAGCCTCGATATCCATTTCGGCGGCGCCGGGCAGAATTTGCATGAGCGTGCAGCGGCAGATTTCGCTCGCCGCGTCGGCTGGGAAACGCGGCAACCCGGCGAACGCCCGCCTTTCCTCTTCGCCATGGGCGCCCTCGACGCGCGGGTCCAAGATCAGAAGGATGCGCCAATCCCTCGGGAAGTTCGCCCATGCGACCACCGGCGGAACCTCGGTGTTCTTGCCCCTGCCAGCGTCAACGGCCAAGCCGCCGCGCTCGAACAAGGCGACACCCACGCCCGAACGCGCGCCGCGATCGAGCAGGCGCGCATCCTCGCGCGCGTCGAGCGGCAATCCGGCCAACCGGCGAAACGCCGTCGCGATCGCCAGCGCCAACTGAGTGCCGGAGCCGAGTCCGGCGTGTGCGGGAATGGCGTTTGAGATGATGAGCTTCTTTTGGGTATCGAGGCCAAGGCCTTCGGCGATGCGGCGCGCGATCCGCGCGCCCCGCTCGCGCTCCTCGCCCAAAACTTCAAAGCTCGCCGCTTCGCGAAGTTCAACGCGGGTTTCGAACGCGTCGATGGCGAGGCCGATCGATCCAAACCGGCGGCCAAGATCTCCTGCAAGATCGAGAAAACCCAGATGCAGTCGCGCCGTCGTCGTGACCTGAACGCCTTTCAAACGCGCGCCTCTTCTGCCCGATTCATTCGCCGCTCACAGCTCAACCGAATTCGTCGCAACTTTGCGAAACTTTGCACGCTTTGCCAAGCGCCGTAGGCGACAGATTACGCGGCGAAGGCTCGGGCGATTTTGGGCCCATCTTGACGTGAGTGCTTGCAACGCCGGTCCAGTCTCAACGTTGCGGCCGTCCGATCAAAATGCCACAGTCGCCCGATGGAGGGGCGCTGAGGTTCCGCTTGAAGACGGGTGCGCGATGATTGAGCTGATTCTGACGGTGTGCGCGCTCAATGCGCCGGGGCTGTGCGACGAGCAGCGGCTGCAGTTCGCTTCGGAAAAGTCGCTGATGCAGTGCATGATGCAGGCGCCGCCCTATATCGCTCAGTGGGTTGACCAACATCCGTCGACGCGCGTCACGCGGTGGCGATGCGCCTTCCCTGGCGACGAGAAGATCTGATCAACACCGCGTGACGGCAGACGGTGTTGAGCTTGTCGCGGCGCGCCGCAAGGAGGGCTCGCCATGCGCTTGACGACCGGCTTCCTCGCACTTGCGCTCGCGATCGCCGCCGGTTTTACCGCCGCCGCGCAGGACCAGATGCGCGGTCTCGACCTGACCTCGCCGGACATGACGACGGCCGAGATGACACGTGCCCAGGTGGAAGCGGCGCTCAAGGCGGCGCGCGGCGGGCATGGGGCCGATTTCGCCGGCAAGCGCCTTTCCGGCCTCGATCTTTCCGGCCTCGACTTTTCCGGCGCGAATTTTCGCGCAGCGCGGCTCAACCACGCGAACCTTTCGCACGCCAAGCTCGACGGGGCGACGCTGGACCAAGCGTGGGCGCTTGACGTCGATCTCACTGGAGCCAGCCTCGTCAAGGCGAGCCTGTTCGCGACGCAGATGGCGGGCGCACGTCTCGATGGCGCCAATCTCACCGGCGCGCGCGTGACCGCCGACCTGACGGGCGCACGTCTTGTGGGCGCCCGATTCCAGGACGCCGATTGCAGCGCGGACGAAAAGAACCAGTCGATGGGCCTCATGCGCGCGACGTTCAAATCCGCGGATCTCAGCCGCGCCGATTTCTCACGCGCCAATCTCGCCCGCGCCGACTTGCGTTTCGCCAAGCTTTCCGGCGCCAATCTCGCCGGGGCGACATTGCGCGAGGCCGACGCAAGCGGCGCGGACCTGCGCGGCGCCCTTCTTCGAGACGCCGACACGTCGGGCCTGGATGTCGATTCCGCGCGTATCGACAGCGCGAGCGTCCCTTATCTCGCTAAGGCGACCCATCTCGACCGCGCCTCCAAAGAGTGAACGCGACCGGGCGAGTCGGGGTTGGGCTTACGCGGCCCCGTTATTGCGCGTCTTTGGGAGGCATGCGTGGCGGCGCGAGCGGCGCAAAATTGATCGTCTGGTTCTCGCCATGCGCGGACTGAGGGTCGACGGACCGCCGGAAGACGGATCGCCGCCGCCTGTCGTGGTGATCGTCGACGGCGTGACCTCGCGCGCGGTCGCTTCCGCCGTTCCCGCCTTCGCCGTTGCCGAAGTCCGCTGTGCGACCGCCTTGCGGCTTGCCGTCGGCGCTCGCCCGGATCGCGGCCTCTGTCCTCTCGGCCAGATGGCCGTCATAGGGCAGCCGATAGGCGCGCGGCACGCCGCTCGGGAAGTTGTCGTCGTCGAGCGCCTCGACCCACAGATGGATCGCGCCCGGGATCGCCTTCGAGCGAGTGCGGTTCAACGATCCGGGCGCTCAGGAGCTTGAATTTCGGCGGCAGAGGATCGGTTGACGACCAGCCGAGCAGGCCGCGCGTCGCAAAAAAGCTGACCACGTAAAAGGCGCTCGTCAGCACGATGAGGCCCGCCTTCACCGGCCAGGGGATCCTGGCGAAGACGCAGACGACGAGCAGAAGGACGCCGAGAAGCGCATAGGCGATCGACAGCCAGATGATGACGTCGGTAAGGCTTGCTCACAGCTGCTTCACGTAACCGGTTTTCGGGTCAAGGTCGGCGCCGTTATGGCGCACATTGCGAAAGGTCTCCATCAGCGACTTCGGCCGGCTATTCACGTCGGTAACCTTGCCTTCCGCGTCGAGCGTGAACCGCACGGCGGTCTTCTCGTCGCCGGTGTGATCGACGAAGACCGTGTCGTCAAAAATCACCTGCGCGGTCGGATTAAGCTTTTGCACTTTCACTGTAGCGGGCACCGGCGTGCTGGTCGTCGCCACGAAATGGCTGACGTTGACCGTGTACTCGCCGGCAACGATGCCGCGGATGGTGACGATCTCCTCGCGAATCGGCGAGGCGATCTTCTTGCCGTTGACCACGATGAAGTCGTTGGCGCCCCCACGGTCGTCGCGATCAAGCACGAGAAAGCCAGCCTCGCGGTGGCGATACCATGCGATGTTGCCCGCCGGATCCTGCACGAACAGATCAAGATCGTCGGGATGGTTGTCCGGCCAATCCATGGTGACAATGAATTCGGCTTTCGAGTCGATCTTGCCGTCCTTGGCCTCAGGCGAGATCGCCAAGAGCGCGAGGAAAAAGAGAAACGAAACCACCTGCAGCGCCTTGAAGAGCATCACGCTGAAGGGATCGAACGGGTCCTCGCGCGGGTAGAGACCGAACTCATCGATCATGCGCGCATGGCCAGATCGTGGGCGCGCTCCAAGGCCGGAACGACCCGCGTCTCGGTCAGCGTAACCGCGCGCGAGAACACCTTCGCGGTCGCATTGTCGAGCATGTAATACTGGATCTTCAACAGGATGGAGCCGACGAGGCCGGCAAGCGTCGTGTACATCGCCACCGCCATCCCGTCGCTCATCAACCCCATCGACGATTTCATCATCGACTTGTCGCTCGCGTCGAGCCCCGCGATCGGCGCCAGCATGATGATGAAGCCGATGATCGTCCCCAGGAGGCCAAGCTTCATGACCGTGTCGCTGGCGAACGCGCCGAAGCCGTTGGAGCCGCGCAGGCGATCCGCGAGCGAGCGGAGCAGCAGCGTCTGATCGAGCCGCCCGCGCCCTTGGGTGCGCGCTTTCAAAGTAAGATCGCGGATGTGGTCGGCGATAAGGCCAGCGGGCAGCGCGGCCGAAGGGTCGAGCGCGGCGATGTCGGCGCCTCCCGTCTCGATGCGGGCCGCTGCCCGCTGCCCGGCATCGCCTTCACGCGAGATGACGATCGTTCGCCACAGGCAGTGCAGCGACGCCCCCACGTAGATCAGGGCGATCACCGATGAGAG
Organism: uncultured Alphaproteobacteria bacterium; assembly: GCA_963702825.1. Classification (GTDB taxonomy): domain Bacteria; phylum Pseudomonadota; class Alphaproteobacteria; order Rhizobiales; family Beijerinckiaceae; genus Roseiarcus. The sequence continues at coordinate 48,825 of CAVPEE010000062.1, forward strand.
ATACGTGCGGTCGGAGACGACCATCAAGCGAAGGAGGCCGTAGCGCCAGAGCAGGATCGCGGCGAAAACGGTCGCGCCGGTAAAGATCAGCCAGCGCAAGAGGGGCGCGCGATCCGCGGCGGACCACGCGCGCTCAGGCTCCGGCGATAGGACGACGGCGGTCATGCCAATTTCCTTCCAAGGTCGTCCCCCCGATGAGTTAAGGATAGCGCCCGTATCGGCGAGCGCAAGCCGCTGCACAGGACGCACTCACGGGTTCGGCAATAAAATCTCTCCCTTGCCGAGCGCGGCAAGGTCGCCCGCGAGACGTCGTAACGGCTGGCGGAATAGGCTCGCGAGCTTCGCGCTGACCTGGGCGATGTAATTGGCCAGCAGCCGCGCTGCGACAAGGTCGTGTTCGCCGCAATCGCCGAAGCTCGGCGATAAAAGCGACGCGCCTCGCCCAAGAAGAATCGTGCCGCGGCCCATCAGATAACCGGGCAGATCGCCGGCTTCGTCCCCGATCGCCAAGGTGCCCGCGATCATGCGGCTGCCGGCGTAGGGGCCCGCGCGGCCTTCGATCAGAATGAAGCCGCGTCTCAGTCTGTCTGCGGCTCGTTCTCCAGCGTCGCCGCGCACATGCAAAACGCCTCCGCTCATGCCGACCGTTTCGCCGCTCAACGGGCCTCCAAGCCGCTCGCCCGCGTCGCCCTCGATGTCGAGCGTTCCGCCCTTCATTCCGGAACCGGCGAACGGGCCCGCATTGCCGCGAATGGTCAATTGTCCGCCCGACATCAGGCGACCCGCTTCGACGCCGACTTCCCCTTCGACGCGGATTGAGCCCGCGGACATGCCCATGCCGACGCGATCGAAACGCTCAGCTCCGCCTTCGATGAGAATTGTGTTGGGATCGCCCTCGCGGATGCGGAAAACGTCTCCCACCGTCACGCGCATGCGCGTCGTTTGCAGTTCGATACGTTCGATCTCCGCGACCGTCCTGCCGGCAAGATTTTGCGCGATCAACGGCGACAGATCGAGACGCTGAGCCGGCGCCTCGCGCAGCGAGAAGGTCAAGGGACTCACGGGAGGAGATCCCTGAGATGATAGTGGTGCCGGCCGAGCTTGCCGCCGTAATTGCCCGCGCCGACCCGCAATGCGCCGCGCTCGGGGCCCAGTTCGATGATCGCGGCAAGCCCCGCCCGCATCGCCTCGGCGACAGCCTCGCTGGTGAGGCCGTCGATCACGATTTCGAGCACCGAGGCGATCTCGGGAGAAAGAGCGCTGTCGACCGCGCCCTTCAGGGTCGGACAATAAAGGTCGTTGGTCGAAGCGCTCGCGCCCTTGTATTTCGAGCCCACCTTCGACCCCGACCGCGCGATGCCGCCCGGAAACGGCATGATGACATCCGGGACCTCGCGCATCGCCTTCACCGCCGCCTCGGTCGCGTGCGAGCGTCTTCGCCGGGCTCTCGCCCATGACGATGAGATTGCCGCCGCCGACCGCTTTCTTGGTGAGATAGGTGGTCAATTCGCAGACGAACTCTCCGTCCATCACCGGCACGCGCCAGTATCGGCGGGCGCCGAGCCGCTTGGCGATCTGCCAGCCGTCGCCGAAGAAACGAATGGCATCGCCGAGCTTGAGCTTGTCGTCGCCCGAGTCCAATCCCGCGTAGCAGGCCGAACCCGGACTCGTGAGCACGCATTGCCCAACGCGGTTTTGCAGTTGCTTCTGCAGCTCAGCGGTCGAGACGGCGAACAAGAGCACGCGCACGCCGGGCCGTCCGTCCGGCGTTTGTTGAGGCGACAGAATGCTCTCGACGCTCGCCTCGCAGCCGCACGCGATCACCGAGGTTGCGAAACCCGTCATTGTCGTGGCCGCCTGCGCGGCCCAGCGTTCGGTTGGCGCGGTGATCACGATCGCGGTCGCGCGCATGTCGAACGCTTCCGCGAACGTGTCGTCGATGGCGATTCCGTTGGCTGTCAGCTCCGGCATGCGACAGTCTCGAAGGGTTCCCGCCGCCCGATCGCGCCCTCCGGCACGCGCATGAAATCGGAGGGCAGACCGTAACGTTCGTCGTAATATTCCGTCATCCGCCGCTGCATCGAGACCTCGACATCGGGCGCCACATGCAGTGCGCGGCCATAGCGGGTGCGCGTCACTTCGCCGTCGCGCACCACGAGTTCGCCGTCCTTATAGACGCGAGCCGCGGCGCGGAACATTTGCGCGATATCTTTGCCGGGGCGATAGAGCGCGAGGTCGGCGCGCCCACCCACGCCAAGATGACCACGATCGGGCAGGCCGAGCAGCTTGGCGGGCGCAGCTCGCGTCATCGTCGCGATTTCGCTTAAAGTGTATTCGCGCGTCAGCGACGGCAGCGTCGTCACCGCCAGCGCCTCCGCCGGCAGCCGGGACGCCCACTGCGGCTCGCACATCCTTGTCCATCAGCAGCGCAAAAATCTCGGGGTAGGTCGTGAACGGCGCGCCATTCGGGTGATCGGTGGTGAAGAACACGCGCCACGGGTCATCGATGCAGCAGGAAGAGCTCCAAGCCGGCGGCGAATTGCACCGCGTTGTGAAAGCCGCCGGCGCGATATTCGTAAGGCACGATTCCGGCACCGTTCGAGTCCCCGTCAATGATCGCGTATTTCTTCGGTCGCGCCTGGCCGCGCGCGGAGAATTGCCGCAGCACGTCGGACGAAATCGTCACCGTCTGGCCGAACATCACCTGTCCGACATCGATGGTCACATTCTTGGCTGCGTTGACCGCTTCAGCGAGCTGGGGCGCGGCGGAGGAAAAGCCTTGAGGGCCTTCCTTGCCGTAGCCGTAGAACTGAAGATGCGCCAAATGCAGCGGCAGGTCCTCCGCCGCTTCGATCGTCGTCAGCGCGGTTTCAAAGTTCCCGGGCAGGCCGAGATTGTTGCAATGCACATGCAGAGGATGAGGCACGCCGGCGTCGTGGACTGCCTTCTGCAGCGCCTTAACGATCGCGCGACTCGTCACCCCATAGTAGGGGACGACGTCGTCAAACGAAAAGCTGCGGATGTTATCCTTGAACGCCGCGACGCCCCCGGCGTTGACGACTTTGATCCCAAGCGCGCGCGTCGTTTGCAATGTCCAGGCGATATGATCGCGGAGCGCGCTTGCGCCGTCGCCGGAACGCAAGAGACCAAGCACGAAATCGTCATTGCCGAGTATCGCCAGAATCGCCTTGTCGATGATCGGGGTGTCGGCAAGTTCGAGATGCGCGTGCAGCGCATTATGCGGTGAGACGGCTGGCTCGACCACCGTCGTGAAGCCCATCTCGGCATAGAGCCGCCCGGTCTCGAATGTAGTCCAACCAACTTTGGAGAGTGGCGTCTCAGCGGGGCGGCGCGCGTGGGCGCGATGATGCTCCGGCAGCATGAGGCGAGCGGTGTTCACATTCGCGCCCGCGATATGCGAATGGATGTCGATGCCGCCGGCCATCGCAATAAGGCCGTTCGCGTCCACCGTTTCGTCCGCTTGGGCGCGGTCTTGTGGGGCTGCGACGATTGTATCGTCGCGGATCCAAAGATCGCCAATTTCATCGCGCCGGTTGGCGGGATCGACGATATGCGCGCCCTTGATGCGGGTCAGCATGACGAAGCGTCCGCTTCTCCGAGGCACGCGCCGATGCGCTCGAGAGCCTCGGCGACGCTGGGCGCGCCACTGCGCGCTGAGGCGGTCGCAGCCACCAAGGTCCCGACATCGGAGGAATGCATGATTGCGTCATGATCGACGCCGGGGCGCCCGACCGTGATGCGGACGTTCGGCTCTTCCGCGAATTGGGTCGTTCGCTCGCATAAAGCGATGAGGTTCACCGCGCGCTGCCAAGTCGGCGGGACCGCGCCGAGGGCGGAGATCCACAACACGCAATCGGTCTCTCCCGACGCGACCAGTCGCTCAGCGTCGAACCGCCATGGATCATGGATCGGCACGCCGGCGCCGAATCCGGTTCGCATCGGGAAGCCGGTTGTCCACCCGCAGGCCGCGAGCACGCCCGCCCCGTTGTCTGGCGCGGGGAGGGGCAAGGTCGAAAAACGCGTGGTGTCGTTCAAGTCGCGCACAAGCCCGTGCAACATTTCGATTTCAAGCGCGCCGAGACTTTCCGCCGTCCAAACCGCAACGCCGAAGCGCGCGGCCTTGATGGTCGTCGCGATCGAGTCGAGCACGGACAAAGGCAACGCGGATCGCGCGATGCGGGGGTTCGCGATGCGGCGGTTTTTGACACGCGCACGCAGCGCCGCAAGATTAACTGCGAGCGTTGCGCCGCGCTCCGCTCCCCAGATCTCGATATCGCCCTCGAACCCACCAATTCTTGCGCCTATGGCTGGCGCCAGCCAAATGATGCGCCGCTTGACATCCACGCCTTCCGGCCTGGCCGGCGGCGCCAACAGCCGCTCGGTGAGACTAGGCCAGGCTTCCGTCAAACCGTCGCCCACGAGCAGCACGACGTCGGCGCGCACGCGGGCTTCGCCGGGCGTCGTGAGCATGATTCCGGTTTCGCGCAGACAGTCGAGATCCCGCAACAAAGCCGCCGAATGCCTATGCTCGATGACGCCGCCGACCCGTTCAGCGAGCGCAATGGCCGCTCTTGCCCCGTCGATATCCGCGCCGAGCCCGGCGATGAGCGGCTGACGGCTTCGGGCCAAAAGCAAAGCCGCGGCCGCGGCCGCGTCGTCCATAGAAGCCGGCGCGCCGTCGATCGATGCTGCGGTCTCGGCGCCGATTGGATCTTTCAGCGACATACGCTCCGCCGATTGGTCTCATATCAACCGAGGATCGACGCCAGCGATTGCAGGCAGCCTCGGAGGTCGAGACTTGACTAAACAAATCTCGCGCCGGCAAGTTCAATCGCATCGCGATTTGATTGCAGCTTAGCGACAGACAATAGCGCACGCCGACGAAATGCCTAGCCCTTACCGCCAAGTTCACGAACGTATCGAACTGGGCATCGGATGACTGATCGTCCGGCGATCATCGTTATGGGCTATTCAGCGCGTGCGCTCGCTTCCTCCGCTAGCCTTGCGGGATTTGCCCCGCTCTCAATTGATGTCTTTGGCGACGATGACACGCGCGGGATGAGCCTTGCCTCCGTGAAGCTCGAAGGCGGATTGTCAGAGGGGCTCGCGCCCGACAAGGTCACCGGCGCCGTGGAAACGTTAGTTGGCGCCCATGATCCGATTGGTCTGGTCTATGGCGCCGGCTTCGAGCATCAGCCGGAAACGATCGCGACGATAGCCGAGAGAACACGGGTGTTTGGCAATGGCGCGGATATCCTGAAGCGCGCCAAGGACCCCCTTGTGCTTGCGCGGGTGTGCGAGGGGAATGGCGTTCGACATCCACAGGTCGTGTTTGCACCGCCAGCCGAGCCCGAGCTCTGGCTCACAAAGAGGCGGGGCGGCGCCGGAGGCGCTCATATCGCCATGGCGGAAGCCGGGAACCGTGCTCGGCCCGATTCCTATTTTCAACGTCGCGCTGGCGGAAAGAGCATCTCGGCTTTATTCCTCGCGAGCGAAAAAAAAACGGAAATTATTGGTCTCAGCATGCAGTGGACGGCGCCAACGCCGGCGTCTCCGTTTCGATATGGCGGCGCCGCCGGACCTGTCGACATTGACCCAGCGCAAGCAGAGGAAATCGGCCGCTCCGTCGCTATAATTGCTTCTGAACTGGATCTCGTCGGACTCAACAGCGCCGATTTTCTGGTTTCGGCCGACGCTGTCTGGCTCATAGAGATCAACCCGCGGCCCGGGGCAACGCTGGACGTGTTCGAATCGAACGAAGTCCCGCTGTTTGCGCGCCATATCGCGGCGTGCGAAGGACGTCTGGCGCCAGCTTCTTCGAGTTTCGGATTCAAGGCGGCTGAAATCGTCTACGCCCCGCACGATGTTGTCGTTCGCAGGCGAGGGGATTGGCCGGATTGGGCGGTTGACCGATCGCCGGCGGGGACGCAGATCGCAGCCGGTGATCCCGTGTGCACGGTGCTTGGCTCTGGCGCGACCGTCGATTTGGCGCGAGCCTGCGCCAGCGAGCGGGCGCGGAAAATCATCGCTCTCGTTCAGGAGGCGGACCATTGAGCGATGTCGGGATCATAAGCGTCAATCGACGCGCCGCCGAACTGACGGCTGCGCTGAGGCGCGACGCCGCGATATTCAACATTGGTATTACCAGCGGACCGCGCGGAGAAACTTTGATCGACGCGGGAGCGAAGCAGCGTGGTGGCGTGGAAGCCGGGCTGCGCATTGCGGAAATTTGTTTGGGCGGCCTCGGCGAGGTGCGGCTTACCCCGAGCAGCGCCACGCCGCGCTGGCCCTGGACGATTGCGGTTCGTTCATCGCAGCCGGTGATCGCATGCCTCGGGAGTCAATATGCGGGCTGGAGCCTGGCGCACGGGACCGGCAAGGACGCATTCTTCGCTCTCGGCTCCGGCCCGGCTCGCGCTTTGGCGCAGAAGGAAGCGGTTTTGAAAGACATCGGCTATCGGGATGAAGCCGATGTCGCCACGCTCGTCATCGAAAGCGGGCGTCCTCCGCCGCCGGAAATTGTGGACAAAGTGGCGAGCGATTGCGGGGTTAAGCCTTCGGCTCTGACCGTGATTTACGCCCCAACTCAGAGCTTGGCTGGAGCGACGCAGGTGGTCGCGCGGGTGCTGGAAGTGGCGTTGCATAAGGCGCATGAGCTCAAGTTCCCACTCGAGCGCATCATCGATGGCATGGGCGCCGCGCCGCTTAGTCCACCCGCATCCGGACTTTGTCAGCGCGATGGGCCGCACCAACGATGCGATCATCTACGGCGGACGCGCGCAGCTCTATGTCACCGGGCCGGCCGAGGATGCGAAGGGTCTCGCGCAGGCGCTTCCCAGCCGCGCGTCCCGCGATTTCGGCGCTCCGTTTCGCCGAGATCTTCAAGCGTTTCAAAGGCGACTTCTACGCCATCGATCCCATGCTGTTCAGCCCGGCCGAGGTCATTGTTACGGCGGTCGAGAGCGGAGAGAGTTTTCACGCAGGCGAAGTGCATCACAGATTGCTCGATGCCTCGTTCGCCTGACATGGCGGGGCGCTCCGCTGACGGCCCGACCATTCTTGTCGTCAGCGATCAACGCGATTGGCACGCGCGCCAAATGGAAGCTGCGTTCACGGCGGCCGGCGCGCACGCCGAGCGCATCGATCTTGCCGATTGCGGGTTCGATACGTGTAGCCCGAGCGGATTGTCGTTGCCTGTGCTGGGATCGCGGCTGCCCGAGGCGGTGCATGTTCGCACATTGTCGGCCGGCTCATTTGAGGCGACCACCAAACGCCTGGGCGTCCTGCATGCGTTGACAAAGCTTGGAGTCGTCGTCTGGAACGACGCCCGCGCCATCGAACGCTGTGTCGACAAGTCGATGACGAGCTTTCTGCTCGGGCAAGCCGGCGTGCCGACGCCACCGACCTGGACGATGGAATCCGCTGAAGCCGCGCGCGAACTCGTCGAACGTGAGGCGCCGCGTGGCCCGCTCGTGCTCAAGCCCCTGTTCGGCGCGCAGGGGAAAGGCTTGCGTTTGATTCGGCGGCCGGAAGACTTGCCCGCCCCGAAAGAAATCGCAGGGGTCTATTATCTGCAGCGGTTTCAATCGAACGGCGCCCAGGATTTCACGGATTATCGGCTGTTCGTCCTGCGCGGTCGCGTGATCGCCGCGATGATGCGACGCGCCTCGACATGGATCACCAACGTCAAGCAAGGCGGCCAACCCTTGGGCGTAGCGCCGGATCCCAAGATGGAGCGTCTGGCGATTGCAGCGGCGGAAGCGGTCGGCGCCGCAATCGCCGGCGTCGACGTCCTTGTCACCGCCGACAGCGGTCCGACCGTGCTTGAGGTCAACAGCATGCCCGCGTGGAGCGGCGTGCAAAAGGTGAGCAATCGCAACATCGCCGAGGCGATTGCATCGTCGCTGATGGAGACGCTCGATCGCCGCCCGGCGCAACCGCGCGCCTCATGAACCGCCTCGAAGATCGCGTGGCGGCGGCCTATATCGAAGCATGCCTCGCGGAACTTGACGCGCCCAAACCAGGCAATGTGCATCGGTTCGCGCCAGGCCACCGGATGGAAGTCGCGGACTTCGTTCGGAGCGCCGAGGCGAGCGCGGCTCCGATCGCATCACGAGGGGCGCGAGTGGGAACCCGTGTCCGCGCTGCGGTCGAGGCGACCCTCAAGGCGGTCGGACAGAACACCAATCTCGGCATCATACTTCTCTGCGCGCCTCTCGCGGCTGCCGCCGAGGAGCCGGACGCGGCTTTGCGCCCTCCGCTGGCGCGGGTGCTCGATCGTCTCGATCGGGCGGACGCTGCGGACGTTTTCTCCGCGATAGCCGCCGCCAATCCAGGCGGCCTCGGACACGCGCCTCGTCACGACGTGAACGCCCCTGCGACGGTTTCGCTGCGGGAGGCTATGGCGGAAGCGGCGGATCGGGACCGCATCGCGCGACAGTACGTCACCGCTTATGACGACGTTTTCTCGCTCGGCTTGCCGGCCCTGGAGACCGCGCGTCATCGGCATAGCGATCCACGATGGTCGACGCTCGCCGTCTATTTGACGTTTCTCGCCGCGATGCCCGACACGCACATCGTGCGCAAGTTTGACATGGGCGTCGCCGAGGCGGTCCGTCGCGAGGCGGTCGACTGGCGCGACGCTTTCGCGGCGGCGAGCGATCCGGAGGCGATCGCCGGCAGCTTATTGGGCTGGGATGCGGCGCTGAAATCGCGCGGGATCAATCCCGGAACGAGCGCGGATCTCACGGTGGCGACTTTGTTTGCGTCGGGCCTCTCGAGCATCCACGGCGACAAATGCGCGGCCGCCATCTTGCCCTTACGCGCTAACGATGCTTGAGTCGGATTTATGGGGACGCGCCCCCATGACTATCCGGCCAACCGATCCCGCTTCCGCGGGGTGCTGACAACAAGGATAGCCAGTCCGCCGGGTAATGGCCGGCGGGTTAATGTGGTTTGGCTTGATCTCAGGGAGGAATTGGCATGGCTAAGATTCACAAGCTTCTGGTTGGCGAGTCGCTGGTCGGCGACGGCAATGAAGTTGCGCATATCGATCTCATCATCGGTCCGCGGGGCAGCGCGGCGGAGACGCGCCTTCGCCAACGCGTTGACCAATAACAAAGACGGTTTCACATCCCTTCTCGCAGTTCTGGCGCCCAATCTGGCTGTCAAGCCCTACACGATCTTGTTCAACAAGGTGACGATCAAGGGCGCCAAGCAGGCGGTGCAGATGTTCGGGCCCGCGCAACACGCGGTCGCCAAGGCGGTCGCCGACAGCGTCGCTGACGGCACGATTCCCGCCGCCGAGGCCGACGACATTTTCATCTGCGTCGGCGTCTTCATCCATTGGGACGCGGCGGACGACAAGAAGATCCACGACTACAACTATCAGGCCGTCAAGGAATCGATCGAGCGGGCGGTCAACGGCAAGCCGACGCCGGCGGAAGTCGTCTCTCAGCGCGACTCGGCCAAGCATCCGTTCAGCCCGTAAGCTGACCGGCTGGCCAATCGATCCGCACGCGGGAGAAGCGTTCTCCTGCGTGCGTCGGTTTCTCCCGAGGCTTAGCTTCGCGCGTCAATAGCGATGCGCATCAAGTCCATGGCCGAGCGTGCGCCGAGCTTCTGCTTGAGCTGGGTGCAATTGTTGGCGATCGTCTTGTAGGAGACGTTCAGGAGATCGGCGATCTGCGCCATCGTGCGCCCGGCCGCAAGGAGGCGGAGGATTTCGAGTTCGCGGCCGCTCAAATTCGAGAGCGCGTCGGGGCTCGGATCAGCGCGCAGAAAAGCAATTCGCCGCGCCATCTCGGGGTGCAGATAGCGGCCGCCGTTCGCGACCGTCTTGACCGCGTCAGCGAACAGCGTTGGATCGTCGTTCTTCGCAATATAGCCCTTGGCGCCGGCCTCAATCGCGCGCGCGGCGACGGTTGGATCGTCGTTCATGCTGAAGATGACGAGCCGCGCCTCAGGCTCCCGCTCAAGGATGCGGCGCAGAAGCTCGAGCCCCGAGTACCCCGGCAGATTAATATCAACGACCCCGACGTCAGGTTTGTGATCGAAGTAGGCGTTGAAACCGCCCGCGCCATCCTGCGCCTCGATGACCTCGACTTCCGGCTCCCCCTCGAGGAGCGCCCGGCACCCCGAGACAATGATCGGATGGTCGTCGACGATGAGAACCCGCACGGACTCAAGTCTCCTTGGCGATCCTGACCGCTCCGCGCCGCAAAGGGAAAATGCGGAACGGGGGCCTTTCTCCACCAGCATTGACAAGCAGCCCGCGCAAAATCAACGGTGAAGGACAAAAAAGGCCTCGGACGGATGTGGCGTTCAATCTCCCTGCGCAACCGGCTCAATCTCATCTTCGCCTCGCTTTTCGCGCTCTGGCTCGTCGCCGATGCGATCCATGACGTCTGGCAGGCAAGCGGAAGATCTCGCGTCGAGACACAAAGCGCGATGCGGCTGACGAAGGATTTCGTCGCAACAACCCTTGCCCTTGCGCCTGAGGCGCCGGAACCGGAGATGGTCAAGAACCTCGTCGCCAGTCTGCAGCATTTGCGGCACGTGCGCGCTGGGATCGGCGATCCGTCGCTTGCCTCCTCGATCCTCAGCGAGGCGAACAAGGAGTCCGAGGCGCCGCGTTGGTTTCGCGCCCTTGCTGGCGCGCCAGCCGAAACGGCCGTCATTCCGGTTGCGCTGAGGAACGGCGGGTCGGCGTCCATCATTCTGGTCGCGGATCCTGCGGACGAGATCGACGAGGTCTGGGACGAAGCGCGGGAGAATGCGCTCGAGGGCGGACTGATGGCGCTCGCCGCAATCGGTGTGACCAGCCTTCTGGTCGGGCGCGCGGTCAGGCCCCTCGGGGTCGCCGGAGCGACGCTCTCGAAGCTCGAGGCCGGCGACTATTCCGCCCGCGCTGAAGGCGACGGACCTCCCGAGATCCGCAACCTCAATGCGAAGATCAATTCTCTCGCAGGCGCTCTCGACGGATTGAATCGCGCCAACGACGAACTGATGGAGCGCGTCTTCGACGCCCATGACGAGGAGCGACAACTCATCGCGCACGAGTTGCACGACGAGTTTGGACCGCATCTGTTCGCTTTGCGCGCAAATGCAGCGGTCCTGGCGAAGACCATCGGCGATCAGCCCGCCGCTCGCGCGGCCGCGAGCGCGATCGAGGCTGAGGTCGGAGAGCTGCAAGGCCAGAACCGGCGGATCCTGGCCGATCTCAGGCCCGCCGCGCTCGAGGAGCTGGGTCTCGTCGAGGCGCTTGAGGCGCTCGTCGCGCATTGGCGCCGCGCCGATCCCAAGATGGCGGTCGCGCTCGAGGTGGACCCCCGCGTCGAAGCCCTGGGCGAGCGAGCCAGTCTGATGGCCTATCGCTTCGTGCAAGAGGCGATGACCAACGCGTTTCGCCACGCGGGGGCGACCCGGATCGAGGCGTCGCTCAAGTTCGAAACCGGGATTGAGACGCCCAACCTGCGCGATCCGGCGCTTGCCGGGCTCGTCATGCGCGTGGCGGACGATGGCCGTGGTCTGAACGGGGAGGCCGAGGCAGGGATGGGCCTCGCCGGCATGCGCGACCGGGTCCGGCTCATGGGCGGATCGGTCAAAATTGACTCGCCACAAGGCGGCGGAGTTGTGGTCGAAGCGTGTTTTACTGCACTCCGACCCAATTACGATGCGGGAAAACTTCCCAGTGTCGTCAGGAATTAAGCCCGAGAAAATATCTAATCATTGAAATTACTTGTGGGCTTCCGAACGGTTATTGTAACCCAGTCGCGGGCGGGCTTAGAGATGCTTTGCATCTCATCTCTCCCGGGGAGCGTGCTCGCGACTCCTGATTACCAGAGGAATAAAGTCAAAAAAGGGGCGAAAGAATGACGACCAAGGTTGCCGGACGTATCGCGACGGCCGGTGTCGTTTTCGCCCTGACGACGATCGGCTCTCGGGCTGAAGAGATCCAACTTCCCACTTTCGACGTGGTGGCGACGACGCCGCTCGGCGGCGGCGAGATCGATGTCGCCAAGTCGCCCTTCGCTGTCTGGCAGACGAACTCGCAGGACATCCAGACCTTCAACGACACGACGCTGCCTGACACCCTGGCGCGTCAGGCGCCGGGCGTCACCGTCGGCAACGTGTCGGGCAACGACTTCCAGCCAGACCTCAGCTACCGTGGCTTCGACGCGACCGCTGTCACCGGCACGCCAATCGGCCTCGCCGTCTATCAGAATGGCGTGCGCATCAACGAGGCGTTCGGCGACACGGTCAACTGGGAGCTCATTCCTGAGAATGCGATCGACAGGACGGCGATCATCGCCGGAAACCCGATCTTCGGACTGAACGCGCTCGGCGGCGCGGTCACCATAACTATGAAGAACGGCTTCACCTGGCAGGGCTTCGAAGCCGATCTTCGCGGCGGCTCATTCGGTCGTGCGCAAGAGGAACTTCAGTACGGCAAGCAAATCGGCAATTACTCTGTCTATGTGGCGGCCACACAGATCAACGACGGCGGTTGGCGCGTCGACGGAGCGTCGCAGATCACCAATTTCTACGGCGACGTCGGCTACAAGGCGAACGGGTTCGAGTCGCACCTGCAGCTCACCGCGGGAGACAGCCAGCTCGGCGCCGCCGCTTTCACGCCGCTCCAGGAGCTGCAGAACAGTTGGAACAGCATCTACACCGTTCCGCAGACGACCGACAACAAGATGGCGATGGTGACCTGGACCGGCAGCTACGCCTATTCGCCCACCCTGAGCTTCCAGGGCGGGGCCTATTTCCGCGCCTTCAACCAGGCGCATGTCGACGGCAACTCGACCGACGTGGAGGGCTGCCCGCCGTTCTCGTGCCTGAACGGCAACCCGGTGCATGACACGTTCGGCAATGTCATTCCCGATTTATCAAACGGTGGGACGATCGATCTCGGCGAAATCGACCGAAACTGGACGCAGTCGCGCTCGCTTGGCGCGAGCGTCCAGGCCGTCGACACCGACAAACTCGCCGGCCACGACAATACGCTGACTGTCGGCGCGTCGCTCGACTACGGCTGGACGCGTTTCAACGGCAACAGCCAGCTTGGCATCGTTCCCTCGTTCGTCAACAACTCCCTTCCCGTGATCGGCCTCCCCTTCATTATCGACGAACCTGACAGCTTCCTGAACCCGATCTTGGCCCATGCGAACAACACCTATACCGGCCTCTACGCGCTCGACACGTACAGCGTGACCGACCGCCTGACGGTGACCGCCGGCGGACGCTTCAATTACGCGGGGATCAATCTCAGTGGCGAGAACGGCGCTCTTCTCAACGGCTTCTCGAACTTCTTCCACGTCAATCCGACTCTCGGTTTCACCTACAAGCTGACGCCGGACATCAATTTCTATGCTGGCTATGCGATGACCAATCGCACGCCGACGCCGCTCGAGCTCGGCTGCGCCGACCCCAACAACCCTTGCATCATCGACAACTTCCTGAGTCTCGGACCCGAAACTGAAGCAGGTTGTCGGCCAGACTTTCGAGCTCGGGCTTCCGTGGGCAGAACGCTCTAGCGCCCCTTGGGCCCGCAATGGGGCAAGCTGCAATGGTCAGCGGGGCTATTCCGCACCACTCTCAATAACGACATCCTGCCGCTGCAGAGCGCCGCCAACGGATTCGGCTTCTTCGCCAATGTCGGAACCACGTTGCGCCAGGGCGCGGAGGTCAGCGCCCAGTGGACCGGCGACCGGTGGTCGGCCTACGCCAACTACACCTATATCGACGCGATCTATCTCACGACCTTTCAGGAGCCGTCGCCGTTCAATCCCTTGGCCGACGCGAACGGCAACATTCCGATCACCAATGGCACGCAGATCGCCGGCATTCCGAAAAATACGGTGAAGGTTGGCGTCGACTATGCCGTGACCGACAAATGGCATGTCGGCGCCGACATGGTCGCCGCGTCGGGCCAGGTCATCATGGGCAACGAGAACGGCGCGCTTCCCCAAGTCCCGGGCTACGCCGTCTTTGGCCTGCACACGTCCTACCAGATTGCCAAGCAAGTGCAGGCCTACGGCCTTATCCAGAATCTCTTCGATCAGCGTTATTATACCGCAGGCGCGCTGTTCGACATCACTTCGTTTCCCAACGCGGCGCCTTTCCTGACCAACCCAACGAGCCTCGGGCCGGGGAGGCCATTCGCCATCTACGGAGGGGTGCGGATTACATTGTAACATCGGAAGTGAGGCTAGCCGGAGGGGGCTAGCCCGCACCTCTCGCGAGGTCCAATGCGAGAATATAGTCCGGATTTCCGCTGGAGTTGTTCGCGCTGAGGGCGGGACTAAAGCCTTGGCGTTTGCACTTTGTATCGCGCCTGAGTACGGGAGGCTCCAGATCACTTCGGGGCCGCGGTGCAACAAGGCAAGCGGCCAAGCGTTCACTTTCCGTCCGGTGATCACTCCAGGAGCATCAGATGAAGCTCACACCTGTAAAGACATTTGACGCTTGCATCGTTACTAGCGATCTCTTCTCCGCTGGCTATGGTCGTAACGAGCGCTTCGCCCGCGTTCGCGGCGTCGGCGCTCCAAACCCTTGACCCCGACAAGGATGGAACGGTCGACCTCAACGAGGCGAAGACGGCCGCCAGCGCTCTGTTCGACAAGCTCGATGTCAATCATGACGGCACCCTTGACCGGAAGGAATTGAAAGATCGTATTTCCGCCGAAGACTGGAAGGTCGCGGACCCCGACAATGACAAGACGATCAGCAAGGACGAGTACCTCGCCTTCGTCGAAGTCGCTTTCAAGCGCGCCAACCCGGACAACGACGGGACGATTGACGCCAAGGAGCTGAAGACCCCGGCCGGCCGCGCCCTGTTGCGCTTGCTGATAAAGTGAGTGGAGACAGGGACAGAGGCGGCCGCGGCTCGTTCGAGTAGCCCTGCGCTTCCGTCGTGACGTCTTCGCGAATTTGCGTGGGGTTGAAACCCACGCCCTGACGCGCAATAGAGCCGGCGGGGAGCGAAGCGAGGCGTTGGCATGCAGGGTTCGGATCTGTCGCCGATCGGCCTGTTCATGGGGGCAAGCCTCGTGGGCAAGGCCGTCATGGCCGTGCTGTTCCTGGCCTCGCTCTGGTGCTGGGTCTTGATCATCGAGGGCGCGGTTTCCGTGGTGCGCCTTCGGCGCGCCGTCCGTCAGGCCCGCACTGGCGGCGCGCTCACGAAATCCCTCACCGCTGTCGCCGCCGCGGGCGATGAGGAAGCCCGGCGCCGCATTCCAGGCGAGACCGTCGGCGAGCTCAGGTCGCGCATCGCGGATGCGATGGCGCGCGGCGCCCGGGAACTCCTGACGCGCTCCGAGGGCGGCCTGCCTAACCTTGCCGTCATTTCTTCGGTGGCGCCGTTTGTCGGTCTGTTCGGCACCGTATGGGGCATCATGTCGAGCTTCGCGGCGATCGGTCAGTCGCAGGACACATCGCTGGCGACGGTTGCGCCCGGCATCGCGGAGGCGCTCGCGGCGACAGCTTATGGCCTGGCGGCGGCGATTCCCGCTTCCATCGGCTATAACCGCATCGGCGCCGCTTATGCGAGGCTCGGACAGGACATGGCCTCGTTCGTTGAGGAGCGCGCGCTGGCGCTGCTCGCCCGTCCGGCCGAGGTTGCGCGCGACGAGGCGCCGCGGCGCCGCGCGGAGACGCCCTGATGGCGATGAACCCGCGCAAGGTCGGCGAAGGCCTTTATCAGCCGGTTGCCGAAATCAACGTCACGCCGCTCGTCGACGTGATGCTCGTTCTGCTGATCATCTTCATGGTGACCGCGCCGATGCTGGCGACCGGCATCAAAGTGAATCTGCCGAGCGCCAAGACCGCCCAGCCGCTCGAAACCAAGCAGCCGGTCATCGTCGTCGTCGCCAAGGATGGCGCGCTGTCGGTCGGAAAAGATGCGGTGTCGCGGGATGAACTGGCGGCGAAGGTCAAGGCCGGGCTTGGCGATTCCAATGGCGTCGTGCAATTGCGCGGCGATCGCGACGCTTCCTATGGCGACGTCGTGTCGGTGATGGACGAACTCGCGGCGAACGGAATCTCGCGGATCGCCATCGTGTCCGGTCCTCGTCGCACCGTCTCGCCAATTGCGGCGCCGTCAAGCGCGCCGACACCGGCCGCGCCAAACCCGCCGGCGCCGTGACCGTCACAACTCTGGACGGTCGGGTCCTCGAGTCGCCGCCTGTCCGTCCGCCATGGCTCCGCCCTCTCGTCGTCCTGATCGTGGTGGCGCTCCACGCTGGCGCGCTCCTGTTCGTCTCTCTGGCGCCGAAGCCGCCCGAGCCGACGGGAGAAATCATCGTCGACATTCAGCCGGAAGCTCCGCCTCCGGAAAACCCGGCGCCGCCGGCCGAAGAGCCGAAGCCGCCCGAACAATCCGCGCCTCCGCCCGCTCAAGACGCCGCGCCGGCTCCGACCGAGCCGCCGCCTCCAAACCCGGTTATCCCTCCAGTCGCCGAGCAGCCTCCGCCGCCTGTGGAGGAGCAACCTCCGCCTCCCACGCCCGAGACTCCCCAGCCGCCGGTCGCCGAGCAGCCTCCGCCGCCGCCCGTTGAGCAACCCCCACTTCCTCCTCCGGAAACACCTCCGCCGCCTCCGGCTCCGGTCGAGCTGGCGCCGCCTCCTCCCCCACCTCCGCCTCCGAAGCCGGTCGAGGTGGTGCGGCCCAAGCCTCCTCCGCTCCCGCGCGCCGAAGCGCCGAAACCCCAACCGAAGCCAGCGCCCAAGCCTCGACCAGCGGCTCCGGCGCAATCTCGGTCCGCGGCTCCCGCTCAAGCCGCCCGCAGCGGTTCCTCGACGAGCGCGCCCGCGAGCGCGGCGGCGAGCGCTTCCTCGCTTTCGGCCTATATAGGCGAGGTGAGCTCCGCCATTCGTAGCCGCCTGTTCTATCCGCCCGCCGCACGCGCCCGCGGCGCGAAGGGTGTGGTGGGCGTGAGTTTTACCATCGGCCCATCGGGCGCGGTGAGTTCGTTTGCGATCACCCGTTCCTCCGGCGATAGCGATCTCGACGCCGCGGCGCGCTCCCTGGTGCAGGGAGGCCGGTTTCCCCCGCCCCCTGGCGGCTCGGCCCATATCTCGACGAGCTTCAACTATGTCCCCCGCTAGCCTCGCCCTAAGAGCGCTTGTGCTGGGCTCCGGCGCGGGCGGCGGCGTGCCGCAATGGAACTGCGGCTGCCCTGTCTGCCGCCTCGCCTGGAGCGGCGATAGCCATGTCAAGCCGCGCACGCAGGTGGGCGTCGCGCTCACCGTGGACGGAGCAAACTGGGTCCTGCTCAACGCATCGATCGATCTGCGTCAGCAAATCCTGGCCACGCCCGCGCTGCACCCAAAGGGCGGTGGGCGCCATTCGCCGATCGGCGCTGTCGTCTTGACCAACGCCGAGGTCGATTCCTCGGCGGGTCTTTTGGCGTTGCGCGAGCGCCAGCCGCTTGTCTTATTTGGAACACAGGCGACGCTGGACGCGATCGGCGCCAATCGCATGTTCGACGTGGTCGACCGCGACGTCGCGCCGCGCCGCGCCGTCCGTCTCGGCGAACAGTTCGAACCGCTGCCGGGCATCAAGCTCGAACTCTTCGCGGTTCCCGGCAAGGTCCCGCTGTGGCTCGAGGAGGGAAATGTCACGACCGACGACATCGGCGAGGGCACGGTCTGCGTCGCGGTGGAAGCTGCGGGTAAGCGACTCGTCTATGCGCCCGGCTGCGCCCGTGTTACGGAGGACCTCGACGCTCGCATCGCCAATGCGGACGTGTTGTTTTTCGACGGCACGTTGTTCGCCGACGACGAAATGATCGTCAATGGCCTTGGCGACAAAACCGGGAGGCGCATGGGCCACATGCCCGTGTCGGGACCAGGAGGAACGCTCGAGTCGCTTGCGCGCCACGCGCATGTGCGGCGCATCCTCATCCACATCAACAATTCGAATCCGATCCTCATCGAGGGATCGCCGGAAGAGGCGAAGGTGAAGGCGGCTGGCTGGGAGATCGCGTTCGACGGAATGGAGGTTTCCCCATGAACGTACACACGCCGTCGGAACCCATGAGTCCCGATGCGCTCGAGGCGGCGCTGCGCGCCATCGGACCCGTGCGTTATCACGACCTGCATCCGTTCCACGGGCTTCTGCATGACGGCAAGCTCAACAAGGGCCAGGTGCAGGCCTGGGCGCTCAACCGCTTCGTCTATCAGTCGGCGATCCCTCGCAAGGACGCGTCGCTGATCGCGCGCTGCGAGGATCGCGAATTGCGCCGCGAGTGGGTGCATCGGATCACCGACCATGACGGCTCAGGCGACGACAAGGGCGGCATCGAACGCTGGCTCATCCTCACCGAGGGATTGGGGCTCGACCGAGATTACGTGATCTCGCAGGAAGGCGCGCTGCCGGCGACCAAATTCGCCGTCGAAGCTTACGTGCGTTTCGTGCGCGAGCGGCCGCTGGTCGAGGCGGTGGCGTCGAGCCTGACAGAACTCTTCGCCCCCTCGCTCCATAAGCGCCGCATCGCCGGAATGCTGGCCAATTACAGCTTCATCGACGAGAAAGTGGTCGCCTATTTCCGCCGCCGGCTCGATCAGGCGCCGAAGGACGCTGAGTTCGCGCTCGACTACGTCAAGCGCAACGCCCGTACCGTCGAAGAGCAGCGGGGCGCCCTTGCGGCCTTGAAGTTCAAGACCGATGTATTGTGGGCGCAGCTCGACGCCCTGCATCACGCCTATGTCGACGGCGCAATCCCTCCAGGGGCCTTCCGGCCGGATTGAAGGCGATGGACGAGTTGAAGGAGATCCACGCTCAGTCGCGGCCGCATCTCCCGAGGGGCGTGCGGCTCAAACGCGATGAAGCGCGCGGGCGATGGACGCTGCTCGCGCCGGAACGGATCTTCGAGATCGACGATACGGCGGCGACCGTGCTCGAGCTTTGCGACGGCGAGCGCGATCTGGCTGGAATCGTCGCCGAGCTGGCCGCGCGCTACACCGCGCCGCCCGGCGGTGATCGAGAAGGACGTCGTCGCCATGCTCGCCGACCTCAAGGCCAAGAGAGTGCTCGAGACATGACCGCTCACACCCCGCCTCCGCCCGCCCCGCCGATCGGGCTTTTGGTCGAACTGACCCATCGCTGCCCGCTCGGCTGTCTTTATTGCTCCAATCCGGTGGCGCTCGAGCGCCCCGGCAATGAACTTGACGGCGAAACGTGGAAGAAAGTGTTCGGCGAGGCGGCCGCGCTCGGCGCGTTGCATGTGCATCTCTCCGGCGGGGAGCCGACGGCGCGGCGCGACATTGTCGACTTGACGCGCCACGCTTCGCAAAGCGGACTCTACACCAACCTCATCACCTCAGGGATAGGGGTGAGCGAGAAGCTGACCGGCGAACTGGTCGACGCCGGCCTCGATCATGCGCAGCTGTCCTTCCAGGGCGCTGACAAGGAGACCAACGACCGCCTTGGCCATTACAAAGGCTCGTGGGAGCGCAAGCGCGCCTTCGCTGCTTATGTGATCAAGGCGGGCCTACCGCTGACCATCAACGCGGTCATTCATCGCTCGAATATTCATCAGGTGCCCATGTTCATCGATCTTGCGGTCGAGCTTGGCGCGCGTCGGCTCGAAGTGGCGCATACGCAATATTACGGCTGGGCGCTCGCCAATCGCGCCGCGCTGATGCCGTCGCGGAAAGATGTCGACGAATCGATCGCGATCGTGGAGGCGGCGCGCGTGCGCCTCAAGGGCGAACTGGTCATCGACATGGTGGTCCCCGACTATTACGCGCGCTACCCCAAGCCTTGCGCCGGCGGGTGGGGGCGGGTCGCGATCAATGTGTCGCCGACCGGCAAGGCGCT
This sequence comes from uncultured Alphaproteobacteria bacterium, assembly GCA_963702825.1. GTDB lineage: Bacteria > Pseudomonadota > Alphaproteobacteria > Rhizobiales > Beijerinckiaceae > Roseiarcus. The sequence goes on from CAVPEE010000062.1 coordinate 68,674, forward strand.
GCCGTGCCACGCGGCCGAATTGATTCCGGGCCTCGAATTCTGGAACGTGCGCGATCATTCGTTGAGCGACATTTGGCACTCGAACCCCGCCTTCAAGGCTTTCCGCGGCACGGATTGGATGCCTGAACCCTGCCGTTCGTGCGACCGGCGCGAGATCGACTGGGGCGGATGCCGCTGTCAGGCGCTGGCCCTGACCGGGGACGCGCGCAATACGGATCCCGCTTGCTACAAGTCGCCCCATCACGAGCGCATCGCGGCGATGGCGATGGCGGAGTCCGAATCGGGCGACGGCGTGCTGCGCTGGCGGTCGTATAAAGAAAAGGTCGAGGCTTGAGACGCGCCCCCTCTCCTACGGGAGAGGGGTTGGGGTGAGGGTTTCGCCGGACCTAAGGGCGAACCAAAGTTGACACCGAATTCCTTTCTGAGGCGTCGAAAGCGCCCGTCTTTCGGCGGAGCGGCGATCCGGACAACAGCGCTTTGGCGCGCTCCCGCCTGGGGCGAGGGCCTGAACGTCAAGCGTGGAATTCGACGGAATTCAGCTCAAGGAAGGGCTCAAGCCGACGCTTTTCGATACAAAAGCCGTCAATTTTCGCGCGAAATGCGATTGTATTATCGACCTTGCGCACGGTTGCCGCGGGTGACCGGGCGTCGCCGGGCCGCCTGCCGGCGCCCGCCGCGACGGCGTCGTGAGAAATTTTTGTGATGGACATTTTGTTGTGAAAAACAAAATTATGTGCTAAGGGTTTCTATTCGCAGCACTGAGCGGGCCGCCCCAGGGCCCTCGGGCCGGACGACGGAGACGAAGCATGGGTCGATGGCCGAACGGAGCGGGCAAGACAGAACAGCATGGTCGGACCGCGCCCGGGCGGTTATGAGGTTCCGTGTCTCCGCGCCTCAGGACGAGGTGGTTGGAAGTTATTTTTTACTTGAATCGCTTGTAACCCATTGAAAAGGCTCGATTTGGAAAAATAAACGCTAGTAAACGCCAGTCTTTTTACTAGCGTTTACTAGCGTCTGGCTAGCGTTTACGGGCGTTTAGAACCACGCTGCGAGGGCATGGAAGCCGCGTGGTCATCGCAAGCCGTGGGGCGTCGGCGAACGGGGCGTGCTCCCAGAGAGAGCAGTGCAAGCTCACAGCTCTCCAATCGCCGAGCGACTCGGAAATGGCGCCGCAACCGATTGAAAAGGCTCAATCCGGACTCGGAAACGGCAAGCGGCTTCGGACTACTGGCAGAGCGCGCGCGCGTTAGCCGTCCACTGCCCGAAACCGCTTGCGACCATGTTGCGGATGACTGAGCAGACGTAGGTTTTTTCCGCCGCCGGGTTGCCGGGCCCGGCGTTGTAGCGGGCCACGGCCAGCGTCCACGAGCCTTCCTGCGCCTTGAGCGATTTGAGGAAGTTCGCGGCATATTCGACATTGCGCGCGGGGTCGAACATTTCGCCTAAGGAATGAAAGTCGGCGCTGTGAAAGTGGTGATTGATCTGCATGCAGCCGATGTCGATGAACTTCGCGCCGCGCCCTTTCGCCTGCGCAAAGCGCGCCATCGCTTCGGCGAGACTCGTGGAATGCACCGCCTGGCCGTCGACGTTCATGTCATAGGGGCTGAGCCCGTTTCGGCTTCCTGTCTCGGTCAGGCCGACTGAATAGAGCACGTTGAGCGGAACGCCATGCGCCGCCGAGGCGCGCGTCATCTCCCGCTCGCAAGCGAGCGCCCATCGGCGCGCGCGGCGCCGCCGCTAGAAACTGCGATCGCGACCAGCGCCGCGCCGAGACAAGCGCATCGTTCGAACCACCCCGCTCGCCGGCGCCTTGCGCCGATCGCTGTTCGCCTCCTGCCGAGCCGCCGTCAGCGGAAGACCCATTTCCGTTTGCATTCCCATCCGTGTTGACACCCGCCTGCTTGACGATGAGCGAGTCGAGCGGCTGGCCGATCGCCGCCATTCGATCGGCGATCGCGTCGCGCGCGCCTTCGATTGATCCTAGCGTTTGAGAACTCGCGGCGCGGATGACGACAGAGAGCTTGTCGCCCGCGAGCCGCATCGTCATCGAGACATCCTCGAGGCCCCCCGGCGAAAGATCGACGTCGATCTCCCGGATCGGCGGAGCCGAGGGCGCGGAGCCAGCGGCGAGCGCGCTCGCGCGGGGCGCGACGTCTGCGTGTCCGGCGCTGGCCGTCGAGCCGTCGAGTTGGAACGCCGCCCCTGCGGCGAAAGGCGCCGACAGCTGCGCGCCGAACAGGTCTGTTTGCGCCGCTGACGGCGCGGCGGAGGCAATCGGATCTGGGGGCCGACCGTCGGCCGCCTTGCCGCTCGATTCCGCCGGCGCGTGGACTGCGGCGGAGGTCGCGACCCGGGCGACAGGCGGAGACGCCGAGACATCGGGCTTTTGCCCGCTGCGCGCGGCTTCGTGTGCGGCTGCTCGCGTGAGGGCTCACGCGATGCGTTGGGGGCGCGCCCGAGCGAGGAGCGATCGGCGTCGGAGACGCCGCGTTTGCAATCGGCGGAACGGCGTCGGCCGAGGCTTTCACTGGCATGGCCTCGGCCGGCGAAAAGCCGGCGAGCAACGGCGCTTTCGCCGTCGAGAGCGGGTCGGGCCGTAAGGTTGGCGGCGGAAGCGGCGCCCGGCGCGAACGGCGCGTTGACCCCGAGCGTGCGGCTCGCGATCGCGCCCGCGAACGTGGAGGCGCCAAAGTGAAAAGCGCGTTCGCCGACCAGTCGCCCAACGGTCGCCGCCTTCGCGCCAGCGGCGATGGACGCGCCGCTGTCCTCGGACTTCGGGCCTTTCATCGCAGGCGAGGCGAGCGAAGGCGAACTGCCCGCGGCTTGCGGGCGTTCGTTCATCGTCGAGGCGACCCGCAAGGCAAACGGCAAAGCCGCCAAGAGCGCGCTGTCGTTGAGCAGCGAATGACGACCCGTCTGTCCACGCGAGGACTCTTCCCGCGCCGATTCGTTCGAGGGACCCGGCTGTTCCTCGGCCGTCGAGGCGTCCGCTTTCGCTGACGCGCCGGGAAGCGAGTCGAGCACGGCGCCAAAGGCGAATGGATCGGCTGCCGCTTGCGGAGCTGGGCGAGGCACGGCCGGCGCGATTGGCCCGGACGCAGGCGCGGCGGCGGGCGCGGTCATGGCGTGCCTCCAATTTGGGTTGGCGGCGCGAGGCTCGACGTGCGTTGAAGCGCATCCTGCGCTTGCGCGATCGTCAGCGCGGGCCCGCTGGGCTTGCTCTTGTCGGCGTCGGGCAGAGCGGCGGCGTTTTGCGTATTGAAGACACTCTGGTCGGGAACGACACGGAGCTCCGCCGCCACCCTTCGAGCCGCAGCCAGCAAGCTGGCGTCAGCCCGGTCGAGTTTTGCCGCCGACAGAGCCCGCAGATCGGCGAGCGCCGCATCGTACGCGTCCGAGAACAGTCGACTGGCCGCCAGATAGAGGCGGGCGCGCATAGCCTCCGGGCTGTCGGCCTTCGAGCTTTCGAGGGCCTCTGTCGCCGCCGAAGCGGCGGCGACGAAGCGCCCGCTCACCACCCCGGACTTGGCCAGGTTGAGCAGGAACTCCCGCCGGCCGTCGGGGGGCAACGACGCCACCGCGCTCGAGAGCAGCTTGTAATTGGCCGGATCGTCAGCGAGGCCAAGCCGCGCGACGGCGCCCGCCAGATCGCGCAAGAAATCCGCGGCATAGAGCGAGGCGCCAAAGCGGGTCACGTACTGCCGGGTCAGAACCGCCAGGCGGCTCATGTCCTTGGCCTCCGCAAGGAGCGCGATCTCGCGCCGCAGCGCTGCTTCCTCGACCAATCCGCCCGGCGCAAGCAGGCGCGCCCAATCGAGAAGATCGACCGCCGCCTTCGCGTCCCGCTTCGTCTCGAGGACGGAGCGAGCGAACGCGACCTCGCCCGCAAGCCGCGCGTCGAGCGCAGTCAAATCCGTTTCCTTCAGCAGAGCGATCGCGTCGGCCTCGTGATTGGTGACATAGGCGAGCGCGCCACGCGCGAGCGATCGCTCGGACTCGATAAGCGCGTCGCCTTTGAGCAGCGGCCCGACATCGGCGAGAGATCCGCCGCTCAGGATGTAGATGACGAGCGAATCGGCTTCGCGTTTGTTCTTCCAGGTTTCAGGGCTTGCGGTCGCGATCGCCGCGCCGATCGTCTTCAACTGATTGAGCTCAGCCGGGTAGGCCGCCTTGTCGCCTTGCGCGATCTTGAGCTGGATCCGTCGCAGTTCGTCGACGAGGTCGGAGATCTTCGGCGGATCGGCAAACGCCGCGGCAGGCGTCAGCACAGCGAACGCGGCCAAAGCCAGTATGCGCCAAGGGGAGGTCATGGCTTGGCCTCGCGCACGAGAATCTCGATGCGGCGATTTTCCGCCGCGAGGGGATGGGACGGGTCCTTGAGACGATGGTCGGCGTAGCCTTCGACCCGCTCAAACCGCTTTTCCGGCAGGCCGCCGCGAATCAGCATGTAATAGGCCATTTGCGCGCGCGCCGAGGAGAGCCGCCAATTGTCGTAGGTCGCGGACCGATAGGGACGGCCGTCGGTGTGTCCGCGCACGACGATGCGCGCCCTGCAAGCTTTGCAGGCTCGCGGCGATGGCCTCCATCATGTGCAGGACGCGGGGCTGCGGCTCGGCGGAGCCGATGGGGAACATGGAGAAATTCTGCCGGTCGGTGAGGCTGATGAGGATTCCGTCTTCGGTCGCTTGGACATCGAGTTGCGGGCCTTGCATCGACTTGGACTCTCCGGCGAGACGCTTCTTCAAGTCGGCGAGCAAGTTGGACGCGGCTGTCTGGCGCGCTTCGACGGGGTCGGGAGCCGGCGGATTCGCCGTTGACGGAGCAGGCGATCCCGCGCCTGGGGCTTCGGCCCCGGCTGGAGCTTGAGCGGGTCCCGGAGACGCCGGCGCCGCTGGGGCGATCGAGGTCGGCGTGGAAGCCGGTTCGTCGCTGGGAGCGGCGGCTGCCGGCGGCGCGCCGGGATTTTCGGCGACAACATTGACCGCCTGGTCGCTGCCGAGCGGACGGAACGGATCGCGCAAGGCCTCGTCGGCGCTGGGACCCACTTCGCCGTAGCCCTTCAGCGTCGCCGAAGGATCAATGCGAGGGCCGGGCGGCGGCGCGCCAGCGATCTTGTCGAGGCTCGCGCGAGGATCGCTGAACAATTCCTGCTCCGACATTGTCGGATAGGGTTTCGCTGGATCGGGCGGCGGCAAAGGCGACGGGGTCGGCGGGCGCGCTTGCTCGTTTTGCTTTGAAGAACTCGCAGGGTTTTCGTTTCCCTTTTCCGCGGGACCTTCGCCGTGCTCCGAAGAAGGCTGTCCCGCATTGGGGGCGCCATTGCCGTCTTCCGGCGCATAGACCGCGCCCTTCTCCGGCGCGCCATGAATGCCCTTCTGCGCCTTCGCCGGCTCCTCCACCTTCACCGGATTGAAGTATCGCGCGATCAGCGTCTTGGTGTTCTTGTCCGTGGCGCTGATGATCCACAGCACCAGAAAAAAGGCCATCATCGCGGTCATGAAATCGGCGAAGGCGATCTTCCACGCGCCGCCGTGATGCTCCTCCTCGTGCGCGCTATGGCGCTTGACGATGATGATTTCCGGATGCGCCTCGGTCATCGGCTCCGCTCAGGCCTCGAACGAGGCCAGCAACTCGGCCCACGGGCGAAGCTCGGCGACAATCCGCGTGGCGTTGGCCTCGACGACGGTTTCCACCCCGTCATCCTCGACATATTCGACCTCGATCGGCAGATCGACGATTCGCTGGCGCAGGAGCGCAAGCACGCGCTCGGGTCCGCGAATCTTGATCAACCCGGGCGAATTGCTCGCAGAGATCCGGGCAATCGCCTTGGCCAACTCGTCCACGGCGCGCTTGACGACCTGCTGCGAGAGAAACGGCGCGAGAATGCGGGTGACAGCGCCGCCGACATTGTCCTCGATCTCTTTGATCCCGGACCGGATCGCGCCTTCGAGCTCCGCGAATTCGTTGAGACGAAACTCCTGCTGCTGCGTTTCCGCCAGCTCCCGCGCAGCGGCGAGCTCAGCCGCGTGACGGTCCGAAGCCTCGACGCCGCCCCTCGGCGAGGCCTTCCTCGCGGCCGCGCGCGTAAGCGTCGGCGAGCTTCACCGACATGTCCTCGGGCTTCGCCGGCTCTCCCGTCGGGGCCGATTCCCGCGCCGCAGACTCGAGCAAAACCGGCTTTGGCGCCCATGGCGTGCGTCGGGGAGCTTCTTCCCCTTGCGTTTCGCCGCCCTCGTTCGCGATGCGATCGAAGACTGGCTTCGCACCGGATGCGGCGTTCTGCGGGCTCGGCAGGCTTCGGGGGCGAAACGGCGAGCCCTCGGGTCGCGGCGGCGCCTTCTCTCCGGCCGCGCTCCCGAGACGGTCAAGATAGTCGGCGATCGAAAGCGGTTTCATCCGTTCGCTCCTTGACGAATCCATTGTTTGAGGACCGTAGCGGCGTGGTTCTCATCGAATTCGATCATCTTCATGCAGCTTGCGCTCGGAACCATTGTCGCGTCGGGCGAGCAACGCCTCCATGAACTCGTCTCGATTGGAGTCGGTCTCGATGAGGATGCTTTCGCCGGGCTGACCGTCGCCGTCCGGCGCCCCCAATGCGGGCGTCTGGCCAGCGGACGCGCCGCGCGCGTCCGTCAATGCGGCTGCGCTTGGGGGAGCGAACGCCATTCTGAGGCCGGGCCGAACCCCGAACCAGAGCAGCATCGCGGCGACCGCCACGATGGCGCCGGCGTTGAGGATCGATCCTGTTTGGCGGGCGACGATCTCAACCAGCGAAGGACCCGGCGCGGGCTCGAGGTCGCGGCTCGAATCGACGAAATCGACAACCGAGATCTTGACCGCGTCGCCCCGCTGCCGATTGAGCCCGGCGGCTGAGCCGACGAGTTGTTCGATCTCGTGGACTTGCGCGTCGATCGCCTCGGCCGACGGTTTGCCCCCAAGCGATGCGGCGAGCGCGGCGCGATTGATCAGCACGGCCACCGAGAGATTCTGGACCACGAAGCCGGCGCTGGTCGTCTGAATCGACTTCGACGAGACCTCGTAGTTTGTCAGTTCCTCGCGCTTCTGCGTTTGATCGTTCGACTGCTTCGATTCGCCGCTTGTCGCTTTCGGCTTCGGAAGATTGGCCTCGACGCCGGCGGGTTGCTCTCCGGCCGCGTTTTGCGAGCTCTGCTGTTCCTTGGTGACGCGCACCGACCGTTCGACACGGCTGTCGGGATTATAGATTGTCTCATTCGTTTGCGTTTTGTCGGCGTTGAGCCTGGCGGCGACCGAGATCTGAAAGTTTTGAGCGCTGAGGTATGGGGTCAGCGTGCGGCTGACGCTCTCGCGGATTTGCTGCGACACTTCCTTTTCGAGCCCGAGCAGATTGTCCGGCGACTTCTCGACCGAATCGGCGCCGTAGGCCAGCAGGGCGCCGTCGACGTTGAGCACGGTCACGTCCTCGAGCTTCATTCCGGGGACCGCCGAGGCGACGAGGTGGCGGATCGCCTGGCCGGTGGCGCGATCGTCGCCGCCGTCGGTGCGGATGACCACGGAGGACGAGGAGGGCTGGCGCTCGCGGCGGAAGGAGCCTTCATCGGCGAGGACGATATGCACCCGCGCGGCCTTGACGGTCCGCATCATCTGGATCGTGCGCGCGAGTTCGCCTTCGAGCGCTCTCAAGCGCGTGACGTCCTGCATGAACGACGTCAGGCCGAGCGAGCCGAGCTTATCGTACAGTTCGTTCCCGACTGCGCCGCTGCGCGGCAGGCCCTTTTCCGCCAGGATCATCCGCGCGGCGGCGGCCTGTCCGGCCGGGGTCAGAACGACTGTGCTCTCGGCATTGACGTCGAAAGGCACGCCCGCCTCGCGCAATGCGGCGCCGATGGCGGAGATGTCGTCGCGATCGAGCCCGGAATAGAGCGTCTCCATCGTCGGGCGGCTCAGATAGTAGCCGGCGAGCCCCGTCGTCGCGAACACGGCGACGCCGATCAGCGCCAACGCGGACAGGCGCCGGACGCCGAGCCCCCGCAGGTTCGCCCACAGCCGCTCGATTTGCGCCAACAGATTCGTCGCCACATCCGGGCCTGAGTGAGAATTCGTGAGCGGCCATCGTGGGGAGCGGAGCTTGCGCCGGCATTGCGCGGGCGGCTTCGAGCGCGGCCTCAGTCGGGCGCAACAAGCAAAATTTTTTCGCCCGTTAACTGGCCATTAGCGGGCGCGCCGTTAGTTTTCGCTGGCCAGGGCGAGGACGGGCGCGATGAGCGCGCGTCGCCCAGGCTCTACACGACGGTTAGGCTCCTGACGCGAGCCTTAGGCATGCGGCCGGTCCGTCGTCTCGGTGCGAGTCCGAAATGTCGCCCCATCAGCGTGAACATTTTCGACAGGAGCACAGCCATGAGTTCAATCTTAAACAATCCGGACGCCCTTAGCGCGCTGCAGTCGCTGCAGATGACGCAGCAGTCGCTTGCGACGGTCCAGAATCAAGTTTCGACCGGCCTCAAGGTCGCGACCGCCGCCGACAATTCGTCTTACTGGTCGATCGCCGCCCAGCTCACCGCCGACAGCGGCGTCGTGTCGGCCTCCAATGATGCGCTGTCGCAGGGGCAGTCACTTCTGGCGACCGCGAGCTCGGCGATCAATTCGGTCATCACGACCATCAATTCGATTCAGACCGCGCTGACGCAGGCGACCGAGCCGGGCGCCAATATCGGCAATATCAACACATCGCTCGCCTCGCTTGGCAAGCAGCTGACCGACGCGGTGAACGCCGCCTCGTTCAATGGCCTGAACGTTTTGAACGGCAGCGTGACGGCGCTCAACTTCGTCTCCGGCTACAACGCCAGCGCAACGGGCGGGAGCATCAACACCATCTCCTTCACCACCCAGGCGCTTTATGGCTCGGCCACCGGCACTACGTCGACGTCATCGACGAGCCAGTCAAGCGTCTCAGACGCCGCCACGATGAGCCAGCTGCAGACCCAGTTTGCGGCCGACACCGCGGATACCACCGCCGTCAGCTACAGCGCTCCCACGGCGACGTACGGCAACAACGCGGTCTTCGAGGACACGACCAACCAGGCCCTGACGGTCCAGTCGATGGGGCTGGACGGGACTGTGACGACTTCGACCTACACCGCTCTCGACGCCAACGGCAATTCGATCGCCCAGGGCGGGAGCCCCACCTTCGCGGCCGCGTCGTCTTATGGGGTGACAACGACGGTCACGACTGCGAACTCGCAAAACCTGCTGGTGCAAAGCGGAAAGGACCTGACCAACCTCAGTGTTACGGGCGCGACGGATGCGCAAACGTCTCTGAGCGCCGCCGACCAGGCTTTGGCCCAGGTCACCAACTACGCCGCGCTGATCGGCGCGACGCAGAATCGTATGACGACAGCGGCCACGTTCAACACCGCCTTGATGACCAACTATTCCGACGGCATTTCGGGCATGGTCGATGCGAATATGAACACGGCGTCGACCCAGTTGCAGGCGCTCCAGACGCAGGAGCAGCTCGGCATCCAGTCGCTGTCGATCGCCAACCAGAACGCGCAGCTGATCCTGAAACTGTTCGCAGTAAGATCGGCGCGCCGGGCGGCGGATTTCGTCTAGCCGCCTCGGCGTTGTTCACTCAGGATAAAAGTCTCATCCCAATTCCCCGCGCGCCGCTTGCCCGCCCCGGCAAGGCTGCTCCTCCTCCCACGCTGGCGCGCGGGGACCGAATCTCAGCGGAAGGCCGCCTGCGGCGGACGCAAGGCCGGGAAGATGGCCAAGCTGAGGCGCTCGCCCTGTCTCGCGCCATTTCCGAGTCCGGATTAAGCGATATCAGCCTTTGCGGCGCATTTCGGGTCAGCTTCGCGCCGCGCTCGAGTCGGAACGTTGGCCCGCGCGAGTCGCCCGACACGGGCCTCCTCCTCGCCGCGAGCGCAGCGAGCAGTCCGGGCGACATGAGATCGACTCCGAATGGCTTTGCGACCATAGCCAATGAAAACGGGCGCTCTTCCGAACGCCCTCTGATTCTCTCGCAAAGACGGTTCAGCGCGATCGGGTCAAGCGACCTATTTCTCGATGCAATAGCCGAGGAACCGCTTGGAATCGATTGGGTCGAAACCCAGCCGATGCTTGAGTTTCTTGCGCAACTTGCTGATGTGGCTCTCGATGACGTTCTCGTCGACATCCTCGTCGAAGAGCCCGTAGACGGCGTTGAAGATTTGCGTCTTGCTGACGCGCCGACCGCGACAGCGCAGCAGAAATTCGAGGATCCGCCGCTCCCGGCGCGGAAGAGGAAAAGGCTCGCCGTTCACCTCGGGCTCGCGCCCATCAAAATAGACGCGCAGTTCGCCGATCGTCACGTTGCCCTTTTCGCCGAACACGCGCCGGTTGATCGCGCCGACCCGGGCGACGATCTCGCGCACATGCACCGGCTTGCGCAGAACGTCGTCGGCGCCGGCGGCGAATAGGCACAACGTGTCGTCGAGCGAGTGACGCTCGTTGAGACAGAGCAGCGGGGCGCTCGAGCGCTCGCGGATCAGTCTCGACAGCGCCTCGCGCTCGTTGCAGTCGCCGATCACGAACGCTTCGACCGCATTCATGTCCGAATCGCTGATCTTGCCGATCCATTCGCGAAATTCGGACGCTTCGATTCCCGCCGACGAAACGCCTTCGCGATCAAAACCATTGGCGTAGCCTCCGGCCACCATGTTCCGATCGTCGACAATAATATACATACCCGTGCTCCAGCCTACTGAATTGACAAGGGGACGCTTTCCGCTACGCGAACGCAGGCACTCAAAACAGACGAAGCAAACGCAGTGATTTAACCATTTTGAATTTTGCTTATTATTACGCAACAAAGACTTTGTTATTAACTGTGACAGATTATTACTGACTTACGCGTTTTTTGTCAGCTGGCTTTTGCTTGACAAAAGCCTCTCGATGGCAGGAAAACTACGCCAGCGTTGGTTAACAAAATATGGATAAAGTTAATATTGTTATGTCGTTACGTAAATGATGAATGAGACCTTAAATCGGGCCTTCGCCGAGGTTGGGAAGCAGGGCGACACGCACGGCCCGATGTTGCTCGGGGTCGAGCGCGGGGATTGGCGGGCCCGACCCGAGGCGGCGCTTAAGCTCGGCCGCAAACTCGCTGGGCGCGGCGAAGTCGCCTATTGGGTCGTTTTACCGGAAGGGCGCCCGCCTGAGAGCAAGCGCGCCAATCATCGCGCGCACGCTCGGGAGCGGACCCGGTTGCGCTCAGCCAAACTGCTCGATGGCGCTTATCGCTTCCTTTGCGAGGGCCGGATCTGCGACCGGTCTCGCAATGGTCTGCGCCTTGCGCTCGCGCAGGACGTTTCGCTTCCGCCCCAATTGGCGGTGCACATCGACGAAACATCCGAAGTGCGCGAGGCGAAGGTCATCTGGCGACGCGGGTCGACAATCGGAATTCGACTGCACTCGGCCGCGCCGGCGAACGCGCTGACTGCGAGCCAAAGGTATGCGCTGCGAGAACGCTATTACGCGATTCCGGACTGAGCCTGTTCACGCATAACTCTTCTCCTCGACCAAGGCCGAGCGCGTGAGCGTGTTGATGGCGCGTTTGATCGCCGCGCGCGTATCGTTTTCGCAATACACCGATCGCGCGAGCGCGACGAAGCGCGGCCCGAAGTCTCCTTCGCGCTCGCACGTGCGAAGCGCGTCTTCGATCGTCCACAGGCGCCCGTTCACAGCAGCGAGCTGATCGGTCAGGAGATCGATCGGCGGCACGGACGCGCCATCCTCCCGCGCCGAACGCTCGAGCAAGTTCAGTTCGCGACGCACATTGGCGAGTTTTTCAGGTTCGCCGATTCGTTCGGCCTTGATACGGAGGATCGTGATCTTGTCGATCAGTTCGCCGAGCGAGCATGGCGTCGACACCATGCACGGCGCCCCGCGCCGCTCGACAAGCTGAGCGAGTTCGCCCGCCATGGCTTCGAACACGTCGCCCCAGGCGCCGCGATGCATCTGACGAAAGAGGCGCATGGTTGGATACCAGGGCGAATCGGCCCGTTCGGTCAGCCAGCGCCATTCCGCGTCGCTTTTGAGCGCGACCCAAACCGGAACGGCCAGAGCCCCCGCGAGATGCGCGATCGATGTGTCGCAGGTGACGACGAGATCGAGGCAGGTCATCGCCGCCGCCGTATCGACGAATGCGTCGGCGCCGGCGTCGAAGTCGGCGCCGAGCGTCTCGACCTCGAACGAGGGCGGCAGATTGGCAAGCTGCTCCTCGCCTGCCCCTTTCTGCAGCGAGATGAGTCTCACACTCGCGACCGTGGCAAGTGGCGCCAGCGCCGTGAGCGGCATGGAGCGGCCCCGATCGGCCTCCGGATTGGGGTTGCCTTGCCAGACGACGCCGACCTTGAAGCCTTCCGCGCCGATGCGCTTAAGCCAGATTTCGCGCAACGCCGGCTCAGCCGAGAGATAGGGAACCGCAGCCGGAATCGTCTCGAGGCGCGTGCCGAATGCGCGCGGCAGGCTGCTGATCGCGATCTGCGCGTCGAATGGCTCTCCGTCGGGCGGGGAATCGGCGAATCGCACCTTGGCCTTCGACGACAGGAGCCGGCGCAGCCGCGGCGGACACACGAAGGTCGCTTCGACGCCGGCCGCGGCCATCAAAGGCAGATAGCGAAAGAACTGGATTGTATCGCCAAGGCCGTGATCGTTGAGCACCAGCACGCGCTCGCCTCGCCGTCCGGGCCCCTTCCAGGTCTCAAAGCGCGTTCCGAGCGCCTCACTGAGCGACTTTCCCGCAAGCCAGCGCGCCTCGTAGCCCTCAAGCCCCTGTTCGAAGTCCCCGAGCGTCAGCATGAGGCAGCCCTTGCCCGCGACAGCCTCGCGGCTGCCGAGCGCGGCGGCGCTGTCAAACGCCGCCATAGCCTCCGAGAAGCGGCCAAGACTCCGCAACGCCAGCCCCTGACCCAGTAGCGCCTTGGCCAGGCAAGGCCCCGACCTGCTCGCCCGGAGATAGGCTTCAAGCGCCTCCTCGCTCCGATCGAGCTTCAGGAGCGCGTTGCCGAGATTGATTGCGGCTTCAGGAAAATCATGGCGCAGCTCAAGCGCACGCTCAGCCGCTTCGACCAATTCCTCCAGACGCCCAAGCTCGCGCAGCGTTCCCGCGCGGCTGCACCACGGCGTCCGGATCATGAGGCGCGAGCCTCGTCGCCGCGGCAAAGGAAGCGAGCGCTTCCGTGAATCGACCGGCTCCGAACAGGAGCTTGCCGAGATTGACATGCGCGACCACAAGCGAGGCGTCGAGCTCGAGCGCGCGGCGATAGAAACGCATCGCCGATTGAGGCTGACCGCATTCGCTCAGCATGTACCCGCCCATGCACAGAGCGTCGGCGAAATCGGGCCTTAGCCGCAACGCCTCGTCCATGAGCTTGATCGCCTCGTCGCGCCGCTGCTCTCGCCATCGCGTGACGGCGGCGGCGTAAAGCGCTTCGGGCCCGCGCTGGGCTTCGTTCGCCGCGGCGCGGATTGTCTGGAGGGCGTTAGGCATTGGGGCTGCGCGAAAGCATCCCATCCCGCTTAGAGCGCGGCGCTTGCGTGGACCTTTCTAAGGCGAAGGCAGGCCTGGCGACCGGCTCACCCGCCCAGAGTGAGCCTCGACATGCTCGACATGAGCGCGGTCGAGAAGATTGGCTGCGGCGCGCCAGTGAAGTCGTTGAGCGCGCTGCCCAGCACCGAGCCGTTTGAACTGATGACGCTGGCGAGGACGGAGGCCGCGCCCGATTGTTCTGAGCTTGAATTGCCCGAATCGACCGAGAGGCCCGAGGTCGCGCCGGAGCTGGGCCCGTAGGTATAGTCGTACATCGCCGTGAACCGTTCGGTCAGCTGGTTGAGCTTGGCCGGGTCCTGCAGGTCGGAGAGGGGCATGAGCTCGGAGAGCGTCTGCGGCTGCAGATCGGCCGCGGCCGTCGGCGGGAGCCCCATGATCGTGGCGGCCACTTGCAGAAGATTTGGATCGGCCAGAATTCCATATTCGTTGGTGACCGTCGGCGCGACGCGCTGGAAATACAGCGCAAGCTGGACGCCCACGTCCTGGTCGCCCTGATCGCTCTCCAGCTGCTGTTCGACATAATCGCTCGTCGTCGTCTTAACCGTGCTGGTCGATGACGGCGGAGTTGCGCCGCTGTCGACGAAATTGAACGCCGCGGCGAACGCCTTCCATTGCGAGTTCGGCAGAGTGTTGGCAAGGCTCTTCGGATTGGAGACTCCACCTTCCAGCACCTTGGTGATGAGTCCCTTGGCGTTGATCTGGTCGCCGAGGCCATAGGCGTTGAGCGCGTAGGACAAGAGCCGATAGTTGCCGACGAGATCACCGATCGACTTCACTGAGCCGATATTGGCCTCGTAATAGGCGGTCGCAGTCTTTACCGCCGGCTCGGCCGCCGTCATCGCCTGATAGCGAGGTAGATTCTGCGATACGGCGAGAAAGGCGGTTGTCGTGCTTGTCATGGGCGATTCGCGGAGGCTTGGCTGGAATTGTGGGGCCGCAGCCAGCCTGACGCCTTGACTCTAGCGGCCAAGTCCTGCGCCTCGGTTAAGAAGAATTGCGTTGCGCCGGCCAACTTCGTGTCAGCTGTCGACGCGACGTGGGTCGAGCCCGGCCGCGGCGATGAGGTCTCCGCTTCGGACGCCGGTACGCTCGGCGATCGCGTTAGCCAACGAAGCGACGGAATCGTGCCGCATGAACTGCGCAAGGAGCGCCAGTTCGTTCTCCTGCTCGGTCGCGCGCACGCGAAGACGGTCGTCCCCTTCCGCCCTCGGCTGGCCCCGCAATCTTCGCATGATCGGCAATCCCTGACCCGGAAATTCTCGGAACGGCCGAATTGTGCCATCGTTGGGTTGGGAAATGCGTGACGAATTGTAACAAATTGCAACTAGAGCGAGAGTTATGACGTCTATGCGTCACTCTGACTGAAGCGCTCGACAACGTTTTCGACCCAGCGGCGGCTTGCAAGCGCGAGCGCCTGCGAACGGGCCAACAGCGACAACGTAACCTCAGGTAGTGGCGGAAGCTGCTTGTCGGAAAACACCTCAAGTCCACCCGGCGCGAGCCCGTCGATCATTGGCGTGAGGCCCAGCCCCGCAGCCGCGGCGGCTGCCAGCACTGCAAAATTTGAACTTGTGCAGACGATCTCGAATCGCCGTTCCTGGGCGCGAAGCGCGGCAATCGCCGCCTCATGAAACGCCCAGCCTTGCGGCGGGAGAACGAGCGGCAGCGGCCGCCCGTTGTGTTCATCTTCCGGCGTCTTGCCGAACCAGCGCAGCTGACCCCGCCATTGTTCGATCCGGCTCGGCTCGCTCTCGCCGGTCCCGACGATGAAAGCGATATCAAGCGCGTTTTGACGAAAGGCGGCCGAAAGCGCTTGCGAGCTATCGACGATGACCTCGAATGTCGTGGCGGCCGGGGCATACGCGCGCAGCTCATTGAGCCGCCACGCCAGAATGGGGACAAATTCGCTGGACATGCCGATCCGGATCGCGTCGTTCGGATTGTTGCGGCCGAGCTCGTCCAGCATATCGTCATGCAGCCGCAGCAGACGCTTTCCATAATCGAAGCAGACTTCTCCGATGGGCGACAATTCGAAGCGCCCGCCTTTCTTGAACAGCGGCGCTTCGACGAGCTCCTCGAGCCGTTTCACCTGAAGGCTGATTGTCGGCTGCGTTCGTCCCAGCTCCTCCGCGGCGCGGGTGAACCCTCTCGCTTCGACGACGGCGACAAAGGCTCGTAAAATGTCGATGGGAATGCCGCGCATCGGAAGCCCCTCGGATAGGACTCTTATTCCAAGTGTACAATGTTCTCGTTACGGCCATAAGCCACAGACATGCAACCATTCGCGTGTAGCGGCCGGACGCCGTCGGTTACGGAGTGACAAAAGGTCGGTTGCGATGGCCCAAGCTTCGACTCTTCTTACACTCGGGTTGATTGACGCATCGGCATGTAAGAGGAAGTACAGTTTTCAATATTGAAACAAAGAACACAAAGTGAAATTATAACTTGGGGCTTCATGCGGCTCTCGAACACCGCTTCCGGCCTCGAATCAAATAAAGATCCGCCTGACGTACCGTAACTCATTGACAACGATACATGTCCTGTTCCGAATCAATTTGACTGTGACGATTCGCAGGGCGGTAATCAGAGGCGGGGCGCGATGCAGATCCATATTCTTGAAGAGATTAGGCCGGAGCTGGCTGCAATTGATGGCGCCGTGCGGCGGCGCGAGCTCGAGATTCGACGCGCGCAACCCGTCGAGCCAATCGACCGACTCTACACGTTCGCGGGCTGGACCCTCGATGAGACGACGCGAGACCTCATGAGCCCCGCTGGGCAGCGGGTCGACCTGACGTCGTCTGAGTTCGACCTCTTGATGGCGTTTCTGCGCCACCCCGGCCAGCCACTGTCGCGCGCCGCCCTTCTCGGCGTGTTGCGCGGGCGCCAGTGGACATATTTCGATCGCTCGATCGACACGCTGGTGGCGCGACTCCGGAAGAAACTTGACGATGGTTCCGACCGTCCCCCGCTGATTCGCTCCGTGCGGGGAGTGGGTTACGTCTTCTGCGCCGCGGTCGCGAAGCTCGGCGATCAAGACCGTTCCGTCGCTTTTCCGCGGCTCGCGCCCAAGGATGGGTCCGAGGCGCGTCCCTCACCCTGAGGCCGCCCGCGAGGGGCGCACAGCGCCCCTGATCGTTGCTCGGCGCGTTGGGCTGTTCCGCGTCGTGGCTTGGGTTGCTCCATAGGCCACCGTATGGGGCGCCGTCGCCGGCGTCGGCCCTCGCAGCTCTTCCGATTGACGTCCCGCCGAGCCAGTTCTATCCATGGCCGCGCGTAATATCTTCGCGAGGTCTGGCATTCCGGCGACGATGATCCGGTTTCACCGCAACGATTTGCCTGCCGAAGCGTCGTTCGGCGAGGCGGCGGCCATCGACACGGAGACGTTGGGGCTCGCCGTCGGCCGCGATCGGCTTTGCGTCGTGCAAGTCTCGCGTGGCGACGGGACAGCGGACATTGTGCAGATCGCCGCCGGCCAGACGAGCGCTCCCAATCTTGAGCGGCTGCTGGCCGATCGCGGCGATCGTCAAACTGTTCCACTACGGCCGTTTCGACATGGCGGTGCTGCACCACGCCTTCGGCGTCATGGCCGCGCCGATCTATTGCACCAAGATCGCGTCAAAGATCGCGCGGACCTACACCGACCGGCACGGACTCAAGGACCTGACGCGCGAGTTGATGAACGTCGAGATCTCCAAGCAGCAGCAATCGTCCGATTGGGGGGCCGACACCTTGAGCGAGGCGCAACTCGCCTATGCCGCATCGGACGTGTTGCACCTGCACGCGTTGCGCGAGAAGCTTGACGCCATGCTGAAACGCGAGGGCCGGGACGGACTCGCGCGCGCCGCCTTCGCTTATCTCCCGGATCGCGTCCGCCTGGACCTCGCGGGATTCGAGGCCATGGACGTTTTTTCGCACGGCTATCCCTGACTTTGTAGACGCGGCCGATGGCCGCGTCCGGCGCGCTCCAAAGGGCGTTCGGAAGAACGCCCGTCTGACGACGGGCTATGGAGCGCGCCTACAATTCCCGTCAGGCGACCGCCGCCTTCTGCATAGCGACGAGCTGCCGGACGCCGCTCCGCGCCAACGCCAGCATCCGAATGAGTTCTTCCTCCGTGAATGGCGCGCCCTCCGCCGACCCCTGAACTTCGACCAGGCCTCCCAAGCCAGTCATGACGAAATTCGCGTCTGTGTGCGCGTTCGAGTCCTCGGCATAGTCGAGATCGATCACCGCTTCGCCGCCAACAATGCCGCAGGATATTGCGGCGACATGATCCTTGAGCGGCGTCTCGCGAAGAATGGAGCGCTGCGCCATCCAGCGCAGGCAATCGTGCAACGCGACCCAGGCGCCGGTAATCGAAGCGGTGCGGGTGCCCCCGTCCGCCTGCAGGACATCGCAATCAATCGTAATCTGCCGTTCGCCGAGGCGCGGCAGATCGACCACCGCTCGCAACGACCGGCCGATGAGGCGTTGAATTTCCTGGCTGCGGCCGGAAACCTTGCCGGCGGTCGACTCGCGCTTGCTTCGCGTCAGCGTCGCGCGTGGCAGCATCGCGTATTCGGCCGTCACCCATCCGCGTCCCTGGCCGCGCAGCCACGGCGGCGGCTTGTCCTCGAGCGAGGCCGCGCACAGGACGTGCGTGTCGCCGAATCGGACGAGACAGGAACCTTCCGCATAACGCGCCACGCCACGCTCGAAACTTACCGAGCGCATTTCATCGACGGCGCGTTTGGACGGACGCATGGGCGGACCTCCCTTTTGATGATCCGCTCTAGCGTCAGACGTCTCGCCTGGCAAATGCACGCACGCACGCATCGCCGCCGCCGCGTTGACCATCGGCGCCCGCGACTCTAGGGTCGCCGCCCAAATTCAAGGACCGTCAACAAATCCATGGCTTTCGCCAAAGACGCAGCGCTTGATCCGGCCAAATCGTTTCAAGGTCTCATCCTGACCTTGCAGACGTTCTGGGCTGGCCACGGCTGCGTGATGCTGCAGCCTTACGACATGGAAGTTGGCGCCGGCACGTTTCACCCGGCGACGACTCTGCGTTCGCTTGGGCCAAAGCCCTGGAAGGCGGCTTACGTCCAGCCGTCACGCCGCCCCAAGGACGGACGCTACGGCGAGAACCCCAACCGGCTGCAGCACTATTATCAGTATCAGGTGATCCTGAAGCCCTCGCCCGAGAACCTTCAGGAGCTTTATCTCAATTCGCTCGCCGCGATCGGCGTTGACATGGCGCTGCACGACGTGCGCTTCGTCGAGGACGATTGGGAGAGCCCGACGCTTGGCGCGTGGGGCTTGGGATGGGAATGCTGGTGCGACGGCATGGAAGTGTCGCAATTCACCTATTTCCAGCAGGTCGCGGGTTTCGAATGCGCGCCGGTATCCGGCGAACTGACTTACGGCCTCGAGCGGCTGGCGATGTATGTGCAGGGCGTCGAGAGCGTCTACGACCTCAACTTCAATGGCGGCGAGGGCGCGGAGCGCGTGTCTTACGGCGACGTGTTTCAGCAGGCTGAACAGGAATATTCCCGCTTCAACTTTGAGCACGCCAACACGGACGTCCTGTTCCAGCATTTTCGGGACGCCGAAGCGGAATGCATGTCGCTGCTCGAGCGGGGCGCGTCCGGCGAACGCCACCTTATGGCGCTTCCGGCCTACGATCAGTGCATCAAGGCGAGCCATGTCTTCAACCTGCTCGACGCGCGCGGCGCGATATCGGTGACCGAGCGCCAGAGCTATATCCTGAGAGTGCGCGAACTCGCTCGGGGCTGCGGCGCAGCCTGGCTCAAGACGGCCGGAGGGGGAGCGTATGCCCTCACCCCAGGCCTCTCCCGGAGGGAGAGGGGGGCGCCTGCCCTTCTCCCTGAGGGAGAAGGTGGGCGCGCCGAAGGCGCGGCCGGATGAGGGCCGATCGAAATCTGAAAAGCGTAATCGAATGCCTGACCTTCTGCTCGAACTGTTCAGCGAAGAAATCCCCGCCCGCATGCAGCGGCAGGCGGCGGAGGATCTGAAACGTCTCGTGACCAATGCCCTGGTCGAGCGCAATTTGCTTTACGAGGGCGCGCAGAGCTTCGTCACGCCTCGGCGCCTCACGCTGCACGTCGTCGGCTTGCCTGCCGCGCAGCCCGACCTGCGCGAAGAGCGCAAAGGCCCACGCGTCGGCGCGCCGGAAGCGGCGATCCAGGGCTTTTTGAAGAGCGCGGGGCTCAAACGCATCGAGGACGCGCGCGTCGAGACCGACCCGAAGAAGGGCCAGTTCTATGTCGCTTTGATCGAGAAGCCGGGCCGCGAAACCAAAGAGGCGATCGCCGAGATCATCCCCGCGATCATCCGCTCGTTTCCGTGGCCGAAATCGATGCGGTGGGGCGCGGCCTCAGCGAAGCCCGAGGCCTTGCGCTGGGTGCGCCCGTTGCGCGGAATCGTTTGCACGCTCGCGACCCAACACGACACGGCGGAGATCGTCTCGTTCGAGATCGACGGCATTGCGGCCGGCGACGTGACCTGGGGCCATCGCTTCATGGCCCCTCAGCCGATTCATGTTCGTCGCTACGACGATTACGTCGACGCGCTGCAGAAAGCGAAGGTCGTGCTCGACGCCGACCGGCGCAAGGCGATCATCCTCGCCGATGCCAAAAACCTTGCCTTCGCCCAGGGGCTGACGCTGGTCGAGGACGAAGGTCTGCTCGAGGAAGTTGCGGGCCTGGTCGAATGGCCCGTCGTGCTGATGGGCGAGTTCGAGGCGGCGTTCCTCGACCTGCCTGCCGAAGTGATCCGCGCCACCATCCGCGCCAATCAGAAATGCTTCGTGCTTCGGGAAGAGCTCCCGCCTTCTTCCGTCATGGCCGGGCTCGACCCGGCCATCCACGGGGCGCCGTCAGGCGCGAAAGCGGAGGGAGCCGTGCCGCGGAACGGCGTGGATGGCCGGCACAAGGCCGGCCATGACGCGGCGCAAGCGGCGGCAAGCTCGCCAACAAGTTCATCCTGGTCTCGAACCTCGTCGCGCCCGACGGCGGCGCGGCGATCGCGGCCGGCAACGGGCGCGTCGTGCGCGCGCGCCTCGCCGACGCGCGCCATTTCTGGCAGACTGATCTCGCGTCCCTGCCGGACGCTAAGGACAAGACCGCGAAGCCACTCGACCAGCGCCTGGAGAAACTCGACCGCGTCGTCTTTCACGAGAAGCTCGGCACGCAGGGCGAGCGGATTGCGCGCATCGAGGCGTTGGCGCGCGAGCTTGCTCCGAAGGTCGGCGCCGACGCTGAGCTTGCGGCGCGCGCGGCTCATCTCGCCAAGGCGGACCTTGCGACCGAGATGGTCGGCGAGTTCCCTGAGCTACAAGGACTTCATGGGTCGCTATTACGCGACTGCGCAAGGCGAAGAGCCAAGCGTCGCTGAGGCGATCGAAGACCACTACAAGCCGCAAGGGCCGAACGACCGCATTCCGACTTCGCCTGTCTCGATCGCTGTCGCGCTCGCCGACAAGCTCGACACGCTCGTCGGCTTCTGGGCGATCGACGAAAAGCCGACCGGCAGCAAGGACCCCTACGCGCTGCGGCGCGCGGCGCTCGGCGTTATCGGACGATCATCGAAAATGACTTGAGAATAGCGTTACATGTGCAGCTATTGTCGCCACGCTTCAAGCTGGATGTCGCCGCGATGCACGTGCCAAAGTCGGGAGAGAGTTCTACTCCGTTAGAGGTCGTCACCGTTCTGGACGATCCAGAGTATATCGACAGATCGCTTTGAAAGGCCCATGGAGCAACAACAGTGAACGCTACCAGACATGACGCAGAGTGGACAGAAAATGTTGCAGTCTCGACCTCCTCGCCTTTTTCGCCGATCGTCTGAAAGTCTACCTCCGCGAGAAGGGCGCGCGGCACGATCTCATCGACGCGGTGTTCGCGCTGCCCGGCCAGGACGATCTTCTGATGATCGTCCGCCGGGTCGAGGCGCTCGGGAAACTGCTCGAAACCGAAGACGGCAAAAACCTGCTCGCGGGCTATCGCCGCGCCGCCAACATCCTGCGCGCCGAGGAAAAGAAGGACGGCGCCGAGGCCTTCGCCGGCAAGCATGTTCAGACCGAGCTCGCTCCGCCGGCGGAAAGGTACCTCGCCGACGTCGTCGCCTCCGCCGGCGCGGCCGTTCGCCAGCATGTCGCCTCCGAGGATTTCGAGGGCGCCATGCGGGCGCTCGCCACGTTGCGCGCGCCGGTGGATGGCTTCTTCCTCGACGTGACGGTCAACGATCCTGACCCGCAGACGCGAGTGAACCGCTTGAGATTGCTCAATGAATTGCGCGAGGCGATGCACGCCGTGGCCGACTTCTCCAAGGTCGCGGGATAAGCCGCGCCTTTAAGAATCCGTCCGCAGCGCCTAAATGGCGGCGGGGCGCTCTGGGGCGCGAACAAGGAAGATTGAGCTATGGCGCTGAGAGAAGAGAATCTCGACGGGGCCTCCGGCGGCGGCAAGACGATCACCGACGCCCAGGCCGAGGACGCGTTCCGCACCATCCTGAAGTGGATCGGCGAGGACGCCACTCGCGACGGCCTGATTGAGACGCCCGATCGCCTCGTGCGCGCCTATCGCGAATATTTCGCCGGCTACGATGAAGACCCGCACGAGGTTCTTCGCAAGACCTTCAGCGAGGTCGACGGCTACGACGAGATGATCGTGCTGCGCGGCGTCACCTTCGAGAGCCATTGCGAGCACCATATCGCGCCGATCATCGGCCGGGTGTGGATCGGCTATATTCCCGACAAAAGGGTGGTGGGAATCTCCAAGCTGGCGCGCGTGGTCGAGATCTTCTCCAAGCGGCTGCAGATTCAGGAGCGGCTCACCGCGCAGATCGCCAACGCGATCGAGGAGATCTTGAAACCTTGCGGGGTCGCCGTCGTGGTCAAGGCCGCGCATCATTGCATGATCGACCGGGGCGTCCGCAAGCGTGGCGCCGACCTTGTCACCAGCCGGATGCTGGGCGTGTTTCGCGATCAGCCCCAGACCCGGCAGGAGTTCTTGTCGCTCGTCAACTCGGACAGCCACGAATAGCGCGCCGGATGATCGGCGCCTTTCGCATCGAAGCCTATGTCATCGCCTCCGCCGATGGCATGCTCGCGGACGCGAGCGGCGTTCAGCCGGCGTCGCTTCAGTTCGAAGCCGACCATCGACATTTCAAGCAAGGCCTTGATCAGGCCGACGTGGTCGTGAACGGGCGCCACTCGCAGGAAGGCCATGCGAACGCGATGAGCCGGCGCCGGCTCGTCCTGACCCGACACGTCGTCGACCTTGCGCCGGACCCTGACAATCCAAAGGCGCGGCTTTGGAATCCTGCCGGGGCCTCCTTCGAGGCCGCGTGCGCCGCGCTGGGCCTGAGTTCAGGGAGGGTCGCCGTCATTGGCGGGCCGCAGGTCTTCACCCTGTTCCTCAAGCTCGGCTACGACTGTTTCTACCTGAGCCGCGCGATCAGGGTGCGGCTGCCAGGCGGCCTGCCCGTCTTTAGTCGCGAAAGATTTGGCGGCGACCCCGACGAGACGCTGCTAGCCGCCGGCCTCAAAGCTCGGCCGCCGATCAGGCTCGACGACGGACTGACCCTCACCGACTGGGTGCGGGTGGAATAGCGATCCGGTCCGCAACCGCGTATCGGCTTTGGCAAATTGCTTGAGGCGCCCGGGCGTTATTCCATGGCTAATCTGGGCCATCCAGCCGGCTTGTTGGCTGAGGGTGCGGGTTTTGAGCGCAACAGCTTAAAGTATCGCCCGCGGTTTGCGGATTGTCGGGGAACAATTCGGGCGCCTCCAGTGTTGTGTGTTTTCGGTGTGCTTCGTTTCCTCGGGTCGGGATCGCGACGCCTCCACAGATCTGTTTGTTGTTAGGGAGCCAAAATTCAATCATTAGCCGTATAGCGATCGGGAGGGAGAACTCTTAATGGCTCGATCGCTCGGCGTCAGCTTGCTGCGCGGGAGATGTAACATGGCTAACATGGACGTTGGCGCTTGGGGCCACTCTGAGGCCCTATCGCAATCGCATTCAGGCACAGCTATCAAATCCGATGGCGCTCTCAATTCCTCGGATGATGGTTTCGACTTTCCGCCGACCCTCCATCCAGTTCGCGAGCTTGTCACCTTCAGCATATTTGTGTCGGGCATTATCGCTTTAATCGTTTGGGGCGGGTCGAAGCTGTTTTAGTTGACTTCGTCGGCGTTTGAGCGGGTTCGCGGATCGCGCCGTGGCGCGACTGGTGCAGAACAGCAAAGCCAAGCATTTTTGCTTGATGAATTTGGTTCGGGAAGGGACAACTCACCTCCACCGCCGGCCTCAAGGCCGGCTCGACGCTCTCGACGACGGCCTGACCCTGACCGACTAGGAGCGGGTGGAATAGCGTTCGCCCTGGCGCCCGGCCTCGTCCTGAGGCGAAAACCGCGGCGGGGGAATAAGATTGTCTATCCATAGCATCGCGTGGCGTTGTAATGTGATAAGAATAGTAACGCCTTGCAATGTACTTCGACGCTGGGGGAATGCGATGCAACGTCTAGCTTTGATCGCCTTGGCGTCGATCACATGCTTGATGAGCGAGGCCCGCGCGGCCGCTTTGGATTCGCAAGGCATAGCGTCGGATTTGTCGTTCATCGAGGGTCAGGTCACGAAGACGCTGAAGTCGCTGGGCTCCTCCCCGGCGCCTGGAAATCCCCTATATCCGGTCTCGGGGGGCGATAGCGGAACGTGGACGACGACGAGTCCTTCGGACGGAGCCCAAGGATGGACAAGTGGGTTTTTCCCGGGCGAGCTTTGGCTCCTGTATCAGGCGACAGGGTCGACGGCGTGGCGCGACGCGGCGCAGGCATGGACCGCCCCACTGGTCTCGCAGACCGGGGTACGCCCGGTGGACCCCACAGACATCGGCTTCATCATCGGGACGAGTTTCGGCAACGGATACCGGCTGACGGGAGACCCAAGCTACAAGAGCGTGCTTCTCACCACAGGCGGCACGTTGGCGTCGCCGTCGCTCTACAATTCGAAGGTCGGGGCGGTTCTCTCCTGGACCTTCCCTCCGTACGAACCTCCAAACCACTTTGCCGTGATTGTCGACAGCATGATGACCCTTGGCCCGTTGCAGTGGGGGGCCGGCAATGGCGGCAGTTCTACCTGGGCCGGAATAGCGGCGACGCACGCCCAGACGGTGACCACGAACCTGGTGCGCTCGGATGGCAGCACGTTTGAGGTCGCCGATTTCAACCCGACGACCGGGGCGCTGCTGAGCAAGGGGACATACGCCGGCTATTCCGACTCCTCGACCTGGGCGCGCGGGCAGGCCTGGGCGCTGTACGGATTCGTGCAGGCCTATCAGACATCGGGCAACCCGGCATTCCTGATGACGGCGGAAGACCTCGCGAACTATTTCGTCGGCCAGTTGCTCGCCGACGGTACCTGGATCCCTCCCTGGGATTTTAACGCGCGGGGATCGCAGCCTGTGGACACTTCGGCGGCGGCGATCGCGGCGGACGGCCTCGTCATGCTGAGCACGGTTGCGGGAACGAGCGCCCTTAGGGCGTCGTATCTGCTGGATGCGGAAAACATACTGGGGTCGCTCAGCAGCAGTTACCTTGACCTTAGCGCGTCTGGCGAGTCCGTGCTGATCGATGGCTTCCCGGGCAATGGTGGGACAAACACGGCTCTGATCTACAGCGACTACTATTTCACCGAGGCGTTGCTCCGATTGCAAAACGTGCTCGATGGGGAGCCGGGCTGGGTGCTGTATAGCCCAACGGTCCCCGAACCCTCGACGTGGGCGATGATGCTCCTCGGATTCGCGGGCCTCGGATTCGCGGGGATCCGCCGGGCGAGAGCGGGCCGCGCACTACCCCGCGCCTGAGTTCATGGACGGGGGTCGCCACGGGCTCGACGACGTGCTGACGCTTATGACTGGGTGCGCGCGGTGAAGCAGGAGCGCGGGCCTAAGGATGATCACCTCAGCCGCTCGTAACTGACGAAGGCGAAGTCGGCGTCGTCGCGTTCGCCGCGCTCGCCCGTCTCGCGGCTGATCTCGCGCCACTCGTGCGGGCTAATCGGCGGGAAGCGCGCCTCGCCTTCAGCGTCGAGCGCGACTTCGGTAATAAAGAGTCGGCTCGCGCGCGCGATCGTCTGCGCATAGATCTCAGCCCCTCCGCCGATGATGATGTCATCCGCGCCGCGAGCGTGAGCGCGTTCGGCGGCAAGGTCGAGCGCGTCGTCGAGATTGTGGGCGACGAGCACGCCCGAAGGAGCGAACGCGGGATCGCGGGTTACGACGATCGTTTCACGCCCCGGAAGCACGCGGCCGATCAATTCGAACGTCTTCCGCCCCATCACCAGCGGCTTGCCCCAAGTCAGCGCCTTGAAGCGTTTCAAGTCGCTCGAGAGCCGCCAGGGCAGTCCGCCATTCGCGCCGATAATCCCATTGCGCGCCACAGCCGCGACGAGGACGAGGGGGACGTTCCTCACACCGCGACCGGCGCCTTGATCGCCGGCCATGGGTCGTAGCCCTCGAACGCGATCGCGTCGGCGTTGAGGTCGAAGATCGAGCCGACGTCACTGAGCTTGAGGCGCGGCAATGGACGCGGCGCACGGGCAAGTTGTGCGCGCGCCTGGTCCTCGTGATTGCGGTAGAGGTGCGCGTCGCCAAACGTATGCACGAACTCCCCGGCCTTGAGCCCGCATTCGTGGGCGATCAGATGGGTCAGCAAAGCGTAGCTTGCGATGTTGAACGGCACGCCGAGAAAGATGTCTGCCGAGCGCTGATAAAGCTGGCACGAGAGCTTGTCGCCGTTCACGTAGAACTGGAACAGGCAATGGCAGGGGGCAAGCTTCATGCGCTCGATCTCGGCCACGTTCCAAGCCGAGACCACGAGCCGGCGCGAATCGGGGTTGCGGCGGATTTCGTTGATCACCCAGGCGATCTGATCGTATGTGCGTCCGTCAGGCCCCTCCCAGGCGCGCCATTGCTTGCCGTAGACCGGACCGAGATCGCCGTTGGCGTCGGCCCATTCGTCCCAGATGGAGACGCCGTGCGCCTTGAGGTAGGCGATGTTGGTGTCGCCCCGCAGGAACCAGATCAGTTCGCGCACGATCGATTTGAGATGAAGCCGCTTCGTCGTGACGAGCGGAAAGCCCTGGGCGAGATCGAAGCGAAGCTGCCGGCCAAACAGCGAGCGCACGCCCGGTCCCTGTGCGGTCCGTCTTGACGGCGCCGTTGTCGAGCGCCTCGCGCATCAGATCGAGATAGGTTTGCATGGGCTCGCGGTCCTTACCCTAGCCGACCGCAACCTCTATACCGATTCGTGTCTTCCCGCGCGCGGCGCGTTGCGCGCCGCGGCGCCAAGTTGTGGGTTAGTGCAGGCTCACCGTCTCGAGCTCATTTTCCCAGGCGTTGGTGATCGCCGCATCCTTGGAATCGGTGAGCATGATCGGCGAACCGTCCGCGCCGAGCAGCGCGAACAAGGTCAATCCCGGACGCATTTCCGGCGCCTGCGGGAACAGTCGGGCGACGTCTTCAGAGGCAATCGTCTTCACATAGGCGAGAGACCCATCGCCAAAATGAGCGAATTCCTGTGGCGTCATGTTCGGCGCCACGGTCACCACTGCTTTGCTGGTTTCGGATCTCATCACTTTACTCCTTACTCGGCGGCCGCTTAAGCCCGCCGTTCGGACGCATCCTTCAATCGCGCGCCACTATCTTGATCGTTCGCACCAGCCGCTCGGGCTGTGGGCGAACGAGGTCGACCGACAGCAACCCTTGCGCGAGTTCGGCGCTCAACACTTGCATCCCGTCCGCAAGCAGAAAGCCGCGCTGAAACTGCCGGGCGGCGATGCCACGATGCAAATATTCACGCGTCTTGTCCTCCTGCTGCCGCCCTCGGATCGTGAGCTGGTTCTCTTCGACCGTGACTTCGATCTGGTCCTGAGAGAAGCCAGCGACCGCGAGCGTGATGCGCAATTTTTCCGGCTCGCCGCCATTGGCCGCGACCCGCTCGATATTGTAGGGCGGATAGCCGTCCGTCCCCGCCTTCGAGACCTTGTCTAAAGCTCGCTCCAGATCATCGAAGCCGAGCAGCAAAGGCGAGGTCAGCGCCGTCACACGCACCATGTTCGAAGCCCCCTATCAGGCGCTTCCCCGGAACTTCAGGCCTTCCCATAAGCGCCCGGTTCGGTTCTTGCCGTCAACCATCCGGATCATTCAAAGTTCCGGACCGAACCGATATAAGCCTTGCAATCCAACCTTCAAGGCGTGGATTGCCCTAGCGAAAGCCTTTGATTCGGCGATAGTTCCGACAATTCTGTTAAAATGCTGCGCTCGAAATCTAAACCAATCGTTTATGTTCTGGGCTGAGGGCGAGGGTTTGTTGGCCAAGAAAACGCCGGCGTCGAGCAGGCTCGGAACCAAGCGCCAGTGCTTGGCCTGCGGCGCCAAATATTATGATCTCGGCCGCAAGCCGCCGGTCTGTTCGCGCTGCGGCGCGAGCGCCGAGCCGAAGCGGGCGAGCGGACAAGCCGAAGAGCGGCCAGCCGCCCAGGATGCGGTGGCCGGCACGCAGCCATCCCGCGCAACTGAGGCCCCATCTTCGCGGCCGATCGGCCGCGAATGGTCGCGCGAGCAGGCGGACGCGATCGACCAGGTCGGCCAATGGCTCAAACAGGGCGAGCCCCAGGTGTTTCGCGTCTTCGGCTACGCGGGCGTCGGCAAAACGACGCTTGCGCGCCACATCGCAGAGGGCGCGCGAGGCGAGACGGCGTTCGCCGCCTTCACCGGCAAGGCCGCCCTGGTGATGCGTTCGAAGGGCTGCGCGGGCGCGACGACCATCCATGCGCTCATTTACCGAGCCAGCGAGGGCGCGGAGGGCGCGCCCAATTTCACCCTCAACGCCGATGGTCCGGCCTCGAAGGCCGGGCTGATCGTGATCGACGAATGTTCGATGGTCGACGCGGAACTGGCGCGCGACCTCCTCTCGTTCGGCAAGCCGATCCTGGTCCTGGGCGACCCGTTCCAGCTGCCGCCCGTCAAAGGGGGCGGCTTTTTCACCGAGGGCGCGCCGGACGTCATGCTGACCCATATCCATCGGCAAGCGCAGGACAATCCGATCATTCGCCTGTCGGAAATCGTTCGCTCAGGCGGCGACCTGCGGGAAGGCGTCTACGGCGAAACGCGCGTCATCCCGCGCGCCGCCGTCGATCCGGCTCAGGTGCTCGGCGCCGATCAGGTGCTGGTCGGGACAAACCGCACCCGCCGCGCCTACAATCAGCGCATGCGGGATCTCAAGGGTTTTCGGGAGCCGCTGCCCGTCGCCAGGGGACCGCCTGGTCTGCTTGCGGAATGACCGCACCAAGGGCCTCATCAATGGCGGCCTTTGGCGGGTCGAGACGCTGGGCGGCGTCAAAAAAGACTTCGTCAAGATGACTTTGCGCTCGGAAGACGAGGGCGCGCGCGCGACAGTCAAGGTCGCCGTACTGAAGGCGTTCTTCGAGGGGACGGAGGGGGAACTCGGCTTTGCTCTGAGACGGGAGTCGGACGAGTTCGACTATGGCTACGCGCTCACCGTCCACAAGGCTCAGGGGTCGCAATGGGACGACGTCATGCTGTTCGATGAAAGTTTCGCCTTTCGCGAGCACCGGGCGCGCTGGCTTTACACCGGCCTCACGCGGGCGGCCCGGAAGCTGACAGTGGTCAGATAAAGGGCGGAGAACGCATGGACATCGGCGTCGCCGCGCTGTTAGACTTGACGTTGCGGCGCCGGAGACCTTGCCATGCGTATTTCCCCAGTGATGAGGGGAGCGCGCGCCTACGCCCTGGCCACGCTCGTTTTCTCTCTCGGCCTCTCGCCTTCGTACGCCCGCATGGGCGGGTCGGTGGGTCGCCCGGCTTTTGGGGGCGGTCATTTTTCCCATTTTGCGCCGGGCGGCTTCAACCGGCGGTTTGAGGCTGGCCGGTTTGGCTTCAACCGCTTCGGTCCGAACCGGTTTGACCGCTTCGGCTCCAATCGCTTCAACCGCTTTGGCTTCAACCGCTTTGGCGGGAATCAGCTGTTCGTCGGCGGCTGCGGGTGGGGCGGCTGGGGCGGCTTCCCCGTTACGGCGGCGTCCGAGCCTATCATTGTCGGCGACGGCGCGCCTGTGATCATCAATATCGGCGTCGATCCGGGTGCAGGCGACGCCGGGGCCGCCTATGAGTGGAGGCTGCGTCATCCACAAGCTCAACTACGACAGCAACGGCAAATATGTCGGCGAGCGTCAGATCCCGCACTGCTGATCGTTTGGGCGGTTGATCGCTGGCGGTGGCGCGGCGGGTTCCAGCCAGGGAGAGCGCAATGGACGTCGGTTTTATCGGTCTTGGCCAAATGGGTTCGGCGATCGCGCTGAACCTCGTCAAGGCAGGACATCGCGTTACAGTCTACAACCGCACGCGCGCCAAGGCGGAGGCGCTCGCGTCCCAAGGCGCCGAGATCGCCGAAAGCCTGGCCGACGCGTGCCGCCGCCCCGTGTTGATCACCATGCTCGCCGACGATTCGGCGGTCGAAGCGGCCTTTTTCGGCGACGGAAATGGGCTCTCGGCGCTTGGCCAAGGCGCCGTCCATATCTCCATGAGCACGATCAGCGTCGCGCTCTCCGACCGATTGGCGGAAGCCCACCGAAACGCGGGCCATTCTTTCGTCGCCGCCCCCGTCTTCGGCAGGCCCGAGGCTGCCGCGGCGGCGAAGCTCTTCGTTGTGGCGGCAGGCCGCCCGAAGCGAGCTCGCGCGCTGCCAGCCCCTGTTCGATGCGATCGGCCAACGGACCTTCGTGATCGGCGACAAGCCGTCCTCGGCAAATCTCGTCAAGCTCAGCGGCAATTTCCTGCTCGCCGCGATGATCGAATGTTTAGGCGAAGCCTTCGCGCTCATCCGCAAAGGCGGAGTTGACCCGCACAGCTATCTTGAAATCCTGACCAATACGCTGTTCTCGGCCCCCGCCTACAAGACCTATGGGACGATCATCGCCAACCAGCAATACGAGCCGGCAGGCTTCAAGATGGCGCTGGGCCTGAAGGACATTCGCCTCGCGCTTGCTGCGGCCGACGCGCTTGCGACGCCGATGCCGGTCGCGAGTCTCGTTCACGATCACTTTCTCTCTGGAGTGGCTCAAGGCGCGGGCGATTCCGACTGGTCCGCGTTGGCGCGTCTTGCCGCGGTGAACGCGGGTCTCTGAGCCGCCCGGCGCCTTGCTTTCAGGTCTGATACGCTGCGGCATGTTCACTGCGCCGCCTGTCGTTCCCGAACTTGACGTTGCCGATCTCGCCCGGTCCGTGAGCTTCTACGTAGACGTTCTTGGGTTCAGTGTCCGCTTTGAACGTCCGGAGGAGCGGTTCGCTTATCTGACGCGCGGACCCGTCCACCTGATGCTCGAACAGGCAGACGGCCCCGGACGCCGGTTTCGCATAGCCCCCTTGGAATACCCGTTCGGGAGAGGGATGAACCTTCAGATCCGGGTTCTCGATGTCGACCATCTTCACGCGCAGGCGTTGAGGGCGGGGGCAACCATCGATATTCCGCTCGAGGAGCGCTGGTACCGACAGGGCGACGAAGAAGCGGGCAATCGGCAGTTCGTCGTCATCGACCCAGATGGCTATCTCCTTCGTTTCTTCACCAGCCTTGGCAGACGGCAATCTGCACAGTCAGCCGCCGCCCGGTGACCTGCAACGACCGCTCAAGGGAACCGGGCTTTGGTCGATCGATGGCCGAAGGGTCGATAAATCTTCGCGCCAAGCCATCCTCGCAACGGGGCTTGTTTGAGAACCGAACTTGGGGCAAGTTTTCCTTGAGGCTCCGCAGTCATCGGCGAACGCTGGCCAAGAGGCCAAGCCTGGCGCGCGAGCCCGGCGGAAATCCGGGGAAAACGCGATGGTCCTGCTCAGGCGTATTGCAATCGCGGCCGCCGCATGCGTCGCAGCTTCCCTGGCGGCTCTCGCCGACGATCAAAAACCGCCGCCGGGGCAACCGGTCTATACGCCGCGCTTGAACGACATCATGATCTTAACGCAGCTCGGGCATTTCAAGTTATGGTATGCGGGCGCCGTGCAGAACTGGCCGCTCGCGAACTACGAATTGGAGCAAATCCGCGCCAGCATCCGCCTTGCAAAGACGCTGTTTCCAGATAGCGACAAGTCGAATATGGATACAATGAGGCCGGCCGCGGAGGATCTCGACAAAGCGATCAAGGCGAAGGACGCCGCCAGTTTCACGAGCGCGTACACCAAGCTCACCGCCGCCTGCAACACCTGTCATGAAGCCACCGGCTTCGGTTTCATAAAGATCAGAGTGCCGAGATTGTCGCCCATCGAGACGTCGCCGTTCAGCGACGAGTTTTTCCCGGCAAGTGACGGCTCGCGCCTAAGCCTCCACGGTCGCGATGCGCAGATTGTTGGTGGCGCCCGGCGTCCCGAACGGCACGCCAGCAACAACAATAATGCGCTCACCCTCAGCCGCGAAGCCCTCGATATAGGCGTGGCGGCAGGCCCGATCGGCCATGTCGCGTTCGTCACGCGCGTCGTCGGTGACAATCGGATGCACGCCCCAGACGACAGCGAGGCGCCGCGCCACCGATTCGATTGGCGTTAGCGCCAGAATGGAGGAGCGCGGCCGTTGGCGGGCGATGCGAAGGCCGGTCGAGCCCGAGCTGGTCCAGGCGCAGATGACTTTCAAATTGAGCGTCTCGGCGACATCGCGCGTTGCTTCGGCGATCGCGTCGGCGCCGGTCGCCTCGGGCGCCGCGCGCTGCGCTTCGATGACCGAGGGGTAGATCTTCTCCGATTCCACCGCTTCCGCGATTCTGTTCATGGTCGCGACCGCCTCGCGCGGATATTGGCCCGAGGCGCTCTCGGCCGACAGCATCACGGCGTCCGCGCCCTCGAAGACCGCGGTCGCGACGTCTGACACTTCCGCGCGCGTCGGCACAGGTGAGGAGATCATCGATTCGAGCATTTGCGTCGCCACCACCACCGGCTTGCCGAGCCGCCGCGCGAGCCGGGTCAGGGTCTTCTGGATGCCTGGAACCTGCTCGAGCGGCATTTCCACTCCGAGATCGCCACGCGCCACCATCAACGCGTCAGCAACCGCCATGATTTCCTCGATGCGCTGGACCGCCTGCGGTTTTTCGATCTTGGCCATCACCAAAGCGCGGCCATTCGCGATTGTCTTGACCTCGTCGACATCCTCCGGGCGTTGAACGAATGAGAGCGCGATCCAGTCGATGTCTTCCTCCAACGCCGCATCCAAGTCGGCGCGATCCTTGTCGGTCATGGCGGAGGTTGGAATGGTCGTGTCGGGCAAGCTCACGCCCTTCTTGTTGGAGACGCGCCCCGCGACTTCGACGACGGTCAGCGCGCGGCCTCCCTCGGCCGCGGCGACCCGCAGCATCACTTTGCCGTCGTCGATGAGTATCCGGTGCCCCTTCGCGAGCGAGCTCAAGATCTCCGGATGCGGCAGATAGACGCGCGACTGCCCGCCGGGCGCGGGGTCGCCGTCAAGGATGAAGGCCTCGCCGCGTTGCAGGTCGGCGGCGCCGCTGGCGAACGTGCCGAGCCTGAGCTTCGGCCCCTGCAGATCGACAAGGATGCCGATCGGGCGGCCGGTCTCTTCCTCCACATCGCGGATCATCGCCACCCGCTCCCGCATCACGTCATGCGAAGCGTGGCTCATGTTGATGCGAAACACGTCCGCGCCGGCGGCGAACAGCTCCGCGATGGTCTTTCGGTCGGCCGAAGCGGGGCCGAGCGTAGCGATAATTTTGACGCGACGGCGGCGGGACTGCACTGGCGTTCTCCCATAATCGGCGGCGCTTACCGCGAGGTTCGTTCCGGCTCGGCTCGCGGTCAGTCGACGTTCGCGGGGCTCAGGGATTTGCCTGGTCGGTCAGCTGCACCGTCCAGCTCTTCGAGTCTTTGCCGGTGTCGACCTCGAAGAACCCGGTGCGATTGTAGCCGCGCACGAAGCAATCCTGGCGCCCGTCGATCTTGAACTCGCGATCTGACGTGCACATGAACACCTTGCCCTTCCACTCGCCGCCGCGCTCGTCCATCGCGTAGAGATAATAATACTCAGCCGCCAAGGCGCCGCGCAAAAGCGTCACGCAGTCGAGCGATTTGAGATTCCACCAGCCTTCGCTGACCCAGTTTTGTCCGTCGGTGTAGCCGATGGCGACGCTGACGCGGTTACTGGTGTTGTTGCACATGCGCAAGTCCGCGCGAGCGGGGGCGGCCGCGCAAAGCGCCACGCCGAGCGCAGAGAGCGCCAGCAGTTTTCCAGCAATTCTGTCCATGTCCATCGGGTGAAAGGGGCGTTCGCGCGACATATTCGGCGTGCGAGCGACGCTGTCAACAGCCGCCGTTCCGTGGAACGCGGCGGTTGATCGAACGTTCGTGCGTTCATTTGGCTGTCACCTGAGCGTCAACGGTTTGTCATTGTTATGGCGAGGAAGCGTCATTCGGCGCCGCTAAATTCTCGTCGTCCATATCTCTCGCGGAGCGTGCGGAACGGGACACCGCGCGCAAAGGAGGAACTCATGTCAAAAGCAATCGGCGTTTCGCTTTTCGCTCTTCTCGTCGCCACTTCGGCGCAGGCTCAACAGATCGGCGACGTGTTCTACATCGCGCTCGAGAATCATAATTTCACCCAGCCTTCGACCGTGCCCGCAGGCACTCCCCAACAGCTGTCCGGCAACACGGCGGCGCCATACCTCAATAGCCTGGTGACGGCGGGCAACCCGAATGCGGCGAACGTATCTTTCGCGGGCAACTATCAGAACGTGTCGCCCAACCAGCACCCGTCCGAGCCGAACTACGTGTACCAGGTCGCCGGGCTCACCGGCCCGCTCAACGACAGCGATCCCTATCCGAACAACATCGTCAACGCCCCGAACCTCGGCCAGATCATGGCGGCGAAGGGCGAAACCTGGCGTTCGTACCAGGAGGACATCGACCAAGTCCCCACCAGCGGATCGGTCAA
Source organism: uncultured Alphaproteobacteria bacterium (assembly GCA_963702825.1). Lineage (GTDB taxonomy): Bacteria > Pseudomonadota > Alphaproteobacteria > Rhizobiales > Beijerinckiaceae > Roseiarcus. The sequence continues at coordinate 103,246 of CAVPEE010000062.1, forward strand.
TCAGCCCGCCGCCAACAGCCTTACCAGCACTGTCGCGCCGAAGAACCAGTGGACCGTGCCGACAACATCGTTCTCCGGCACGTCCACCGCCTACACCAATCCCTACAATGGCAGCGATCAATATAACTACGCAGTCAAGCACAACCCCTTCCCGTTTTTCACCGCGACCAACGGCGGAACGGCAACAGCCCCGAACACGTCGCCGAGCAATCCGCAGTCGCAAAATTACGCGCCGCTGCAGCAGCTGAAGACGGACCTCAACAACAACTCCGTCGCGCAGTTCAACTGGATCACGCCGGATCAGTACAACGACATGCATTCGTCGTTGAACACCTCCTTCACCTACAACGGCGTCACCTATGCCGCCGGCACCGACCAGGAGGCGGTGGCGCTCGGCGACAACTTCCTGTCGATCGTGGTGCCGGAAATCGAAGCGTCGCAGGCGTTCAAGGACAACGGCGTCATCGTCATCTGGAACGACGAGACCGAAGGCGACGAGACCGTAGGATCGACGGCCGGCTTCGACGGCACCGAGATCGTCATCTCGCCGCTCGCCAAGGGCAACGCCTACACAAACAACATTCTGTACACTCACGCCTCTGACCTGGTCACGCTGCAAAACATCTTTGGGGTCGCTGGCGGCGGCGCCGGCGGCTATCTCGGCGGCGCCGGGGGCGCGAACTCGCTCGCCGATCTGTTCAAGCCCGGCGTGATCCCCTCGGCCATCCCCGAGCCGTCGACTTGGGTCATGATGGGTCTCGGCTTCGCTGGCCTGGCCGGCGCCGCCGCGTATCGCCGCAAGCTCGGCGCTGCGGCTAAGCCCGCGGCGGCCTGCTGAACCGCTAAACTTATAGCTACAGGCGTGAAAGGGCCGGCCGCAAGCCGGCCCTTTTTGCTGTCCTTAAGCCTTGCGATCGAACCGCCAGTCGGGCCGCGCGGCGCGGATCATCATCACTTCGCCCAGCGCCTGGCGCGTCAACAGGCCGATGATCTTGCCGGCGGCGTCGGTGACGTAGAGCGCGGCGGCGCTTCGATCCTGCAAGCGCTCGAACAGGCTTTCGACCGGCGCCGAGGGGCGGACGCTTTCCACGTCCGAGCGCATGAAACCGCTTGCCGGTTCGTCGCGCCCATGCTCGCGCACGGCGTCGAGGATGTCCTCGCGGGTCAATAGGCCAACCGGCTTGCCGTACGCGTCGACAACCGGGAATTCGTGCTGCGCCGTCGCTAACAGCGCATCGACCGCCTGGCCGAGATTGGCGTCGATCGACACCGGCGTGAAGCGCGTCTCCATCGCCTCGCCGACGCTCACCCCCTTGAGCGCCTGTTGCGCCGCGCTCATCTGCGCTTCGCCGGCCGCCGCGATATAGACGAAGATGGCGATGAACAAGAGCAGCGGATTGCCGAACAAGCCGAGGAACCCGAGGCCGAACGCGAGAGCCTGGCCGATCCTCGCCGCGATTTCCGTCGCCCGCGGGCCGCCGACCCGCATCGCCAAGAGCGCATGCAGCACCCGCCCGCCATCCATCGGAAAGGCGGGGATAAGATTGAAGACGGCGAGAAAGATGTTGGCGATCGCCAGACGGCCGGCGAGCGACAGGTTCGGATTGTCGATCTGCGTCAGGTCGGCGGCGTGAGCCGAGCCCAGCGCCGCGATCAGAGCCAAGCCGATGACGAGATTGACGGCGGGCCCAGCGAGCGCGACCACGAGCTCCTGCGCGGGGTCGCTCGGCAGGCGTTCCAGGCTGGCGACGCCGCCGATCGGCAGTAGCGTCACCTCCGGCGTTCGGATGCCATACCGGCGGGCGGCCGCGATGTGGCCGAATTCGTGCAGCACCACGCAGGCGAACAAGAGCACAATGAACAGAGTGCTGTCGAGCGCAGCGGCGGGCCCTCCTCTGCTCCAGGCGCTGAAAGCGATCCAGGCGAGGAACAGGATGAAGGTGATATGGATTTTGACTTCGGTCCCGCCGAAGCGGCCAATGGTGATCGACCAGCGCATTGTCCGTCTCCGTCTGCGGCGCGCTATTCTAACCCCAGTCGCTCTGTCTCGACGAGAATCGGCGAATCGCGCATGAGTGGGCCATGAAACGTTTGGTCTTTTCCTGCCTTGTCGTCTTCGCCGCGCTGAGCGCATTCGCGCCCTCGGCGCGCGCCGACTTCGCCTCCTGCGTCGGCTCGCTGCGCTCCCAGGCTGCGCATGACGGGATTTCCGCGAGGACCCTCGACATCGCCTTCAATGGGCTCGAGCCGGACGCGAAGGTGCTCGATCTCCAGAAGCAGCAGCCCGAGTTCAAGACGCCGGTCTGGGACTATGTCGATGGGCTCGTGGACGACGATCGGGTCGCCGACGGCAAGGCGGCGATGGCGAGGGAAGCGCGCGCGCTCGCCCGCGCGGAAGAGAAATATGGCGTGAGCCGCACCATGCTGGCGGCGATCTGGGGGGTCGAGTTGAATTTCGGTCAGGAGATGGGCAAGCGCCCGCTTGTGCAGTCGCTGACCACGCTTGCCTGCATGGGCGATCGCGCCAGTTATTTCCGCTCCGAATTGATGGCGACGCTGAAGATCATCGACCATGGCGACGTGCCGCCCGAGAAGCTGAATGGATCGTGGGCAGGCGCATTCGGGCAGACGCAGTTCATGCCCTCGACCTTCCTGCGCCTGGCGGTCGACTTCGAGGGCGACGGGCGGCGCGACATCGTCGATTCCGCTCCCGACGCGCTCGCCTCGACGGCGAATTATTTCGTCAAATCGGGCTGGCGCCGAGGCATGGGATGGGGCTTCGAGGTCAAGCTGCCCGATGGCTATTCGGGCCCTTCCGGGCGCAAGGCCAAACAATCCATGGCGTTCTGGGCCGCGCGCGGCCTCACCCGCATCGACGGGCGCCCGCTCGGTGACGGCGAAGCCGGGCTCCTCATACCCGCGGGGCGCCAGGGCCCGGCCTTTCTGGTGACGCGCAATTTCGACGTCGTCTATTCCTACAACGCCGCCGAATCCTACACCCTCGCCGCCTGCGTGCTGGCCGACCGCCTTAGCGGCGGGCGCGGCATCGTCACCCCCTGGCCGACCGACGATCCGCTCTTGTCGCGCGAAGGGCGGAAGGAATTGCAGGCGCTGCTCCAAAGGCGCGGCTACGACATCGGCGGCGACCCGGACGGGCACGTCGGAACCAAGAGCAAGGCCGCGATCGCCGATTTCCAGCAGCGGGCCGGGCTCGAGGTCAACGGCCGCCCTTCGGTCAAGGTGCTGGAGGCGCTGAAACGGTAGGCGAAAATACCTAGGTGATCGGCGTTGGTGGACGACGGAGTATTCGCTTTCCGGTGTGAATGGGCCACGGCGAACGCCGGGTTTATGTTGATGAGATCGCTTGGCGTCCCCGAGGAGCGGCGAATGCGCCCGGTTGAGGGCCGGAACACCCGATAAGGAAAATCGACAATTTCTTGCCAAGCCAGCTGACACGTGGTATTGTTTTTCAGAATTTCGATCAGCCCGGCTGGCGTTTCCCACACATGACGCGATCAGAGCTTCGGCGCGTAGCGCAGATTCCAGTTGGGTCGACCCGGCCCTTGTAGGCCTTGTAGCCGCGCTCGATGAGCGCGGCCGGCGCGGTCAGCGACCGCGCCTACAGCGCCTGATTCGACGGAATTGCAGTCCGCCCTAGGACAGGGAATGACTCGGAAATGGCGCCGCAAGACGTTGAAATCGCTCAAAACGGACTCGGGCGATCGGGTGGCTCGCGGTTGTTGGGACGGCGAATTGATCAGCTGTATTCCGTATAGAGCCGCCCGCGCCGACCCGATCCGTCGAGGGCTCGAACCTAGATCTCCTCCAAAGCCAGATTGGTCGTGCGCGGCCCGAACAGGCCGATCGTCGCCATCACCGCGCCCATCGCCGCTGCGATGAAAATAAAGACGCCGATGGCGCCCGCGCGCTCGAGCACGAAGGCGATGACGAACGAGCTGAAAATGACCGAGAGCCGGCTCCACGAATAGACGAAGCCGGCCGCGCGGGCGCGAATGCCGGTCGGGAACAGCTCCTGCTGGTAGGCGTGGAAGCTGAATGACATGATGTTGGCGGCGAGCGTCAGTCCCACCCCCATGGTGACGATGAGCGCCGAACCGAGCGCTTGGCCAAAAATGAGGCCGCAGACGAGAATGGCGCCAGCCGCGGCGACGATGATCCATTTGCGCTCGAACCGGTCGCCGAGAAAGAATCCGAGGAGCGGTCCGATCGGGGCCGCGAGCGCGATCACGGTCGTATAGCCGAGGGTGGTCGAGACCGTGATCCCCTGCTTGACGAGCAGCGACGGCACCCAATTGTTGAAGCCGTAATATCCGACCGTCTGAAAGATATTAAAGATGCTCATCAGGATGACCCGGCCGCGAACGCCGGGAAGCCACAAGTCCCGAAAGCTGGTCGCTGGCGAAACGGGCTCCTCGGGGCCGGGCGGCGGCAGCGGCCGGCCATACTCCGCCTCGACCTTCGCTTCGATTGCGCTCAACACTCGGTCCGCCTCGGCGAGCTTCCCATGCTTGGCGAGCCAACGTGGGCTTTCCGGTAACCCCCGCCGCAAAAAGACGACAACCGGCGCGGCGATCACCCCGATCAGCACCACCCAGCGCCAGCCTTCGAGCCCCAAGGGCGCGGTCGGCACGAGCATATAGGCAAGGAACGAAACGACCGGCACGGCCACGAAGCCAATCGCCTGGTTGATGGCGAAGGCGCGCCCGCGCAGGCCCTTGGGTGCAAGCTCGCTCAAATAGGCGCCGATCGTCACCATCTCGACGCCGAGGCCAATGCCGCAGATCAGGCGCCAGACGTTGACGCCGGCGGCGTCATGCTGGAGCGCGACCATGACGTTGGCGGCCGAATACCAGAGCAGCGACCAGGTGAAGATCGCGCGGCGGCCGAACCGATCGGCGAGAAAGCCGCAAAGGATCGTCCCAATGAACAGGCCGGTGAAAAGGGCGGCGATGAAGCTCGCGACTCCGGCCGTCCCGAACAGGCCCGTAGTCGTCGCGGTGAGCACGCCCGACTTGACGAGGCTTGGCGCGACATAGGCCGAAAACAGGAGGTCGTAGAACTCGAAAAACATGCCGAAGCCGAGCAGCGCGACGATTGTCCAGATCGTGCGCGTCGCCGGCAGCCGGTCGATGCGGGCCGAAATCGTGCCCGCGCTTACCGCAGCTGGCCCGCTGTCGTTCATGTTTCCTCGCCTGCCGCGGCTCGCGCGTATGCCTCGCGCGCCCGGACCGCCTTTAAGACGCGCGCTTACGGCTCGGTGTCAAATACGCTTCCGCTTCCAGCCTTTCTGAAAGCGCCGGCCCCGCGGCGGGCTAAGTCTGGTTCAGCATCGCGCGGTCGACGCTCAGCGGGCCGCCGCCCGCGAAGGCGAAATAGAAGAATATGAAGGAGAACAGGACCGCCAATTCTCCGGCATTGACCACCGGATAGAACGAGCGCGGCGCGTGCGCCATGAAATAGGCGAAGGCCATCTCGCCCGAAAGGATGAACGCCACGATCCTGGTATAGGCGCCCACGAGGAACAAGGCGGCGCCGACGGTTTCGAGGATCGCCGCGAGAATGAGGAGGCCGCTCAGCGAGGGGACGGGCGAGGGGGCGGGAAAGTTGAAAACTTTCGAAAGCCCGTGCTGCAGAAACAAAACCCCAACGACAATGCGCAGGAGGCTGAGGATATAGGGCCTAAATCTCTCCATCCTGGCGTAAATCGCATTCATAATCGCCTCGCACCCGTATTGGCTTCCCGCCCGTCCTCCCAAGAGAACGATTGGCGTTTAGGTCGGCAGTTAACACCGCAGCCGCGCTTCGCCACGCGAGTTTCGTCTTCATGCGGTAGCAATCCTGAATCACATTCGCTTGATCGATGATGCCGCCGTTTGCTCTCGCACATTCTCGTTTACCTCGTCTTTGCCGGTTTCGCCGTCGCTCAGGACGCGCCGCTCAAGGTCGCGGTCTATGACGTGCCTCCTTACGGCCATGTCGAGCCTGACGGTTCGATTGACGGCCTCAGCGCCGATTTGTGGCGCCGCGCAGCGGAGAGCCTCGGACGCAAGTACCATCTCGTTCCGGTCACGCAGATGGAGGAAATCCTCAAGGGTCTCGAGCAAAAGGATTACGACGCGGCAATCGGCGCGATAACGATCACGCCGGCCAGACTCGCGCGGGTGGACTTCAGCTACCCGGCGCATCGTTCGGGGGTCGCGGTTGCGGTGCGCGAGAACACCGGGCCTATGGCGGCGTTGACTAGCTACGGGTCTGTTCTCGGGGAGCTGACGCCGCTTGTCGCGCTCACCTTCGCGCTTCTCATCGTCATGGGTGTCGCGATGTGGCTGGCCGAGCGGCCAATGCGGCCTCACGGCCACGAGTTGGTCGTCGATACGCTGCGCGACGGCATCTATTGGGCGGTCGTGACGATGACGACGGTCGGCTATGGCGACAAGACGCCGAAGACCACAGCGGGACGGGTCATCGCGGTCGTCTGGATGCTGGCCAGCGTCGCGCTGGTTTCGATCCTGTCGACCTCGATCGTGTCGAGAATGACCGCCGAACGCGTGGTCGGCGGTCTCCGACTAACGGAAGCCGACCTCGCCGGCAAACGGCTGGCCGCGGTCGCTCATTCGTCCGGGGCCGAGTATCTCGATGAACGCCATTTGCGCTACGTGCCCTTCGATGATCTGCCCGCCGCCTTGACTGCGCTCAGTCGGGGAGAAACCGACGCCGTCGTCAACAGCGTCGGCGCCCTGCAGTACCTCATCTCCACGCGCTTTAAGAATACGATCAGGCCGCCCAGGGCGTTCTCGAGCCCGCCTATATGGCGATCGCGCTTCCGCCCGGCAGCCCACTCAAGAAACCGTTGGATGAGGCCCTGGTCGGGATCACCGCAAGCCAGGAGTGGCGCCAGGTCGAGGATGGCTATTTCGGCCGCCAGGAGTAATCGTTCCCCGACCGCTCGGCGCCTCGAGGCAGCTTGCGATCACCTCGGCGACAGCGCACTCGGAAAGCTTTTCATCCCACCATGCCAACGATCTGCGGTGCAGGTCTTTGAGACGCTCCGGGTCGTCCGATAGCGCTTTTACCTCGGCCCCCAGATCGCCCCAGTCTTCGATTTGGATCGCCGGGCAACCGACGTAAAACCAGTGTTGCGGAAGTCGATCGCAGATGACGACGCAACCCTGGCGCATCGCTTCAAAGAACCGATAGGTCTCGACGGAGGATCCACGCGGCGCCAGCGCGATCCTGGTATCAGCCATGATTTCCGTGTAGCGGTCGCCGGCGCCCGTCATCGTGCTTTCGGTGAACGATGCGGTCGTGCCGTAGAAGACGCTCTCCGGCGCCCAAGCGGTCAGCTTTTGCAAAGAATCGGCCATCCGCGAGCGGGCGATGACCTTCGGAGTGGCAACCAGCCTCTTGGGCGAAAACTTCGGATATTCTCTGTTTTCGATGCTGCCGAGAAATCCGACCAGGTAACGGCGCGATTCAAACGGCTTACCAGGGAGATCCGTTTGCCGGGCATAGCCTAGCGGGAGCACCATTCTTCCGGCTCCCTGCCTAGGAGAGAAGCCGCTTTGGCGCAGATACGAGAGGTAGCGCCAGCTCCAGAATCCCCAGTCCCTGACGCATTTCAGCACCGAGGCTGGCGACTGCTGGCTGGGCCAAGCGCCGCACCAGGGCTCAAACCCGTAGGTCTTGAAGACATACCGAACTTTGTTCAGATAGGGCGGGATCCAGCACTCTTCGTCGCTTCTGATGACCGCGACGACGTCGTCTCCGTAGGAAGGCAGTTCATCGACGAGAATATGATTGGATATCAAATAAAAAGTGAGCCCGCTTAGCGACGAACGTTTTTCGAATTCCTTAAAAACGCGCACCCAATAGTTGAAGAAGTAGCCGTCAGGCTTATCCTGCCATGTAACAATATCCAGATCGAACGGTTTCTCGTCCCACGGGGAGCAGGCGACGTACCTCGACCTGCTTGCACTCATGATTTACCCCGCCGGTCGGCAGCCAAAGTCATTCCCTAACCTGCCTCAGAGCGGCGGCGGCGGCGAAGGGCGCAAGGGCGATGGCGGCGAGCGACAGCGCGCAGAGCGCAAGAAACGGACTCAGGAACGGCGCTGCGCCGCCACTGGCGGCAGAGGCCGCGGCGACGCCGAAGATCAGCACCGGGATCGTTAGCGGTAGCACCAGAATCGCCATGAGCAAGCCGCCCCGCCTGAGCGAGACGGTGAGCGCCGCCCCGATGGCGCCGATCATCGTCAGCGCCGGCGTGCCGGCCGCGAGCGTCGCGGCGACCAGTGCGAGCGGAAGCGGCGCCATCGCCAGCATGAGCCCGAACAGCGGAATCAAAACGACGAGCGGCAGGGCGCTCGCAGTCCAGTGTGCAGCGCACTTCACTAGCACGACAACTTCGAGCGACGGCGACCCGTTGACGAGAAGGTCGAGCGAACCGTCCTCGTGATCAGCCTGGAATAGCCGGTCGAGCCCCAGCAGGGTGGCAAGCAAAGCCGCGATCCATAAGATTGCCGGCCCGAGCCGAGCGAGCAGATTAAGGTCGGGTCCGAGCGCGAACGGCATGGCCGCGACCAGAATCAAGAAGAACACGACCCCGACCGACGCGCCTCCGCCGATGCGCCGAGCAATGCGCCACTCGCGGACGAAGAGAGCGAGCGCGGGGGTCATCGAGAGACCCTCATCCGGCCGCGTTACACGCGGCCACGTTCTCCCTGAGGGAGAAGGCGAAGCGCGCCCCTCTCTCCATAGCCCGTCGAGAGACGGGCGTCCTCCCGGACGCCCTATGGGGAGAGGGGTTGGGGGTGAGCGCGAACGAGGTCGTCATAGGCTCGCTCGCTCGCTCGCGCCGAGCCTCAGTACTTGCGCCTCATCGAGCCCGAGGTCGCCATGAACAGCGGCGACGAGGATCCCGCCGTCCTTAAGGTGGGCCCGCATGATGGCGGCAACCGCGACTTGAGCGGCGGCGTCGAGCGCGGTCGTCGGCTCGTCAAGCAGCCAAAGCGGGCGCTTGGCGACGAGCAGGCGAGCAAGCGCCACGCGTCGTCGCTGGCCCGCGGAAAGCAGCCGGGCCGGGAAATCGATCACGTGGCTCAAGCCAAGCGCCGAGAGCGCCCCGAGCTGCGCCGCGCGGGAGGAATCGCCGCCCAGCATCGCGGCCGCGAAAGCGAGATTCTCGCCGCCGGTCAGCGCTGCCTTAACGCCGTCCGCATGGCCGAGATAATGCGCCTGTTCGCCGACCGTGCGTTCGCCATCTCCGCCGTCCAGCGCAAAGCCACCGGCTTCAATAGGCAAGAAGCCGGCGAGCGCTCTGAGCAGGCTGGTCTTTCCCGCCCCGTTCGGACCAGTCACGATGAGCGCCGCGCTAGCGGGGGCTTCGAACGAGAGTTCGGCGATGACTCGCCGCCCCCCGCGCTCGATCGTCAGGTCCCAGGCTCTGAGCCGCATTGCCCCTCCGTCCGGGCGCGCTTTTGGCGGGGAAAGCGGCTCGTTCGCGCACGCCGTCCCAGCTTCTCCCTAGCCCAAACAAGCTTAAAGAAACGCCAGCCCGCCATTCACCGCGATGGTTTGGCCGGTGATGAAGCTGTTGCCAATGACCATCACCGTCGCCTGCGCCACGTCTTCCGATTGCCCCATACGTCCGACAGGAATGCGGGCCTCGACGCCACCGGCTTTCAAAGGCGCGCCCATCTCGGTGTCGGTCGGACCCGGCGCGATTGCGTTCACGGTGATTCCGTCTTTCGCTGTCCGCGAGGCATAGCCGCAAGTCAGGCCCTCAAGCCCGGCCTTCGAAGCGTTGTAGACGACGCCGAGGAGACCCGGCCCTCGCGCCGCGCCCGAGGAAATGTTGACGATCCGCCCCCAGCGACGCGCGCTCATGGCCGGAAGTACCGCCTCAGTGCACAGGAACGCCGATTTCAGATTGACAGCGATCCCACGATCGAAGTCCTCCTCGCGGACGCCGGTGACTGCGATTCCGGCATTGTTCACCAACACGTCGATGGGCCCGAGTTCGCCTGCGACGCGCTCCGCCATATCGGCGACCTGCGCGTTGACCGACACGTCCGCGCGCGCAACGATGGCCCGTCCGCCGGTGGAACGGATTTGCGCGGCCACGGCCTCAGCCTCTTCGGCGCGGGTCTGGAAATTGACCGCGACGGCCGCACCGCACTCGGCCAGCGCCAGAGCGATCGCCCGGCCAATGCCCCGCGACGCTCCCGTGACGAGCGCGACACGTCCTTGGAGATCAGCCAATTTTACCCCCCGCCTCAGGACAGAATCGCCGCCTAAAACTTGCGAAGGCTGAGAGTTTGTGTAGCCCGCGCGGGTCATTATATCTATAAGCCTCCCATCCCATCACGCCTCGACCGGAGCGCCCGAAATGGTCAGCCTCGACAGCTTCAAGTGCCGCAAAACGCTGACCGTCGGGGCGAAGACCTATGAGATTTACTCCCTAAAGGCCGCGGAAAAGAACGGGCTCGCCGGCGTCTCCAAGCTGCCTTTCTCGCTCAAAATCGTGCTTGAGAACCTTTTGCGCAACGAAGATGGGCGCACCGTCAAGAAGGAAGACATCGAGGCGGTCGCGGCGTGGATCGACAATCGCGGCAAAAAAGAGCACGAGATCGCCTTTCGCCCGGCGCGCGTGCTGATGCAGGACTTCACCGGCGTGCCGGCGGTGGTCGATCTCGCCGCAATGCGCGACGCCATGGTCGCGCTGAACGGCGATCCGAATAAGATCAATCCGCTTGTTCCGGTCGATCTTGTCATCGACCATTCGGTCGTGGTCGACTATTTCGGCACCGGCAAATCGCTCGGCCAGAACGTGGCCCGCGAGTACGAACAGAACCAGGAGCGTTATCGGTTCCTGAAATGGGGCCAGCAGGGGTTCTCCAACTTTCGCGTCGTGCCGCCCGGCACCGGCATTTGCCACCAGGTCAACCTCGAATATCTCGCCCAGACCGTCTGGACGGCGAAAGAGAAGCGCAACGGTAAGAGGGTCGAAGTCGCGTTCCCCGACACGCTGGTCGGCACCGATAGCCATACGACGATGGTCAATGGCCTCGCCGTTCTCGGCTGGGGGGTCGGGGGCATCGAGGCCGAAGCCGCTATGCTCGGCCAGCCTCTGTCGATGCTGCTGCCCGAGGTAATCGGTTTCAAGCTCGAGGGCGAGTTGCGGGAGGGGGTGACGGCCACTGATCTTGTTCTGACCGTGACTCAGATGCTGCGCAAGAAAGGGGTCGTCGGAAAATTCGTCGAGTTCTACGGCGCGGGCCTCAATGCGATGACCGTCGCCGATCGGGCCACGATCGCCAATATGGCGCCCGAATATGGGGCGACCTGCGGTCTGTTCCCGATCGACGCCCAGACGCTCACTTATTTGAAAACCACCAGCCGCAAGCCTGCGCGGCTTGCTCTGGTCGAGGCCTACGCCAAAGCGCAGGGCGCCTATCGCACCCGCGTGAGCCCCGATCCCGTCTATTCCGATACGCTTTCGCTCAACCTCGGTGAGGTCACAGCCTCGCTCGCCGGACCGAAGCGGCCACAGGATCGCGTCGTCCTGACCGAAGCGAAGGCTGGCTTCGCGGCCGCCATGACCAACGAATTCCGGCAGGGCGACACGATCGCCGAGCGTCACAAGGTCGAAGGGACGAACTACGATCTTGGCCACGGCGATGTCGTCATCGCCGCCATTACCTCCTGCACCAACACCTCCAATCCGAGCGTCATGATGGCCGCCGGACTGTTGGCCCGCAACGCGGTCGCCAGGGGCCTCACCGTCAAGCCGTGGGTCAAGACCTCGCTCGCGCCGGGCAGCCAAGTGGTCCAGGACTATCTCAAGGAAGCCGACCTGCAGAGGCCGCTCGACAAGCTCGGCTTCAACATCGTCGGCTTCGGCTGCACCACCTGCATCGGCAATTCTGGTCCGCTGGCGCCCGAGGTTTCGGCGACCATCGCCAAGCACAATCTGGTCGCGGCGGCGGTTCTGTCCGGCAACCGCAACTTCGAGGGCCGCGTGAACCCGGACGTGCGTGCCAACTACCTTGCTTCGCCGCCGCTGGTCGTCGCTTACGCCTTGGCCGGCTCGATGCAGATCGACCTCACTCGCGATCCGCTCGGCGCCGACAAGCAGGGCAAGCCAGTCTATCTCGCCGATATCTGGCCGAAGAAGGAGGAGATCGAGCAATTCGTCGACACGACGATCTCGGCGAAAATGTTCAAGACCAAATACGCGAGCGTGTTCGACGGCGACACCAACTGGCGCAAGGTGAAGGCCCCTGCCGGGCAGACTTACGCCTGGGATATCGGGTCGACCTATGTGCAGGAGCCGCCCTATTTCGAAGGGTTGACCAAGACGCCAGTTCCGGTGGCCGATATCGAGAACGCCCGCATCCTCGCCCTCTTCCTCGATTCCATCACCACCGACCACATTTCGCCCGCGGGTTCGATCAAGGCTGCGAGTCCGGCTGGGCAGTATCTCGTCGAGCATCAGGTGCGCCCGCTCGACTTCAACCAGTATGGCACGCGACGCGGCAACCACGAGGTGATGATGCGCGGCACGTTCGCCAACATCCGCATCAAGAACCAGATGGTGAGAGACGAGACGGGCAATGTGGTCGAGGGCGGCTTCACCATCATGCAGCCGTCCGGCGAGCGTCTCGCGATCTATGACGCCGCTATGCGCTACGAGGCCGAGAAGGTTCCCCTTGTCGTCTTTGCGGGCCGCGAATATGGCACTGGCTCATCGCGAGACTGGGCGGCCAAGGGCACCAAGCTCTTGGGCGTGCGCGCCGTGATCGCGCAGAGCTTCGAGCGCATCCACCGCTCGAACCTCGTCGGCA
>CAVPEE010000063.1:0-18979 GCA_963702825.1 uncultured Alphaproteobacteria bacterium
TAAGCAGTCCGCCGATCACCTCGATGAGAATCGTCGCCCAGCCGAGAAAGAACGAGAATGGCATGCCAATCGCGTGCAGGATGCCAATGAAGACGTCGGGGCCGCGGGCGAGTTTGGCGTAGCCGTGCTCGAGAAATCCGTAGCCGACGATGAGTCGAAGCGGCAGCGCGAAGAAGCCCGGCGGCGCCGGAAGCGGAGCGAAGGCAAGCGGGCGAAGTGTGTAAGCAAACGTCATGTGCATTGCTTCGACGCGGACAGGCGTTTGTTACCTCTCCTCCGCTCGCCAAGAACGCAATCAAGCCCGCATTCGCGTCTCCGCTTTTTCCGTGCTTAAGCCTGCCCGCGCCAGCGCGTGACGAATGAGGCGGTCGACCAGCTCGGCGTAACTGATCCCGAGCGCCTCCATGACCTTCGGGTACATGCTGATGTTGGTGAAGCCCGGCAGGGTGTTCACCTCATTGATCACGAGACTACCGTCCTCGCGCAGAAAAAAGTCGACGCGGGCCAAGCCCTCGCAGCCGAGCGCGCGGAAGGCCTCGATCGACAGCTTGCGAACCTTGTCGCTGACGTCGGGAGCGAGGTCAGCCGGCACCTTGATCGCCGCGCCCTCCTCGTCGAGATATTTGGCCTCATAGGTGTAGAAGCCGTGGCGGTTGCTGGGCACGATCTCGCCAGGCGGCGAGGCGGTGAGCGAACCGTCCTCACCTTCGAGAACGCCACACTCGATCTCGCGGCCGCGAACATATTCCTCGACCAGGATTTTGCGGTCATGCCGGAACGCCTCGGCAATCGCCTTGGCGAACTCCTCTCGCGTCCCCGCTTTGTTGATGCCGACCGACGAGCCCAGGCGCGCTGGCTTGACGAACACCGGGCGGCCAAGTTCGGCGGCGACCGCATCGAACGATGGCGCGTCCCCTTGGGCGAAGCTTAAAAAGCGCGCAATCGGCAGGCCACTGTCGCGCATCAGACGTTTGGCCACATCCTTGTCCATCGCCGCGGCCGAGCCGAGGACGCCGGAACCGACATAAGGCACGCCCGCAATTTCCGCTGCGCCCTGGACCGTTCCATCCTCGCCGAACGGGCCGTGTAGAACCGGGAACACGACGTCGACCGAGCGTGACAAGTCGGGCGCCGCCGCATCCGTCTCCGAAAGGATCGCGAGCTGGCCCGCGCCGCCTGGAACAAGGGCGACGCGCGGTCCGCTCTTGGGAACGGCGGCCGGAAACGCGCCGTCATTTAGCGAACTGAGCAGCCAGACGCCGGACCGCGTGATGCCGATCGGAACCGTGTCGTAGCGCGCCGGATCGAGCGCGCGGAACACGTTGCCCGCGGATATGACGGACACGTCGTGCTCGGCCGAGCGGCCGCCGAACAGCAATGCGACGCGCAGTCTTTCGGCCATGTCGTGGTCTCCCGAATCGGCCCGTTGGCAGGGGACTTCGCCGAAAGCGGCGGGATTGGTCAACCGGCGTCGATGCGGCGGTTCAGCGCCAAGCAAAGGGCGGGGGGCGAGTCGAGAGGGGCGACGCCGAGCGCTGTGCGTCGCAGGGATTGCGCTCGGCGTCATCGACCGCGGACCGGCCGCCAACGGCGTGGACCTCGCCGAGCTACGATACACCGAGGTTAAAATGGTCGGCGATTGGTAAAATTACCTACGTCAAGCGGGTTTGAATTAGAAACAAAGCGCCATATCATTCCCCTGTGGTCCGGGATGAAAATGGCCCTCTCGAATTCGCATGACATGCCGCTCCAGCCTCACCGAGGTTGGACCGGCTTTGTTGCGGCTGGTCCCAAGTTTTGGGGGACCGGCGCCGCGTTCATTGCCATCTATTTTGCGCTTAACCTACTGACAGAGTGGCATGAATTCGATCGCCTCGGAATCACGTTGTGGAGCCCGGACGATGGTTTGAGTCTCGCGCTGCTCCTCGAGAACGTCGCCTTTGCGCCGTTCGTTTTCCTGGCGGCGGTTCTGGTCGACGTGTCGATCGCCGGGGTTCATCGCAGCATCGGCGTGACGATGGCGGCCGAGCTATGTTTGACCGTCGCCTATGTCGGTCTCGTTTTCGTTTTGAAGAATACGCTGAAATTTGACATCAGGCAGTTCAGATTGCCAGACGTGGTGGCGTTCCTGCTTCTTATTCCGGCAGGCGCCGCGCTATCGGCTTTCATATATTGTGGGGTGCTGTATCTGGGCGGCGGACTGTCGTCGGATAAGATCTTTGTCGCGATGGTCCATTGCTGGATCGGTACGGCGCTCGGGATCGTCACGGTCATTCCCGCGACGACGGCCGCCTTCACTTACGCGTCGCCACCGTGGCGCTGGTCCGGCTATACGTTGTTTACTATTTTCATCTTCGCACTGGGAATAGGTCTTGGGATTCGCCGCGCTCGTTGGAGTCGGCGACAAACTATACTATCTCTTCAATCTGCTCTTCTTGCCGGTCATCTGGGTGGCGATGCGGGAAGGGTATGCAGGCGTCGCGCTTGCGTTGGTGACGATCCAGCTGACCCTTGCCGTACTTACCGCGTTCGTCGGTTACAACACGACGGATTTCGCCATACTCCAATTGCTGATGCTGGTGCTTTCGATCACCGGCTTGCTGCTTGGCGCGGTCACGACGGAGCGCCAGGACGCCGCTCTGCGCCTGCGCGATCAAAAGAGGGAGATGGCTCGGATGGTGTCCAATGCCCGGGCTGGCGCGATGGGGATGGCGCTCGCTCACGAGGTCAGCCAACCGCTGTCAACAGTGGCGACCTACCTGCATGCCGCGCGGCGATTGCTCCAGGCGAGCGTCGCGAGCGAGCCAGTCATGGATGCGCTGATCAAGGCGGAGGCCGAGGCTCAGCGGGCCCGCGAGGTTCTCGAGCGCATTCGCGATTTCGTCTCCAATGGCAACTTGAATTTGACGGCGCTCGATGTCTCCGCCCTCGCGGAGAAGATCGGCGAGCTTTGTCGGGAGGAAGCAGCCGCGCGCGGCGTTCTGGTGGAGGTTGAAAGCATGGGTCTTGTCCCTCTGGTGACGGCGGACGGGGTCCAGATTGAGCAGGTTCTGATCAATCTCGTCGCCAATGCGATTGACTCCGCCGCAGAGCGGTCGGACGCCCGGGGGCGCGTGACCATGCGGGTCGCTGCAAAAGGCGACGCAATCATGCTCCGGGTCGAGGACAATGGCAGGGGAGTGGCTCCGGAACTCGCGGACAATATTTTTGATGCCTATCAGACCACAAAGCCGCGAGGCATGGGCCTTGGCTTGCACTTAAGCCGACGGATCGTTGAGAGGCACGCGGGCCGCCTCTGGTGGGAGCCGATCACGACGTCGTTCAGAGGCACGCGGGCCGCCTCTGGTGGGAGCCGATCACGACAGGGGGCGCGCGATTTGTAGTCGAGTTGCCGACAAATGGATGCGGACACAATGCTGCATGAACGTTGCGTGCACATCGTCGATGATGAAGCAAAGGTGCGGGATGCGCTGACCCTGCTTCTGTCGACCGCTCAGATCGAGTCGAGATCTATGGCTCGGCCGAGAATACATCGAGATCCTATGGCTCGGCCGAAGAATATCTGACCTCAAACCCCCTGAAGGACCCAGCTTGCATTCTGCTTGACAACCAGCTTCCCGGCATGAGCGGCATCGAACTTCTGAGGCGTATCGTCGCTGCGACCAGAGATTCGACGGTCATCATGATAACGGCGTATGGCGACGTGCCGACGGCTGTGTTGGCGATGAAGGCGGGGGCCTTTCACTTTGTCCAAAAGCCCTTCGACGCCGAGGCGCTTTTGGCCACTGTCGAGGAAGCCTTGTCGCACGAAGATGACGTTGGCGACGCTCCCCTCGAAATGAAGGAGTTCAAGGCCCGGCAGGCGTTGCTCACGCAGCGGGAGCGGGAGGTTCTCGACCCTTCTGTTGGAGGGGTTGCCGACCAAGCTCATTGCGCACCAGTTGCGCATCAGCTCGCGGACGGCCGAACACCATCGGGCTGCCGTTATTCAGAAGATGCAAGCGCGCAACATTTCGCACCTCATGCGAATGGCGTTCGTTGCGAGAAATCTCAACAGCGGCGAGCGTACGACGCAATAGCGTCGCATCGCTCTCGCCCGAGATTTGCAACCGTCTCCGGCGCAATCTTTGTGTTGGGGCTCCATCTGAAAAATTATGTCGCATCACTCGACGCCGAGGCATAGTCGGGACTGAAGCGATGGGGTGAGCAAGCGTCTCTCGGATGGATGGCGAGGCTTTCGATTACATTATCGTCGGGGCCGGCTCGGCGGGCTGCGTCCTCGCCGATCGGCTGACTGAAGACGGCCGCTCGAGTGTGCTTTTGCTTGAATACGGCGGAAGTGATCGCTCGATCTTCATCCAGATGCCGGCAGCGCTGTCGATTCCCATGAACTCCAAGACCTATAACTGGGGATACAAAACTGAGCCCGAGCCGCATCTCGGCGGCCGGCGCATCGCCTGTCCGCGGGGTAAGGTCCTGGGCGGCTCGTCTTCGATCAACGGCATGGTCTATGTCCGCGGACATCCGCTCGATTTCGAGCGCTGGGAGGAGGAGGGCGCAAGGGGGTGGGGATATAGAAATGTGCTGCCCTACTTTCGTCGCGCTGAGCGCTTTCAGGGCGACGCCGACGCCTATCGCGGCGACGCCGGACCGCTAACAACGGCGCATGGGCGAAAAACCAACCCTCTCTACGACGCCTTCATCGAGGCGGGCCGGCAGGCGGGCTATGCGGTCAGCGCCGATCTCAACGGCGAGCGGCAGGAGGGGTTTGGCCCACTCGGCATGACGGTGAAGGACGGCGTCCGGTGGTCGACCGCCAACGCCTATCTCAAGCCGGCGATGAAGCGCCCCAACCTCGAGGTCCTCACCCATGCGCTCGCGACTCGGATCGCCTTTGATGGACGCCGTGCGGTCGGCGTTCGCTACCGGCGCCGCGGGCGCGAGCAAACGGCAAGGGCGCGGCGCGAGATCATACTTTGCGGCGGGCCGATCAATTCGCCGCAATTGTTAAAGCTGTCGGGCGTGGGGCCGGCGGAGGAATTGCGATCTCTCGGGATCGACGTCCTCGCCGACCGGCCCGGGGTTGGCGAGAACCTGCAGGACCATCTCGAATTCACTTTTCAGGTCGCCTCGAAGCAACCGATCACGCTCTTTTCGCACATCGGCCTATTCAGGCGCGCGCTCATCGGCGCCGAATGGCTTATGCGCGGGCGCGGCCTCGGCGCCTCCAATCATTTCGAGGCGGGCGGCTTCATCCGCTCACGCGCCGGCGTTCGCTATCCCGACATTCAGTTCCATTTCCTGCCGATGGCCGTCGCCTATGACGGTTCGACGCTGGCGAACGAGCACGGCTTCCAGGCGCATGTGGGACCGATGCGATCGAAAAGCCGTGGCTGGGTTCGCTTGAGGTCCGCCGATCCGGCGGACGCGCCACGGATCCAGTTCAATTATATGAGCCATCCCGAGGACTGGACTGAGATGCGCGCTTGCGTGCGCTTGACGCGGGAGATCTTCGCGCAAAACGCCTTCGACCCTTACCGGGGCCGGGAGATCAAGCCCGGCGCCGATTGCTTCAGTGACGAAGCGATCGACGCGTTCGTGCGCGATGACGTCGATACCGCGTACCACCCCTCCTGCACCTGCAAGATGGGATCGCCCGCGGACCCTTTCGCCGTGGTCGATCCAGAAACCCGGGTGATCGGGGTCGACGCGCTGCGTGTCGTCGATTCGTCAATCATGCCTTCGATCACCAACGGCAATCTGAACGCGCCGACGATCATGCTGGCTGAAAAAGCGGCGGACATGATCCGCGGCCTTGACCCTCTGCCGGCTTCGAACGCGCCATATTATGTGGCGCCGGACTGGGAGACGAAGCAGCGGTAGCGTATGCGCGGGCCTCAATTTTCGGGTTCAATTCTGCGCCTGCTTGGCGCAAGCTCCCGGCCGGATGAGACAAAACGAGCTTCGGGAAAGCGAGAACGCCATGACTGACACCGCGCCGGCCGCCGCCAGAGAGCCGCGCCGTGGCCGCGAGGCGCGCCGAAGCGCGCGCGCTCAGCGCTCGCTCGCCTCCATCCCCTACATCACTCGCAAGATTCCGCTCACCGAACTTGTCAGCGAGGAGGGACTGCAAACGATCGAGCGCAACGCTGAGACGCTGCTCGAGGAAGTTGGCGTCGAGTTTCGCGAGTTTCCCCGCGCGCTCGAACTCTTTCGCGGCGCGGGTTGCGACATCAAGGGCGAGCGGGTGCGCTTTCCGCGCGGCCTGGCAAGGAGCCTCTGCGCCACCACGCCGTCGCAATACGTGCAGCATGCGCGCAATCCCGAGCGCAACGTCACGATCGGCGGGGACGCGATGGTGTTCGCGCCAAATTACGGGTCGCCGTTCGTGCACGACCTCGACAAAGGCCGCCGTTACGGGACGCTCGAAGACTTCCAGAACTTCGTCAAGCTCGCCTACATAAGCCCGTATATCCACCATTCCGGCGGCACGGTGTGCGAGCCGGTCGATCTGCCGGTCAACAAGCGGCACTTCGAGATGGTGTACGCGCATCTCAAATACTCGGACAAGCCGTTCATGGGCTCGGTGACCAAGCCCGAGCGCGCCGAGGACAGCGTGCGCATCTGCGAGCTTCTATTTGGCGAGGCGTTCGTGCGCGAGAATACGGTGATGACGAGCCTCATCAACGCCAATTCTCCGCTGGTCTGGGATTCGAGCATGCTCGGCGCGGCGGAAGTCTATGCGCGCTCAAACCAGGCTTGCATCATCACCCCGTTCATTCTCTCTGGCGCCATGAGCCCCGTCTCGGTCGCCGGGACGCTGACCCAGGTGCTGGCCGAGGTGCTGGCTGGGACAGCGTTCTGCCAGCTCACCCGTCCCGGCGCGCCGGTGGTGTTCGGAACGTTCGTCTCGACGCTGTCGATGCAGTCCGGCGCGCCGACGTTCGGCACCCCCGAGGCGGCGCTGGCGATCTTCGGCGCAGGTCAGCTTGCGCGACGGATGAACATGCCTTTCCGCACCGGCGGCTCGCTCTGCGCCTCGAAGGTTCCCGACGCGCAGGCGGCTTATGAGAGCGCGCAGACGCTTCTGCCGACGGTGCTGGCGGGCGCCAACTTCGTGCTGCATGCCGCGGGCTGGCTCGAAGGCGGCCTCACCGCGTCGTATGAGAAGTTCGTGCTCGACTTCGATCAGCTTGGCGCGATGCAGGTGCTCGCTAAAGGCGTCGACTTTAGTGACAATGGCCAGGCGATGGAGGCCTTCCATCAGGTCGAGCCGGGCGGCCATTTCTTGGGCTGCGCCCACACGCAGGCCAATTTCGAGACCGCCTTTTATCGCTCGAATATCGCCGACAACAATTCGGTCGAGCAGTGGCGGGAGGAGGGCTCCAAGGATGCAGCCACCCGCGCCAACGCGCTGTGGAAGACGATGCTGGCCGAATATGAAGCGCCGCCCCTCGACCAGGCGAAGGACGAGGCGATCCGCGAATTCATCGACAGGCGCAAGGCCTCAATGCCTGACGCGAATTATTAGGTCGGATCGGCGCATATGAACGCGCCGCTACTGCGCCGGATATCCCTGCCAGAGCCACTTCAGCGCCGCGGGCAGCGTTTGAGCAACGGTCGCCTTGTCCACATGTTGCGCATTGCGGGCGAACAGGAATTGGTAGTGGTAGCCCTTGTCGGCGAGCACCTTGGCGAAACGCTCGTCCGCCAGAACCCAGTCATGCATGCCGTCCGCCACAGGCGTCACCGGGTAGAAGAGATCCTGATCCCCGGTCTCGAACCAGATGCGGATCGGCTTCGTCGGGCTGTTGGGGATCAGAGGCGAGCCGAAATGCGCATCGCTCTTCGCAACTTTGCCGCCCTCCACGCTGAGACTGGCAACCGGCGGTCCCGCCCACGCGCTGTGATACTCCCAGGCGCCGCCCGGCAGGGCTGGATTATGCGGCCATTGCTGGTTCACCACCGTCGGCGAATAGGCCAGCACCCGGTGGTAAAGTTCGGGGTGGAACCAGGCCATCGTAAAGGCCGCCGCTCCGCTCGAACTGATGCCCATCGTCGCACGGCCTTCGGGATTTTTGGTGAGCTTGATATTCGCATTTTTCTCGACGAGCGGCAGCACTTCGTTTTCGATGAACTCCGCATAAGCTCCCGTGACCGCGTCGTACTCGAACCCCCGTTCGCTCCCCTGGGCGTCCTGCCCGCCCGCAGCGATAAGAATGGCGGCCATCGGCGGTACGCGATGCTCACGGATCAGATTGTCAAGAATCGTGAACAACTGTTTTTCGTCATAAAAGCCGTGGGGACCTCCGTCGCCAAGGACGATGAACGGAGCTTCGCTTCCCGCGACGTAGCCCGGCGGAACATAGACGTCGATGGCCCGGGTCCAGATTCCCGCATGGGCGGTTGGAACCAGAAGGTTCGACTTGTCGCCGGGCGCCGTCTGCCCGCTGTAGACCGACGCATTGAGGCAGCCGTCCGGATCATCCCGGATCATGCCGGGACTGAAGACCGTGCTATCATTCGACGACATGGTGAAGGAATAAATCTTGCCCGTGGGCGCGCCGTCCTGAGCGGTAAGCTCTGGGGCGGGGGAGTGGGTCGGCCCGATGATGAAATTGCCTTCCGCCTTGCTCGGAGGAAGCGTTCCGTCTGGCAGCTCAGTCGCCTGGGGATAGTTGGGATTCTTAGGGTCGCGCGTCGGCGGCAAGGTTTTGAAGTCGAGGCCCGACGTGTCGATGTAGAACGGCCCCGAAGGATCGGTCGTATTGGCGCCTGGCGGAATGCCGGCGTTTCCTTTCAGGCAGTCCGCGTGCGCTGCGCCCGCAATCACGAGGCAAGCGACAGCCGTGACCCTCAGCGTGTTCATCATTGGCGTTCCCCCTTGATTGTGGTGCTATCGTAAAGGGGGAGTCAAGCAGTCAACGATCGGTTGGGTCGGAACTTCGCAGTTCACGAGGAAATGAATGAGATCGCGCGCGCGGGCAGTGGTCATTGGCGGGGGCGTAGTCGGCGTCTCGACGCTTTATCATCTTGCCAAGAAGGGCTGGACCGACAGCGTTCTCATCGAGCGCAAGGAACTGACCTCGGGTTCCACCTGGCATGCGGCGGGTCTCCTACCGCTGTTCAACCTCAGCTATTCAGTCGGGCAAATCCATAAGTATTCGGTTGCGCTCTACCAAACACTCGAGAAGGAGACCGGACTCGATCCAGGTCTTCGCCAGGTGTCGAACATTCGCCTCGCGCGCACCCGCGACCGGATGGACGAATACAATTATTACGCGGGCGTCGCGGAGACGATCGGCGTCAATGTGAAGTTCCTCACGCCAAACGAGCTTAAGGACATTTGGCCGCTCTGCGACGTCGACGGAATCATCGGCGCGATCCAGCACCCCGAGGACGGCTACATTCAACCTGCCGATCTGACGCAGGCACTGGCGCGCGGCGCGCGCGAACGCGGAGCCGAAATCAACCGCCATACGACGGTCACCGCCATCTCGCGGCTTCCGGGTGGTGAATGGAAGGTCTCGACCGACAAGGGCGAGGTGGTCTGCGAGCATGTCGTTTCGGCGACTGGAAATTTCGCGCGGCAAACGGGCTGGATGGTTGGAATCAACGTGCCGGTGATCCCGGTCGAGCACCAATATATTGTGACCGAAGCGCATCCCGAGATCGTCAAGCGCAAGGCGCAAGGCCTTCCGGAAATGGGGGTCTTACGCGAATCGGATTCCTCCTGGTACATGCGCGAGGAGGCGGGCGGCTTGCTGCTGGGGCCGTACGAAAAAGGCGCGCCCGCCTGCTATGTCAACGGCCCGTCGTCGGACAGCGAGTACGAGCTTTTTCCCGAGGACCTTGATCGTCTTGCGCCGCATATCGAAACTGCGATCGCGCGCGTTCCCGCCTTCGGCGAGGTCGGCGTCAAGAAGGTCTACAACGGCGCCATCGCCTACACGCCCGATGGCTCGCCGATCGTTGGCCCGGCGCCCGGCTTGAGAAACTTCTGGCTTAACGAAGGCCATTCATTTGGCGTGACGGCGGCCGGCGGCTCCGGCTGGCAGCTCGCCGAGTGGATCGTCGAAGGCGAACCGACCATCGACATGCTTGGCGTCGACCCGCGCCGCTTCGGCCCCTACGCGGATGCAGGCTATCTGATCGAAAAGAACGAGGAGGCCTACGCCAAGGTCTTCACCGTGCATTATCCCGACGAGGAGCGGACGGCCGCACGCCCGCTGCGCCAGACGCCTTGCTATGCGCGTATGAAGGACCTCGGCGCCGTGTTTGGCTCTGTCTACGGCTGGGAGCGGCCGAACTGGTTCGCGCCGCCAGGTTACGCGCTGAGCGAGGCTGAACTCGCCAAGCCCGACGTCCTCCTGAACGAGAACCATCCCCCCGTTGGCTCAGGCGAAAAGCCGCGCGAGAAATGGAGCTTCCGCCGTTCGAACTATTTCCAATTCGTCGGCGAAGAGTGCCGAAACGTGCACGACAACGTCGGCCTCATGGACATGTCGGCCTTCGCCAAATGCGAGGTTTCAGGTTCTGGCGCGGAGAGCTGGCTCAATTCCATCCTTACCAACCGGGCGCCGACGGCGATCGGCCGCGTCACTCTGAGCTATCTTCTCACCGAACGCGGCGGTGTGCGCGCCGAATTCACGCTGACCCGCATCGGGCCGGAGCGATTCTATCTCATCTCCGCGGGAGCGCTCGAGACGCATGATTTCGACGTGCTGGAGAAACTGCTTCCCGCCGACAACAGCGTGCGCATCGACAAGGTGACGACCCAGCGCGGCGTGCTGGTGCTCGCTGGCCCCCGCTCGCGCGAGGTGCTGGCCAAGGTCGCCGACATCGACGTCTCCAACAAGGCGCTTCCCGTGGCTCACCGCGCGCCGGCTGTCGATTAAGGCGGCGAGCCTCATCGCCATGCGGGTCAATTTCGTCGGCGAGCTCGGTTACGAACTGCACCACCCGATCGAGATGCAGAACGCGATCTTCGACGCCCTGATGGCGGCGGGCGCGCCGTTTAGCATCAAGCCATTCGGTATTCGCGCCATGGATTCGTTGAGGCTGGAAAAGTCCTACAAGCTCATTGGGCGCGAACTGTCGATTGAATATGCCGCGCTCGAGTCGGACCTCCAGAGGTTCGTCGATTTCGACAAAGGTCCGTTTCTCGGGCGCGACGCGCTGGTCGCCTGGAGGGACAAGGGCTTCGAGAACAAGCTGGTGACGCTCGATGTCCAAGGCGTGACCGACGCCGACGCGCGCGGCTCTGAGCCGGTGATGAAAAACGGCGCGATGATCGGGCGCACAACCTCCGGCGGCTACGGCTGGCGGGTGGGCAAGTCGCTTGCGCTGGCGATGGTGAAGCCCGAATTCTCGAACGTCGGCGACGAGGTCGACGTGCGCATCCTCGGCGAGATGCGCCGGGCGATTGTCATTCCGGACAGTCCTTATGATCCGAAGAACGCGGCGTTGCGGAGTTAGCGGACAAACCGGCCGCTAAGCTTCCCCCGCCGCCCGGCGCTGCTGAAGCAGCGCGCGGTAAATCTCGTCGTCGCCGCACAGCCCCGCCATCCGGCCGAGGTCGTCGACCAGCACGATCGGATTGCCCGAAAGGCTGCGCAGCGCTATCGCGGAGCGCATCCTCAAGTCGATCGGCGCAACGACGATATCAACGTCCTCGGACCGTGCGGCGACCTCGCCCGTAACGCGGTCGGCGACCGCCATGGCGCCAGCATTTCCGTCGAGCGTCACGCCGACCGGCCTGTCTTCGGCGTCGAGCTGGACGCGTACGCGGCCGCCTCGGTCGAGCATCACTTCGTTCTCGCTTCGACGCAGCGAGGCCGCAGGCGTCATCAAAGCCCCGCCGCGCAGCACGTTGAGCGGATTCATGTGTTTGACGAATTCCGCGACATAGGCGTCGGCGGGGCGCAAGAGGATGTCCTCCGCCGTCCCGCATTGAACGATCCGCCCGCCCTCAAGAATTGCGATCCGGTTGCCGATCTTCAGCGCTTCGTCGAGATCGTGGCTGACGAAAATGATCGTCTTCTTCAGATCCTTCTGCAGGAGGAGCAGCTCGTCCTGCAGCTTGTCGCGGATCAGCGGGTCGAGCGCCGAGAACGGCTCATCCATCAGAAGAATGTCGGCGTCGGTCGCGAAGGCGCGCGCCAGACCCACGCGCTGCTGCATGCCGCCCGACAATTCGTGACCGAATTTGCCGGCCCATTGGGTCAAGCCCACCATGGCGAGCTTCTCCGCGACAATTTTGTCCATCTGCTCCTTCGGCGTGCGGCGAAGCTCAAGGCCGAAGGCCACGTTCTCCTTCACCGTACGCCATGGCAACAGAGCGAATTGCTGGAACACCATGGCGATGCGGCTGGTGCGCAGCATCCTGAGCTCGTCGGCGCTGCAATGGGCGACGTCGATCGCCCCGTCGCCGTTCCGGACCAAGACCTTGCCCCGCGCGACTTTGTTGAGGCCATTGACGGCGCGAAGGATTGTGGACTTGCCCGATCCCGACAGTCCCATCAGCACGCAGATTTCGCTCGGCTCGATCGAAAGATTGACGCCGGCAGCGCCAAGAACGACTCCCGTCGATTTGAGGATCTCGTCGCGCGTTGCGCCGCGATCGACCATCGAGAGCGCTTCGGCCTGCTTGTCGCCGAACACAATGTCGACCTCCTCGAAAACGACTGCGGACATCTCACGCGCTTCCTTTTCGCTCGGGGTTGCGGAAGACGCGATCGAGCACGATCGCCAAAAGGACGATCGACACGCCGGCCTCGATGCCCATCGGAATGTTGACGGTTCCCAACGCGCGCACCACCGGCACGCCGAGCCCCGCTGCGCCAACGAGCGCGGCGATGACAACCATCGACAAGCTCAACATGATGCACTGGGTGATGCCGGCCATGATGGTCGGCAGCGCGTAGGGCAATTCCACCTTCCACAGCAATTGCCGCTTCGTTGCCCCGAAGGCCTCGCCGGCTTCCTTCAGCGGCGTCGGCGCCGACGCGATGCCGAGATAGGTCAGGCGGACGGGCGCGGCGATGGAGAAAATGACCGTGGAGATCAAGCCCGGCGCCGAACCGAGATGAAACAGGACCAGGGTCGGGATGAGGTAAACGAAGGTCGGAAGCGTCTGCATCAGGTCGAGCAGTGGCCGTAATAAAGCGTAGAGCCACGGCCGATGGGCCGAGGCGATGCCGAGCGGCACGCCGATCAGGACGCTCACAATGGTCGCGAAGCCGACCAGTGAAATCGTCTCGACCGTCGCTTGCCAGTATCCGAGATTGGCGATGGCGATGAACGCGATGACCACAAACGCCGCCAGGCGCCATGACCGGTGCATCCAATAGGCGAGCGCCGCGAGCGCGAAAACGACGACGAGGAAAGGGATGTGGAGCAGAATCGCGGTGAAGCCATCGACCACAAAGTCGATCAGCGCCGTCACCGCATCGAAGAACCCGGCTGCATTGTCCTGCAGCCAGGTTATCCAGACTTTAACCCAGCGTCCGAGGGGCACTTTGGGCTCGGTGAACCAACTCTCCAACGCCGTGCCTCCAACAAGAATGCCGGGAAGCCCCCTTAGGACAACCGTCCGCGCGTCGCGCGGACGGAGAGGGCTCGTTCAGGAGTTGTTCGCTACACTTACAGACCGAGGCTCTTCTTGACCGCGTCTAGACCCGGCTGGCCGTCGAACGTCGTCACGCCATCGAGCCAGGCGGTGAGTTGCGGCGGATTGGTCTTCAGCCACTCCTGGGCCGCCTTCGGCCCCTCGTCGCCGTCGGTGAGGATCTTGTTCATCACCAGATTCTCGATGTCGACGGTATAGATGAGATTGCTGATCAGCTTGGCCGCGTTCGGGCACTGCTCGGCCCAGCCAGCGCGCTCGTTGGTGTAGACAATCGCGCCACCGAAATTCGGGCCGAAGCTGTCGTCGCCGCCAGTCAGGTACTGGATCTTGAAATTGACGTTCATCGGATGGGGCGCCCAGCCGAGGAAGACGACATCTTCCTTGTGGCTGGTCGCTCGCTGCACTTCCGCGAGCATCCCTTGCTCGCTCAATTCGACGAGCTGGAAGTTTTTCAAGCCGAACTTGTCGCCCTTGATGAGGTCCAGGACGAGGCGGTTGCCGTCGTTGCCGGGCTCGATGCCAAAGATTTTGCCCTTGAGCGAATCTTTGAATTTCTCGATGTCGCCGAAGTCTTTAAGGCCCTTGTCATAGGTGTATTGCGGAACCGCAAGCGTATATTTCGCTCCGACCGGCAGATTAGCGCCGGTCACGATGACCGACTTGTCCTCGACATAGGGCTTGCGATCGTTCTCCATCGACGGCTGCCAATTGCCGAGAAACACGTCGATGTCCTTATTCTTCATCGAAGCGTAGGTCACCGGCACCGAGAGGACCGTGATCTTGGGCGTGTAGCCCAGACCTTTGAAGATTTCGTTGGCGATCGCGGTCGTCGCGGTGATGTCCGTCCACCCGACGTCGGAGAACTTGACGGTCTTGCAACTTTCCGGATCGCCGGCGAACGCCGCGCCCGAGCTAGCCAGCGCGATCACGCCAGCTAATGTCAGAACTGCTGAAAGCCTCATCGTTCTCTCTCCCTTAATCGTGCGGTCGACCTCCGCACCGAACCGAGTTTGTACGAGAGTATCGGCGGGAGGCGAAGCGCGGTCAAATCCAATAATTTCAACAAGCCGGCCCGAGTTCCAAACCGTTTGAGCTTCCGACCGTGAGTCGCTAGAAGCGGGCCACCCGCCCCTGGGAACCCCGATGGCCGAGCCCCTCAACCCCACGCCTCAGCAGCAGTCCGAAATCCTGATGCAGGCGCTGCCGCACATGCTGCGCTACGACGATGCGATCGTCGTCGTGAAGTACGGCGGCCACGCGATGGGCGACGAGGACAAAGCGCGCGACTTCGCCAAAGACATGGTGCTCCTGGAGCAGTCGGGCATCAACCCGGTCGTCGTGCACGGCGGCGGTCCGCAGATCGGCATGATGCTGAAGAAGCTGGGCATCGAGTCGCACTTCTCCGGCGGCCTCCGGGTCACCGACAAGCCGACGATGGAAATCGTCGAAATGGTGCTCGCCGGATCGATCAATAAGCAGATCGTCGGCTCGATCAACGCCGAGGGCGGGCGCGCGGTTGGCCTCTGCGGTAAGGACGGCAACATGGTCACCGCGCGGAAGGTCCACCGGCCGCATGGTCCCGGCGAAGACGTCGTCGATCTCGGCTTTGTCGGCGAGCCCGACAAGGTGGATTCGACCGTGCTCGAGCAAATCCTTGGCCGCGAGCTGATCCCGGTCCTGGCGCCGGTCGCGCAAGGCGCAGATGGCCAGACATACAACGTCAACGCCGATACCTTCGCCGGCGCCGTCGCTGGCGCGCTCGGGGCCAAGCGTCTCCTGTTCCTGACCGACGTTCCGGGCGTTCTCGACAAGAACAAAGGCCTCATCAAGGAACTGCGGATCGACGATATTCGCGGCCTGATCGCGGACGGCACGATCACCGGCGGCATGATCCCCAAGGTCGAGACCTGCATCTATGCGCTGGAGAGGGGGGTCGAAGGCGTCGTGATCCTGGACGGCAAGGTCCCGCATGCGGTGCTAATCGAGCTTCTGACCGACTATGGCGCGGGAACGCTCATCACGCGATAACGGGCCTTCAAGGCGGTAGACATGCGTATTCTAGCGATCGACACGTCCTGTGGAGCAGCGTCGGTCGCGGTCGTCGAAGGCGGCCGGGCCGGGCCGCTGGCCGTCATCAGTCGGCCGATGGCGCGGGGCCACGCCGAAGCTTTGCCGCTGATGGTCGAGGAGGCCATGCGGGGCATTGAGGGCGGCTTTCCCTCGCTCGCGCGCATCGCGGTCGCAATGGGTCCTGGCTCCTTCACTGGCATCCGTGTCGGCCTCGCCATGGCGCGCGCGATGGGGGTGGCGCTTGCAATTCCCGTGGTCGGCGTTTCGACTCTGACCGCCTTCGCGGCGCCGCTCTTGAGCGAGCCCCGGACTGGAATCATAGCCGCTACAATCGATGCTCGACACGGCTCGGTCTATTTTCAGCTGTTCGAGGCGTCCGGCCGTCCGCTGGGGCCGCCTCGATGCGACACGCCCCGGGAGTGTGTCCGCGCGATTGGCGCCGGACCAGCTTGGTTCGCCGGCGACGCCGCCGCGCTCGTCGCCAGCGAAGCCCAGCGTGCCGGACTGCCTTACGACCTCGACGTTGCGCGCGTCGCGCCGGACATTGTCGCTCTCGCTCGGATGGGTCTCGCCGTCGACCCCTCGAAGAGTCCCGCGCGCCCCGTTTACGTGAAACCGCCCGATGCGCGACCAAATGCGGCCGAGCCCATCGCCAGGGCGCCGGCCTGAGGGCTCGAGCCAAATCCATGATCTTCGGCCTGCGCCGATCTCCCCCGCCGGTCATCCGTCTTCTTCGGCCGGACCGGGCGCAGGCCTGTGCGCGCCTGCACGCCGAAGGTTTCGCTCATCCCTGGTCGCCGGAGGAGATGGCAGCGCTCATCGCCAGTTCGTCGACGGTCGGCGCTGCGGCGCTCGATCCGGTAAGCGGCCGCTTGCGCGGCTTCGTCTTGTCGCGTCTGGCGGCGGACGAAGCGGAGATTCTGACGATTGCCGTCGACACCGAACATCAGGGCAGGGGGGTAGGTCGGGCGCTTCTCAGCGAGAATTTGCGTCAGGCGGCGAACGCGGCGGCAAAGGCGATGTTCCTCGAAGTGGCCGAGGACAACGCGCCGGCTTTGGCCTTGTATGAGCGCTTCGGGTTTGTCAAAGTCGGGGAGCGCGCCGGCTATTATCGCCGCGCCGACGGGACGCGCGGTACCGCCGTCGTGATGCGCAAGTCGCTTGGAGAAGCGCCGGCTTCGGGGCGTCAAGACAGCGGCAGGCGGTAATCACGGTTTATGAATGAATATATCGCTTGGCGCTCGCCCGGACGATCTCGCCCACCGGCTATTTCCCCGCGACCGGAAAGCGCCTACATTAGGGGCGGACCCTTCCGGAGCCCCCTAATTGTCCGAATCGATTGTGCTTGAAGACGCGAGATGGGATTGCAAGTCCCTTACGGGAATCGCACCCACGGGCGTTCATCAAGTCGTTCGGATGCCAGATGAACGTCTATGACGCCGAACGAATGGGCGATCTCGCCGCCGAGGCGGGTTACCGCGAGGCGATCGGGGTCGAGGACGCCGATCTCATCGTTCTCAACACCTGCCACATCCGCGAACGCGCCTCGCAGAAAATCTTTTCCGAGCTGGGCAAGCTGCGAGAGCTGAAGGAAGAACGCGCGAGGGTAGGCCGGCAGACGATGCTGGTCGTCGCTGGCTGCGTCGCCCAGGCCGAGGGAGGAGAAATCCTGCGCCGCCAACCGGCGGTCGATGTTGTCGTTGGCCCGCAGAGCTATCATCGCCTGCCGCAGCTCTTGCGCGAGGCGCGCATCCACCCTGGCGTCGTGGACACTGAATTTCCGGCCGAGGACAAATTCTCTCAACTGCCGGTCCCGGCGGCTGATGCGATTCGTCGGCGCGGCGTCGCCGCCTTCGTGACCGTGCAGGAGGGCTGCGACAAGTTCTGCTCGTTCTGCGTCGTGCCTTATACCCGCGGCGCCGAGGCCTCGCGGCCCGCCGCCGCCGTTCTTGACGACATCGCGCGCCTTGCTGCTGCGGGCGTGCGCGAGGTCACCCTGCTCGGCCAGAACGTCAACGCCTATCATGGGCTCGACGCTCGTGGCCGACCGATCGGGCTCGCCGCCTTGATCCGCGCCGTCGCGGCTGTGCCCGGGATTCGCCGCGTGCGTTATATGACCTCGCACCCCAACGACATGAGCGAGGATCTCATCCAAACCCATCGCGACATTCCAGAGCTCGCGCCCTATCTCCATCTGCCGGTCCAGTCCGGCTCCGACAGCGTGTTGAAGTCGATGAACCGGCGCCACCGCGTTGCCGACTATCTCGACGTTGTGGCGCGCGTGCGCGCCGCCCGCCCGGACATCGCCTTCTCCTCCGACTTCATCGTCGGCTATCCCGGCGAAACCGACGCCGACTTCGATCAGACGCTCGTTCTCGTTCGAGCGGTGGGCTTCGCCTCGTCCTACGCCTTTAAATATTCGCCCCGACCAGGAACGCCCGCCGCCGAAATGTCCGGCCAGGTTGATGAAGCGACGAAAGCTCGGCGCCTAGCTGCGCTTCAGGACCTCATCGAGGGTCAGAGACAGACCTTCAACCGAGCAAGTGTGGGACAGCGCCTCGAGGTTTTGTTCGAGAGGCCTGGCCGGCGCGAGGGCCAAGTCATCGGACGGTCGCCCACCATGCAGTCCGTGTTCGTCGACGGGCCGCGGTCCCTGATCGGCCAGTTGACGGTAGTCGAAATCGTGGCGGTCGAGCCGCGTTCGCTGCGTGGGTGCATTGTCTCGCCAGCGTCGTAAATCGAGGTTTTACTGGCGTGAGGGATGATTCTGAACCTGGACAGGACACAACGGAGACACCCAATTTGAAGCCGCAGGATAGTTCGCCATCGCGCATCGCCGCCGCCCCCTCGGTCATCCATCCTACGCTTCGCGAATCCAAACCTGCTGAAATCGCCATTGCTTTCCCCGACAACGCCGCCGCTTCGGTGGTTTTCGGCCATTACGATCAAAACATTGCGCGCATCGAGCGCAGTTTGGGCGTGTCAGCCTACGCCAACGGAAACCAGATCGTTATCAAAGGCCCGCGCGAGGCCAGCGAGCAGGCCCGCCGAGTCTTTGAGATGCTTTACCAACGCGTGAAGCAAGGCCAGCCGGCAAGCGAAGGGGATGTCGAGGGCATCATCGCCGAGAGCGCGTATCAGGGCCTTCTGTTCCCGGGCGAGGAGGGGTCCAAGGAGAGTTTCGGCGTCGTCAAGACGCGCAAGCGCGGCGTTGTCCGCGCCCGAAGCGCGGCGCAGGACCAATATTTGGCCGCCTTGCGCAAGTTTGAGCTGGTGTTT
>CAVPEE010000064.1:0-65648 GCA_963702825.1 uncultured Alphaproteobacteria bacterium
GCTGATGCTCGACATCATCATCTCCTTCGTCACCGTCGCAGGCGCCCTTCCGTTCGGCATCCTTCTGGCGCTCGGCCGGCGCTCCGAGCTCGGCGTCGTCAGGTCTCTCTCCATCGCCTTCATCGAGCTGTGGCGCGGCGTGCCGCTCTTGACCGTGCTCTTCATGTCGGCCGTCATGCTCCCCCTGTTCCTGCCGCATGGCGTCAGCATCGACCGGCTCATCCGGGCGATGGCAGCCTTCACGCTGTTTAACTCCGCCTATATGGCCGAGACGGTGCGGGGCGGCCTGCAGGGCGTCCCGGCGGTGCAGGAGGAGGCGGCCGCATCGCTCGGCCTCGGCTGGTGGCAGATGCAGCTCTTCGTGATCTTGCCGCAGGCCCTCCGCATCGTCGTGCCCGGGATCGTCAACAACATCGTCGACCTGTTCAAGGACACGTCTCTCGTGACCATCATCAGCCTCGTCGACGTGCTCGGCACCGTCGAGCAGGCGCTGAAGGATCCGGCCTGGCTCGGCTTCACCAAGGAGGGCTATATCTTCACGGCCGCCGTGTTCTTCCTGTGCTGCTTTGCCATGTCGAGCTATGGCCGCCGCTTCGAGCGCCGCCTCAACCGGCATCGAACCGGGTGAGCGTGACGGCCATAGGGAGCGCGATGCCGACCGAGATCATCGAAGCGAAGGAGATCTATCGCAGCTTCATCGCCCTGCGGCTGGCGAACGCTGCGGCTCGTGGACGGCGCACGGGTGAGCCGCGAGATCATCGAGCACAGCCAGGCCGCGACGGTTCTTGAGGGCGCATCAGTGTCAACATTGCCGGCATAGCGCCGCGCAAAGCTGCCTCTCAAGCCCCAAAGTGCCAAGCAAGAGACCTGCCCTGCCCAATATGCAAGTTCAAGACGACCCCGCATCACGATGGGCGAATGCACCGGTCACAGGAGACCAAAAAGCCATTCACTGTCGAAGAACTCATGGAAAGGCATCTTGCGAAAGTGGGGTAGTTTCGTCCACCGCTGACGCTTAAAGGCAGACACAGATGCCCTCGGCAAGGACAGAGACCCCAACCACCGCACCAATGAGGCGCAACACAATCTGCAAACCACCGCTGGGTCTCAGCGACATTTCAGTCTTGTCAAAGTCTCGCTATGGGCGCAGTCTCAGCCGCAACAGGGCCGTCATCTGGCGAATGCCGGTTTAATTGACGGATTGTGGCTACGGATCGGGCACGGACCCTGTCCTATGCAACGCCCGATTGAGGCTGTCCTATGGGATCAGGCCAAGGCGGGATCGTTGAACATGCTCCCTTGTCAAATTGCCTTACTTACCTTTTCGATGGCGCTTTTGCCTTCCGTATTTGAATCGGTTTCCGCTGAGGAATGTCTAACGACCCATCAACAACTATTAGAGAAGAAGGTGAGTGACAGGTGGAAGGAGTTACATCAAAAAGATAACCAGCCGCTGTCTCTGACCATAAGTACGGGGCAAGGCAATGGGCTACAATTTGTTGGCAAGAAGCCCGATGGAAGCACTTGGATCAGTGGTGCCATGAGCATCTGTTCATCGCTTGGAAACAAATATCAAGTTAAACTCGACCGTATTGACAAGGCTCCTTTGCTTATTAGCCTAAAATTACGGGGAATGTCAGACACAATTCAACCAGGCAGCTCCCACCTCAAATTTGGAACGGGTCAACATTGTGGGAATCCTGACCCATGCATAGAATTCGCCTCTGACTAATTCCCGTTTGCTTGTTTCACTCAATGGCTGGGGCAACAGCCCTCGACTTCCGCTAAATTTCAAAAATCGAGCCCATCCTTTCGTTTTCGTTGAATGTCCACTATAGTTTTTTGCATAGACGCTCTGTCCCGGAGAACGCGAAACGCCATCGCAGTTCGTCCAGTACTTTTATCGCAAAACGCCAACTCTTGTACGAGCAACAGCTTTTGCGGCAGTCACCCTAGCGCTCTCAGATGCGCCATCTGCCGCTGCTTGTCGCCATTTTTCGATTTGGCATTTTCCTTTTCCTCAACCTTGCCCGCCCATAGGGCAATTTATTGTGGAACCGAGTCCACCTATTCCAGCGCCAGCGTCACCCCCTACACCAGACGAGGAGAGGCAACGGCAACAGGGTATCGAAAACCTCAAGGAGCGATTGAACTCTCAAAAGCAACAGTGAGCCACTAGCCTCCTTGCCATACCTATGATCAATGATGCAGGCCCAACAGCATCAGCATGACGCAAATGATGACTCCAACCGCGACCATTTGTCGAATGAGCGCTGCTTGATGTTCTTTGATTTCGGCCTCCGTAAACGGAGCCATTGCCTCGTCAATCTTGGTCATTGGTGACTCCTGTCAGTCACCCTTGATCGGACGAGGCGCGTCTAGCGTCCTGCATTTCCTGCCAATTGGCTGTTAGTTCTGGCCAATTGAGCGACGCGCCATTACCGCGCAGCTATTAAGAGAAGGTCTAATGGCCGCAATTGTTGCAATTTTGTGACAGCAATCGGAATTGTGGTCTGGTTGTTCCGAATGGTCCATATTTGCGCTCGCGGGACGGCCTGGAGTCACGTCTAGCAGTTGTTGCGATCGCGACCATAGGCGCCGCAGTTGGGCGAATTGAGGGGAAGCCGAAAAGACCGGCCCGATTGCCGCGTGTCAGACATCGATTTTCAATGGAAAAGAAACTCATGAAGGTCGTCGAGCGGAGTAGATTGCCGCCTTCCCCAGAAAGACAAACCGACAGCTCTTCGAGTTTTCACTATGAAACCGGATGTCCTCTCCCACGCCCTGGCTTAACCGCAGACTGCCAAGCGCGGGCCCAAAATCGGACGGTCAAGGCGATGGAGTGCGACCGCGGTTGCTTCGTCGACAACTCCGTCGCGCGCGAGTGTGCCGTCGTGGTCGGTTGCTTGACAGCTAATGTGCATTGGGTCGCGCTACGCTCTTCCCCCACGAGTGCGTACTGAAAACTCGTCACAGACCATCACGGTTCCTATTTCGGAGGCTGCCGGCTACATGGGACGTCAGCCATTCTTCGTTGAGGGGGAACAACGCTCGTTCTTTCAGGATTTATTTGCGTCGGCGGGTTCGTTTGGGCGCCGACGCCGGTCCCATTTAGGCGAGCGGAACAAGAAATGGCGGAGCGTCGAAGCATATGGCCGCTTTTGGCCTATGTGGTCGTTGCGACAATTGTCGCGGCGCGCCGAGCAAAGACCGAAGAAACGCCGGCCAGCGGGAAGCGCGAGATTGGCCGCGAACCTCACCGGGTAATATACCCGGCGCCCAATGAGAGCAGCGAGATCCCTGACGAATCTGGTGCGCCGACACAGGTCGATCCCGACAAGAGGCCGAAGGAGCAAGTCGAGAACGACCAACCGATTTCCGCGCAACTGCGTCGAGCGAACGAGCACGGCAGGGGACGACACGCCGTGGTGCCGTGGGAAATTCCTTGGGCGGGGTGGAAAGATATTTTTTGGCGCGTCTATGCGAGCGTGAATGACAATAGGTTGCTTGCCGTCGCGGCTGGGGTCGTTTTCTATTCGTTGCTGGCGATCTTTCCCGCTATTGCGGCGTTCGCCTCGCTTTACGGATTGATTGCCGACGCCTCGACAATTGATTCCCATCTTTCGCTGGCCGCAGGTATTTTTCCCTTTGGCGCAGTCGACATTCTTCACGAACAGATCGCGCGGCTCACGGCAAAAGGCGATGCAAAACTCAGCCTCGGCTTCATAACCGGACTTACCGTGGCCCTGTGGAGCGCCAACGCCGGAATGAAAGGGATCATCGACGCGCTCAAAGTCGTCAACGACGAGAAGGAAAAGCGGAGCTTCGTGAAACTGAACCTTCTCTCCCACGCCTGGACGCCGACGCGCCTGGCCGCCCTCTCCGAGCTAGGGCTCGTGGCGAGCTGCCGGCTCGGTCTCATTTGACCGTCAGCCAGGCGCCGGGGAGCGCGATAGCAGCGCTTGCGCGCGGCGATTTCAAGCGCGCGGTCCAGCATCGCGCCGCGCCGAGCCCAACCGATGGCGGCAAAGAAATGCGCTATCTCTCGCGGGATGTGAGCGCCATCACAGCAACGCGCCGACATCCAGGTTAATGCCACAAACGTCAATCTGCGCGCCGCCCAAAATAGGGCATGTAGATTCACCCCCAAGACAAATAAGAAAGGAAACCCCATGCCGGGCCAATGCACCAACTTAGCTAACGAAGTTGAACACCTGATCGCCAAAATTCCACCTTTGGATATACCTATCTTGATCAGAGAAATCCTGAAAAGGGAGATCAATGGCTGCGAGGCCGAGCTCGGATCGGCAAGAACTCAAATGCTGCTTGCCTCTCTGTTCCCTCCGCAGCCGCGCGCTAAACATTCCTGAGCACTAAAAGCAACGATGATGTTTAGTCAATGTAAAAATAATATATAATTTAAGCTCTAGGAGGTAAAAATGATGAACCTCAGAAGTTTCTTGATGAGTAATTTGGGTGGACTGGTGATCGAAGTTCATAACTCGGTCGCCGAACCTGATACACCGGTAGACGCCAATAATGTGAGGTTAAGATCTCGTTTAAATCCTACGCCCCAAGAACTGGCAGCCGCACAAAATCAGTTCTGGTGGCTTGTTAATGGTCCAGATGGAGGGTTCTACATTCAGAGTAAATTGGGACCCGGCAATCTGGTCATTCAAACTGAAGGTCGTGACGTTGCGAGTGGTAGAAAGCTTCAACTCGGTACCCAAAGTTTGACGGCAAAAAATCAACTCTGGCAATGGGCCCCCACTACACTTGGGTCTAACTCAAATGGCCCGACCGGGTTTTTCTTAGCGAGTATGTTGGACAAGGATCTCGTCATCGATATTAAAGGGGGAAGAGATAGTCCTGGATCTCTTCTTCAGGTATTTCCAAAGAAGCGGACGACTACCCAAGAGGAGTACGTCGAGGCTTCTAACCAAATTTGGACACAGATGCCAATTCTTGTCGAGGAGCAGGGGCCAACGAGGACAGGTTAAAATCCGCTATCGTAAATTGCTTCAGCCAATTTATCGTATTGGGGAATCGTTGACACCGTTAAAGCGCCAGTAGTTCCCGCGCGCAAATGTGCGGCGATAGCGCTAATGATATTTACCGAATAGGCAGTGGTTAAGTCGCGAATCAGGAACTGCGCGTTGCTGGGGTCAGCAAGTTCTAGCTCATCTATAAGGGCAATTTGTCTAGTCAGGTCCCTGGTTATACTCACAAAGAACAACTCGGGCAAGTTAGGGTCGTCAGGTAGGATCGTGGTGGCAAAAGACTGGACGAAGTCTGGGACGGTAGACTTAGGCAAGAAGGCCTCCTTCGGCAAAACGACCGCGAACATAGCAGCCCGATGAAAGCCTATGTACCTTGCGGGTTCTTTCCCCTAGGTAAACCTCAGCGGTCTCGCTCCCGCCTGACCTCCGTTGCCGGCTTGTCCTCGCGAAGACCGACGTAAACCGTGTGCCGCAAGAGACCATCGGCCGTCCAGGTCAAATAGGTGATCTCGGCGACAAGCTTCGGCTCGACCCAATGCACGCGGGAAAGGACTAGCGGCGATCCGAAGCGCGTGCTCCGAGGCGGCGGGAGGCTTAGGGGCGAAGTCTTGCGGGCGAGCGGGTCGAGGCGGCGCCGCAGATCGGCGAGAACCTTGACCTGCATTCCCGTGCCCACACGGCCTGCGTAGACGAGCTTGCCATCGTCAGTGTAATACCCGAGCAGGAGCGCCCCGAGATGAGGCCGGGATCCTTCTGGATCCGACCAGCCGACGACAACGAACTCCTGGCGGTTCAGCGCTTTGGCTTTGCGCCATAGCCCGCGGTTTCCGGGCGCATAGGACGCGTCGATCGTCTTAGAGACTACGCCCTCAAAGCCAAGTTTGCCGGCGTGCTTCAGAATGAGTTCGCCGTCCCCGGTGTCATGGCCATTGAACTGCAGCCCAGGCTTGTTTGCGACCAATGGCTCGAGCAATGCCTTGCGCTCGATTAGCCCTAAGCCCGAGACGTCCCATCCGCCAATGTGCAAGAGATCGAAAGCGTAATAGACGAGGTGCACTCCACGTTCGCCGTCTGTGGCCGCCTGGGTCTGCGCGAAGCTTGGCAATCCGGCGTCGTCAACGCCGCAGAGTTCGCCGTCGATGTAGGCGGTCTTAACGTTCAGGTTCGCCAGCGCCGCGACGGCGCTTGGATATTTAGCAGTCCAGTCCAAGCCGGTGCGGGTTAAAAGTTGCACGCGCCCATTGTCGATCCGTGCGGCCATGCGATAGCCATCGAGCTTGATCGCGTGCACCCATCGCGCGCCTGAGGGCGGCTTCTCGACCGGCTGGGAGAGTTGGGGAGGGACAAAGAGCGGAAGCAGGGAGTTGGGTCGGCTGCGGCGTGATGAGCCCGCCTTGACGGCCTGCGAGGCTGAACGCTTGACGACACGCGGCATGACGCCAACCTAACCCCGACGGAACTCTTAGCCCTCAACGCGATCATGCCCCAATAAGCTCCGTCCACGCCACCCGTCGTCGTGTGCCCGTCCTAGAAAGGGATATCGTCGTCGCCGGCCTTTTCCCATCGCCAGCGACGCACGCCGTGTTCCTTAGTGTCGAGTTCCACACCCCGCACAAGATGCACCCTCACAGACTGCAGATCGATCCGAAGCGTTGGCTCCGGTGCCGAAAAACGGGGTCCCCGCGTTTCGTGCTCGGACAGAAATTCGGATGTCTTCGACGGCGCCTTCTCCGGCGGGGTCACTTCCTCCGTCACGACATACTCGGTTTCCCACTCATCATCCGCAAGCCCGTCGGAACGGGCTTCAACATTTGTCCCAGCGGGCAATTCGACGGATTCAACTGACGCAGATTTGTGAAATAGCACAAAATTCAACGCACCATCTCCGGCTTGGGCTTGGGAAGATGGAAAGATGATGCCGTCCAACGGAGGATCGTTTTCTGTCGCGAGAAAGTCTGCTATCGCCTGGGTTGCTAGGTAATCGAAGGCTTCGTCGTCAGGCATTATCGGCCGAGTCATTCGTTGGCTCAGAGTTCGCAAGAAAACGGCAAACTCCAGCCGGCGGGTGAACCCTTGGTCGAAGATACTGCCGTGCTGCGTCACCGAGTTGAGCGCGCTGAGATCAAGAAGCCGCAAGGGCCGGATTATTTCGAAACGGGCGGTTGCAACCCAACTTCCAACCGGCGGTCGCACCTCCGCAATCGCAGCTTTCGGTGCGTTTGCGCCATAGAAGACTGAGATGCCGTTGGCGTTCATGCGCCCGGCGCGTGCTTGAGTCGCGGGCGGAGGTCCTAAGCCTTTGTCCGGATAGCAAAGAGCTTCGAGGAGCTTGGGTTCCGATTGAAATGCTCGCGCTCGATAAAGAACGTCCAAAGGTGTCCGTGGACCCACGGTGACTACCAGAGGACTGCCGTCGACATCCTGTCCATTCCGTTGAAGACTGACGCAAGGAGAGTCTGTGCCTTTCGGCTGAAGAATCGTGCGTCCGTTTTCAACGAATGCTCAAAGGCATCCCACTCCGCGCGCCAACTGTCGTCAGTTACGTTCTTTTGATTGTAACGCGAATCGCTTGAGAACTCTGTTTCTTCTCCAAGGCGGTCGTGATCAAAGTCGGCGTTCTCGTATTCCAGCACGTCTTGAATATCTGACGCTGCCTCTTCCGGAATCTCGGCCGCATTTGCGATCGCCCGAATCACCGGCTCACCATCGCGTTCCCACTCGTAGTCCGACTCGTCGTCCGACTGGAGGCTCCGCTGCCAGTCGTTCGGTTGGTCCGAAGTCCGAACGTAGTGCTCATCGAACACCGCTCCAATCCGCTGGGCCATCTCACCTACGGAATACGCTGCTGGACGATGTCCGCAGTATGAGCACCGGTGCCTATGACCGTCGCGCTTGATCTCTGCGCTTAAATATTTCTCGCCTACGCACCGGTGGCAAATGAATCGGTTCTTTAGCTCTTCGATAGTCGGCGCGAAGGGAATGTTGTCGTCTCGCTCAAGGTTCATAGACCCCGACACGTTAAATCTAGCACCCGATCGGTGCCCGTTCACATTACCCCGATTCGCGACGGCTTCGAGCGGGAATGACTCGATAATTATTGTTGCCGCCAATTTCCCTCTATGTGCGCGCTCCGTCTATGGCGTTATGTTACCCCAGCACATACCCCGACCAAAGATAGCGCAGAGTGGAATTGTCATAATACCATTTAACTCATTTATTTAATTGGCGCGCCCGGACGGGTTCGAACCGCCAACCCTCGGTTTCGAAGACCGATACTCTATCCAGTTGAGCTACGGGCGCTTGGAAGCGCCCGCCATAGCACGAAGCGCCGGCGCGTTGAAAGCGCGCCGGCGACGGCTCGAGCCTCAATGCCCGGGGGCGCGATAGTCGAGCACTTTCTTGGAGGCTTGGTCCATCTCTTCGGGGGTCAGCAGCACAATCGTCTTGGTCGCGACAGCGCCACTCTTATTGACCGCGAGCGACAGCGCCGCGGCGGTCACGTTGTCCGGCAGATCAGCGATCACGAAAGCGTCGGCTCCGCCGAAAGCGAAATAATAAGACTCAAGCTTGCCGCCGGCGCCCTCCATCAACTTCGTGATCGCCTTCCGACGCGCTGTGCCGCCTTCCTTTGCGATCCCCTTTGCGCCTTCGGTGGTAAAATGCGCTTCCACCAAATATTTTGGCATGGCGTCTTCCCTCCTTTTGGCGTGCCGTCCGCTTCTTTGGCTCAACGGCGCCGGTCACACTATAACCAACAACAAAGGCGCAAATAGGTTTGCCTCAGCGCACGGCGACGACAAATAGCCTGGGAAACGGCAGGAGAACCGTTCCGTCAGCCTCCGCCGGATAGGCTCTGGCGATAGCCGCCTCGTAGCGCGCAAGGAAAGCTTCCCGCTCGGCCTCATCGAGTGGGTCCAGGAACGGGCGAAGTCCAGTTCCTTTCAGCCATTCGACAATGGCTCGCGCCCCAGCGAGCGGATGAAAGTAGGTCGTGCGCCAAACGTCGACATGGGGCGCATGGGGCCGAGCCAAGCGGAAATACCAGTCCGCGAGATGGCGCTCGGTGCGGGCGCCTGTGGCGCCCTTGAGCTTCGCCGCCCAAGGCCCGTCGCTTGCGACCTCGCCCATCAGCCGATGCGACGGCTCTTCGAGATTGTCTGGCATTTGCACGGCAAGCGTCCCAGCGGGCTTGAGCTTGGCGATGAGCGCCGGCAAGAGCGTCTCGTGATCCGGAATCCACTGCAGAACCGCAT
Organism: uncultured Alphaproteobacteria bacterium; assembly: GCA_963702825.1. GTDB lineage: Bacteria > Pseudomonadota > Alphaproteobacteria > Rhizobiales > Beijerinckiaceae > Roseiarcus. The sequence continues at coordinate 9,254 of CAVPEE010000064.1, forward strand.
TGGCGAGGATCACGTCGAGCGGCGCCTTCGGGCGCCATTCGGGAATGTCGGCGACCTCGAAAGCGATGTCGGGAAGACGCTTTCGCGCCGCTTCGATCATATCGGTCGAAGAATCGAGGCCGATGATCCGCGCGCCCGGATAGCGTTCACGCAGGACTTCGGTCGAATTGCCGGGGCCGCAGCCGATGTCGGCGGCGTGGACGATGTCGGCGTTCGGGATTCGCGCTACGAGATCATGGACCGGCCGAGTGCGCTCCTGTTCGAATTTGACATACTGGGCGGCGGACCAGGTCATTGCGGGCGACTCCATGAGGGCGGGCCGCCTTCATGCGACCCGATGCCTGATGACGCAAGCACGCGCCGGCCTTGCCTTCGTCGTGTTTGGGCGCCTAACGTTCGTGGCTAACGAACGACTCTGGCCTCAAGGCGAAACTGCCCATGGCGATTCTGGTCCTCGGCCTCGTTATCTTTCTCGGCCTTCACTCGATCCGCATCGTCTCTGAGAGCGGTCGCGAGAGAGCGATCGCGCGATTCGGCGAGGGACCTTGGAAAGGAATCTATTCGCTTATTTCGGCAGTCGGCTTGGTTCTGATCGTCTGGGGGTTCGTGCGAGCGCGTTATGACGCTCCGCAGCTCTGGACGCCCCCGGCAGGCGCCCGGCACATCACGATGTTGCTGATGCTGATCGCGCTGATCCTGCTCGCAAGTTATCTCTTCAAGCGAAGCCATATTGCGGTCATTACCCATCATCCCATGCTGTGGTCGGTGCTGTTGTGGAGCGCAGGCCACCTCATCGCCAACGGCTCGGCGGCGGATCTCGTGCTGTTCGGCGCCTTCCTCGTCTGGTCGGCCGCCGATCTCGTAAGCGCCTATGCCCGTGATCGGCGGAACCGCGTCGTCTATCCCGAGCCGCAGTTCGCCGCCACCGCCGGCGCCGTCGTCGCCGGGTTGGTGGTCTATGCGCTGCTGATCGGCGGCCTGCACCTCTGGCTGTTTGGCGTGTCGCCGCTCGCCATGTGAGGGCGCTCTTCAGAGCCGCGCGGGCGGCCCTGAAGCCGGCTCGCGCAAGCGAAACATTGAATTCGCTCTGCGATCTGGTTCATACTGGCGTGACAGCGCCGGCGCGACGTATCGAACATGCGCCAGGGAGGCAAACGAGAGCGATGGCCGATAAATCCAAGACCAAATCCAATGGCGGCTCCAAGGGCGACGGCAAGCGCGCGTTGCGATCCCGGCAATGGTTCGACAATCCGGACAACCCGGGCATGACGGCCCTTTATCTCGAGCGCTATCTCAATTTCGGCCTGACGCCCGGCGAGCTGCGCTCCGGCAAGCCGATCATCGGCATTGCGCAGACGGGTTCGGATCTTTCGCCCTGCAATCGCCATCACCTTGAACTCGCGAAGCGCGTGCGCGACGGCATCACGGCGGCCGGCGGGCTTGCGTTCGAATTTCCGGTTCACCCGATTCAGGAGACCGGCAAGCGGCCGACCGCCGCGCTCGACCGCAATCTCGCCTATCTCGGCCTCGTCGAGATCCTGATGGGCTATTTTATCGACGGCGTGGTGCTCACGACCGGATGCGACAAGACGACGCCGGCCTGCATCATGGCCGCCGCGACGGTCAACATTCCCGCGATCGTTCTCTCCGGGGGGCCCATGCTCAACGGCTGGCATCACGGTCAGCGCAGCGGCTCGGGCACCGTCGTGTGGCAGGCGCGCGCCGATCTTGCCGAAGGCAAGATCGACTACGAGGAGTTCATGGAGATCGTCACTTCGTCCGCGCCGTCGGTCGGCCATTGCAATACGATGGGCACGGCCTCGACCATGAACTCGCTCGCCGAGGCGCTCGGCATGAGCCTGCCCGGCTGCGCGGCAATTCCTGCGCCCCACCGCGAGCGGGGCCAGATCGCCTATCGGACCGGCCAACGGATCGTCGAAATGGTGTGGGAGGACCTGAAGCCCTCGGACATCCTGACGCGCGAGGCGTTCGAGAATACGATCGTCGTCAACAGCGCCATCGGCGGCTCGACCAACGCGCCGATCCACATCAACGCCATCGCCCGCCACATCGGCGTGCCGCTCTCGATTCAGGATTGGGAGACGATCGGGCACAAGGTGCCGCTGCTCGTCAACATGCAGCCCGCCGGCAAATACCTCGGCGAGGAATATCACCGCGCCGGCGGCGTTCCGGCCGTCGTCAACGAATTGATGAAGCGCAAGCTCATCCATGAGAAGGCGCTGACCGTCAACGGCAAGACGATGGGAGAAAACTGCGCCAAGATCCATTCGGACGATCCCGACGTCATCACGCCGATCGACAAGCCGTTGAAAGAGGACGCCGGATTCGTCGTCCTGAGCGGCAATCTGTTCAACGACGCGATCATGAAGACGAGCGTCATCGATCAGGAGTTCCGCGCCCGCTTCCTCTCCAATCCGAAGGACCCGGACGCGTTCGAAGGCCGGGCGATCGTGTTCGAAGGGCCCGAGGACTATCACCACCGGATCGACGATCCGAAGCTCAAGATCGACGAGCACAGCATTCTGTTCATTCGCGGCACGGGGCCGATCGGCTATCCGGGCGGGGCGGAAGTGGTCAACATGCAGCCGCCCGCGGCGCTCCTCAAGAAAGGCGTGCATGCGCTGCCCTGCGTCGGCGACGGCCGGCAATCGGGCACCTCCGGCTCGCCCTCGATCCTCAACGCTTCGCCTGAGGCGGCGGCGGGAGGGGGATTGTCGCTGATCAAGACCGGCGACCGGGTGCGCATCGATCTGAAGAAGGGCACGGCCAACATCCTGATATCGGACGCCGAGCTGAACGAGCGTCGGGCAACCCTCGCCCAAAACGGCGGGTTCCCCTATCCCAAGAGCCAGACGCCATGGCAGCAGATCCAGCGCGAGATGGTGGCGCAGTTCGACGAGGGCATGGTGCTGAAGCCAGCGGTTCAATACCAGCGCCTGGCGCAGACGATGGGTGTGCCGCGGGACAACCATTGACGAACTCGGCGACGGCTTGCGTATATACAATTTGCGTTGTATTGTATGGACGAGACGTGTCATGGGCATCAGCATCCGCGATCCCGAAGTTGGCGAGCTCGCCCGCGAACTCGCCAAGCTGCGCAAAACCAACATGACCGAGGCGATCGCGTCATGCGCTGCGCAGCGAGCTGAAGCGCGAGCGCGACAAAGTCGCCGCTCGTCGAGCGGCTGAAGCAGCTAGCGGACGAAACGGTCGCTATGGCCGGCCCCAATCCTAGGGAGGTCACGAAGGAAGAGATCGACGACCTTTGGGGCCAGTGATCTTCATCGATACTTCCGTTTTCGTCGCCATCCTCACGAACGAACCGGATCGGGATTACTTTGTCGACAGCCATCGCAGTCGCCGAAGCGCCGGATATCGTCGCCGTCGTGCGCCTTGAGACCTGCATCGTGCTGAGCCGACGTCTTGATTTTTCCCCGACCGCCGCCGAGCGACGGTTCGACGCTTTTGTCAAAGACGCCGATATCGAGGAAGCGCCCATCGATTCCGCCGTGGGCGCCGCGGCAGTGGCCTGCTTCGAACAATACGGAAAAGGCCGACATCCTGCCCGGCTCAATTTTGCCGACTGTTTATCTTACGCCTGTGCGAAGACTCATGGCGCGGCGTTGCTATTCAAAGGCGACGATTTCGCGCAAACTGACGTCAAGACGCGCTGAGCCTGAGAGCTTTTCGTCACGACGCCGCGCGCCGAAACGCGTAAGAGAGAAGGCATGTCCGCCACCCTGCCCATCGGCCCTTCGATCGACGCGCATCCCGCCAAGCGGCCGGAGCGGGTCACGCTCAAAGGGCGGTGGATCACGCTCGTCCCCCTCGACCCGCACGCGCACGCCGAGGCGCTCTATGAAGGTTCGAACGGCGACGCGGCGCGCGAAGCCGTGTGGACCTATCTGTTCGACGGGCCATACACGAGCCTCGACGAATTTCGCGCCAACCTCGAGGCCAAGGCGCGCTCGACCGATCCGCTGTTCTTCGCCGTCATCGACAATTCCTCGGGCCGCGCTCTCGGCTACCAGACGCTGATGCGAATCGACGCCGCCAATCGAGTCATCGAGGTTGGCAACATCATGTACACCCCGGCGATGCAGCGGACGGCCGGCGCGACCGAGGCGCAATATCTGTTCGCGCGCTATGTGTTCGATGAGCTCGGCTATCGCCGCTACGAGTGGAAGTGCAACGCGCTCAACGCGCCGTCGCGTCGCGCCGCCGAGCGCTTCGGCTTCACGTTCGAGGGAATCTTTCGCCAGCACATGATCGTCAAGGGCCGCAACCGCGACACAGCGTGGTTCGCGATGCTCGACAGCGAGTGGCCGGCGCGCAAGGCCGCCTACGAGCGCTGGCTTGCACCGGATAATTTCGATTCCGACGGGCGGCAAAAGGTCGCGCTCTCGGCCTTGATGCCGAAGGGGAATGGATAATGCCGACGATCGCAGAAAAGCGCGCCCGCTTCGCCGAGCTGCACGCGGCTCCGGGCTGTTTTGTCATTCCCAATCCGTTCGACATCGGCTCGGCCAAATATCTCGCGTCGCTCGGCTTCCCGGCGCTCGCCAGCACCAGCGCCGGCATGGCCTTCGCCGCGGGCAAGGGCGATGGCGCCGTCGACCGGGCCTATGTGCTGAGCCACCTCCGCGACCTCGCCGAGGCGACGGATCTGCCGCTCAACGCCGATTTCGAGGCCGGCTTCGCTCGCGACGCCGACGGCGTCCACGAGAGCGCGCGGCTTTGCGTCGGCGCCGGCGTCTCGGGCTTTTCGATCGAAGACTACACCGGCAACCCCGGCGCTCCCCTCTACAGTGTGATCGAAGCGGTCGACCGACTGCGCGCGGCGCGCGCCGCGATCAGCGCCAGCGGCGAAAAGGTCCTGCTCACCGCGCGCAGCGAGGCGATCCTGCGCCAGGCTGGCGGCCTTGCCGAGGCCTTGCGGCGCCTTCCCCTTTACGCGGAAGCGGGCGCTGACGTGCTTTACGTGCCGCTGGTCAGGACGCCGGAGGAAGTGGCCGAGGTCGTGCGGGTCGCGGGCAAGCTGCCGGTCAATGTGCTCGCCGGCTGGCCAGGATTCACCAAGCGCCAGCTCGAAGATCTCGGCGTCAAACGGATCAGCGTCGGCGGAGCGCTCGCCCGCGCCGCCTGGGGCGGGTTCATGCGGGCCGCGAAGGACATCGCCGACAACGGCCGTTTTGACGCCTTCGCCGATCTGCCGACGATGAACGACATCACGGGGGCGTTCGCGGATAAGGGCTAGCCGCTCCCGCGCATCCCTAGGTCTGGTTAACCAAGCCCCGCCGGCCTTCTCAAATCGAGCGTCAGCGGAAACTCGGGATGCGGCGTCTCGGGCGGCGGCTCGTAGGCCCCGGGCGTGTGGCCGCGCGCCTCGAAGCGAGCAAGGCGGCGCGCTTCCGCCTCGTTGCCGTTGACCGGGAAGGTGTCGTAGCTGCGCCCGCCGGGGTGGGCCACGTGATAGACGCAGCCGCCGAGCGCGCGCCCGCTCCAGGTGTCGAAAATGTCGAAGACCAAGGGCGCGTGGACGGGAATTGTCGGGTGCATCGCCGTCGCCGGCTTCCAGGCTTTGTAGCGCACCGCGCCGACCGCGACGCCATTCGTCGCCGTCTTCGTGCCAAGGGAACGCGGCGGCCGTTGCAGGCGACGACGTAGCGCTCGGAATCGGCGGTCGTGAGCTTCACCTGCAGCCGCTCGGTCGAAGAGTCGGTGTAGCGCGCCGTTCCGCCGATCGCGCCCGTTTCGCCGAGCACATGCCACGGCTCCAGCGCCTGGCGCAGTTCGAGCTGGACGCCCTCGTATTCGACCTCGCCGCAGAACGGAAAGCGGAACTCGGCCTGCGCTTCGTACCAGTCGGAGCGGAAGGCGAAGCCATGCGCCTTGAGATCGGCGAGGACGCCGAGGAAATCCTCCCAGACGAAATGGGGCAGCATGAACCGGTCGTGCAGCGACGCGCCCCAGCGCGGCAGCGGCCCGTCGAGCGGATCGCGCCATAGCCGGGAGAGGATCGCACGGATCAAGAGCTGCTGAGCGAGGCTCATGCGGGCGTCCGGCGGCATCTCGAAGCTGCGGAACTCGACAAGGCCAAGCCGACCTGTCGGCCCGTCCGGCGAATAAAGCTTGTCGACGCAGATTTCCGCCCGATGCGTGTTGCCGGTGACGTCGGTGAGCAGATTGCGCAGGAGCCGGTCGAGCAGCCACGGCCGCGGCGCGGCGCCGTCTCCGGGCTTCGGGATTTGCGCGAGCGCGATCTCCAGCTCGTAAAGACTGTCGTGACGCGCTTCGTCGATACGCGGCGCCTGGCTGGTTGGCCCGATGAACAGGCCCGAGAAGAAGTAGCTCAAGCTCGGGCGGCGCAGCCAATGGATGATGAGGCTCTTGAGAAGGTCGGGACGCCTGAGGAACGGACTGTCGAGCGGCGCCTGCCCGCCGACGACAACATGATTGCCCCCGCCAGTTCCCGCATGCTTGCCGTCGATCATGAACTTGTCGGCGCCGAGGCGCGAAAGCCGCGCCTCCTCGTAGACCGCTTCGGTGGTGGCGACGCATTCGCGCCAGCTCGAGCAGGGATGGATGTTGACTTCGATCACGCCCGGATCGGGCGCGACCCGAATGACGTTCATGCGCGGATCGACCGGAGGCGGGTAGCCCTCGATCTGCACCGGAAGTCCGACTTTTTCGGCCGCCGCTTCGGCGGCGGCGACCAGTTCGAGATAATCCTCGAGCCGCTCGACCGGAGGCAGGAACACGCATAAGCGCCCGTCGCGCGGCTCGACCGTCACCGCGGTGCGAACCGCGCCGTCGATATCGCCGAGGCGCTGCTCGACACGCTCCTGGGCCGATCCTTCCGCCGCCGCGAACGAGGCGACCCGCTGGGCGTGCTCCCGCGCATCGTGGAAATCCGGCAACGGCCCGCGCGGCTCGGTCGGATCGGCTTCGACGACATAGGGGAACGCGGACGGCGGGACGTAGGGCAGGGCGCCCAGCGGCAGGCGGTAGCCGACCGGGCTGTCGCCCGGCACCAGATGGAGCGCGCCGCGACGGGTCTTCCACTTCTCGCTGCGCCAGCGGATTCCATTGGCCTGCGCCTGCCAGCGCTGGACGGGCAGGACATATCCCGAAGGCTCAGTCAGCCCGCGCGAGAAAACCCGAGCGATGCGGTGGCGCTCCTCGGGGTCCTTGAGCTCAGAGTTCTCCGGCGAGACGTTCGCCGGCAGATTGGCCTCTTTGACGAGCCACTCGGCAGGATCCTCGTAAGCCGGCGCGACATGGTCGGAGCGCAATGCCGAGCTCGGACGCGATCGCGCCAAGCAGCGCCTCAGCCGTCTCCTTGCTTGCGCCGGTTTGCTGTCCCTCCGCGGCGATGCGCTCAGGGTTTTGCCAGATCGGCTTCAAGTCGCGCCGCCAGAAGAGCGAAAACGTCCAGCGCGGCAGGGACTCGCCCGGATACCATTTGCCCTGCCCGTAATGCAGGAATCCGCCGGGCGCGAACCGGTCGCGCAATCGCCGGATCAGCCGGTCGGCGAGCGCCCGCTTGGTCGGGCCGACCGCGTCCGCGTTCCACTCGCCCGCTTCGAAGTCGTCGATCGAAACGAACGTCGGCTCGCCGCCCATGGTCAGCCGGACGTCGTCGGCGACGAGCTTCTTGTCGACCTCCTCGCCGAGCGCGTCGAGCGCCTTCCAGGCAGCTTCAGAAAACGGCTTGGTGATACGCGGATGCTCGGAGACCCGCTCGACCCGCATGTCGAAATTGAAGTCGACATTGGCGAAGCTCGCGAGGCCCGAAATCGGCGCGGCGTTGCGATAGTGCGGCGTTGCGGCCAGCGGAATATGGCTTTCCGCGGCCAACAGGCCCGAGGTCGGATCGAGCCCGATCCAGCCGGCGCCGGGCAGATAGACCTCCGCCCAGGCGTGGAGGTCGGTGAAGTCGTGGTCGGTGCCCGGCGGCCCGTCGAGCGCGACGAGATCGGGCTTCAGCTGAATGAGATAGCCGGACACGAACCGGGCCGCCAAGCCCAGGCAGCGGAAAATCTGCACCAGAAGCCAGCTCGAATCGCGGCACGAGCCCGAACCGCGCTCGAACGTCTCCTCCGGGGTCTGGACCCCCAATTCCATGCGGATGAGATATTGAATTTCGCCCGCAAGGCGCCGGTTGAGATCGACCACGAAGTCGACGGTGCGCCTGGGCGTCCGGTCGATCCCGCTCAAGAAGGCCTGAAGCCGAGGTCCGGCATGTTCGGGCGTGCGGTAGATGACGAGATCGGGCTTGAGGTCCTCGGGATATTCGAACGGCCAGGTCTCCGCGCTCTCCTCGACGAAGAAATCGAACGGATTGTAGACCGTCATGTCGGCGACGACGTCGACTTCGATCTTCAGCTCGTTGACGAGCTCCGGGAAGACGTAGCGCGCGAGCCAGTTGCCGTACGGATCCTGCTGATGGTTCACGAAATGGTCGGCGGGAGACACCTTCAGCGAGTGCGAGATGACCCGGGTGCGGCTGTGGGGCGCGGGCCTGAGCCGGATGATCTGCGGGCCGAGCGAAACCGGGCGATCGTATTTGTAGTGCGTGAGGTGATGGATCGCGGCTCGGATCGACATGGCTTCCGGGGGCTGGTGACGGCTCGAAGACCTTTTCACAATCTGCTGCGCCGCACAATCGGCGCGGCTGTAGCCGCGATCGTCGATCGCGGCTGGCGCGGTCCAAAGGGCGTCCGGTAGGACGCCCGTCTAACGACGGGCTATGGACCGCGCCTACAAGGCCTCCGGCGGATCCGGCTCGAAGCCGCAGGCGGCCAGGGCCTCCAGCATGTGGGGCGGCGCGGGCGCTTCGACCTCGATCGGCGGCTTCGATTTCGAAAGCGGCACGATCACCTTGCGCGCCAGCAATTGCAGCGGCAGGTCCGCCCGCGCGCCGTAGATCGCGTCGCCGAAAATCGGCCAGCCCTGCGAAGCGCAATGGACGCGCAATTGATGCGTGCGCCCGGTCTTGGGCTCGAGTTCGAGCCAGGCGATCGGCGCGCCGCGCCATGTCCCCCGTCCCTTGACGCGCCACAGCGTCAGCGACTTCTGGCCATTAGGGTCGACCTTCATCCACCAGCCTATCTTGTCATCGAGGCGGCCGAGCGGCAGGTCGATGGTTCCCTCTTCGCCTTCGGGCGCGCCCGCGACGATCGCCCAATAGGTTTTGGCGATCTTGCCTTGCTTGAAGAGAAGCCCCAATGTTTCCAGGGCCTTGTGATGCCGTCCGAGCACCAGACAGCCGGCGGTGTCGCGGTCGAGCCGATGCGCAAGCGCGGGCCTGCGCGGCAGGCCGAAGCGCAGCGCGTCGAAATCATCCTCGAGGCTCGCGCCGCCTTTCGGCCCGGCGTGAACGGCGACGCCAGCGGGCTTATCGAGGACGAGCATCAGCCCGTCGCGATAGAGGAGCCGCGCTCTTGTTTCTTCCGGCGTCATGGGAAGAAGTGGTATGGCAGCATCCGCCGCGCCCGCATAGGGCGGGTTTGAGGAGGGTCTGTGGCGTCGCCTGAAGACGAAAAAAAGGGGAAATCCGGTCTGCTGGGCCGCTGGTTCCGCGGCGGCGAGGCGCCCGCGCCCGTCGACGCCTCGCCGCCCGTGGATGAAGCGGAGCTGGTTGTCGAGCCGCCGGCCGAGGCCCCAGCTCCTCTAACCGTCGCCCCGGCGCCCGCGCCGAAGCAAAGCTGGCTCCAGCGCCTGCGCTTAGGGCTGTCGCGCTCGTCAACGACGATCGCGCGCGGCGTGACCGACATTTTCACCAAGCGCAAGCTCGACGCCGCCTCGCTCGACGACCTCGAGGACGTTCTCATCCAGGCCGACCTCGGCCTTGCCGCGGCGTCTCGCATTCGCGATGCGGTCGGCCAGCGGGCGCTACGAGCGCGGGATCAACCCGGACGAAGTGAAACAGATCCTCGCGGACGAGGTCGAGCGCGCGCTTGAGCCCGGTCGCGCGCCCGCTGGTGATCGATCCGGATAAGCGCCCGTTCGTGATCCTCGTCATCGGCGTCAACGGCTCTGGCAAGACCACGACCATCGGCAAGCTCGCCGCCAAGTTCAGGGCCGAAGGCAAGGCGGTCCTGCTCGCCGCGGGCGACACCTTCCGCGCCGCCGCGATCGAGCAATTGCGTATCTGGGCGCGGCGCACGTTGTCCGCGCTCGTCGAGCGCGACCAGGGCGCCGACGCGGCCGGGCTCGCCTTCGACGCGCTGACGCGCGCCCGAGAGCTCAACGTCGACGTCGTGCTGATGGACACCGCCGGGCGATTGCAGAACCGCACCGAACTCATGAGCGAACTTGAGAAGATCATCCGGGTGATGCGGAAAGTCGACGCCGACGCGCCCCATGCCGTGCTGCTCGTGCTCGACGCCACCGTTGGGCAGAACGCGCTGAGCCAGGTCGAGATTTTCGGCCGCGTCGCCGGCGTCACCGGCCTTGTCATGACCAAGCTCGACGGCACCGCGCGCGGCGGCATTCTGGTGGCGATCGCCGACAAATTCGCGCTGCCCGTCCATTTCATTGGCGTCGGCGAGGGCGTCGACGATCTTGAGCCCTTCACCGCGCGCGACTTCGCCGATGCGATCGCCGGGATCGACAGAGAGGCCGCATGACGGCGCCCAATATGGAACGCCCGATGAGTGAAACGCCTGTGACTCAAACCGCCGCTCCGACCCCACGCAAAGCGCTCAATCCGATGCTCAAGTTCGCGCTCGAACTCGGGCCGCTGGCGCTGTTCTTCATCGTCTATTCGCGGGTCGGCATTTTCGCCGCGACCGGCATCTTGATGGCGAGCGTCCTGGTCACGCTCGGCGTCTCCTACGCGATGCTCAGGCGCTTTCCGATCATGCCGCTCATAACCGCGGTGATCGTCCTCATCTTCGGTTCGCTGACCCTCATCCTTCATGATGAGACGCTGATCAAGATCAAGCCGACCGCTCTTTACATCCTGTTTGGCGCGGCTTTGTTCGTGGGCCTCTGGCTCAACAAGCCGCTCCTGAAAATCCTGTTCGACGGCGCGCTGCACGTCACCGACGAAGGCTGGCGCAAGCTCACCTGGCGCTGGGCGTTTTTCTTCCTGGCCCTTGCGGTCCTCAACGAGATCGTCTGGCGCACGCAGACGACCGACCTCTGGGTCAAGTTCAAGACCTTCGGCTTCCTGCCGCTCACGCTTCTGTTCGCGCTCGCCCAGGCGCCGCTGATCATGAAGTATGAGACGAAGGACGAAGGGCCGGGGGACGAACTCTGAGGGCCTGACAGTCCGCTTTTGCCTTGGCGATCCGCACGAGCCGGTTGGCTCAAACATCAGGTTGCGGATAAACCTCAACGCTGCGGGCGACGAGACAATTACGCCAACCGGCACCAGGGCGACTGGCGGTTTCTGACTCCGTTCGCTTTCACCATCTGGCAGTCGAAACCGGCGTCGCGAATGATTTCGGAATTGAGAGGCGGGGGCGAAGGCGAAGGGGAGGGCGGGAGCCTCGCGCTCCTGACGGTTCTTGCGCTGGTCGTGGGCGCGATCTCCGGCGCTGGCGTCGCCTGTTTCATGCTCCTGCTCGAACAGGCGGACCAATTGCGCGATGCGCTTCTCGTCTTCGCGCATGCGCAAGGGCCCGAGGGCGTCTGGCTGTTGGTCGCGGCTTGCGGGGCGGCTGCGGGAATCGCGGCTTCGCTCGTTCGCCGGATCTCGCCCCAGGCGGCTGGAAGCGGCATTCCGCATGTCGAAGCCGTGCTCAATGGGCAATTGCCGCAGGCGCCGTTTCGCGTCATTCCGGTGAAGTTCGTCGGCGGCGCGCTCGCGATCGGCGCCGGGCTTGCGCTTGGCCGCGAGGGGCCGAGCGTGCACATGGCCGCGACCCTGGGCCATCTTGTCGGCAAAATTTTTCGGCGCAATTGGCCCGATTGTCGCGTGTTGCTTGCCGCCGGGGCGGGAGCGGGCCTCGCCACGGCGTTCAACGCGCCAATCGCCGGCGCCATCTTCGTGCTCGAGGAACTGGTGCGGCGGTTCGAATTGCGGATCGCGATCGCCGCGCTCGGCGCCTCGGCGAGCGCCATCTCCGTCTCCCGCGCGATTCTGGGCGACGGCCAGGATTTTCATTTGGGCGTGTTGGTCATGCCGGACCTGGCGATACGGCCGCTCTTCTTCGTTCTCGGCGCGCTCGCCGGAATTATGGCGGTCATCACCAATCGCGTGCTCTTGCAAACGATGGCGACGGTCGACCGGTTGGACCACTGGCCGGTTGAGATTCGCGCCGCGCTCATTGGGGCCGGGGTTGGCGCGCTCGCCTGGTTTCTTCCCGATCTCGTTGGCGGAGGCGATGCGATCACCCAACGGACGCTTCTCGGCGCTGGAACGCTTGCCGTGCTTCCCCTGGTTTTTCTCATAAGGCTCGCGCTCGGCTCCCTGTCCTATTCGGCGGGAACGCCCGGCGGATTGTTTGCGCCCCTGCTGGTGCTTGGCGCGCAATTCGGATTGTTCTTCGGATTGGCTTGCCAACTCGCCGTTCCGGGCCTGCATGTTCAGCCGGAAGGGTTCGCATTGGTGGGAATGGCCGCTCTCTTCACCGGCATCGTGCGCGCGCCGCTGACCGGCATCGTGCTCGCCACCGAAATGACGGCGGATGTCACCATGCTGTTGCCGATGCTGGGCGCCTGCGCGATGGCCATGCTGACGCCGACTCTGCTCAAGGATCCGCCGATCTACGATTCGTTGCGCGAGCGGACGGTCGCCCGCGAAAGAGCGCGGCTCGAACGCGCGACGCGCGCTGCGAGCGCAAATGAGGAGCAGTAATGTTCGACACGAAAATTTCGATCGTCGTGCGCGAGGATCTCGCGACATGGCAGAAGCTCAACGTCGTCGCTTTTCTGATGAGCGGCGTGGTCGGCGCGAACGCCGGCCTTATCGGCGAGCCCTACGAGGACGCCGCAGGCAACAGATACAATCCGTTGATGATCCAGCCGGCGATCGTTCTGAGCGCCGACCGGGAGACGCTGAAGACGATCTATGGGCGCGCCATGGAGCGCCGCGTTCGCTTCTCGCTCTATATCGAGGACATGTTCACGACCGGCCACGACGCAGCCAATCGCGCCACCGTCAAGCAATATGCGCCGGACGCCATGAACGTCGTCGGCCTTGCGCTCCGCGAGGACAAGAAGCTCGTCGACAAGATCACCAAGGGCGCGCGGATGCATGCTTGAAGCAATGCGCTTTTGAGATGAAACCGTGACCGGCCGTCCTGTCATTCCCGCGCAAGCGGGAATCCATACTTCCGCGGCGCCTTACTAGATGCCCGCTTTCGCGGGCATGACAGGGAGACGATGCGCCTACCGCTCGAACGTTTCAGAGCTCGGCCGTTAGCACTCTCTTGCAATGAGTGCTAACACTCGCTATGTAGGGTTCTCGTCAGACTGCCGTCAGGAGCTAGGGCATGATCCCGGGCCGGCGAAGCAGCTCGACTGAAAGGGAACGCTCCATGAAATTTCGACCGTTACACGACCGCGTCGTCGTCCGCCGCATCGAGGCTGATGCCAAGACGAAGGGCGGCATCATCATTCCCGACACCGTCAAGGAGAAGCCGCAAGAGGGCGAGGTCGTGGCTGTTGGCCCCGGCGGCCGCGACGAGAATGGCAAGATCACGCCGACCGAGCTTAAGCCCGGTGAGCGCATCTTGTTCGGCAAGTGGTCGGGCACGGAAGTGAAGATCGACGGCGAGGAGCTCCTGATCATGAAGGAGACCGACGTCATGGGCGTGATCGAAGGCGCGGCCGCGCCCAAGACAACCTCCAAGAAGGCCGCCTAAAACCAAATCCATTTTTCAAGAATTGAAGGAACCAAACCAATGGCAGCCAAAGATGTACGTTTCTCTTCTGACGCGCGCGACCGAATGCTGCGCGGCGTCGAAACCCTCAATAACGCCGTCAAGGTGACGCTGGGCCCGAAGGGCCGCAATGTCATTCTCGACAAGTCCTACGGGGCGCCGCGCATCACCAAGGACGGGGTGACCGTCGCCAAGGAAATCGAGCTTTCCGACAAGTTCGAGAATATGGGCGCGCAGATGGTGCGCGAAGTCGCCTCCAAGACCAATGATCTTGCCGGCGACGGCACCACCACCGCCACCGTGCTCGCCGCCTCCATCATGAAGGAAGGCCTCAAGCTCGTCGCCGCTGGCATGAACCCGATGGATCTCAAGCGCGGCATCGACATCGCGGTCACTGCGGTCGTCAAGGACATCGAAAAGCGCGCCAAGAAGGTGCAGTCGTCGGATGAGATCGCGCAGATCGGGACCATCGCCGCGAACGGCGACAAGACGATCGGCAAGATGATTTCCGACGCCATGAAGAAGGTCGGCAACGAGGGCGTGATCACGGTCGAAGAGGCGAAGACCGCCGAGACCGAGCTCGACGTCGTCGAGGGCATGCAGTTCGACCGCGGCTATCTCTCGCCCTATTTCGTCACCAACGCCGAAAAGATGCTGGCCGAGCTCGAGGACCCGTACATTCTCATCCACGAGAAGAAGCTCTCCTCGCTGCAGCCGATGCTGCCCGTCCTCGAGGCGGTCGTGCAGGCTGGCAAGCCTCTGCTCATCATCGCCGAGGACATCGAAGGCGAAGCGCTCGCGACGCTGGTCGTCAACAAGCTGCGTGGCGGCTTGAAGGTGGCCGCGGTCAAGGCGCCCGGCTTCGGCGATCGCCGCAAGGCGATGCTCGAGGACATCGCGATCCTCACCGCGGGCACGATGATCGCCGAGGATCTCGGCATCAAGCTCGAGAACGTCACGCTCCAGATGCTCGGCAAAGCCAAGCGGGTGCGGATCGAGAAGGAAAACACCACCATCATCGATGGCGGCGGCAAGAAATCCGACATCGAGGGCCGCATCTCCCAGATCAAGGCGCAGATCGAGGACACGACCTCCGACTACGACAAGGAGAAGCTGCAGGAGCGGCTCGCCAAGCTCGCGGGCGGGGTGGCCATCATCCGCGTCGGCGGCTCGACCGAGGTCGAGGTGAAGGAAAAGAAGGATCGCGTTGACGACGCCATGCATGCGACCAAGGCTGCGGTCGAAGAAGGCATCGTTTCCGGCGGCGGCGTCGCGCTGTTGCGCGCCAAGGCGGCGATCGGCAAGCTCACCAACGAGAACGAAGACGTCCAGTCCGGCATCAACATCGTGCTCCGGGCGCTCGAGGCCCCGATCCGGCAGATCGCCGAGAATTCGGGCGTCGAGGGTTCGATCGTCGTTGGCAGGATTCTCGAGAACAAGTCGCAGACCTACGGCTTCGACGCGCAGACCGAGCAATATGTCGACATGCTGAACGCCGGCATCGTCGATCCGGCGAAGGTGGTGCGGGTCGCGCTTCAGGACGCGGCTTCGATCGCGGGCCTCATGATCACGACCGAAGCCATGATCGCAGACCGGCCGAAGGCCGACGCTCCGGCGATGCCGGGCGGCGGCGGTGGAATGGGCGGCATGGGCGGGATGGACTACTGATCGCCGTCTAAAGCAAAGACCGGGTCTCGGCGACGGCTCCACTGGAAGGTGTCGCCCAATACTCAGAAAGGGGCGGAATTTTTCCGCCCCGATCGGGAGGAGAGGCTCATGCAAAATGTGGCTTGGTATCAGGGAGACTCGCTGAAGCGGCTCCTGCAAGGCGCCGCTGTTGGCGTCGCCGCGACGCTCGCCATCGGCTTCGGCTGGGGCGGGTGGATGCTCGGAAGCTCGGCGAAGACGCTGGCGGACAATACAGCAAGCAGCGCCGTAATTGCCGCAGTCGCGCCGATCTGCGTCGATCAGTTCCAACGCAGCGCCGACGCCGCCGCGAACATGACGGCGCTGAAAAAGACCGACTCCTGGCAACAGGCGGCCTATGTCGAAAAGGGCGGTTGGGCCGTGATGCCTGGCAGCAAGGCGGCGGATTCCGGCGTGTCCCAGGCATGCGCTGCTCTCCTCAGCAGCGTGAAATAGTTCTTCCGGCAAAAAGCTAAACACGGATATCGACGGTCGGCGCGACGCTCGCGCCGACCGCTCTTTTTCGAGTAATCATTCGTTTCGAGGCTGACGCCGGGGGGCCGCTCGTTCATCGCGTCTCGAGAGACGCCTTAGGAGCTGCAACCAATGCTGATCCGTTACGGTTATGAAATCACGATCAATTGCCCGCAGCCGACCCCGATCGTTTGCCTCTTGTCCGTGAGCGAAGATCGAAAGGCCGACATACGCGTCGCCGAGAAGGTCTTCACGACGCCGATCATCCCGACCACCACCTATCTCGACACGTTTGGCAATCGATGCCGCAGATTGGTTGCGCCTGCCGGCGATTTCGCGATCTGGGGCGACGCCACGATCGAAGACGACGGCAAGATCGACCCGGCGAACTTTGCCGCGGCCGAAGTCCCCGTCGCGGAACTGCCGGACGCCTGCCTGCTCTATCTGATGGGGAGCCGATATTGCGAGACCGACAAGCTCAGCCAGGCGGCTTGGGATCTGTTCGGCGCCACCCCGCCTGGCTGGGGGCGCGTGCAGGCCGTGTGCGATTTCGTCCATCAGCACATCAAGTTTGACTATCAGCAGGCGCGATCAACGAGGACCGCGTTCGAGGCCTTCGAGGAGCGAATCGGCGTCTGCCGCGATTTCGCCCATCTCGCCGTGACGCTTTGCCGATGCCTCAACATTCCCACGCGATACATCAACGGCCATCTCGGCGACATTGGCGTGCCGGTCGTCGATCCGATGGATTTCAGCGCCTGGATCGAGGTGTTCCTCGACGGCTCGTGGTGGACGTTCGATCCTCGCAACAACATCCCGCGGATCGGCAGGATCGTGGTCGCGCGAGGCCGGGACGCGGCGGATATTCCGCTCATCAATTCGTTCGGACCCCACGTCCTGAAGTCGTTTCGGGTCTGGACCTACGAGGTCTCCGAGCAGCCCACGATCATGTCCGACGTCTGAGGGTGCGCGCGCATTCGCGGCCCCGTCAGCGTGCGCAAATCCTGACGGCGCCCGGCGCGCCCCACATCGCGCAGGGCGAGAAACTGAAGCGATAGGTTCCGGTCGCGGGGGCGACGAAGGTCATAACTCCCGGCGCATCTGGAACGGCGAAGAAGTAGCCGCCGGGTCCCTCGACATTCGGATCGCGCGGCCGCGAAACGGTCGCGACGCCCCCGCTGCGCGGGTCGTAGTCGGTCGCCTCGCCTGTCATCTGCGCCGATACGGTCTGCCCGCTCGAAAACTTGCCGACAAACAGGGTCGCCGGGCCGCGATAGGTCCAGCAGGCCTGACGCACGGGAAATCGGATTTGCGCCGCGACCTCCTTGTCGCAAGAACTCGCGTGCGAGGGCGCGGCGCCGGCGCAACTCAGCGCCCCGACGAGCGCCAGCAAAGAGACCGCGCCGGCCGCTCGCATCCTGAAGCCTTTCGACGATGAAACCCTCGGGCAGGGTAACCCGAAGCTCGCGCCGGCGCGAGTGTCGCTAGCGGCCGTCCTCCGCGGTCAGCGCCGCGAGCCGCGCTTCTTCTTCTTCGCTCAGGCGTGGCGTCGCGCTGGGCGCGCGTCGGCGAGCGTACAGAGCCGCGGCGACGCCAAGGCCGAGCGTGAGCACGGGGCTCAGCCACAAGAGCAGCGTCTCCGGCTTGAACGGGGGTTTCAAGAGAATGAAATCGCCGTAGCGCGAGACGAGATAGGCGCGCACGGAATCGTTGCTTTCGCCTTTGCCGATGCGCTCACGAATGAGGACGCGGATGTCGCGCGCCAGCGGCGCCTCGGAATCGTCGATCAACTCGTTCTGACAGACGAGGCAGCGCAATTCACTCGAGAGCGCGCGTGCGCGCGTTTCGAGCGCCGGGTCCTTCATCACTTCGTCCGGCTGCACGGCGAGCGCGGGACCGGCGAGGGAGGCGAGGAGGGGGAGGAGGAGGAGAAGCTTTTCTCCTCAATACTGGAGCCACGTGCGATCGGGTGGTGGAGTGTGCGACCACCCCTCTCCTACGGGAGAGGGGTTGGGGTGAGGGTTCGCGCGCGAAGCGCGCTTCTCGCTCCGGAGAGCCCTCATCCGTCGCGCTGCGCGCGACCACCTTCTCCCGGAGGGAGAAGGGAAACGCGCCTTAGCTGGTAGCCAAGCGAAGCATGGTCATTGCGCCGGCTGCGCCAGCGGGCGCGCGTTCGCCTTCGCCCGCACGGCTACGCCGAAGCGCAGGCGCCGGTCCGTGAGCGACAGCACGCCGCCGAGCGCCATGGCGGCGCCGCCGAGCCAGATCAACGTCACCAGCGGCTTCCAGTAGAGACGGGCGGGCACGGAGCCGTCGGGCGCCGGGTCCGCGATCGAGACATAGACCTGGCCGAAATGAAGCGTCGCCAGGCCCGCCTGGGTCGTGCTCATCTCCCGTGCGGCGAATTGGCGCCGTGCAGGTTCAATCTGAGCGACGACGGAATCGCCTGAGCGCACGGTCACCGACGCGATCGATTCCTTGTAGTTCGGCCCGACGCGCTCGCCGACCGAATCGAGGGTGATCGAATAGGGACCGACGAGTGCGGGGACGCCCTTGTGCAGGGTGGCGATCGTCTCGGCGCCGAAGCCGAGGCCCGAGAGTCCGAGCAGCGTCACGCCCAAGCCGAAATGCGCGAGCGCCGCGCCGAAGAACGACAAAGGCAGGCCGAACGTGCGCTTCAGCGCCACGCCTGCGCTAAGCCCCGGACGCCACACGCGCATGACGACTTCGATCAGCGTGCCGATGATGACGAAGACGCCCAAGCCCATCGCGAGCGGGGCAAAGACCGAGCCGCCGCTGAGCCACGCCGCGCCGACGATAGCGGTGACGGCGCCGATGATGATGGCGAAGGTGAGCCTCTGCACGACTCCCAACAGATCGCCGCGCTTCCACGCGAGCGAGAAGCCGAACGGCGCGGCAAAGCAGGCGGTGAGCAACAGCACGCCGCAGGTGAGATTGAAGAAGGGCGCGCCGACGGTGATCTTCTCGCCCGTCAATTGCTCGAGCGCGAGCGGATAGAGGGTGCCGAACAGCACGGTCGCGCATGCGGTCGTCAGGAGCAGATTGTTGACGACGAGCGCCCCCTCGCGCGAGACCGGCGCGAACAGGCCGCCCTGCTTGAGCATCGGCGCGCGCCAGGCGAAGAGGGCGAACGAACCGCAAATGAACATCGCCAGAATCGCGAGGATGAAAACGCCGCGACGCGGATCGTTGGCGAAGGCGTGCACGGAGGTGAGCACGCCAGAACGCACGAGAAACGTGCCGAGCAGCGAAAAGGAAAAGGCGAGGATGGCGAGAAAGATCGTCCAGACTTTCAGCGCGTCGCGCTTCTCCATCACCGCGACCGAATGGACGAAGGCGGTGCCGGCGAGCCACGGCATGAGGGAGGCGTTCTCGACCGGATCCCAGAACCAGAAGCCGCCCCAGCCGAGCGTGTAATAGGCCCAGAACGAGCCGGCGGCGATGCCGAGCGTCAAGAAGCTCCACGCGACGAGCGTGAAGGGCCGCACGAAGCGCGCCCAGGCCGCGTCGATGCGGCCCTCGATCAGCGCCGCGGCGGCGAACGAATAGACGATCGAGAAGCCGACATAGCCGAGATAGAGCAGCGGCGGATGGATGGCGAGGCCGGGGTCCTGCAGAATCGGATTGAGGTCGCGTCCCTCGAACGGCGCGGGCGAGAGCCGCTCGAACGGGTTCGAGGTCAGGAGAATGAAGGCGAGGAAGGCGAGACTGATCAGGCCCTGAACGGCGAGCGCGTCGGCGCGCAGCTTATGCGGCAGCGCGCGGCCGAACAGGGCGACGAGCGCGCCGAAGATCGCCAGAATGAAGACCCACAGCAGCATCGAGCCTTCGTGGTTTCCCCACACGCCGGAGATCTTGTAGATCGCGGGCATCGCCACGTTCGAATTCTCGGCGACGTTGAGAACGGAGAAATCCGAGGTCAGGTGCGCATTGACGAGCGCGGCGAAAGCGACCGCGATCAGCGCGAGCTGGATCAGCGCGGCGTTGCGCCCGACGGTCATGAGCCCGATGTCGCCGACCCGGGCGCCCCAGAACGGGATCACCGTCTGGGCGAGCGCGGCGGCGAACGCGAGCACGAGGGCGAAATGGCCGATCTCGACGATCATTGTGTGGCCGTTGTTCCTTCCTGCCAGCGCCCCTGTTTTTTCAAGGCGTCGACCACCTCGCGCGGCATATAGCGCTCGTCATGTTTGGCGAGAATTGTCTCGGCGCGCATCTGACCCGGCGACGCAAGGACGCCTTCGGCAACCACGCCCTGACCCTCTCGGAACAGGTCCGGCAACAGCCCTTGATAGGCCACTTTAAGATCATGCGCGCCGTCGGTGAGGACGAAGGCGACGTTCTGGTCCGCGGACTTGACGACCGAGCCGGTCTTCACGAGGCCGCCGATGCGCAGCCGCGCGCCCGGAGCGACCGCTTTCTGGGCGACTTCGGACGGGCTGTAGAAGAACACGATGCTGTCGCTCAGCGCGTAAAGCGAAAGACCAGCCGCCGCGCCGACGACGGCGAGGGCTGCGGCGATCAGCGCAAGGCGGCGGCCACGGCGGGTCAATTGGCGTCTCCGAGGCCAAGGTTGCGCGCCAGCGCGTCGAGGCTGGCGACCGCGTTGGCGTCGGATGCGAGCGCCTTATGCGCGTCGACCAGCGCCGCCTTGGCCTTGTCGGCCTCATGCAGCACCGTATAGGCGCGAATAAGGCGCGACCATTCGTCGACGCCGCCGCCATTGCTGGCGAGCCGTGTGGCGAGTTTCGACACCATGCCCTCGATCATCGGCCGCTGCGCCTCGGGAATGGCGGCGGCGTCCGTCGCGGGCGCCGGCTCGCCCTTGAGCGCGGCCAGGCGCGCGTTCACCACGCTCCGCCAAGGCGCATCAGGGGGCGAGTCGGCGAGCAACGATTGGTAGTCCCTGATCGCGTCGGCCTTCTTGCCATCCTGCTCGGCGGCGAGCGCGAGATAATAGCGCGCCTGCGGCTGGCCCGGCTGATCGGTCAGCGCCCGATCGAACGCCTGGCGGGCTTCGTCCGTGACCACGCCCCCGGCGGCCGCGACCAGAGCCTCGCCGTAAGCGGCGCGCCGCAGGGGGTCTTCGCCGAGAATGCGCAGCGCCTCGGCGTAAGCGTGGGCCGCTTCGGAATAGCGCTCGAGGCGCATGTAGACCGGCGCGATCACCGCCCAGCCCTTGCCATCGTCGGGCTTGGCGGTGAGCCGCGCCTCGACCGCCGCCACCGCCGCCTCGATCCCGCCATCCGTCTGCGGCGTGACCTTGCGGCTCGCCAACGGCTCGTCCGGCAGCATGGGTTGGCCGAGGCGCGCATAAAGGGAAAAGGCGATCGCCGGCAGTCCGACGGCGATGAGCACGGCCGCTGCGAGGCGAGTGCGCCGTGCCGGCGCCGCCGCCTCGGAGGGGCCGGACGCTGCGGCGATGAGGCGGCGCGCGGCCTCGGCGCGGGCGCTCTCCGCCTCCCCTTGCGGCAGGAGGCCGCGCTCGACGTCGCGCCTGATTTCCTCGAGCTGCGCCTTGTAGAACGCCGCTTCGTTCGCCGCGGGGTCCGCTTTCATGGGCGGCGACGGGCGAAGCAACGGCCACAGCGCGGCCAGGACCGCGCAAGCCGCCATTCCCGCCAGGACAAACCACACCATTAACGAGCCTCAGCGCGGCCCTTGAGCGGCCGCGGGAAAAGTCCGGCTCTGTTATCGCAAAGCGAAGTTTAGGTCTCGTCAAAATAGGACAAGCGAGAGAAATCCGTGGCTTAGGCTTTCCGAATTGGCGCCTTCTAGGGCTAAATCCGGGATTCTCGCGCGCGGGAGCCGGCGGGCGCTTCGATTGGAATCAGGCCAAAGGCCTGCCGCCGTCCACCGGCAAAATGGCTCCAGTCATGAACGTCAAGCTCGTTCCCACCGCAAGCACGGCGCGAGCAACCTCCTCGGGCGCGGCGAGCCTGCGCAGCGGCGTGCGGCCGGCCTGCTCGTCCCGCCAGCTTTGGTCCAGTCCACGCACGAACTCGGTGTCGACAAGGCCCGGCGAGACCGAAACGACCCTGATGTCGGGCGCAAGCGCGCGAGCGAGCGACTTTGTCAGATTGTCGACCGCCGCCTTGGAGGCGCAATAGACGATGTTGCTATTCCGAGGGTTGCGAGCGGCGATGGGCGACGAGGGCCATCAGCCGCCTGTCGCGCCACGCCGATCGTTCCGGAAGCTTGTCCTGCGCCAGCGCTGCGCGGCGCTCCGATCTCGCCCGCTCGATCAGTTCCGGCGACCACGGGCGCGGATTGGCCCGCGATTGCGCGATCGAATGGTACAGCGGCCCGAGCCGGCGGGCGTAGTCGTCGACGCCGCCCGGCGCGTTCAAGTCGATCGTCTCGAACGGCCCCATGAACGACCAGCGCAAGCCCAGCCCTGCGAGACACAGAGGTCGATGTCGGCGGCGCTCGCATAGCCCTCCTCGAACAACGCCCAGGCTTCCATGAGGAGCACGCCCTGCAGGCGATTGAGGATGAAACCTTCGATCTCCCGATTGACCACGATCGGCGCCTGGCCGACCGCCTGCATCACGCCGCGAAGCCAGGGCAGGATCGCCGGATCGGTCCAGGGCGCCGGAACGAGTTCGACCAGCGGCACGAGATGGGGCGGGTTCACGGGATGGGCGATGAGAAAGCGCTCCCGGCGCGGCGCATGCTCGGTGAAGGCGGAAGCCGGAATGCCGGAGCTCGAACTTCCGACGACCGCGTCATCCCGGATCAAGGCGCCGATGGCCTCCGAGACCTCGCGCTTCTCGGGGATGCGCTCGAACACGGATTCCTGAACGTAGTCGACGTCGGCGACCGCGGCGCGCAGGTCGTCAACGACCGTCACGCGCGAGCAAATGGCGTCGACGCCGTCAACGAGGCCGGCTTTCGCCATGTCTTCGAGGCTTGCGCGAATCCGCGCGGCCGTTGTCCGGCGGATGTCCTCGCTCGCGTCGAACGCGCGGACATTGACGCCCGCGCGCGCGAAGACGATGGCCCAGGCCGAGCCGACAAGGCCCGCGCCGACGACGCCGACCGTTTGTACCGAAGAGCCCGCCATCAACGCACCCGCGATTTTTCGCCGTCCGCGAGGCAGATCTCGCTGATGCGCAGGCCATCCGCTGTGATCCGGGACGGGAACCGGTCCTTGAGGCGTTCTTCGTGCACCGGAATGACCCGGCGCGCCTCATAGCCCACGGACTTCATCATCGCTTCGGTCGCCATCACGAGATTCTCCTGACTTCCGACGGCGAGGCCGACGGGCACATACATCTGATCGACGTCCACGACCGCTCCGGGTCCCTCGATATTCTCGAACACGTAGACGAGATCGCCGGCGAGCGCCCAAGCGTCGCTCGATTGCGCCTTGCCATCGTTGCGGACGTGCACCCACATCGAGCCGTAAGTGTGGCTGTCATAGGCGACATGCAGGTCGATGTTCGGAAGGACATTCTCGAGCGAACCGTCGACGCAGACGAGACGCTTCTGACGGGCGAGGTCGACCCCGCGAATGATGTCGCCGGGATCAATGGCGACCATCATCCAGCGCAACCGGTCGGGCAGCGACATGGCCCAGACCCATTTCGTGATCTCGCGTTCCTGGATGTAGAAGGTCGCCTTCGGGAAGTCCTCGACATTGCCGAAATGATCGAAATGCGCGTGGCTGATGAAAACGGCGCCAACGTCCGCGGGCGTGAGTCCGACGCCTGCCAGCACTTCCTTCGGCGAATGCCAGTTCTCGACCCCGAACTTGTCGCCCAGGACCTTGCCGTATTCCTTGTTGTTGTAGCCCACATCGACCATCGCGACGTGGTTCTTCCCCTTGATCAGCGCATAGCAATAGGGGAGCTTGACGTAGCCCTGATTGTGCGCGCCGTAGAGAACGCCGCTCTTGTGGTACTTGGTGACGTACGAGTACTCGAGAACCCAAATTGAATAATCGGCCATGCGTTCCCTCCTTCATTATTCATGAGGCGCGCATCGTCATGGGCGCGCAATTGCAGCAGGACTGACGGAAGTCGACCATCGTCATGCCGAGCTTGTCGCTGGAAGAGTTCTGAACAAGCCGATAGGCGGCCGCGACACGATCGAGAGCGAGCGATGCGTCTACCTTTTCTTTCGTCGCTGACGCTTCCAGCGCGTCGAGGCAGGCGCCGACCAGGCGAGCGGCGCGGATGAGGTTTTCCACCTGGCCCTCGCAGCTGCGCGGCGCGCTCAGGTCCCCAAGCGTGGCGGTCACTTCGCGCCACTGCTCGCGCGCAACGGCGACGGCGGGAAGATCCAGGATCTCTCGCCGTTGGCTTGTTTGCGCGAGAACGAGCAGTCCCGCCGCCTGCCCGATCAACCGGCGCAACGCGTCGTAAGGTCGTCTCAGCGCGGCCGCCGCGGCGGCGTCGACCTCCGCGACGTCAGGCTCAGGAAGCGCTGGCTCGGCGACGGCCGGACAGTCCCAGCGATGGACCAAGGCCGCGCGATCGAGCATGTCTCTGCCGCTACTCGGCATGGCTGATCTCCCGCGTGGAGGCGCGTTCGATGAGTTCGCCCGGAAAGCGTTCGATTCGCGGCTCCAGTTGCGCGGAGCCGAACAGCATTCCGATCAACTCCATGGTCACGTCGATCATCTTAGCCACCGGCTGGCGCACGGTGGTGAGCGCGTGCGACGGCCAGCGCGCCATGGCGATGTCGTCGAAGCCGACGACCGACAGGTCGCCTGGAATGTCGAGTCCGAACTCCCGGCGCGCCCCGTCCATAAAGCCGATGGCGAGAATATCGTTGGCGCAGAACACCCCATCCGGGCGGCTCGTCCCGCCAAGCAGGCGGGAGGCGGCCTCGTATCCCCGCTCATAGGCGAAGGCGCCGGCCTCGACGCAGATTGGTTCCTTGAGTTCGTGGTCGAGACATGCGCGCCGATAGCCCTCCCACCGGTCGACATTGGTGGAGGCGTCCGGCCGGCCCGCCACGAAGGCGAGCCGCCGATGACCGAGCTTGATCAAATGATCGGCGACAAGGCGCCCGCCGCCGACATTGTCGCAGGTCACGCCGAAGGCGTCGACATTTAGGGGCCGCCGGTTGAAGAAGAGGACCGGCGTGCCTGCCTCCCCGCACGCTTCGGCGGCTTCGGACGACAGCGTCGCCGCGAGAACGATGACCACGTCGGGCTGATAGGACAACAGGAGCTTCACCGCGTCATCGAGCGAATCGCTCGAGCCGGCCGCCGTCAGCATCACGTTGAGGTCGATCTCGCGCAGCCTTTCCGTGAGCCGCGTCAGGACCTCGGGATAGAAAGGATTGTTGATGTCGGACGTCACCACGCCCGCGATCCGGGTGCGCTTGGTGATCAGGCTTCGCGCCAGCGGATTGGGAGCGTATCCAATTTCGGCGGCCCGCGTGAGCACGGCTGACCGGGTGCTCGGCGCGATCACCGCGTCTGAGTAAAACGCGCGCGATATCGTCGACGTCGACAGGCTCAGGTCGCGCGCGAGGTCCTTCACCGTCACGCGGGCCTTGCGAACGCGAATCCTGCCGTCCCCAATCATTGCTGCGAGCCCTTAAAGCGCTTTCCGCGGCGACGGGGTCCGCTCAGGCATTGCGTCCTCCATATCGGCGCACGCGGATGTTGGCCTGCTCGGCGTGACCGTAGAAGCCTTCGAGCATGCAGAGGCGCGAGCAATACTCACCGACCATCGCGCTCGCTTCGTCGGTGAGCACTTTCTGGTAGGTGCAGGTCTTCAGGAACTTGCCGACCCATAAGCCCCCCGTGTAGCGCGCGGCCTTCTTGGTGGGCAGCGTATGGTTGGTGCCGATGACCTTATCGCCATAGGCGACGTTCGTGCGCGGCCCAAGGAACAGCGCGCCATAGTTGGTCATGCCGTTCAGGAACACATCAGGATCGCGCGTCATCACCTGGACGTGCTCGGAAGCGATCCGGTCGGCCTCGCGGATCATCTCAGCCTCGTCATCGCAGACGATCACTTCGCCGTAAGATTCCCACGCCTGTCCCGCGGTCTCGCCGGTCGGCAGGATCGCCAGCTGCCGCTTCACTTCGTTCATCGTGTCCCGCGCGAGCTTCTCCGAATTGGTCAGGAGAATCGCAGGCGAGGTCGGGCCGTGCTCCGCCTGACCGAGAAGATCGGTGGCGCAGATCTCGCCGTCGACCGTGTCGTCGGCAATGATGAGCGTTTCGGTTGGACCGGCGAAAAGATCGATGCCGACGCGCCCGTAGAGCTGACGCTTCGCCTCGGCCACAAAGGCGTTGCCGGGCCCGACCAGCATGTCGACCGGCGCGATCGTTTCGGTTCCGAGCGCCATGGCGGCGACGGCCTGCACGCCGCCCAGGACATAGATCTCGTCGGCGCCGCCCATATGCATGGCCGCGACGATGGCGGGATGCGGTCCGCCCTGGAAAGGCGGCGCACACGCGATGATCCGCTCGACGCCCGCGACTTTCGCGGTCACCACGCTCATATGCGCCGACGCGACCATGGGATATTTGCCGCCAGGGACGTAGCAGCCGACCGCGTTCACCGGGATGTTCTTGTGACCGAGAATAACGCCGGGCATGGTCTCGACTTCGAGGTCCTTGATGCACTCGCGCTGCTTCTGCGCGAAATTGCGGACCTGCGCTTGCGCAAAGCGGATGTCCTTGATGTCTTGGGCTGAGACTTTCGCCATCGCCGCTTCAATGTCGGCCGCAGACAGACGAAAGGTTGCGGGCGACCATTTGTCGAATTTTTCCGACAGCTCGCGAAGCGCCGCATCGCCGCGCGTCTCGACGTCGGTCAGGATGCTTTCGACCGTGGCGCGCACTTTGGCGTCGTTGGCGGCCACTTCTTTCGCGTCGCGGCCCCGCTTCAGGTGTCTGGCCATTTTCTTGGTCCTTGGTTCGAGAAGGGCGTCCCGAGCGCTAAGCGCGCCCGGGACGATAGGCGTTACGGCTTCACCGTCGGCTCAACTTTGGTCAGCTTGTACAAGTCGGCCGGCGGCTCGCATTTCTGGCAGTTGATGCCCGGTTCGTTGGGAGCCTTCACGACCTCCGCCGGCAGCGGCTGGATCGTCTTGCCGGGGGTTGGCGCGCCATCGAGAGCCGACTTGAGGCTGAGTTCCGGCAGGAACTCAGGACTGAAGACCTCGGTCACGAAGGAGCTCGGGACCTTGCCGTCAGGGAAGGTGTTGCACCCGTCTTCAAAGGTGTCGCCCTTGCAGAGCGTGACCTTGTCGGCCGGAACCCAAGGCAGCGGATACTGGATGTTCATCGCCTTCAGGTCCCGCTTCTTCGTCAGGATCTCCATCATCAACTTGAACGCGTAGCCGGCCGTCGCCGGGGGAGAGCCGGCGGAGACGCCCTTCAGACCGTTCTTCTGGGCCTCGGGATCGGCGAGCGCCAGGCGGAAGCCGTTCGAGTTTTCGCCGGTCATCGGGACGAGGCGGGTTCCCTTGTCGCGCAGAGCCTGGATGGCGCCGAATTCGCCGGCCTGCGCCCAGATGCCGTCGACATCAGGATGCGCCGCCAGCGCCTTTGCGGTCTCCTGCTGCGTCGTCCGGTCGTCCCAGAACGAATAATATTCGGCGACGACCTGGATGCCGGGATATTCCTTGAAGATGTGCATCGCGCCGTCGGTGTGGCGCTTGTCGACGGAATTTCCGGGGACGCCGCGGCTGAGGAAGATCTTGCCCTTGCCGTTGAGCGCGTTCACCAGCGCCTGCGCCGTGTTCTCTCCGAAGCCAGCGGTGATGTAGCTGACATTGTAGGCGCAGGGCTCGGTCACGGTCGCGTCGTACATGAAGAACAGCACACCCTTCTCGCAGCCGTTCTTGACTGTCCGATTGAGGGCGCTCGACGAGATTGGGAAGCTGATGACGCCGTCGGCCTTCGCGTCGATCATGCTCTCGTAAGCGGCGATCTGAGCCTGCGGATCGGTGCCGGAGATCACCTCCTTGAGCTCGACCGTCTGATCGTAGGGAGGCGTCTGCGCGAGAGCCTTCACGATATTGGCGGCCTCAGACTGCCAGGCGTTGCCGCTGTAGCTTAGGCTCAGGAATATCTTAAACTTTTTCGGTTCATCAGCCGAAGCCGAACCCATCCCAATCGTGAATGCGGATGCGAGCGCGGCCGCGGCGACGCAAGTCGTTGTGAGCAGCTTTCTAATAGTCGTCATACGTATAACCTCCCTAGTGGCTCCACGTTTGCCCGTGAGAACGTTCCCACATCCAATTGCGGGAACGCCTCCGGCCGACCCGCTCGTGGCTTAACGAGCCGACCTGTTTCTCAGTCTCGCGATCAGATCCTCTCGAAGCAGGAGCAGCGCGCCGACAATGATTGCGCCCTCGATCACCGTTCGCCATCCCTGATCCATGCCGAGCGCGGAAATGACCGTGCCCAGCGTGGTGAGGAGGATGGCGCCGCCGACCGTTCCCGCGAAACTGCCGCGGCCGCCAAGAATTGACGATCCGCCGATGACGACGGACGCGATGCTCGGCAAAAGGTAGGAATCGCCCATGCGCAAAGTCGCGCCGTTCGCGTAACCGACCAGCATCATTCCCGCGAAGCCTGCGCAAACGGCGCTGATCGCGTAGGCGGCCATGATCGGGCGCCACGTCGTAACGCCCGCGATGCGCGCGGCCTCGCGGTTGGCGCCGACCGCATAGAGCCGCCGCCCGAAGGCGGTCGCGCTCTGCAACGCCCAGGCGATGAGGACGAAGATGACAACGAAGATCAGAACCGCCGACAGGCGGCCCACCGACCCCTTCATAAGCGCAAGGAAGGCGTCGGGCGCCGCGCCGCGAGGGGTTCCGCTCGTGTAACCAAGCGCAGCGGACGCGACGATGATGCCGCTCGCCATCGTCATGATGAAGGGCGGAATATTCAGCCAGATCACCCCGACCGCATTGAGCGCGCCGATGCAGGCGCAGAGGATGAGAACCGCGGGTATCACGACCCATTCCGATCCGAGGGAGCCGTTCCAGGTGGTCGCGAGGACGCCGCCCAGCGTGATCATCGAAGCAATCGAGAGGTCGAGGCCGCCAACCAGGATG
Organism: uncultured Alphaproteobacteria bacterium; assembly: GCA_963702825.1. GTDB lineage: Bacteria > Pseudomonadota > Alphaproteobacteria > Rhizobiales > Beijerinckiaceae > Roseiarcus. The sequence continues at coordinate 38,332 of CAVPEE010000064.1, forward strand.
ACGAGGCCCTGACCGAAAGCCACAACGATCAGGAACGAGGCCAAAGTGATGATCGTATCGACCTGATCCCACGACCCGAGCGCCGGGCTCACGAACCGAGACGCGAGGATGAGAAGGATCGTGAGGGCGAAGATCGCCGCGGTGCTGATGGTCTCCGAGCGAATGCGCCCGATCCGCCGCGTATCCGCGGGCGGCTGCAAGGCGGCGGAGGGTCGCGCGCTGCTCACGCGCGCGCTCCCGTCGAGGCGAGGCGCGAGATGACGGACCCGAACACGATGGCGAGCACCATGACCGCGCCCTGGAAAATGCCGGTGTAGAACGACGACACGCCGCCTGAGAACAGCACCTTCTGCAACAGCATCAGCGTCGCCGCGCCGATTACCGCGCCCACGAGGCTGCCTCTGCCGCCTGTCAGCGAGACGCCTCCGAGCGCCACGGCGGCGAAGGTCAGCATGAGGAACGGGGTTCCCGCGCTGGGATTGCCGGTCGCGGTCTGCACGCTCAGCATGAAGCCGGCGAGTCCATAGAGAAGGCCCGCGCCGACGAAAGCCGTGAAGCGCGCGCGCACCACCGAAATCCCCGACAGCGAAGCCGCCGTTTCGTCCGCGCCGACCGCAAAAAGGCCAATGCAGCTGTCGGTGCGGCGGAAAACAAGCCATAAGGCCGCGACCGCCAGCACGATGAGCCCGGAAATCGGTATGATTCCGAAAAGCACGTCGGTGAGCGTGTAGCTGACCCAATCCGCGATCGTGCCGCCTGGCGCATCCATGATGACGAGCGCGAGGCCCTGACCCATGATCATGGTGCCGAGGGTCGCGGCGATCGACTGCAGACGCAGGACCGCGACGAGGATGCCGTTGAGCACGCCAATCGCGCCGCCAACGCCAAGGCAGATCAGAAGGCTGACGAGCAGCCCCGCTTGGGCCTTCAACCGGATAGGTCGCCATCAGGACGTTCGAGAGGGACACAATTCCGGCGACGGAGAGGTCGAAGCCCTTCGAAATCACGACGAGGCTTTCGCCGGCGGCGGCGATGGCGAGCGGCGCCGCATTGTTGGAGAGATTGGTCACGCCCGAGACCGTAAGGGCGCTGCGATCCCATAAGGCGTAGAGCGTGAAGAGGATCACGTAGAGAATGGCGACGACGCCTGCGCCGTCCGTCAGGCCGCGCCGGATCGCAAGGCTTAAGTTCGAGCCTGGCGCGCTCGCGGCGGCGGCGTCAACATTCGCGCTCATGCGGCTGTTTCTTGGATCGAGTGGCCGGTGAGCGCGGCGACCATGGTGCGCTCATTGATGTCGGCGCCGGTGAGTTCCGCGAAAATCCGTCCGCCATAGACGACCAGGCAGCGATCGGCGAGGTGAACGAGTTCGGGCAATTCCGAGGAATAGAGCAGGACAGCGCCGCCGGACTCGGCGAAACGCCGAATGGCCGCATAGATCGACTGCTTCGTTCCGACGTCGACGCCGCGAGTCGGATCGTAAAGCAAGAGGATTCTGGCGCCGGTCTGCATCGCGCGCGCCAGCATGGCCTTCTGCTGGTTGCCGCCGGAAAGGTCGCCAATCCGGAAATCGAGATAGCGCGGATTGAGGTCAACCTCGGAGGAAGACCCGGCTGCCGCTTCGCGCTCCAGGCGCTCCGAGACGAGACCCGCTCGGCCAATCCGCCCAACGACGGGAAGAACGATATTGGTCGCGGTCGCAAGAGCCGGAAAAATGCCCTCGGTCTTGCGCTCCTCCGGCAGAAAAGCGATTCCCCGGCCCGTCTTCAGGGCGACATCGGGACCCGAGAGTCGAACCGCCGCGCCGTCCACTTTGACCGAACCGGAAGCGAGCGGGGCGAGGCCTACGAGGGCGCGGAAAAGCGCGCGCTGTCCCTGTCCCTCGAGCCCTGCGACGCCGAGGATTTCGCCTTCGCGCAGCGTGAGCGAAATATCCTTGAGGCTCCCTCCCGCCAATCCCTCGGCTTCGAGGACAGCGGGACGCGTTGAGTGTGCAGAGACCGTGCGGCGCTGCATTTCCTCCGCCTGGCTGCGGCCCACCATCATCTCGAAAATAGTGTGGTCGGTCGCGTCCTCGAGCCCGACCGTCCCGATGCTGCGGCCATTGCGGAGAACCGTCGCGCGCTGACAGAGCTCGCGGACCTCGGCCAGCCGATGGGAGATGTAAAGGACAGCCGCGCCCGCGGCGGTCGCCTGACGAACGAGACCGAAGAGCCAGTCGGTCTCGGCCAAGGCGGCGGTCGGCTCGTCGAGGATGAGCACCTTCGGGTTGCAGGCGAAGGCTCGCGTGATTTCGAGCCGCTGGCGCTCGGCGAGCGTCAGGCCCGCGACGATGGCGCTGGGCGAAAGACGCAGGCCGAAGCGATTGAGAATGGCCGCGCCGTGCTTCTGCGTCGCCGCGCCCGACACCAGCCCAAGCTTTCCCTTCGCCTGTCGAGGCAAGGATAAATTCTGCGCGACCGTGAGGTTGGGGACGAGACTGAGTTCCTGAAAGGCAGTCGCTACGCCGCGGCGACGCGCATCGACAATCGAATGCGGCTCATAGGGCTCGCCGCCGATCCGCATGGTCCCGACGTTCGGCTTGACGACCCCGCTCAGGATCTTGACGAGCGTCGACTTGCCCGCGCCGTTCTCTCCTAAGAGAGCGTGCACTTCGCCGGCCTGAAGTTCGATCGAAACGCCCTGAAGCGCGACGGTCGCGCCATAGGATTTCGATACCGAACGCACATCGAGCGCGCAGACCGCTCCTGACACGTCTCACTCCAAATCCGGCCATCTTTGGGCCGATGGGAACGTTTGCAGGGAACGATTGCATCGGCTGACTTTTCAGTCAATCGTCAATTTCAGGAAAGCCGTTATTCCTCATCTTTGCAGCTTCATGCGAGCCACTTCCTGAGCGCCGCGAAATCGGCCCCAAGCGATCGCCCCAGACGCGGCGGTAATGGAAAAGACGGCCGGAGATGGCGGCGCGAGGATCGCCCGCCAGTCCCGTGGAGCCTCAGCTCGTCATCTTCCAGCTTCCGTCCGGCTGCCGGCACCCGACGCCCTTGCCTCGGTTCGGCCGGCCGGCGACATAGACGGTCTGCGAATAGGCGCGGCAGCCGTCGCCCGACGCGGAGCCCGGCTCGACAAATCCGAACACGCCTTTAGCCCCCCGCCATGAGCGCTTCTGACCCGAATCGAGCGCCCCCACCTGCGCCTGCCACGCCGCCTGGCGGTCGTCGTCCGTCAGCGACGCGCCGACCGAGCCGCCGAGGACGCCGCCGAGCGCAGCGCCGGTCGGAATCGCCGGGGCAGGTATTCCTGCCGGCGCAGGCGCGACCGTCGACGTCGCGGCGCCGGCTGGGGTCGTCGAGCCGGTGACCGGCGGCGCGTCGTTGGATCCGACGCTTTGGCAGCCAGCAAGGACCATCGATCCAAGCGCGATGAAGAGAAGCCTTGACCGCATCGTTTTCATTCTCCTGGGCTCGGTCATTTGAGGTTCGTCAAAGGTGGCGTCGAATACGCGCGCCTCACGCGCATGGCGGCAGCAGAATCGCTCGCAAGCCTTCGATAAGGCAATCGTCCAGCCCGCGCGAGCCGCAGCCCGGAAAAAGCCCCGAGGAAGGGTTGGCGTTTTCCTCGAGCCGGTAGAGCGAACTCGGCGCCTTCGCCGCTGAATTACCGCAACCAGGGCGCTTCGTGGGTCCCGTCAATGCCGTAGCGCGCGATGGCCTCCGCGACGGTCTCCCGATTCACGCTTCCCTCCGTTACGAGCGCGGCAAGCGCTGCGACGGCGATATGACCGGCGCTGACCTCGAAAAAACCGCGAAGCGCCGCACGCGTGTCGCTGCGGCCAAACCCGTCTGTGCCAAGCGCGGTGAAGGGCGCCTCGACATAAGTCCCGATCAATTGCGGATAGGCGCGCACATAATCGGTTGCGGCAATAATGGGAATTGGCCCCGGAAGACAGCGGGCGACGTGGCTCGTCTCCTGCGGCGAGAGCGGGCTCAGCCGGTTTCGCCGCTCGACCTCACGCGCGTCGCGCGCAAGCTCGGAGAAGCTGGTCGCGCTCCACACTTCGGAAGCGACGCCCCAGTCCGCCTCGAGTCGGCGGGCGGCCTCCAGCACTTGCGGCAGAATTGCGCCCGAGCCGAGGAGTCGGACGCGAGCGGACGACCCCTCGGGGCGCGCGCGCCTCGACGCGGTACAAGCCTTTGATGATGTCGCCTTCGACTCCCTCCGGCATCGAGGGCTGCGCGTAATTCTCGTTCATGGCCGTGACGTAGTAGAACTCGTCCTTCCCCTCCTCCATCATCGCGCGCGCGCCATGATCGAAGATGACGGCCACTTCATAGGCGAAGGCTGGATCATAGGCGCGGCAGTTGGGAATGGTCGCTGCGATCACATGACTTGATCCATCCTGGTGCTGAAGCCCTTCGCCGCCAAGCGTTGTTCGTCCTGCCGTTGCGCCGATAAGGAAGCCGCGCGCTCGCTGATCGCCGGCGGCCCAGATCAGGTCGCCGACCCGCTGGAACCCGAACATCGAATAGAAAATATAAAAGGGAAGCATCGCGACGTTGTGGACGCTGTAGGACGTGGCGGCGGAAACCCAGGACGAGATCGCGCCAGCCTCAGTGATGCCCTCTTCGAGCAATTGTCCTTCGCGCGCTTCGCGATAGTAAAGCATGGAGCCCGCGTCTTCGGGCTCGTACAGCTGACCATGCGGCGAATAGATCCCCACCTGTCGAAACAGATTCGCCATGCCGAACGTGCGCGCCTCGTCCGCAACGATCGGCACGATTCGCGGGCCGAGCGTCTTGTCTTTGAGGAGATTGCTGAATAGCCGGACGGCGGCCATGGTCGTGGACATCTCCTTGCCTTCGGCTCGAAGAGCGAATTCCGCGTAAGCCTTGAGCGGAGGCACGGCCACACTTTCCGCGGTCCTCCGCCGCGCGGGCAGATAGCCGCCAAGAGCATCGCGGCGCGCGCGAAGATAGCGAAGCTCCGCGCTGTTTTCGGCGGGCTTGTAAAATTCGAGCGCGGCCGTCTGTTCGTCGGTGAGCGGAAGGGCGAACCGGTCGCGGAAAGCGATAAGCGCGTCGATATCGAGCTTCTTGGCCTGATGCGAGGTCATGCGGGATTCGCCCGCGCCACCCATCCCGTAACCCTTCTTCGTCTTGGCGAGGATAACGGTCGGCCTGTCCTTGGTCGCTCGCGCGGCTTCGAAGGCGGCGAAGAGCTTGCGGAAATCGTGGCCGCCGCGCTTGAGACCGTCGATGTCCCCATCCGACATATGCGCGACGAGCGCGTGCACTTCAGGGTCTTCGTCAAAGAAGTGAACGAGATTGTAGCCGCCGTCTCGCGCGCCCAGCGTTTGATACTTGCCATCGACCGTGGCGGCGAAGCGCCGAAGCAGCGCATGCTTCTTGTCGCGCGCGAACAGAGCGTCCCATTCCGAGCCCCAGAGGACCTTGATGACGTTCCAGCCCGCGCCGCGGAACAGGCTCTCCAGTTCCGGAATGATCTGCCCGTTGCCGCGCACCGGCCCGTCGAGGCGCTGGAGATTGCAGTTGATGACGAAGGTCAGATTGTCGAGCCCTTCGCGCGCCGCGAGCGAAAGGCCCGCAATCGATTCCGGCTCGTCCATCTCGCCGTCACCGAAAACGCCCCAGACATGTCGCGTCTCAGTATTGGCGAGGCCACGATGTTGCAGATAGCGCAGGAAACGAGCCTGGTAGATCGCCGTGATTGGCCCGATGCCCATCGAGCCAGTCGGCGTCTGCCAGAAATCGGGCATGAGCCAGGGATGGGGATAGGAGCTCAAACCCCCGCCGTTGACCTCCTGGCGGTATCGCTTCAGCTGCTCTTCCGACAACCTTCCTTCGAGAAAGGCGCGCGCGTAAACGCCCGGCGCCGAATGCGGTTGGAAGAAGACAAGGTCGCCGTTGTCAGCGCCTGTGTCGGCGCGAAAGAAGTGATTGAAGCCAGTTTCAAAAATCTCGGCGGCGGAGGCGTAGCTCGCGATATGGCCGCCGAGTTCGCCATAGGCCTTGTTGGCGCGAACCACCATGGCGAGCGCGTTCCACCGGATGATGGCCGTGATCCGCTCCTCCATGGCGATATCGCCTGGAAAAGGAGGTTGCCGTTCGAGCGGGATGGAATTGCGATAAGGCGAGTACGGAGCGAGTCCGTTCCGACCCCGAGCTCCCTGGCCTTGCGGTCGAGGGCCGACAGAAGGAACTCGGCCCGGTCCGCTCCCGCAGCTTGGACGACCGATTCAAGCGCAGCCAGCCATTCGCCCGTCTCCTCCGGATCGGTGTCTCCGGGGCGGTTTGCTTGTCCGACGTTTACGAAGTTCATGGGGCCAAGACCAGATCTCAACGATGCTCCCGCAGATTAGGACTCGGCGCGCCGCAGACGGCGCCAAAGATGGCTTGATCTGCAGGAAAATCAGCTCAAAATGCTGCTGGACCCCACGCTGGAGGCATAATCTGCTGAAAAAGGCTCTCGACCCAACAGACATCCGGATCCTCACCGAAATCCAGGAGGACGCCAGCCTCACCAATCTCGCACTCGCGGAACGAGTCGGCTTATCGCCCTCGCCATGTCTTGCCCGCGTCAGGGCGCTCGAGGAGACGGGCGTCATCGCACGCAGAGTGACCCTTCTTGACGCTGCCAAGCTGGGTCCGAGCCTGAGTGTCTTCATCCAAGTGACGCTTGAAAAGCAGATCGAGGAGATGCTGGAGAGCTTCGAGCAGTCCATCAGCCGCTTTCCCGAGGTGATGGAATGTTACTTGATGACGGGCGATTCGGATTATCTCTTGCGCGTGGTCGTTCGCGACACCCTCGAGCTTCAGCATTTCATCATTGAGCGGCTGTCGAAAGCGCGCGGCGTCGCCAACATCCGATCGAGCTTTGCCCTCAAGCAGGTCAAATACAAGACTGCGCTTCCCGAGAGCGTGCTGGTCCGGCTTCCGGGCTAACGCTTCAAGCGTTGACACGGATTGCGTTGACGAAATCGGCCGACGCTTCTGAGGGGCGGCGACTGGCCCAGTCGAGGCGGAGACGCCAGATAAATACGACAATTTCTTGCCAGGTCGGCTGGGACCATGTTATTGTTTTTCAGAAAGCACGAGGAGTCCCGCGACGAGTTTTTTGGATGACGCATGGACGAGAGCTTTCGGCGTTAAGAGCGGCGAACGACTTCGTCGAAATGGCGCCGCAAGCTATTGAAAAAAATCAAAACGGACTCGGGCAGATCCGCGAGCTCGTGGATCAGGCTCGGAAGGAGAATCGATCAGGCGAAGTATGACGGGGCTCACACGCAGGGCAGGCGCAAAATCGCCCGCAAGCCGCCCAGCGGGCTTTCATCCAGCTTGAGCGAGCCGCCGTAGATCGAGGCGAGCTCGACGACGATCGACAGGCCAAGGCCGGAGCCGGGCCGCGACTCGTCCAGCCGCTTTCCCCGCTCGACCGCCGCGGCGCGCGCGTTCTCGTCGAGGCCCGGCCCATCGTCGTCAATCTCCGCGACGAGAAATGGATCGGAATCCCTTTCGGCGGCGCGGGCGGCGTGAATGGAGACCCGTTCGCGCGCCCACTTTCCGGCATTGTCGAGCAGGTTGCCGATCAGATCGGTCAGATCCTGCGCCTCGCCCCGGAATTTCAGACCCGGCTGCAACGCGACGTCGAAGGTCAGGACCTGCTCGCCATGCAGCTTCTCGTAAGTGCGGACGAGCCCTTCGACGACCGGCTTCACCTCCGTCGCAACGCCAAAGGTCCGGGCGCGGGCGGCGGCGCGCGCGCGGTCGAGATAGAACGTCACCTGCCGGCGCATGATCTCGGTCTGCTCGCGCACCTTGTCCGGCAAGGCGGGGCTCATCGAATCCGCTTCGTTCATCAAGACGCTGAGCGGCGTTTTGAGCGCATGGGCGAGATTGCCGACCTGGGTGCGCGCGCGCTCGACGATCTCGCGATTGGCGTCGATCAGCTGATTGACCTCGGCCGCCAGAGGAGCGACGTCCTGCGGAAATTCGCCCGCGATATGTTCGGCCTCGCCGCGGCGGATGGCCGCCACCCCTTCCCGCAGGACCCGGAGTGGACGCAGGCCGAATCGAACCGCAAGCGCAGTCGAGCCGATCAGCGCCAGCGCCAGCGTCAAGAACGTCGCCGCGAGCCCCAATTCGAAGCTGCGCTCCTGGGCCTGGATCACGTCGGCGTTGGCGGCGACCTGCACCAGAAAGCGCCCGTCGTCGCCGGCGTCGATCTCGCGCTGGATCATCCTCAATTGATGCCCGCCCGGGCCGACCGCATAGCCGCTAAGAATCGCGCCGTGATCGTTCCCGACCGCGACCAGTTGCGGCAATTGGGTCGCGAACAGCGACTTCGAGGCGCGGATTTCCGGCGGGTTCACATCGGTGCGGGTGATCTGCCAGTACCAGCCCGAGAACGCGAGCTCGAATTGCGGCGCGATCGCCGCCTGGGCGCCCGCCTTGCCCTCTTCACTTGGGACCGCGACATTGGCGACCAGCGCTTTGAGATAGACGCCGAGCTGGTCGTCGAAATTGGCCTCGCTCCACTGCTTGTTGAGCGCGCTCAAACCGAGCCCCGCGAGCGCGAGGATCAGGATGCTCCAGAACGCCGCGGAGAGAAAAAGGCGTGAAGCGATCGAGCGCGCGCTGAGCGCCTTGATCATTAAGCTTTACGGCACTTCCCGAACGGCTCCGCGCGCCGCGCTGGTCGCGAAGGCGGCGTAGGCGCGCAAAGCTGTCGACACCGCCCGCTTGCGTGGGTTAGCGGGCTTCCAGGCGTTCGCGCCCTTCGCTTCCATCGCCGCGCGGCGGTGGGCGAACTCGGCCTCGTCCACGAGGACTTCGATTGTGCGCGCGGGAATGTCGATCGCGATCATGTCGCCTTCCTCGATGAGGCCGATCGCTCCCCCTTCGGCCGCCTCCGGCGAGACGTGGCCGATCGAGAGGCCGGAGGTGCCGCCCGAGAAGCGCCCGTCGGTCACCAGGGCGCATGCCTTGCCGAGCCCGCGCGACTTCAGATAGCTGGTCGGATAGAGCATCTCCTGCATGCCCGGGCCTCCGCGCGGCCCCTCGTAGCGGATGACGACGACGTCGCCCGCCGCGACTTTGCCGCCCAGAATCCCCTGCACCGCGTCGTCCTGGCTTTCGAAGATGCGCGCCGGCCCTTGGAACTTGAGACTGCCGGCGTCGACCCCCGCCGTCTTCACGATCGAGCCGTCGAGCGCGATGTTGCCGTACAGCACCGCAAGCCCGCCGTCCTTGGAGAAGGCATGCTCGGAATCGCGGATGACGCCCTTGGCGCGATCCTCGTCGAGCGAGGGATAGCGCGCGGACTGGCTGAACGCGACCTGGGTCGGCACGCCGCCGGGCCCGGCAAGGAAGAACTCGCGCGTCGCATTTCCGGTCGCGCGCATGATGTCGTTGCGCGACAGCGCATGCTCGAGCGACTCCGCGTGAACCATCCGGACGTCGCGATTGAGCAGGCCGGCCCGGTCGAGCTCGCCCAGAATACCCATGACCCCGCCGGCGCGATGGACGTCCTCGACATGCACGTCCGCCACGGACGGGGCGACCTTGCACAGGCACGGCACGCGGCGCGACAGCCGGTCGATGTCGGCCATGGTGAAGTCGATCTCGCCCTCGTGCGCGGCGGCGAGAAGATGCAGGACGGTGTTGGTCGAACCGCCCATGGCGATGTCGAGCGACATGGCGTTTTCGAACGCCTTGAAGGTGGCGATCCCGCGCGGCAGCGCGCCTTCGTCGCCCTCCTCGTACCAGCGCCGGGCGAGATCGACGACGAGGTGGCCGGCCTCGACGAACAGGCGCCGCCGGTCGGCGTGAGTGGCCACAACCGTGCCGTTGCCGGGCAGGGACAATCCCAGCGCCTCGGTGAGGCAGTTCATCGAATTGGCGGTGAACATGCCCGAGCAGGAGCCGCAGGTCGGGCAGGCGGAGCGCTCGATCACCGCGACGTCGGCGTCCGAGACCTTGGAATCGGCCGCGGCGACCATCGCGTCGATGAGATCGACTTTGCGCGTGCCCGTCGAGAGCTTGACCTTGCCGGCTTCCATTGGTCCGCCGGAGACGAACACCGCCGGGATGTTGAGGCGCATCGCCGCCATCAGCATGCCGGGCGTGATCTTGTCGCAGTTCGAGATGCACACCAGCGCATCGGCGCAATGGGCGTTGGCCATATATTCGACGCTGTCGGCGATGAGCTCGCGCGAAGGCAGCGAATAGAGCATGCCGTCGTGGCCCATAGCGATGCCGTCGTCGACGGCGATGGTGTCGAATTCCTTGGCGACGCCGCCCGCCGCCTCGACCTCGCGGGCCACCAATTGGCCAAGGTCCTTGAGATGCACGTGGCCGGGCACGAATTGGGTGAAGGAATTGGCGATGGCGATGATCGGCTTGCCGAAATCGCCGTCCTTCATGCCGGTTGCGCGCCAAAGGCCGCGGGCGCCGGCCATGTTGCGGCCATGGGTCGAAGTGCGGGAGCGATAGGGAGGCATGGTTCGCCTATGGGGTAAAAAGACGCCGGTAGAGTGGCGAAGGGCTGGCGCCTAGCGCCAATTAACCGTCATATTCGCATTTTCTTGCCCCTGACAGCAAGGGTGCGCCGGAAAGGGCCCGAGAGCGAGGCGAGGCGGCCAACGAATTGACTTCGACGCCCCGGATTGCGAGAAACGGCGCGCTCAGCTGCGCCCGTGTTCGCTAACCCGTGGAGCGGCTGCGGCGCGGGTGTAGCTCAATGGTAGAGCAGCAGCCTTCCAAGCTGAATACGAGGGTTCGATTCCCTTCACCCGCTCCAATTTTTTCAATGGCTTAGAGGAACCGCCCTCCCAGCCGAAGGGTCTGGGCTAACGGACGGCTAACGGCAGCGAGTCAGCCGCACCGGGCGGCCTCCCACTTCGGAGAGCGAAATGCGTAGGCGGCGAGACCTTGCTGCCGGACGCCAATCTTCTGCTTTTTCACTGCTTTTTCAGGCCATGTGGGCGACTTGCCGCGCCGCCAGAAGCGTCGCGGCCAATCGGCGAAAAACGGGGAGGGGGGTAGTCGAAATACTAGTGCGGACCCGTTCGCGAGCGCAGGGACGCTCGCGTTTTGGCGGCCGCGATTTGCAGACCCATCGTTTTTACGCTACCGGGGCGATATATGGGAGGCGGGCAAAGCGCCCGCACCAGGAGATCGAAAGGACTTCGTGAAAACCTTAAGACTTTCGGCGGCGCTTGCCGCCCTGACCCTCACCGCCTCGACGACTTGCGCCGCGGTGATCGACCTCAGCAACGCTCTGGGGCCGTCAGGTGGTTACACCAGTCAGGCGTATTACCAGAGTATGCTTGGCGGTCAGCCGATGACCGCTGCTCAGCAAGCGTATGCCAATCAGGAAGACCAGTTGCGTCAACTGGGTTTTCTGTCGGAATTGGGCGGTGACATCGCGCTTGGCCAAATCTTCTACCACATAGCGTATGGCATAACCCCGCCTCCGCCTCCGTCTGCACTGGACTTGGCCAGCGGGGAAGTGACCTTCGCCCCTCCTTCCATCACGCCAAGCGGCCTCGTCACTGGCGCTTCGGACGTGGGCTATACGGGCGCCGGCCTGACGCTGACGACCTCCGTCAACACCGGCGTAGGCCCGGCCACTGCCGCACCGGAGGCCTCGACCTGGGCGATGGTCCTCACCGGCTTCGCCGCCCTCGCCTACGCGGCGTGCCGCAAGCGCAGCAAAAGCCTGCGTCGCAATGGCTAGAGGCCGAGCTGGTCAGCTAGATCCATGAGATCGCTCGCGACGATATCCCAATCCTCTTCGGGGCCAAGGTCGCTGGTCTGATCCGGCCCGTGCTCCGTCGGTCGCGGGATGAAGGCGGTCCGCAGCCCACACCCGCGCGCAGCCGCCAAGTCGCCGTTGTGCGCGGCGACGAGGCAGACCTGCTCGGGCTCGAGCATCAGCGCTTCGGCGGTGCGCAGATAGGCTTCCGGGCTCGGCTTGTAGGCCTGGGCGAGTTCTGCGCCCAGGATGGCGTCCCAAGGCAGGCCGGCGCGCTTCGCCATGTCGAGCATCAGTCGGATGTTGCCGTTCGACAGCGGCGCGATGATGAACCGGCGCTTCAGCCGCGTAAGGCCGGGAACCGAATCCGGCCAGGGGTCCAGCCGATGCCAGGCGAGGTTCAGCGCATCGAGTTCGGCAGGCGGAACCGAGGCGGGATCGATCCCGAACTCCGGCAGCACGGCTTCGAGGTTTTCCCGATGCAGGACATCGAGCCGGGCGAAGGGACGGCGGCCAGAACGGATCTCCTCCATCGCGGGCTGATAGCGCCGCCGCCATGCGTCGGCAAAGGCGGCCGGATCGGCGCGCGGCGCATATCGCGCAAGGAAAGCGCGCCGATTCTCGCGCCACACCGCTGCGCCAGTCGACGACCGTGCCGAAGACATCGAAAACGAGCGCCTGAACGTCGACGAAGGCCTGCATGGTGCGCCGCGGTCGCCTACTGCAGGCGATCCTTGATCTTGTCGAGGCCGGCGCGGGCGCAGGCGTCGTCCAGCTTGCCGCCTGGAGCGCCGGAGGCGCCAATCGCGCCGATCGTCTCGTCTCCCAGCTTGATCGGCACGCCGCCGCCGAAAAACATCACATGCGGCAGCCTGGAAAGGGGCTCGATCGAATCCTCTCCCTTGGCTCGTGCCGCGAGGGCAAGCGTGTCGCTCTTGAACGACGCGGCGGTATAGGCCTTGTAGAGAGCGCTATCGAGCGTGTGCGCGCCGGCGACGTCGCCACGCATGGTGGCGATGACCACGCCATCGGCGTCCACCACCTGCGCCGTCTCGTGATAGCCCTGCTTCGCGCAGGCCGCGACCGTCTCGCTCGCCGCTTCGACCGCGAGCGCCGCGGGTATGCGATGCGTCGGCAACGTCTGCGCCTGCGCAACCGAGCCCATCAACGCAACGGCGCCGAGCGCGGCAAAAATTCTACGATCGATCATGACGTCTCCTCCCGATCCAGCGCCCCGACGTGCGCGCTAGAGTAAAAGCGCTCGGCGAAGCGAACATCGCGATGAGCTCAGGCGCTTACGAATCCATCTTCAACGCGGCGATAAAGGCTTCCTGCGGGATGTCGACCTTGCCGAACTGGCGCATCTTCTTCTTGCCGGCCTTCTGCTTCTCGAGCAGCTTGCGCTTGCGGGTGGCGTCGCCGCCGTAGCACTTGGCGGTGACGTCCTTGCGCAACGCCCGGATCGTCTCGCGGGCGATGATCTTGCCGCCGATCGCCGCTTGGACCGGGATCTGGAACATGTGCGGCGGGATGAGGTCCTTCAGCTTCTCGACCATCGCTCGGCCGCGCGCCTCGGCGCGATCGCGGTGGACGAGCATGGACAGCGCGTCGACCGGCTCGGCGTTGACCAGAATCGACATCTTGACCAGATCGCCAGCGCGATAGTCGGTGATCTGATAGTCGAACGACGCGTAGCCCTTGGAGATCGATTTCAGCCGGTCATAGAAGTCGAACACGACCTCGTTCAACGGCAGTTCGTAAACCACCATCGCCCTTTTTCCCACGTAATTGAGGTCGATCTGCACCCCGCGCCGGTCCTGGCAGAGTTTCAGAATTGCGCCGAGGTAGTCATCGGGGGTGAGGATGGTCGCCTTGATCCACGGCTCCCTGATCTCGGCGATCTTGACCACGTCCGGCATGTCGGCCGGATTGTGCAGCTCGATCTCCGACTTATCGGTCAGCGCGATCTTGTAGATGACCGATGGCGCGGTCGCGATGAGATCGAGGTTGAATTCGCGCTCGAGCCGCTCCTGGATGATTTCGAGATGCAGAAGGCCGAGAAAACCGCAGCGAAAGCCGAAGCCGAGCGCCGCCGACGTCTCCATCTCATAGGAGAAGCTTGCGTCGTTGAGCCTGAGCCTGCCCATCGCCGCGCGCAAATCCTCGAAGTCGGCCGCATCGGTCGGGAAGAGGCCGCAGAAGACGACCGGCTGCGCTGGTTTGAATCCAGGCAGCGCGTCATGGGTGGGACGGCGCTCGTCGGTGATCGTGTCGCCGACGCGCGTGTCCGCGACCTGTTTGATCTGGGCGGTGATGTAGCCGACCTCGCCCGGGCCAAGGGCGGCGATCTCAATCATCTTCGGCCGGAAGACGCCGATGCGATCGACCTCGTAGACGGCGTCTGCGGCCATCATGCGGATGCGCGAGCCCTTCTTGAGCGTCCCGTCGATCACGCGAATGAGGACGACGACCCCGAGATAGGCATCGTACCAGGAGTCGACGAGGAGCGCTTTAAGCGGAGCGGTCTCGTCGCCCTTGGGCGGGGGCAGGCGCTTCACGATCGCCTCAAGCACGAGATCGATGTTGAGCCCCGTCTTGGCCGAGATCGGCACAGCGTCCGACGCGTCGAGGCCGATCACGTCCTCGATCTGCTCCTTGATCCGCTCGGGCTCCGCGGCAGGCAAGTCGATCTTGTTGAGGACGGGCACGATCTCATGCCCAGCGTCGAGGGCGTGATAGACGTTCGCCAGCGTCTGCGCCTCGACCCCCTGGCTCGCGTCGACCACCAGGAGCGAGCCCTCGCACGCCGCGAGCGACCGCGAGACCTCGTAGGCGAAGTCAACGTGGCCGGGCGTGTCCATGAGGTTGAGGATGTAAGGTTTCCCGTCCTGGGCTCTGTATTCGAGGCGCACCGTCTGCGCCTTGATGGTGATGCCGCGTTCGCGCTCGATGTCCATGGAATCGAGCACCTGCTCGACCATGTCGCGCTCCGCCATCGTCCCCGTCTGCTGGATGAGACGGTCGGCGAGCGTGGACTTGCCATGATCGATATGGGCGATGATCGCGAAGTTTCGGATATTCTCGATTGCGTGGGCGGTCATGGGGCGCGGGATAGCAGGGCGCGCGCTGGAAGGGAACGGGATTCGAGCCCGAGGGAGCACGACGCTCGGTTTGCTCCGTGCAGTGCCCCTCTCCAACGGGAGAGGGTAGGGGTGAGGGTTCCCTCATCCGTCCGCGCTTCGCGCGGCCACCTTCTCCCGGAGGGAGAAGGATCAGGAGCGCTACCCTAAAGACCACAAAGGCCACGCAGGAGAACATCCTGCGCGGCCTCTGTATTCTCCCGGCCCGGTCTTGCGACCGGGGTGACTAAACTCGCTACTCCGCCGCCATGGCGAGGGGCGCCTTGCTGTAGACGAGGTCGAAGCGGTCAAGGTTCATGACCTTGGCCCACGCCTTGGCGAAGTCCTGGGCGAACTTCTCTTTCCCGTCGGACGACCCATAGACCTCGGCCAGCGCCCGGAGCTGTGCGTGCGAGCCGAAAATGAGATCCGCGCGTGTCGCGGTCCACTTGACCTCGTTCGACTTGCGGTCGCGCCCCTCATAGACACCTTCCGAGCCTTCGGCCTGTTTCCATTCCGTGCTCATATCGAGGAGGTTCGCGAAGAAGTCGTTGGTCAGCGTCCCCGGCCGCTTGGTGAACACGCCGTGCTTGGAGCCTCCTGCATTGGCGCCGAGCACGCGCAGTCCGCCAACCAACACCGTCAGCTCAGGCGCCGTTAGGGTGAGCAACTGCGCCCGGTCGATCAGGAGTTGCTCGGGCTTGAGACGCTGCTTGCCGCGATAGTAGTTGCGGAACCCGTCCGCGGTCGGCTCGAGCGGCTCGAAGGACTCGACGTCGGTTTCATCCTGCGATGCGTCCATCCGGCCCGGCGTGAAGGGGACCTTCACATCCGTTCCGGCGTCCTTCGCCGCCTTCTCGATCGCGGCGCCGCCGCCGAGAATGATCAGGTCGGCAAGCGAGACTTTCTTGCCGCCGGACGCCGAAGCGTTGAATGCCTTCTGGATTTCCTCGAGTTTTCCAAGAACCTTGGCCAATTGCGCCGGCTGGTTGACGTCCCAACCCTTCTGCGGCTCAAGGCGAATGCGCGCGCCGTTGCCGCCGCCGCGCTTGTCGCCGCCGCGGAAGATCGACGCCGACGCCCAGGCCGTCGAGACCAGTTCGGAGACGCCGAGCCCGGAGCCGAGGATTTTCGCCTTGAGATCAGCGATGTCCTTCTCGCCGACCAGCGGATGGTTCACGGCCGGAATCGGGTCCTGCCAGATCAAGGTTTCCTTCGGCACGAGCGGGCCGAGGTAGCGGACGATCGGACCCATATCGCGATGCGTGAGCTTGAACCACGCACGAGCGAAGGCGTCCGCGAATTCGTCCGGATGCTCATAAAAACGCCGCGCGATCTTCTCGTAAGCCGGGTCGAGCCGCAGGGCGAGGTCGGTAGTCAGCATGGAGGGCGAGCGGCGCTTCGACTTGTCGTGCGGATCCGGCACCGTGTCCGCTCCCGCGCCGCCCTTCGGGGTCCATTGAAAGGCGCCCGCCGGGCTCTTGGTCAGCTCCCATTCGTAGCCGAACAGGTTCTGGAAGAAGTTGTTGCTCCATTGGGTCGGCGTCGTGGTCCAGATGACTTCGATGCCGCTGGTGATTGCGTCATTGCCCTTGCCTGTGCCGAATTTATTTTTCCAGCCGAGGCCCTGGTCCTCGATCGCCGCACCCTCGGGTTCAGGGCCGACATTGACCTTCGCATCGGCGGCGCCGTGGGTTTTGCCGAAGGTATGTCCGCCGGCGATCAGCGCGAGGGTTTCTTCGTCATTCATCGCCATGCGCTTGAACGTTTCGCGGATGTCCCGCGCCGCCGCGATCGGATCCGGCTTGCCGTTTGGCCCTTCCGGATTGACGTAGATGAGACCCATCTGGACCGCGCCAAGCGGATGCTGCAGCTCGCGGTCGCCGAAATAGCGCTCATCCGCCAGCCACTCGCCTTCCGGACCCCAGTAGATGGTATCGTCAGGCTCCCAGCTGTCTGTGCGGCCACCGCCAAAACCGAACGTCTTGAAGCCCATCGATTCGAGAGCCACGTTTCCGGTCAGGATCAGGAGGTCGGCCCATGAGATCTTGCGACCGTATTTCTGCTTGATCGGCCACAACAGGCGCCGCGCCTTGTCGAGGCTCGCGTTGTCCGGCCAGCTGTTGAGCGGCGCAAAGCGCTGCTGACCGTATCCCGCTCCACCGCGGCCGTCGTGGACGCGGTAGGTGCCCGCGCTGTGCCACGCCATCCGGATGAACAGCGGCCCGTAATGGCCGAAGTCCGCCGGCCACCAGTCCTGCGAGTCGGTCATCAAAGCCTTGAGGTCATTGATGACGGCGTTCAGGTCGAGGCTCTCGAATTCCTTGGCGTAGTCGAACTCTCCGCCCATCGGATCAACGAGCGGCGAATCGTGTTGCAGGCCCTTGAGATTAAGCTGCTCCGGCCACCAGTCGCTGTTCGCGAACGCCCGCATCGCATCCGACTTTTCAGCATACTTGCCCTCGCGCTCGCCGTCGCCCACAACCGGGCATTTGCTTTCACTGTCATGCTTTCCTCCAATCGTGTTCAGCTTCTCGCGCCGTCGAAGATCCGGATTGATGGAGGACGACCATAGCCGCCGCATATGGCGCTTCCGCGTCACTGCCATCTCGTCCGGTTGTCGATAAGCCGCGAGACGCGATAGGTCCAATCGATTGTCCCTTGACAAGTGATCGGCGCGGCCGATCATGTTGTCCATGAACCTTCGAGACCTCGAATATGTGGTTGCGGTCGCCGACCACGGCCATTTTGGCCGCGCTGCGGCGGCTTGCAACGTAAGTCAGCCGACGTTGAGCGGTCAAATCCTTAAGCTTGAGGTGGAACTCGGCCTTCGTCTGTTCGATCGAGAAGGCCGCGGCGTCCGCGTCAGCGACCGGGCGGCGACCGTCGTGGCGCAGGCGCGCGCGACGCTGGCCGCAGCGGCGGGCGTAAGCGCCGCCGCCGATGCGGCGCGTGATCCCTTCGCCGGCGAACTGCGCCTCGGCGTGATCACGACCGTCGCGCCCTATCTGCTGCCGATCGCCCTGCCGGGGCTTGCCGAGGCGCTGCCGCAGACGCCGCTCTATCTGGTGGAGGATCTGACCGACCGGCTTCTTCAGCGCTTGCGCGATGGCGCCCTCGACGCAGTGGTCATTGCGACCGACCCGCGAGACGCCAAGCTGGCGTCGACCGAGCTTTACGATGAGCCTTTCTTCCTCGTCTTTTCCGGGCATACGAAACAGCGCGGGCGCGCTTCGATCGGCGTTGAGGAGATCGATCCGAGCACCCTCCTTCTACTGGCCGAGGGTCATTGCCTGCGCGATCAGGCGTTGGCGCTCTGTAATGCGGCGGAGAGGACGACGCTCGGCGCCGACGTCCGCGGGACGAGCCTCGAGACTTTGCGTCATCTCGCGTCAGCCGGGCAGGGGGCGACGCTCGCGCCCCTTCTCGCTTATGTCGACTGGCGGCGTTCGGGCGCCGGGATCGTCGGCTTGAAGATTGTTGGCGACGGCGCGTCGCGCCTGGTCAGGCTCGTCTTCAAGCGCGGCTCGGCGCGGGAGGCTGCGCTCGAGGCCCTGGCCGCGTCGCTGCGCTCGATAGCCGACGCGGCATTGGCGAAGTGCTTGCGTGAAACCGAAAGGGATTTGAAGCGCGCTTAAGGGCCGATTGGCTCGCGGCGAAACAGGCTCCCTCGCGTCGTCATTTGGCCACGCGATGAGACGGTACGCCGCGCGCGCTTCCTGCGGGTTGCGCCTGCAAAACGCCTATGTTAGGCAACCCAGCCTTTCGGGCAGGCTTTGGCCGAGCGCTTGGTTTTGAGCGCGGAATCGTCAAGAATTTCCGGGGTTCGGGCGGCCTTCGGAGAGTCGGCGCGGCTGGGCTTAATCGTCATCTGAGGTGGCGGCGTGGCAGAGGAAGACACGGTTGTTTCCGGCGTGGCCGGACGTTACGCGTCCGCCCTGTTTTCGCTCGCCCAGGACCAGCGCGAGGGCGAGGCCGTCGCAGACGCGTTGGCGAGGTTCGACGCCCTCATCACCGAAAGCCCTGACCTGGAACGGCTGGTGCGGAGCCCCGTCTTTTCGGCTGCCGACCAGCTCAAGGCCCTCGACGCCATCCTCGCGCAGGCGGGAATTGGTGGCGTGGCCGCGAATTTCCTCAGGCTCGTGGCGACGAAGCGCCGGCTGTACTTCGTCCGCGAAATGATCGCGGACTATCGCAAGTTGTACGACAAGTCCCGGGGCGTGACGCGGGCTGAGGTCACCAGCGCCGCCGCCTTGACCGATGCGAACGTGGCCTCGCTTAAGGACTCGTTGCGCGCGGCGTCCGGTGGCCGGGAAGTCGATCTCGACATGAAAGTCGATCCTTCGATTATCGGCGGCTTGATCGTCAAGCTTGGGTCGCGCATGGTCGACGGCTCGCTCAAAACCAAACTCAACGCAATTCGCCTTGCCATGAAAGAGGTCGGCTGATGGATATCCGCGCCGCTGAAATTTCCTCGATCCTCAAGACTCAGATCGCCAACTTCGGCGCTGAGGCGCACGTCACCGAAGTCGGGCAGGTGCTGAGCGTCGGCGACGGCATCGCGCGCGCCTACGGTCTCGACAAGGTTCAGGCCGGCGAGATGGTCGAATTCGAGAACGGCACGCGCGGCATGGCGCTCAACCTCGAGAGCGACAACGTCGGCATCGTCATTTTCGGCGGCGACCGGGAGATCAAGGAAGGCCAGACGGTCAAGCGCACCGGCGCCATCGTCGACGTGCCAATCGGCAAGGCGCTTCTCGGCCGCGTCGTCGACGCGTTGGGCAACCCGATCGATGGCAAAGGCCCGATCAACACGGAAAAACGCGCGCGCGTGGATGTCAAAGCGCCGGGCATCATTCCCCGCAAGTCGGTGAACGAGCCGATGGCGACGGGCCTGAAGGCGATCGACGCCATGATCCCGATCGGCCGCGGCCAACGCGAGCTCATCATCGGCGACCGGCAGACGGGCAAGACCGCGATCGCCCTCGACACCATTCTCAATCAGAAGCCGCTGAACCAGGGCGACGACGAGTCGAAGAAGCTGTACTGCGTTTACGTTGCGGTCGGGCAGAAACGTTCGACGGTCGCTCAGTTCGCCAAGGTCCTGGAGGAGCACGGCGCGCTCGAATATTCGATCATCGTCGCCGCCACCGCTTCCGACCCGGCCCCGATGCAATTTCTGGCGCCGTTTTCCGGCTGCGCGATGGGCGAGTTCTTCCGTGACAACGGCATGCACGCGGTCATTGTTTACGATGACCTCTCCAAGCAAGCGGTCGCCTATCGCCAGATGTCGCTCCTGCTGCGCCGCCCGCCCGGCCGCGAGGCCTATCCGGGCGACGTGTTCTATCTTCACTCCCGCCTGCTCGAGCGCGCCGCCAAGCTTAACAAGGACAACGGGTCGGGCTCGCTCACCGCGCTGCCTATCATCGAGACGCAGGCCAATGACGTGTCGGCCTACATCCCGACCAATGTCATTTCGATCACCGACGGTCAGATCTTCCTGGAGACGGACCTGTTCTACCAGGGCGTCCGACCGGCGGTGAACGTCGGTCTTTCGGTTTCGCGCGTCGGTTCCGCGGCGCAGACAAAGGCGACCAAGAAGGTCGCCGGCAAGATCAAGGGCGAACTCGCGCAATATCGTGAAATGGCGGCCTTCGCCCAGTTCGGCTCCGATCTCGACGCGGTCACACAGCGCTTGCTCAATCGCGGCGCGCGTCTGACCGAGCTTCTCAAGCAGCCGCAGTTCTCGCCGCTCAAGATGGAAGAGCAGGTCTGCGTCATCTACGCCGGCGTCAACGGCTTCCTCGACAAATTGCCGCTCGACAAGGTTCGGCCGTTTGAAGACGGCCTCCTCAGTTTTCTGCGGGCGAAGAACCCGGATATTCTGGCTTCGATCCGCTCCTCAAGCGATCTGCCCAATGACGTCGAAGCCAAGCTCAAGACGGCGGTGGAATCTTACGCTGGGACCTTTGCCTAAGATGAGCCGATTCCTCATCAAGCCGTGCGCCGCTCTTCAAGCGGGCGCCCGTGGAGGCGTTGAGCGATGCCGTCGCTAAAGGAGCTTCGGAACCGGATCGCGTCGGTCAAGTCGACGCAGAAGATCACCAAGGCCATGCAGATGGTTGCGGTGTCGAAGTTGCGTCGCGCGCAAGGCGCGGTGGAATTGGCGCGTCCCTATGCGGAGCAAGTCGAAACGGTGCTGACGAATCTGGCCGGCGCGGCGACCGACGGCCAGGGTCCGCGGCTGCTGGTCGGCAGCGGCTCGGACCAGACTCACCTGCTGCTCGTATGCACCGGCGAGCGCGGGCTGTGCGGCGCGTTCAATACCGCCATCGTGCGCCTCGCGCGCGAGAAGGCCAATTCGCTTGCGGGGCAAGGCAAGACGGTCAAGATTCTTTGCGTCGGCAAGAAAGGCTATGATCAGCTTCGCCGAACGCATGAGAGGCAGATCCTGGAGCTGATCGACCTGCGCGCCGTGCGCACGATCACCTACGAGACCGCCAAGCCGATCGCTGAAAAGGTGATCGCGCTGTTCGATAAAGGCGAGTTTGACGTCTGCACGCTGTTTTACTCGCGCTTCAGGTCGGTGATCGCGCAGATCCCCACCGCCCAGCAGCTTATCCCGCCGGAGCTTGGCGCAAAAGATGAGACCGCGCCGGTTTACGACTACGAGCCTGACGAGGGAGAAATCCTCGCCGAGCTCTTGCCGCGCGCCGTGACGGTGCGGGTTTATCGCGGATTGCTTGAAAACGCGGCTTCGTTCTTCGGCGCGCAGATGAGCGCGATGGACAACGCGACCCGCAACGCCGGCGAAATGGTGCAGAAATACACGCTTCGCTACAACCGCACCCGCCAGGCGATGATCACCAAGGAACTGATCGAGATCATCTCCGGCGCCGAGGCTGTCTGACCAGCGCCGCCACCCGCACAGCTTACGAACGAGGACGTCAATATGGCGAATGTCTCCAACGCCACCGGCCGCGTCACCCAGGTGATCGGCGCTGTCGTCGACGTCAAGTTCGACAGCTACCTGCCGCCCATTCTCAATGCGCTCGAGACGACCAACAACGGCAATCGCCTCGTGCTCGAAGTTGCGCAACATCTGGGTGAGAACACCGTGCGCTGCATCGCCATGGACATCTCCGAAGGCTTGGTGCGCGGTCAGGAAGTCACTGACACCAACGCGCCGATCTCAGTGCCGGTCGGCGAGGGCACGCTCGGGCGCATCATGAACGTGGTCGGCGAACCCGTGGATGAAGCCGGACCGATCAAGATGGACGATCGCCGGGCGATTCATCAGCCAACCCCGTCCTATGTCGATCAGTCGACCGAGGCCCAGATTCTCATCACCGGCATCAAGGTTGTCGACCTGCTCGCGCCTTACGCCAAGGGCGGCAAGATCGGACTGTTCGGCGGCGCCGGCGTGGGCAAAACGGTGCTGATCCAGGAACTGATCAACAACGTCGCCAAGACCCACGGCGGCAATTCGGTATTCGCGGGCGTCGGCGAACGCACCCGCGAGGGCAACGATCTCTATCACGAATTCATCGAATTGAAGGTCAATGCCGATCCCCATGATCCCGATTCGAACGTTAAATCGAAATGTGCGCTGGTGTTTGGCCAGATGAACGAGCCGCCCGGCGCACGTATGCGTGTTGGTCTGGCCGGCGTCACCGTCGCCGAGCATTTCCGCGACCAGGGCCAGGACGTGCTGCTGTTCATCGACAACATCTTCCGTTTTACCCAGGCCGGTTCGGAAGTCTCGGCGCTGCTTGGCCGCATTCCTTCTGCGGTTGGTTACCAGCCGACGCTCGCCACCGACATGGGCGCCTTGCAGGAGCGCATCACCACGACGACCAAGGGCTCGATCACCTCGGTGCAGGCGATCTATGTGCCCGCGGACGACCTGACCGATCCGGCGCCGGCGACCTCGTTCGCCCATCTGGACGCGACGACCGTGCTCTCCCGCGCGATCTCGGAAAAAGGCATTTATCCGGCGGTCGATCCGCTCGACTCGACTTCGCGCATGTTGACCGCCGCGATTGTCGGCGAGGAGCACTACAATGTCGCCCGGCAGGTGCAGCAGGTTCTTCAGCGCTACAAGGCGCTGCAGGACATCATAGCGATCCTCGGCATGGACGAATTGTCGGAAGAGGATAAGCAGATCGTCGCACGGGCGCGGAAGATCGAGCGGTTCCTGTCACAGCCCTTCGACGTCGCCGCCGTCTTCACCGGCACGCCCGGCGTGCAGGTCAAGATCGAGGATACCGTCAAGGGCTTCAAGGGCATCGTCGAAGGCAAGTACGACAATCTGCCCGAGGCCGCGTTCTACATGGTCGGCACGATCGAGCAGGCGGTCGAGAAGGCCAAGAAGCTCGCGGCTGAGGCTTAAGAGCGCCGCGCCCGGAGAAGGCCATGCCGACGACTTTCCATTTCGAGCTCGTGTCGCCGGACAAGGTGCTGTTCAACGGCTCCGCTCAGGCGGTGCTCGTGCCCGGCTCCGAGGGCGACTTCCAGGTGCTCAGCGACCACGCGCCGGTGATGACCGCGATGCGCGCCGGAGTCGTCGGAATCGACGACGCCGAGGGCAAGCACAGTCGCGTGTTCGTGCGTGGGGGTTTTGCCGACGCGAGTAAAGCGGGTCTTATCTTGCTCGCCGAAACCGCTATCCCGTTCGAGAATCTCAGCGCCGACAAGCTCGGGGAGGAGATCAAGAACGCGGAGGAAGACCTCGCTGACGCGAAGGACGACCAGAAGCAACTCGCGCAAGAGAAACTCGACCGCCTGCGCGAGCTGAAGGACGTGATTAAGCTCTAGGCCGGCGAGGTTCGTGGCAATTCGGACGCGCAAGGTCTTTCACGCAATTGGTTGCAGAAAATCAGAATCTGTGGTATTGTGGTTTTTGAAAGGGCATGGTTCGAGGCCGTCGCCGCGGCCGGATGGCGTTGAGCGCGTAACGAAGACCCTTCTTTGCGGACCGGCGAGTCAACCCGGTCCAAGGCGGCCCGGTCGGAAGGAAATGGCGCCGCAACCCCTTGGAATCACACGAAACGCGGAAGAGAATGGCAGGTCCTGTCGCCTCTCGGTCGTCGAAGAGCGCGCGGAAAAACCTGACTGTGAGCGGCGGCAAGGCAGCGATGACGCGCAAAGACTATGATGCGTTCTGCGGAAGCCTGCCGCACGCCACGCATGTCGTCCAATGGGGCGACGCAAGCGTTTGGAAGATCGGCGGCAAGGTGTTCGCCATCGGCGGCTGGTCGCATGGCGATGAATTCGCCGTCACCTTCAAATGCTCGAAGACGAGTTTCGCGATCCTGAGCGAATTGCCAGGCCTGCGGCCCGCGCCGTATCTCGCCTCTCGTGGACTTCTGTGGATGCAGCGCGTCGACACGCACTCTTTCAGCGACCATGATCTGAAGCAATATATCCGACAGAGCTACGCGATGATTCTTGCGGCGCTGCCCAGGAAGACTCAAGAGGCGTTGAAGGCTCGCATTTGACGATGACAGTCACCGTCGCCCCTTCCGACATCCGCGCGGCCCATGCGCGTATTCGCGGCCACATCCGCCGCACGCCGCTCCTCGAGACGGCGTCGCCGACTGCCGACGCGCCGCCGCTGTCGCTCAAGCTTGAATGCCTGCAGGCGACAGGTTCGTTCAAAGCGCGGGGTGCCTTCCATAATCTCCTCACGCGACTCACGTCCGCGGCCGGTTGCGCCACCGCCTCGGGCGGCAATCACGGCGCCGCCGTCGCTTTCGCCGCCCAGAAGCTCGGGATCCGCGCGCGCGTCTTCGTGCCGGAAATCGCCTCGCCCGCCAAGATCGCGAAGATCAAGGCTTACGGCGCGGAAGCGATGATTGGCGGCGCGGCTTATGCCGAGGCCCAGGAGCGATGCGACGCGTATGTCGCCGAGAGCGGCGCGCTCTTGATTCATCCTTACGACGCAGTGGAGACGGTCGCCGGACAGGGTACGGTGGCGCTCGAGTGGGAGGAGGATCTCGAACGACTGGGCCTTGAGAAGCTCGACACGGTCCTCATTGCGGTCGGCGGCGGCGGGCTTATCGCCGGTGTGGCCGCCTGGTTTCAAGGCCGCGTCAAGGTCGTCGGCGTCGAGCCGGAAGGTTCGCGCGCGCTTCACGCTGCGCTGGAGGCGCATAAGCCGGTTGACGTAACCGTCAACTCGCTCGCCGCGGATTCGCTCGGCGCAAAGCGGGTTGGCGAACTCGATTTCGATATCGCCAGGAGCTTCGTCAGCGGCGTCGTCCTGGTCAAGGACGCGGCCATCGCCGAGGCGCAGCGCCGGCTGTGGGCGGATCACTCGATCATCGCCGAGCCGGGCGGCGCGGCGGCCTTCGCCGCCATCGCGAGCGGCGCCTATCAACCGGAGCGCGACGAGCGGGTCGGCGTTCTCGTTTGCGGCTCCAACGCTGATCTCACCGCCTTCGCAAAGACGATTGCTGCTGGCGCCTTATCTTAGGAGATTGGCGAGCGCCCGCGGCGCTCGCCTGCTCACGCCAGCGGAAAAAACTTGGTCAAAACATAGATCCAGACGATGAGCGTGCCGATCGAGCACAATGTCGTGAGAGAGATGGTCGCGGCGACGGTCGCCTCCTCGCAGTGATATTCGCCGGAAAGGATGTAGACCGTCTTGGCGGTCGGAACCGCCGCGCATACGACGGCGGCGGTGAGGGTGAGGGGCTCCAGCTTAAGCGCGATCGAAAGGCCGAGCACGATGAGCGGCATCAGCCCGAGCTTGACCGCCGCGAGCGCGGCCGAGCGGCCAATGTTGGACCGCAGGCCCTCGATCGACACGCCAAGGCCGATGGCGAAGAGAGCGCAGGCCGTCAAGGCGTCCGCCAATATTTGGAGATAGGCGTTCACCGGTCCTGGCATCGGAACGCCTGCCGCGGCCCAGGCGATGCCGACTAAGGTCGAAAGCACCATGGGATTGAGGATCACGTGGCGAGCGAGCTTCCCAGGCGCGAAGACCGATCCGCCCGAGCCATGGGGATCAAGCTCCTGCATGAGCACCGCTGCGGGGAACATGACCACCGCGACGAACACCGTCGCGATCGCCGCGGGCAACACCGCCGGCGCCCCGTAAGTCGCCTGGAGGACCGGAAGCGCGACGAAGCCGGTATTCGTCATCGAGGCGGCCCATCCCAGCATGGCCGCGCCTGCAAGCCCTTGGCCGCCGAAAGCGCGCAACGCCGCAAAGACAATCACGAAGCACAGCAGAGACCCGCCGCCAAACGCAACCAGAAAGCGCCACGCCAGGAGGGATCGCGCCGGCTCGTGCGCGATCGTGACAATCAGCAGCGCCGGCATCGCGACGTTATAGGCGAAGTGGATCAAGGCGTCGGACAGGTCGCGCGCGACATATCCCAGATAGCCGGCGAGCCATCCGGTCACGATCACCGCGAACACCGGCAAGATGAGATCGGCGACTTGCATTGTCTTCAAGCCGAGCGCCTGGGCCAATCGCGCACATTTCCATCGTTCCTCCGGCAATGTCCACGCTGAAGCGATCTAAGCGGGAGCAGGCCCGCGGAAGAGGCGTCGACTAGGCAGCTATGCCGATTGCGAATGATCGGAACCCGCCGCAGTGTCGAGACGGGGCAAATTTCGTCCGGCTCGGCCATTGCGGCGCGGGACACCCGGAACTATTGTCCGCCCGCTTTCCGCCAAGGCCGCTCGAGCCTTGCGACGCATTGGGGCGTAGCCAAGTGGTAAGGCAGCGGATTTTGATTCCGCCATCCGGAGGTTCGAATCCTCCCGCCCCAGCCACGCATTCTCGGAATTGGGAGACTTCGCCATATGCGGCGCAGAGCCCCGCATTCTGCGGGCCTCTGCGGACGCGGAGATTGGAGACTGACGGAACCGGGCGGGTCGCGGCGATTTTGAGCGCCCGGTCTCCAATGCCGATTTTCAATCTCCGGAATTTGCCAGCGGGCGCGCGAGACCGGTTCGCGCCTCCTGGACCCGCTCGCATGCGGCCGGTTTGACGGCGCGGAGCGGCGACGCGACCCGCCCGTGTGCGCGGTTTCGCTGCTTCGCCAGGGCTGGAGGCGAGCCGGATCAGCCGAGGCCGAGCTGCTCTTCCTGTTCGGTTCAGGGCAGCGGAAGGTTTCGTGTGAGCCGCGTGACGGTCACGTCAGCAGGCGCGCGGCCCTCCGCGATGGCCTGAATGATGCGCGGCGACAAATAGGTGAGGGGCGCCAAGAATCGGACATGGCGCTCGGCCAGCTTTTCGTGTTTGCCGATCGCGCCAAAGTCGACCGCGGGGTGCTTGAGGATCGCCTCGATCCAGTGCCGCGACCGTGCGATAGCCGTCAGCAGTGAGATGCGCCGCGCCTCGTCCATCGCGCTTCGTCGTGTCGGCGAATGTACGACGCCCTTGCGGAGTGGAAGGGCGCGTCGGA